>JBHHVL010000016.1:0-44900 GCA_046754245.1 Binatia bacterium | reverse complement strand
TCGACCATCAGGGGGTGAGCGGTAACTGTTCGAGCTGTCACAACGGAAGCGTGGCGACCGGCAAGAACGCGGCTCACATCCAGAGCAGCGCGAGTTGCAGCGACTGTCACTCGGTCAGCGCGTGGAAGCCCGTTCAGCGCGTGGATCATACGGCGGTTCTCGGTAGCTGTTCGGGTTGCCACAACGGAAGCGTGGCGAGCGGGAAGTCGGCGAACCACATTTCCAGCGGCAACGCCTGTGACGACTGTCACAACACGACGAGCTGGACCGGCGCGGTGTTCGACCATCAGGGGGTGAGCGGTAACTGTTCGAGCTGTCACAACGGAAGCGTGGCAACCGGCAAGTCAGGCGGTCATTTCTCGACGTCCTTGCAGTGCGACCAATGCCACGGTTCTACGAGTTGGACTCCGATCGATTTCCGGCACTCGTCTGGGGACTACCCGGGCGACCATCGTTCCAGCGTCGGATGTCGCGATTGCCATACAACCAACAGCCAGGTCATGGTATGGCGAAATTCGGCGTACAAGCCGGATTGTGCCGGTTGCCACGCGAACGACTACAAACAGAACGAACACAAGAAGGTGAAAAGCCCGAGGGTGTTGTATTCGGTGAGCGAGCTGAGGGATTGTGCGGGGGCCTGCCACGAATACACGGACAGCTCGATGACGGCGATTTCGAAACGTCGTAGCGGCAAGCATCAAACGAGCAAGGGTGGGTTCTAGCGCTATGAAACGAGCAGGAGAACTGTCAAGGGTGGTTTTGCTATGTGCTGCGGGCCTGGTGGGTATGGTATCGGCGGTGTTCGCGCAGCCGGTCGGGGGTCGGATGCTCAACGATGTAGAGATACTCAGCGAGGGACCCTGTTATGTCGTGCGGGTGGGACTGAACTTTCCGGTTCGCTACATCACCCATGCTCCGCTCGGAAAGGGCAAGGAGCTGCGCATTCAACTCGAAGCCATTGCTTTGAGCCGTGTGGACAGGGAGAGCAGGTTCAAGAGAGAGGCGGTGACTCCTCACGCGCACGAGCATGTACCGCTCAGACGGGTGATCTACGAGGGTGATATAGGAGCCGCGCCTTACTTGACCCTTGAATTTGGCCGCCCAGTATCCTTCAAGGTCGGGCAGGGTAGTGATTTTAGAAGTCTGTTTGTAGCGATTCCAGGACCCGAGGCCACCGATCCGTGCCTGCCCGTTATATCGCGTTAGCTCATCGCTTATCTACCGGCGACGGTTTGCCCCGGGCTTGCCTGCGTCGCTTACTGGTCGCGAAAACGGTCGCGGCCGGGCTGGCCTTCGTCCCCGCGTTGCTCGTGCTTGGCTTGTTTCCGCTACGCGCTGAGAGTGGCGTATTTGACGCCGGCCGGGTCTACGCGATCAACCTCGGCTCCTTTAGCCGACCGCCTGACCTTGCCGGGGTACAGCAGCTTGCTGCCTTCGGCGAATATCGTCTGTATACCACGGCGTACGTCACCGGCGCCAAGACCTGGTACAGGCTTCGGCTGGGGTTCTTTGCCGACCAGGGAGTCGCGAAAGAGGTCGCTGCTTCTCTAGAACACGATTTTCCTGGCGCGTGGGTCGTTGAGGTCGCGCCGACCCAGCGCGAGACGGAGCTGCGCGCGGGCGCCGCGCCCTCGTTACGCCCCGATCCGTCCCCGGCAAACACGTCCGCTCGCCCTCAGTCCTACGCCGTCAATCTCGGGACATTCGCTACGGCCCCGGCTACTACCGGGATGGCGGCGATGGGGGCCTTCTCACAGTACTCGGTATACACGACCCCATACCTCGCGAAGGGTAAGAAAAGCTATCGACTGCGTCTGGGATTCTTCGATAGCCTGCCGGCCGCACGGGCTGCGGTCGAATCCCTGCAAGAGAGTTATCCGGGCGCGTGGATCGCGAAAGTGTCGGCGGCTGAGCGACGGGCCCATGCGGCACCACCACCGACCAGTTCGGTATCCGAACTGGCGCGTCGCGTCGGCCGCGGATCGATAACCAGGAGCCCCGGCGGCCGGAGCTCAGCGGATGCGGTCATTCTCGAAAGCCCCGGCAACACGTTGCCGGCGTCCTCGGCTCCGGGGTCGAACCTGGCCGACCTGGCCGGTGAGGCAAGACGGACGATGGCGGCGGGGGACTACGATCGATCGATACGAATTTACACCAAGCTTCTGGATATGCCGGAGCACGAATTCCGGCGCGAGGCCCAGGAGCTGCTGGGCCTCGCGCGCGAACGAAACGGCCAGCGCGCGCACGCGAAGGCGGAATACGAAGAGTACCTGAGACGTTATCCCGAAGGCGAGGGCGCAAAGAGAGTGCGTCAGCGACTCGTCGCTCTCGTGACAGCCGCAGATGCTCCAAAGGAGAAGCTCCGTAAAGCCAGGAGCGCAAGCACGGTTTCGAGTTGGCAAACTTACGGAAGCTTTGCGCAGTTCTATCGGCGGGACGCGAGCTTTACGGACCCCGAGGGCGTTACGGTCAACCAGTCCGCGTTGTCGTCGGACCTCGACGCTTCGGCGCAGCTGCGCAGAGCTAACTATGAACTGCGGACCCGTTTTTCAGGAGGATACCTGCACGATTTCCTTGACAACGGTGCCGGCAGCGAGTCGAGGGTCAGTGAGTTCTTTCTCGACGCCCTGGGCGATCAACGCAGGCTGTCGGCCAGGCTTGGGCGGCAGTCGCGAAGCAGCGGCGGAGTTCTCGGTCGTTTCGATGGCCTCGATCTCGGCTATCGCTTTACCGATTGGGGCAACGCGAACCTACTCCTGGGCTATCCGGTCGTTACGTCTACCTCCGATAGCGTGGATCCGGATAGATACTTCTACGGCCTTAGCCTCGATCTCGGGACGTTCCTGAAGCGCTGGGACTTCAACGTATTTGCGATTCAACAGCGGGTTGACGGTATCGACGATCGACAAGCGGTCGGAGGGGAATTCCGCTACTTCACGGCCGAGCGTTCCTTTTTCGGAATACTCGATTACGATTTGTTATACGAAGACCTCAACACCGCCTTGTTATTGGGGAACTGGGTATTGCACGACGGTTCGGCGATCAACTTCACGTTTGATCATCGTAACAGTCCTATACTCACCACGAGCAACGCCCTTCAGGGGCAAAGTGTCGGTAGCATCTCGGATCTGCTCTCGACCTCGAGCGAAAGCGAAGTGCGGCAGCTGGCCCGTGACCGGACGGCTACGAGCAGGGCCTTTACTCTCGGCGGGTCGCACCCGCTGGGTAACAAACTGCAGGTGAGCGGAGATTTCACGATTTCAAGTATCTCTTCCACGCCGGCTTCGGGAGGGGTGGATGCCACCCCCAGCACGGGCAACGAGTTCTTCTATTCTACCCAGCTAATCGGCAGCGACATCCTCACACCAGGAACGATCGGTATCTTGGGACTACGCTATTCCGATACAGCCAGCTCTGATATCCTCACCCTGAGTATGGATTCGCGTTTTCGTCTAAGCCGGGTATGGCGTATCAATCCCAAGCTACAGTTCGCGTTCCGCAAGAACACGCTAGGGGGCGATCAGACCACCATCAAGCCCTCGGTTCGCCTGGACTACCTATGGAACGGTCGCCATCGTTTGGAAATCGAAGCCGGTGGCCAGACGTCGAGCGGCCCGCTGTCGGATCAGACTAGCGATAGTCGCAGTTACTTTCTCAACATGGGCTACAGATCGGATTTCTAGCCGACTCTCTGGACTCCGGGTTTCTGGGGCTGATCGCCGTTCGGAGCCGGGCTTGGTCGGAATCGGGTTCGGCGCTAGACTCGCGGGCGTGCGTGCGGCTCTGCATTTCCTCGTTTATCTGTTTTTCAGGGCTGTGTGGATGGCCGGGCAGGCCCTACCCCTGAGCTGGGTACGCGGCCTTCTCGAGGGGCTCGCTCAGCTCGCTGCGCGAGCTGACGCCAGGCACCGACGCGTGATCCGAAGCAACGTCGATATAGCTTTTCCGGATTGGTCCGAGGCACGCAAGGAACGGCTCGTTGTCTCGACGTTCAGCACTTGGGGGCGCATAGTGGCGGAACTCATGCATGCTCGCGAACTCGCCGGGGCTCCCGGACCTCGGGGACTGAGAGAGGTAATCCAGCGGGTGGCTCTGCTGCGTGGCGAGGGGCGAGGGGTATTGATCCTCACCGCTCACACCGGCAACTTCGAGCTGATGGGTCGAGCCTGTGGTCTGGCTGGAGTCGAGCTGGCCGTGTTCCACCGCCCGATGAAAAACCCCTACATGAACCACTACCTCCTCAGCGAGCGTGCGGAGATGGGCATGAAGTCGGTGGGGCGCAACGGCGGCCTTCGAGCGGTGATTGAATTTCTGCGTTCAGGTGGGGTGATCGCGGCACCGCTTGATCAGAATCAACGTTATGGGCACGGGATCTTCGTCGAGACCTTCGGCCGGGCGGCTTGCACTTCCACCATGCTCGCACGGCTCTCGCTGGCGACCGGTGCTCCCGTCTTGCCCGTCTTTGCGGCCTGGGAAGGCGATGATCTTGTAGTACTCAGTGGCGAAGCTGTCGTCCCGACGGGCCGGGATTCCCCCGCGTGCGGCTTCGAGACAGAACGCGACAAGGCGATCGCCTCGCTCACCGCGGCCTACTGCGCTGAAGTTGAACGGCAGATACGTCGTTTTCCGGATCAGTGGAACTGGGCTCACCGTCGATGGAAAACCCGGCCCTCTCCGGACGACGGAATCGTGCGTCAGGGCCGGCCGGGGGAGCGGACGCGAGAACCCCGTGACAGAAATAAGTAGGCCTTGAGCGTTCGGGGGGAAAGGATTTGCATCCGTTATCTTTGCTGCTAAACCTGTTTGGGCTTAAAGTAAGTTTTAGCGTTACTCATCCTGGAGGCTTCCGCCTCACAAAGGGAGACTGAAGACTATGGCTGAAGCGCCCCCTGCGCTCACCGACAAGGGAAAAGCGGTCGAAGAACTCGAAACCGTGATCATCCGTTTCGCGGGAGATTCTGGTGACGGTATGCAGCTGACGGGTACTCAGTTTACCAATGAATCGGCGATCGCTGGCAACGATATCGCCACCCTTCCGGATTTCCCGGCGGAAATCCGCGCTCCGGCCGGCACGCTGGCCGGGGTGAGCGGCTTTCAACTCAGTTTCTCAAATACCAAGGTCTTCACCCCTGGAGACCAACCGGACGTTCTCGTGGCGATGAATCCGGCTGCGCTGGCGGTCAACACCGACGATCTCCGCGACGGGGGCATCCTCATTGCCGACAGCGACGCCTTTACCACGAGCAATCTTCGCAAGGCCGGTCTCGAGGAAAACCCACTGGAGTCCGAGAGCCTGAGGAATCGCTTTCAGCTCTTCGCCGTACCGCTGACCAAGATGACCGTCGACGAGCTGGCCGACATGGGACTTCCCAACAAGACGGTGGTTCGCTGCAAGAACTTCTTCGCGCTGGGTCTGTGTTCGTGGATGTTCAATCGCCCTATAGAGCAGACCGTCGAGTGGATAGAGACGAAATTTGCCAAGGTGCCCGCGCTCGTGGAGGCCAACGTGCGCGTATTCAAGGCGGGTTGGAATTTCGGTGAGACCGCGGAGATTTTCACGACTTCTTACGAGGTAAAGGCCGCGCCAATCGAGCCCGGAGAATACACGAACCTGACCGGTAACAAAGCCATGGCGCTTGGTCTTATGGCGGCAACGGCGAAAGCCGGGAAACAGCTCTTTTTCGGGTCGTACCCCATCACGCCAGCGAGCGAAATTCTTCATGAGCTCTCAGGCAGAAAGAACTTCGACGTCGTGACCTTTCAAGCCGAGGATGAAATTGCAGCGATCTGTTCTGCGATCGGGGCGTCCTTTGGTGGAGCGATGGGCATCACCGCCTCGAGCGGTCCTGGGATAGCCCTGAAGGGCGAGGCCATTGGGCTAGCGGTCATGGTCGAGTTGCCGCTTGTGATCGTCAACGTTCAGCGGGGCGGGCCGAGCACCGGGCTCCCCACCAAGACGGAGCAAGCGGATTTGCTTCAGGCCCTGTTCGGGCGCAACGGGGAGTGTCCTATCGCGGTCCTAGCGGCGTCGACCCCGGTCGACTGTTTTGACGTGGCGTTTGACGCGGTGCGCATGGCCATAAAATACATGACCCCGGTCATGATTCTCTCCGATGGCTATCTGGCCAACGGCGCCCAGCCATGGAAGGTGCCGAGCTTCGACGAGTTGGCGTCGATTCCGGCACGGCACTGGACCGAGGAGATGGGCTTTCATCCTTATCTGCGCAACGAGGATTCTCTCTCGAGACCGTGGGCGGTACCGGGTACGCGTGGCCTCGAGCACCGAGTCGGCGGTCTGGAGAAGGACTACGATTCTGGCAACATCAGCTACGACGCGAAAAACCACGAGAGAATGGTTCGTCTGCGGTCGAGCAAGGTGGAAGGTATAGCATTCGATGTGCCGCCAGCGACGGTAGAGGGGAGCGAGCTGGGGGAAGTGCTGATCGTCGGATGGGGCTCAACCTATGGCGTGATAGCCGAGGCTGTTGCGAGGTTGAACGCGCAGGGGGTAGCGGCTGGGCATCTGCACCTGCGCTGGCTCAACCCTTTCCCGAGAGACGTCGCTAGAATTCTCTCGCGTTACAAAACGGTGGTGGTAGCGGAGATGAATCTCGGACAGCTGGTGCGCATTATCCGAGAGCGTTTCTTGGTCGATGCCATACCAATCAACAAGGTCACAGGACAACCCTTCAAGGTTCAAGAGTTACTCGGCCGCATTGAAACCCTTTTGGAGGAGCGAACATGAGCGCCGAAGCGGTGACGAAGCTCAATCGCAAGGATTTCGTAAGCGACCAGGATGTGCGTTGGTGTCCAGGATGTGGCGACTACGCGATCCTGGCCCAGGTACAGAAGGTGCTGCCGGAATTCGGAATACCCAAGGAAAACATCGTGTTTGTTTCTGGGATAGGCTGTTCGAGCCGCTTCCCGTATTATCTCGACACCTTTGGTTTTCACAGCATACACGGCCGAGCTCCGGCGATAGCATCGGGACTAAAGATCGCGAGGCCGGAGTTGTCGGTCTGGGTCGTCACGGGCGACGGCGACGGGTTGAGCATCGGTGGAAACCACCTCATTCATGTTCTACGTCGGAACATCGACATCAATATCTTGCTGTTCAACAATCAAATATACGGGCTCACCAAGGGGCAATATTCGCCGACATCCCGCCAGGGGCAGATTACCAAGTCGAGCCCCCTGGGCACACCTGACCACCCTTTTGACACCCTTTCTCTGGCCTTGGGGTCGGACGCGACCTTTGTTGCCCGGACCGTGGATACCGAAACCAAACACCTCCAGTCCGTCTTGCACCGGGCGATGGCGCACAAGGGCACTTCCTTCGTGGAAATACTCCAAAACTGCGTGATATTTAACGATGGGGCTTTTGACCTGGTTACTGAGAAACGCGAGAGGGAAAATAATCAACTCTTGCTCGAACACGGGAAACCGTTGATATTTGGGCCGGAGCAGGCGCGCAAGGGAATCAGACTGGCGAAAGATATGTCTCCAGAAATAGTATCCCTTTCTGAAGTGCATGAAGCCGAGATTCTCGTGCACGACGAGCGAAACGAGGCCCTGGGTTTCTTTCTCAGCCGTCTCGAAAGCCCGGAATTTCCGGTGCCGCTCGGGGTGGTACGGGCGCTGGAAAAGCCCTGCTACGAAGGCATCGTAGCCGACCAGGCACGGCAGGCGGTCGAGAAGATGGGGCGGAATGATTTTGACAAGCTTTTTCGAAGTGGCGATACGTGGACGGTACGGTAATCGTCGGGAGGTAAACGAGATGGATGAACAGGAAGGCGTAGGGGAGTTCATCGACGAGTCCATCCGTGAACTCGAGAGTAAGGGCGAGCCACGAATTTTTGACGAGGACATGTTGCGGGAGCCGGTCGTCGTACTCGGGCCCCGCGAGCCCGTGGTTGTAGGAACCCAGACTCCTGTGTTCGAAGCCATAGCCATCATGCGCGAAAAGCGCATCGGGTGTGTACTGGTGACGCGGGGAAGCAAGCTCAAGGGGATCTTTACGGAACGCGACGTCCTCACCCAACTGGTAGGACTCGGCGCGGAAGTCGGCAAGACTCCCGTGCGTAAACTCATGACCTCCAATCCGGAGTGTTTGCGTCCCACGGATTCCATCGCCTACGCGCTCAACAAGATGAGCCTCGGCGATTATCGGCATATCCCGCTCGTAGACAGCTCGGAGACACCAGTCGGTATCGTCTCGGTTAAGGACATCGTCAACTATCTCGTAAGGTTTTTCCCAAAGAGCATCATGAACCTTCCCACGCTCCCACGAGGCAACTATACTCAGGAGAGGGAAGGCGCCTGAACGGAGCCACGACATGATCGATAGCGGATCCACGTCGTCGACTGGTACTAGCGACGTGCGGGGGTCGGGGTAGGTGCATGGGAGAAGAGCGCGAGGAGGGGGTGAGTGCTGCTGTCGCGGAAGCGATGGAACGAATCAACGTCGGAGAGACCGTTGAAAGCCTGCGACGCCAGGTAGACGACCTGATCAGCCAGCTGGCGAGCGCTGAAGAAGCGGTTGCTGAAGAAGCGTCTCAGGAAATCCCCCGTTTTCCGGAAAAAGACCTAGCGGTTCCTGATCACGGCGGAAGAATTCGCCGAGGGCGCGAGGATGGACTCGAAGCCCACATCGATTCACTCGGGAACAAGGTCGATTCTGCGACCGACATGTTGGCCGAGCTGACCGACATCCTCGAGGCCCAGGCAGAAAGGATAGAGACGATCGAACAGCAGCTGGGTGACCCGGACCTCGCACAGCTTGCTCCGGGGGCGGCGGTTGATCCTGCGCAGGCGGAGCGAGGCGAAGCCCTGGACAGGGATTTTCGGCACAGCGTTCTGTCGGTGCTCAAGAACCTGGACGCGGAAATCGTTTCGCTGGGTACACGCGTTGGTGGTCTCGAAGGCCTTGCTTTCAGGCTCAAGAGCATGGCGGAGCAGAACGAACGAGGGCTTCAAAGTCTCGAGGACAGGATGCACATTCTGGTCGGGACCTTGGGGACGACGCGGGCTTGCGATCCGGTCGAGGAGTTTCGGAATTCGGGGCCGAGTCGATCTGGGGAGGAGGACGCCGATGATGGGCCGTCGTCCCTGTCGGAGGTCGGCCACCCCGCGCTCCCTGATTTTCCTCTAACCGAGGAACGGGATCCATCGAACTCGGTCCGTGGGCTGAGCGCGCCGGAGATCGAACGACTGGCGGAAGAGGAGATCGACAGGAGCACGCTCTCGAGGCATGCGGTCGCGAACGAGGCCGCTGGAGGAGTCGTCGAGGGCAACGCCGCGCAGGTGCGGAGGAGCAAAGGCCGACGGAGTGTGATGATCGTCGACGACTCCCCGGATGCTCGAACGATTCTTTCGATCTTCCTCTCGAAAACCGGCTATCAGGTGGTAACAGCCGCGAGCGCTGAGGACTGTTTGTCCAAGTTGCTTCACCACGACGTCGACGCGGTCATCCTGGACCCCAACATGCCCGGTGCCGACGGTGGGCATGTATGTCGCGTGATACGGGAAGACCCGGCATTCGAGAATCGGCGTAACGTGACGGTAATCGTGTATTCGGCCGATCGCTATCGTTTTGATCGCGAAAAGGCCATGGGGTGGGGCGCAGATGATTATGTCGTGAAGGGCGGCGATATGCTCCCCTTGCTTTCATCGCTCATGCGTCACTGCGACTCCTCGGCGGAAGCGTCCGGGTGAAAGAGTTCGGCTGTGTGTAGCGCGCTACCAGCGGGTATGTGAAATGAAACCTATCAACCTCAATCGCGGCCTCGGTCCTTTGCTCGTGACGTGTCTGGTGGTTCTCCCGCCGGCGATGGCGGCTACGGCGGTCGCACAGGATATTACGGTTCTCAGTCCTCTCAAGAGCGAGTACCGGCTGGGCGGATTCGTGTGTACTCCTCCAGCGGTCGCTGGTTGGCGCGAGCTAGGCTCCAACTCAAAGGCCTTCCAACTCGCTTACGCCGAGGTTATGCCGGGCGACGCGATCAAGACGCGTGGACTCTTTGCGGCCGAGGTTTTTGCGATTCCCGCCCCTGCCGAGGTCGTGGACGTGGCTGCCTTGGCAAGCCTCGCCCACGCTCAACAGATCCAGAACCGGGGTGACAAGGTCATAGCTTTCTCCAGGGTAGCCGAGTTCGATGGCGTCGAGGGCATGCAGAGTTTTACGCTGGTCTCGGGTTCGAAGGAGAATCCTGTGTACGAGACCTTCTTCGTCTCGCTGGCTCCCGACAAGTCAGAGTATTTCGTCGGCCGGCTCACTACAGAAGATGAAGATTTTCGTGAACAGCCGTACTTTGGCAGCCTGAAGCTGGTTCTTGGTACACTGAGAAGGGTCTAGTCCCGCTCTTCGACCCAACACAAGGCGGCTTCTCGTCCGTCTCGCATAAGGCGCTCGGGGGTTCCCGAACCTGGCAGGAGAAAGTCGAGTAGACCGGGCTTCTCGGCGCTGTCAAAGCCGAGGGCGTCGATCTCCACTCGTTGCTCCCTCGCGCGCTCGGTCGCTCGCAGCAGGTCGGCGCTCCGCGCTATGGTGTCTTCGAGGCCAAGCATGAGAATCCTGTCCACTCCACTCGTCGCCGCGTGCTCGATGGCGCGGATCCACGGCCAGGGCCCTGTGTCGTGTTGGGCCAGAGAAGTCAGCGCAACGGTACGCGTGTCGGAGGTTCGCCCGCTCGAAGGTACGCTCAGGTAACGATCTCCACACATGAGAAGAAGGTTGACGGTAGCGGCGTCGAAGCGATGTTGGCTTAGCTGCGAGTCTACAAAGAAAGTAAGGGTGTTGTGACCATTGATTACCGGGCGGAGCAAGGGGGCTTGCTCTATCGCCGTCTCGAAGAGAAGGTGCTGCTTGCGCAGCTCTTCCCAGCCTTGCCTCAACGAAGCAACCGAGCCGGAACACATCAGCAACGCGTTGATGGCGGAGGTGCCACCAGAATATACCAATGGAGGAGCACCCACGCGCTCGAGCAGGACTTCGAGCATCCCCGACTGGTAGAGCGCGTGGGCGATATCCCCGTGCATTACCCAAGCCTCGCGGCGGCGGGCTTGCTCCTGGGGTACTTCGACGGTTGGGCGCCCAGCGTCGAGAACGGGACTCGGGCTCTCGGAAAGTGGAACGCGCCCGATCTCCGTCGGGACCGAGGGATCGAGTGGAGCGCCTGTGATATCGCGCTCAGCGTTTGCGTCGCCAGCGGCTGCCGAGGTCGCCGACCGGGGTGTACCCGGTGAGGGCACCGCCTGTCCCGGTCTTACGAGCATCCAGACCATGCTTCAAGACTAGGTCCGAAGCGCGTGGTCTGCAAGGGCTCTCGTCTTGTGAGGCCAGGAGTTCAGGTGTAGATGGTCGGGGTGCACAAACTGAGTTCAGCGATACGTACGGACAGTAAGGAGTTCCAGGAAAACCGCGCGGCGAACGTAGCGGCGGTGGCGCTGCTTCGCGAGCGGTTGGAGTCGGTCCGAAAAGGAGGACCGGAGAGGCATCGCAGCCGCCACGTCGAGCGTGGCAAGCTCCTGCCTCGCGATCGCATCGACACGTTGCTGGACCCCGATTCCCCTTTTCTGGAGCTTTCGCCTCTTGCGGCCTGGGAAATGTACGACCAGGAGGCTCC
The DNA here is from genome assembly GCA_046754245.1 of Binatia bacterium. GTDB lineage: Bacteria > Desulfobacterota > Binatia > UBA1149 > UBA1149 > JBHHVL01. Next base: position 33,276 of record JBHHVL010000016.1, on the reverse strand, counting down.
CTGCGCCGGCGTCATCACCGGCCTGGGGCGTATTCGCGGGCGTCTGGCGGTGATCATAACCAACGACGCGACGGTCAAGGGAGGCACGATATTCCCGATTTCAGTAAAGAAGAACCTGCGAGCCCAGACCATAGCCTACGAAAACCGATTGCCCACGGTCTACCTCGTCGACTCTGGAGGGGCGTTCCTGCCGCTTCAATCAGAAATCTTTCCGGATGTTACCAACGGCGGTCGAGGCTTCTACATGCAGGCTCGTATGTCGGCCGTGGGGATACCCCAGGTGGCGGTCGTGATGGGATCATGCACGGCGGGGGGCGCCTACACGCCGGCGATGTGTGACGAGAACATCATCGTTGCCAGGCAGGGAACGATTTTTCTCGGCGGGCCGCCCTTGGTCAAGGCGGCGACCGGTGAAGAGGTTAGCGCCGAAGAACTCGGTGGTGGCGACGTTCACACCCGGGTGTCCGGCGTGGCGGATCATCTCGCCGCCGACGACCGGGAAGCGCTGGCGATCGCCAGGGACGTTTTCGAAAACATCGTCTACAGCCAGTGGGACGGCCCTCAGCGGGAGCCGGTCGAAGAGCCCTACTACGATCCCGAGGAACTCTACGGTATCATACCAACCGATACCCGCGTACCGTACGAAGTACGTGAAGTGATATCCCGTCTCGTTGATGGAAGTCGGTTTCACGAATTCAAGCAGCGCTATGGTACGACGATAGTTACCGGATTCGCGCGGATCTATGGCTACACCGTCGGGGTCATCGCCAACAACGGCATATTGTTTTCGGATTCATCGCTCAAGGCGACTCATTTTATAGAGTTGTGCTGCCAGCGGCGTATACCGATCGTGTTCTTGCAGAACATCAACGGTTTCATGGTGGGTCGTGACTACGAGCATGGGGGCATTACGAAAGACGGGGCGAAGCTGGTCCACGCGGTATCCAACGCGGAGGTTCCGAAGCTGACGGTCATCATTGGTGCTTCGCACGGCGCGGGAAATTACGCGATGTGCGGCAGGGCGTTTGGCCCGCGGTTCCTTTTCATGTGGCCCAACTCACGGATCTCGGTGATGGGCGGCGCCCAGGCGGCCAATACTCTCCGGACGATCAAGGAAAGTCAGCTTGCCGCACGAGGCGAGACCTTGGATCCGGAACTTGCCGCAGCCATGGAGCGTGAGGTCATAGCTGCCTATGAGAAGGAAGGCAGTCCCTACTTCAGTACGGCACGAATCTGGGACGATGGTATTGTAGACCCGATGGAGACGCGGGCGGTACTCGGACTAGCCCTTGAGGCGGCGTTTACGGCGCCGGTCCAGGCTACGACGAACGGCGTATTCAGGATGTAGGGAGAGCAGCCCATGCGGGAAAGAATCGTAATAGCCAACGCCAGTGGGTACTGGGGGGATGAGGCGGCAGCGATCAAGCGCCAGGTCCTCGGCGGCCCCATCGATTACCTCACCATGGACTATCTTGCCGAGATCACCATGATCATCTTGGCCAAGCAGAGGGCGGATAGTGAAGACCTGGGTTACGCGAGGGACTTCGTCGCGAATCTCGGCCGTATACTCGGTGAGATCACCGAGCGCGGAATCAGGGTGATCTGCAACGCGGGTGGCATCAACCCCGGGGCATGTGCCAGAGCGCTGAGCGACGAGATAGAGCGCCAGGGCCTCGAACTGCCCATCGCGGTAGTCGATGGGGACGATCTCATGCCTCGCCTCGGTGAGCTAGTTCGCGAGGGCTGTGAGCTCCCACATATCGATACGGGCGAAGCTCTTGGTGAGAGGCTGGATCGCGTCACCTCGGCCAATGCTTACATCGGTGCGCAACCGATCGTAGCCGCGTTGGATCGGGGAGCGCGGGTAGTGATCACGGGCCGGACCTACGACGCTGCCAGCGTGGTCGCCCCCATGGTGTACGAATTCGGCTGGAGCTGGGACGATTACGACAAGTTGGCCTCAGGTTTGCTTGCCGGCCACCTGATCGAGTGCGGCGCTCAGGCGACGGGCGGAAACTACACGCTTTGGCGAGAGGTCAGCGATTACCGAAACATGGGTTACCCGCTCGTGGAGGTCCGCGCTGACGGATCTTTCGACCTCACGAAACATCCGGGCACAGGTGGCTTGGTCTCGACCCGCACCGTCATCGAGCAGGCGCTCTACGAAATCGGGGACCCCACAGCGTACCTCTCTCCCGACGTTGCGGCGGATTTTACGACTTTCTCGATCACGCAGAGCGGCAGCAACCGCGTTTCCCTGACCGGGGTAAAGGGCTACGCCCCACCGGATTCTCTCAAAGTATCAATTACTTATGATGTCGGATTCAAGGTTGACGCGTCGGTCGTCGTGAGCGGTCCGGACTGCCTGGCTAAGGCCAGGAGGTTTGCCGAGATATTCTGGGGCAGGGTAGGCGATGACTTTCTGGAGCGCAGAACGGATCTACTCGGGTACTCCGCTTGCTGGGGTGAGTCGGCGGCTCCCGAAGTCGAACCCAACGAGGTAGTACTGCGTTTCGCTGCTAGCGCGGCGAGTCCCAAGCCGTTGCAGGCCATGGCCCGCGAGCTCGCGGGCATCGCGCTGGCCGGGCCCGCCGGCATTTGTGGAGCTGGGGGCAGACCGCAGGTGTCGAAGGCTTTTGGCTTCTGGCCGGCGCTGATTCCTGCCGACCGGGTAACGGCCCGTGTAAGCACCCGCGACGGCACGACGGAACTCCCCTGCGCGCTCCCGAACAACACGAAGAGTCGACGAGCGGCCCGAAAAGCCGATTTGTCGGGGGCGTCGCCGGGGCTTGCGGCCGGACCACGGCAGAAGGTCCCGCTTTCCCGCATCTCCCACTCTCGATCAGGGGACAAAGGAGACACCTGCAACGTCGGGATCGCCGCGCTACGGGCCGATCTGTACCCCGAGTTGTTGCGCGAGGTTACCGCCGAGAGGGTCGCCGAATTTTTTGCGTCGAACGTCAAAGGCCCGGTGACTCGCTACAGACTCGACAACCTGAACGCCCTGAATTTTGTCATGCGTTCGGCTCTTGGTGGAGGCGGAACACGGTCGCTCATGCTTGACAATCAGGGCAAGACCATCGGCCAGGCTCTACTCACCATGGAGGTAGAGGTTAGCCAGGCCTTGCTCGAGGAGGACCTCTAGTGATCGAAGTTGTGACAAGCGGTGGCATCAGCCGGCTGACCCTCGATCGTCCCGAATCGCGAAACGCGCTCAACGGAGAGGTAATGGCCTTGCTCGGCGAGAGGCTCGACGCGATCGAGGCCGACGATTCCGTGCGGATCGTGATCGTGACTGGCGCTGGGGAGGTGTTCTCGGCGGGAGCCGATCTCAACGCGATGAAACGGGCTCAGGCGGTAGGAGAGGACGAGAACCGCCGGGACGCGGCGGCGATGGGAGCGCTCTTCCATCGTCTTGCGGCCTTTCCCCGTCCGGTGATCGCGCGCGTGAACGGTCCTGCGATAGGCGGAGGCGTAGGGTTGATGGCCGCCTGCGACGTGGTGGTGGCCGACGAGCGCGCCTTTTTCGCGTTCTCGGAGGTTCGCCTCGGGTTGGTGCCGGCGGTCATTTCTCCCTTCTGTGTGGGTCGTCTCGGGGCTTCGCGGGCCCGCAGGCTGTTCCTAACGGGCGAGCGTTTCGACGCTGCATCGGCTCTGCATTGGGGTCTCGTCGATGAAGTCGCCGCGTCCGGTAAACTCGACGAGTTCGTTGAGCGCCTCTGCGGACGTCTGTTGAAGGGCGGTCCGCTGGCGCTTGCCGAGGCGAAACGGCTCATCGAAAGGGTCGCAAATTCTCCGGCGAGTGAGGTGTTGGACTACACGTCGGATCTCATAGCGCGCCTGCGGGTATCGCGAGAAGCTCTCGAGGGGATGGCCGCCTTTCTCGAAAAACGCTCGCCCCAGTGGTCTCCGTGATTGAGCCCATTTCAAGGGGCCCCGGAATTTTCTGGTAGCGGCGCTCCGATCCATCCTTTAACTTGGATTATAGGCAGTAGGCGCGATCAGCGGTCGCGGCTGCACGGTATGACCACGAGAGGTGATGAAGGGTGGATACTGCAGGCACGAATGGCGACTGTTCCCAGCTGAGTAATCGAATCGTATTGGTTGATGACGAGCCCAATATACGTGAGACCGTGGCTTTCATACTCGAAGCGGAAGGGCTGGAGGTGGAAACCGCGTGCGAAGGCATAGAAGGACTCGCCCTCGTTCGGCAGGTAAAACCCCGGGTCGTACTGCTGGACGTCATGATGCCCGGCATGGACGGTTACGAGGTGTGCAGGGCCATCAGAAGTGATCCGGATCTAGCCGGCACCTTCGTACTGATCCTGACCGCCCGCGGTCAAAAAGCAGACGAGGTGAAGGCCCTGGAGGCCGGTGCAGATCTCTACATGTCGAAACCGTTCGATGACGAGATGGTTCTCAAGGTCATCCGGGACGTGCTCGAGGGACGGCTGGTTTCGCGTTCCAGCGCAGGTCTCAACTCCGCGACCGTGAACAACATTTCCGTCTGAAAAGCGGCTGACGCCGCCGCTCCCGACGAAGAGCATCAGTTCTCCCTAGAGAAAAGCGCCGACATGGCTTCGGCCAGATCACTGTTGCCTTCAAGTTCTATGCGTTCGCTGGCTACGGCGAGTCGCCCATCGAACCTGCCCTCAGCCATGGCGACGAAGTCTTCCGCGGTCATCTTGATTGTCACGTCGGCCTCGCACTCTGATTCTTCGGCCCAGCTAACTCCGTCAGGCGATACGCTGAGGAGGTAATCCCCCCCTTGTTCACCGCCCAACCGGAAAAGGTACGAAGACGGGGTTTCGGCGCCTGGGGCGCCGGTCTGCCGGAAGGCGTCAAAGATCTCGGTAATTCGCTCCTTGGTGCTCGGTTGCGGAGCCTCGATTGTTTCTGTTTCGTCATGCGTTTCCATGCCTAGTTTGTAGAACGCCCAGGCTTGACGGGCAAACAGGCGGCGATACCGTGTTGAGTGCGCGGGCCGTCACGGGTACTCACCTTGCTCATGCCATCACGCCGGCGAGGGCTGTTGCTCGTACTGCTCGTAGCCACGGGGGTATTGTTTGCGAACCTTGGAGGCTACGAGCTCTGGGATCCAGACGAGGCCAAACACGCTGAAATAGCCCGTGAGGTGTTCGAATCCGGAAGGTGGTGGGCGCCGACCATCAACTACGAGCCCTACCACCACAAGCCCTCGCTCTTTTACCTCCTCGTGAGCGGCTGCTACAGCCTGTTCGGCGTCAACGAGGTATCCGCACGCCTGGTTCCCGCCGCTTCTTGTCTGCTCACGCTCTTGTGTCTCTACCTGTACGCGTCGTCTAGCGCAGGGAGCAGGGTGCAGGAGCGCGAGGGCAGAACCGAGACAGCTCTCTTGGCCTCGCTGATGCTCCTGGGCTCCTACATGTTCCCTTTCGTCGGCCGTTTTACAAATTTTGACTCTCTGGTGACGGCGGCGCTTTCGGCAGCGGTCTTCTACCTGGCTTGGTGGATGGAGCAGGAGGATCGGAGCTGGGGGGTATGGCCGTTTTACGTCTTCACGGCCCTGGCCACGCTGATCAAGGGCCCCATGGCGGTGGTACTCGTTGGAGCACCGCTCTCACTTATGCTCTTGCGAGGAGAACTCTCCCTGAAGCGCGTCGCACCGATATCTGGGACGCTGATCGTTCTCGCCATGCTGGCCCTGTGGGTCGTTCCCGTATGGCTGAAGAACCCTGACTATCTTGTCGACTTCTTGTGGATCCATAACGTCCAGCGCTACGTCAGTGGGAGCAAGAGCTTCCACCCGCAGCCCTTCTATTTCTTTTTCCCCGTGTTGATCGCTGGACTGCTGCCGTGGTCGGCCTTCGTTCCAAAGGCCCTCCGCCGGTCACTGGACGGGACCAAGTCGGAGCGTTGGCTCAGTTATTACGTGCTGTGGGTGTTCATCTTTTTCTCCTTATCGCGCGGGAAACTCGCGACCTATGTGTTGCCGTCTTTCCCCGTGTTTGCGGTGATCGTTGCTCGCTGGTTGTCGGATCGGTCCTTGGGCAAGGGGCGCCCGCGCGCGATCGACCGATGGATGCTGGGGCTGTCCGCGTCGGTGCTACTGCTGTTGGTTCCGGTCAGCTTCTTGCTGCTGCGTCACGAAGTGGGTAGCGGGGAGTTCGACCTCTACTCCTTGACCTTCTTGCCGGCGTCGTTGTCTGGTGCGTGGATTCTGGCCTCGCTCGTCCGGAACACGGGCCCTAGCAGTACCGAGTCGGCGATCACCGTCCTTGCCACGGGTACCGTCGCCACCGTCATGGTCTTCAACCTCTGGGGCGCTCGCGCCGTGAGCGTAATGTCCAGCGACGCGGATCTGGCTCGGGCGGTCAACGTCGAGGAAAACGCGGCCGCCGTTCTGTACTGGGGGGTCAGGCCTTTTTCTTTCCAGTTCTACACCCGCCGGCCGTTGGTGCTCGCCGACGGAGGCGAGGCCTGCCAGGAGGCCCTGGGCGAGGGGGGCATGGTGGTCTTATTGACCAAAGACAAGCGGATAAATTCCCTACCCGCGAGCTTCCCGTCGCAGAATTTCCACGAGTGGGTTCGTAATGGACGACACGTCTTATTGACGAATCGGCCGATGTAGACGCCCGGGGAGGGGCGATCCAGGGATAGGACTCCGGTTGCCTTGGTCAATGCGGTTGCTAACATGTGGAGATGAAGAAGATCCTCGCCCCGGTTTTTCTGAGCCTTTTGTTTTTCGGTGTGACTTCTGTCACCGCTGGCAGTCCACCGGCAGGGGAGCAGCTTTCTCCTGAAGATACCGTTAGCAAGTACCTCAAGGCGATGCAGGAACACCGCTTCGAGGACGCCTATGACTGCGTTTCCAGTACGCTGAAGGCTGGCAAGGACCGGGAGCTGTGGTCCAAAGAGCAACAGTACATCGTTGAACTCGGTGAGGTGAAGATCTTCGGGTTCAAGGTGTATCCGGCCCGTATAGTCGGAGACAAGGCGAAGGTCCCCAATGTGCTCAAATCGCAAGACAAGTTTCTCAACCAGCTCGGGCTCGACGAACACGAGATCTACGAACTGATCAAGGAAGACGGGGCCTGGAAGATCGACCAACAGAGCCTTGTTCAGGGTACCGAACGCAGAGAGTACTTCGGGGATTGATTGCGCCTCGGCTGGCTGTCCGGGGGTTCTCGCAAGGATCGGCTCAGCCGGCGAGGCTGCAGCTCACCTTGACAAGTCGCAGCCGGGCGGTTAGACAAGCAAATTCCTGGGGCTTCGGCGCGCTCTACAGTAGCTGGCGTCAGGTGCTGATTTTCGCTGACAGGAGATTCGCATGAAATCGAGTTGCCTTGTTGCGCGTGGCGCGGGCGTGGTCATATGTGGCGTTATCTTACTTGTCATGGCGGGCTGCCATGGCGAGCAGGAGTTCGAACCGCTCAATACCCAAAAAATCTACGTGTCCGACAAGTTCTTTGACGTCGCGGTGCTGGACGCGGATCGTGCGATCATCGTCGGTTACGGGGGAAAGATCCTGTTCACCGAAAACTTCGGGAGTACGTGGGAGTTGATCGACTCGGGCACCCACGCCACCCTCTACAGTATAGGATTCGCCGACGATAAACACGGTTGGATCACGGGCCAGGAAGGCACCATCCTCCGCACTGAAGACGGCGGCTCGACCTGGACAAAGCAGAACCCCGGCGTCTTCATGACCGAGGAATGCCGTGATCCGGGGAAGCGGGAAGCCATCCGTGTTGAGTGTCGGGAGGAGAAGGAAGCTGCGGCGGAGATTCTTCGCAGTCTCAAGAGCAGTTCCCGGGATCCGGATCGATTCTCCGAGGAGCGCATTCGCGAGGAATGCGGTCAGAAAGTTCGCGAAGAATGTCCCGAGGCCTACCTCTTCGCGATGGATATTATCGACGCGGATTCGGCTGTGGCTATCGGCGATCGTTCGGTCTTCATTCGGACTGACGATGCCGGTAAGACCTGGAACATCGTAACCCTGAAAGCCTCGAATACCAACGTCGACTCCAACTGGGCCATAGTTTTCGAAGATCCGGTTCTCTACGACGTGGAATTCCTGGATTCCAATATCGGCTACGTAGTCGGAGAATTCGGAAAGATCTATCACACGAGGAACGGTGGGAAGACCTGGCTCGAACAGCAGGAAACCATGATGGACGATACCGTCTTCGATGTCATGGACCTCCCGACTCTATTTGATGTAGAGTTTGCTGACAGAAAGACTGGAATTGTCGTCGGTCTCGATGGACGTATCGCTGTTACCAACGATGGAGGCAAGGACTGGGACTTCGTACCAAACAACGTCTCCGAGTACATCGATCCCTTTTATTCGGCGACGATCCTACCTGACGGTAAGCGATGGGTCGTGGGTTCGTCAGGCCAGGTGGTTATCGCCGACGCGGGCGGCGAGTTTGGCCAGGGGAGCTTCGGGTCTGCCGTCAACAACTGGGTTCGACGGATACGTTTTTTCGATAACAGTAACGGCTGGGTAGTCGGCGGTTTCGGTTTCATCATGAACACGCGAGACGGTGGCAAGACCTGGTTCAGGCGAATCGGCTAGGGGACGCGGCATCATGAGCAGAGAAACCAAGAAAGCACTTTATCTGCTGGGTGAACGGCTGATCGCCTATCGCGTTCCCGTGTCGATCCTCGTCGTCATCATTACCTTGTTTTTCGGCTGGCGAGCGAAAAACCTTCAGATGATCACGAGCTTCGGTGACCTTCTTCCGCAGACCCACGAGTTCATCAAGATCCATAACAAGTACTCGAAGAACTTCGGTGGTGCCAACAACATCATGCTGATGTTTGAAAAAGAAGACGGCCACTTCTTCGACGTCGAGCACCTTGGGCAGATATACCTGATTACCGAGGAACTGGACAAAGTCTACGGTGTCAACCACAACCAGATCGATTCTATCGGGCACCGAACAACCAGGCACCTGGCGGTAGCGGCTGGAGGTACGCTTAGGTCCGAACCCGTCATGATCGGTATGCCTCGCACCCCCGACGAGGCGACCGACATCAAGCGCATTGTCCACAATTCGGAAAATATATATGGCATTCTCGTTTCGCTCGACGATCGTGCGGCTATCGTAAGGGCGAACTTCATCGAGGGACGCCTCGACTATCGTAGAATCTTTGACGAGATCAACGAGCGCGTCCTCATTCCTCACCAGGACGGTTGGGTCGGTGCCCAGCTCGTCGACGTCGACCCTGATCGCGCGGCGGCCTACGGCGTGGAACCCGGCATCGGGATCATCGTAAAGCGGTTTTTCCCGGGCAGTGCGGCGGAGGCTTCGGGGCTCAAGACAGGCGACGTCATTATCGAAATTAACGGCGAGGCCGCCGAGCATCGGTGGCAAGTCGGCAACGCCGTCGCCGAAGCGGAGGGTAACGGTGTCGCGCTACGTGTCCTGCGAGATCGTGAACCCCTAGACCTCACGCTGGAGGGCGGCGGGTCGGACATTCAGCTCTGGGTGGCCGGTGAACCGCGGCTGTACGGCTGGGTCTATCATTATTCTGGCGAGATCTACTGGATTTTCGTCTGGGCGACGATATTCGTCTGGGTGTTGCTCTACCTCTATTTCCACGATTGGCGCGGGGCTCTTCGCCCTACCATCACCGGGGTTCTCGCGGCGGTATGGGGGCTGGGTTTTATCGATCTGATAGGGTTCGCCTTAGATCCGCTCGCGCTGGTTATTCCGTTCTTCATAACGGCAAGGGCTGTGAGCCATTCCGTGCAAATGCACGACCGCTACTACGAGGAATACCGTAACCATAACTTCGACAAGCACGCGGCAATCGTCTCGTCTTTTGCGGAGTTGTTCGTGCCGACCCTGTCGGGAATCATTACCGATGCTCTCGGAGTGCTCGTTATCATACTGGTGCCGATTCTCATGCTCCAGAAGCTCGCGATTACCGCTTCGTTCTGGATTCTTGCGATCACGATTTCCGAGTTGTTGCTCAATCCGATCATCTACGACCTGCTCAACGCGCCTGAAGAGGAAATCGTCTCCAAGCGGAGCAAGGGCGCGTTCTATAGGCTCATCGAGAGCTTCGCTTCGATGACCCTCAGCCCGCGCGGCCGGGCTGCTACCCTGGTCATGTGGGTTCTTCTGTCGGGCGTATGCGCGACCCAGTGGACCAAGCTTACGATCGGCGATCCGACTTCGGCTTCCCCGCTGCTCAACGTGGATTCGCCGTACAACGCTTCCCATACCAAGATCCAGGGCAAGTTCGGTGGGGTAGAGCCGCTGATCGTGGTCGCGGAGGGACGCGACAAGAACGCGATGAAAGACCCCCAAGCCCTGCACACCATGGAGAAGTTCCAGCGCTTCCTGGAGAGAGATCCTGGTGTGGGCTACAGTTTTTCACTCGCCGACATCATTCGAGCCGTCAACAGTGTGTTCCATGAACTCGAGCCGAAGTGGGGTGTCATTCCTAACAACTGGGTAGACATAGGTGGTCTGTTCTTCATCTTCTTCTCGGGTTCGCCGCCGACGGAGACGGCCAAGTACGTGGCTACAGACTACTCTACCGCCCACGTCACTTTTTTCTGTCGGGATCACAAGGGTGAGAACATCGTCCGGATCATCAGTCGTTGCGAGGAATTCATAGGGGAAAACCCGATGAACCAGGCCGCGTTCAGGCTCGCCGGGGGGTTGATCGGCGTGCTCGCCGCGGCTAACCAGGAGCTGCTGCGCAACGACATCATGATGAACGCGCTTGGGTTCGGTACCATCTATCTGGTGCTCCTTTTTACCTATCGCTCCTTCGTATCGGGAATCATCATGCTCTTGCCGCTGATAGCGTCGAACTTCGTGATCAACGCGTACATGGGTTGGAAGGGGATGGGCATCAACATCAACACCTTGCCGGTGGTGACGGTCGGGGTGGGGTTTGGTATTGACTACGGGCTCTACATCGTGAGCAGAACCATAGAATCCTACTTCGAACTCGAGGGGGAATACGCGGACAGCGAAAACGACAAGCGGGTCTCGCAGGCGGTCTACCTGGCTATCACGACGGCCGGTAAGAACGTCACCTTTGTGTCCGCAACGATGATTCTCTCTACGCTGTTCTGGACGGTATCGAAAATTCGGTTCGACGCTGAAATGGGATTGTTGCTGGCGATCTGGATGACCATCAGCTGGGCCGCGTCGCTTACCCTGTTGCCGGTGGTGTTGGCGGTGGTGAGACCCAAGTTCATACAGCGGAGGCCAGTGATCGACGCTGGCTAGCAACGGTTACCGCGGGACCGTTGAGCACGATCCCTGTCCGTCCGATTGGTGTTGGCTTCGCCCTTGTGTGGGTCGGCCAGCCAGCTGCGATGACGAGGAGAGACGGCTCTCGTGATACGTGCGGATAAGCTCAGCAAACATTACGGGTCGGTCGTAGCGGTCGATGGCGTAAGTTTCAGCGTAGAGGCCGGAGACATCGTCGGATTGCTGGGCCCTAACGGATCGGGCAAGACGACGATAATGCGCATGCTTACCGGCTTCTTCGCTCCCACCTCTGGAAGCTGTTGCATCGCTGGTATCGACGTGCGTACGGACTCGCGCGCCGCTCGGCGCCACATCGGCTACCTTCCAGAGAACATCGCGCTGTATCCCGACATGAGCGTCCGCGCTTACCTGGGCTTCGCGGCTCGCACGCGAGGCTTCGGACAGAACCTGAGGCGGCGTGTCGACGAGGTGATGGAGGAGTGCGGCCTGGCCGACATGTCCCGGCGAACCATCGGGAAGTTGTCCCGTGGCTATCGCCAGCGAGTAGGGATCGCGCAGGCGATCGTACATCGTCCGGATGTTCTGATCATGGATGAGCCCACGGTTGGCTTGGACCCCAGGCAGATTGTGGAAATTCGTGCCCTCATACGCAAGCTCGCTGCGACGTCGACGGTGTTGCTGTCGACCCACATACTTCCCGAAGTGAGTGTCACCTGTCGCCGCGTGCTGATCCTGGATAAAGGCCGGCTCGTTGCTCAGGATTCGGCCGAGGGCCTTTCCAGGCGTACAGCGGGGCGCGGCGAGACCTACATCAAGCTCCGCGCTCCGGCGGCCGAAGCCGTGACGGCACTCTCCGCGCTCGACGGCGTCCGCGGCGTGGATACGGTCGATTCCACGCCGGACGGGATAGTTGCGGTGGTGGTGGCGACCGATGGCGGGCAAGACTTGGCCCCCCAGATGGCCTCGTGTGTACTGGAGCGAGGCTGGCCGCTTTACGAGATGAGCCCAAAGCTGATGAGTCTGGAAGAGCTTTTCGTACAGATTCTCGAGGAGTCCGAGGTGGCCGTGCCGTGATCCCGTTCTGGGCTCTGCTGGCGAAGGAAATACGCGGTTTCTTTGCCGCTCCACTGGTCTACTTTGTGGCGGGCGTGTTTCTTGCCCTGTCGGGTTACTATTTCTACACCGACCTGAACGCGTTCATCACCTTTGGTTTCGGTGAGAGCATAGTCGAGCATCTCTGGCAGCGTCTCTTCAACGACATCGTCAAGGTGGTTATCACCGTGATTCCTCTCATTACGATGAGGGTCTACGCGGAGGAGAAGCACCTCGGAACGGTGGAGTTGCTCTATACCTCGCCTCTTCGTGACGGAGAGATACTGGCGGCAAAGTTACTGGCCTGCTTGGCCGTGTTCGGCGTAATTCTCGGTGCCACCGTCCTGTATCCGGTGATGATCTATCAGATTCAGCCTTTTGACGTATCGCAGGTCGCGGCGATTTATCTTGGGCTCTTCCTGCTGGTTCTTGCGATGGTCACGATAGGCGTCTTCCTTTCGTCGCTTACCCAGACGCAGTTGATCGCGGCGATGTTTACCTACGGCGCGGTGTTGCTTCTGTGGAACCTCAGTTGGAACGAGGCAGCCGTACCCACCGATCTGCTGGGGGCGATTTCTCAGCTGTGTGCCTACGACCACTTCGAGCCCTTCGCGCGGGGCATCGTGGAACTGCGCAACGTGGCGTATTTCGCAGCAATATCGGTTTTCATGATCTTTCTCACGATGCGTTCCATGGAGTCGCGGCAGTGGCGTGGACGACGATGACGGCTGCGAGTTGGGGCACCTGGGTGAGACTCCTGTTGTCTTCTCTCGGGGTCTTTACGCTGTTGTCTCTCCTGGTGGTGCTGACCTACGTACACCCTTATCGCCTGGACCTGAGCCCGGGCAATCGCTACACGCTCTCCGATCACGCCCTGGGCATACTGAGAGATCTCGATCAGCCCATCAAGATAACGGGTTTCATACGGACCCAGGACCCCCGGAACGCCCCACTCAAGGACCTTTTGTGGCAGGCTAGCCACGAGAGCCCGTACATCACCTACAGCCTCGTGGATATCAACCGTAACCCTTCGTTGGCGGAACGGAAGGGGGTTTCGGCCTACGGCGCCGTGCTCGTAGAGAGCAAGACCCGGCGACGCACCTTCAGTAATCCTTCGGAGAGTCAGTTGGTATCGGCGATAACCCAGGCCACCCGGTCGGCGAAACGCATTGTCGCCGTCACGGGGCACGGCGAGTGTGATCTCAACGACAGAGACCGGCATCGGGGCTGTACCAGCCTGAGGGACGCCGTGTCGCTGGAATTCTATGACCTTACCGCGGCGAGCCTCGCGGGCGACGCGGGACTCGAGGATGACGTGGCCGTGGTTCTGATACTCGGGCCCAAGGTGGACTACCTCGACGTGGAAATGGGATCCCTGAGACGCTACCTGGACCGTGGCGGCAACGCCCTGGTTCTGCTGGATCCATGGCGCGCTCCCAAACTCGCGGCTTTCATGCACCGTTACGGGCTGGCCTTCGGCGACGACGTCATCATCGATCCCGACAACCGCCTCGCCGGTGGTGAGAAGTTCTCGTCGGTCATCTCCGACGCCAATCCGGACCATCTAGTCAGTGCCACGCTCGATGCCCCGCCGCTTTTTTCGCAGGCGCGGTCGGTAGTGGCGAGGAGCGACGAGGAGAAACGACGAGTCGCGGTTCGATTGTTGCGGACCGGACGGCGGAGCTGGGCGAACCACGATCCGGAGGTGCTCCATGGAGCAGAAGCCCGTTTCGTCGCGGGCCGTGATCTTAACGGGCCACTCTCTGTAGGCGTGGAAGTCGTGATACCGGTGGAGCACGGCGGAGAGCGAAGGTCCACACGTATCATCGCGTTCGGCGATTCCGACTTTGTCAACAACCGATTTCTTGATTACCTCGGCAACAAAGACCTGCTGCTCAACTCCATCAACTGGCTGGCCCAGGAACGGCACCTCGTTTCCTCGCGTACTCCGAGCAAGAAACCCGGGGTAGAGCAGTTCTTCATAAGCCAAGCCCAGTTGACCAGAATCTTCCGCTGGGCGGTCGGGATTGAACCTCTGATGTTCATGGCCCTTGGTCTGGCGATGTTCGTTCGCAGGTGGATCCGGCCGTGAGCTGGCGCTGTATCCTGCTTTACTATGTTCTGTCCCTTGGGCTGGCCGTTTATCTCTACGGCCAGATCCGGGCGGTGCCCGGTACCGGACGGGCGACGGAGCCGTCCGACTTGCCATTCGTCGCGGCTATGGCGTCACGCATCGACTCGGTGGTGATCGAAAAACAGGGGAAGCGACTGGAGATCAAGCGCCAGGAGAACGGCCGATGGCGGATCTTGAGTCCTTCGGGGGTGGATGTTTCAAGCGACTTGATCGAGGCGACCGTCGATACCCTGACGACTTCTCCTCCCATCGAGCACTTGGAGTCGGACCACGAAGGGCTGGTCGCGTTTGGACTCGCCCCTCCACTGGTGTCGGTTACGTTGATCAGTGGCAAGCGGACGGTGGCGTCGGTAGAGATGGGCATAAAGAACCCGACGAAGACGGCCGTGTACGTCAAGAAGCGCAACGACGAGTCGGTGTTTCTGCTGGGCCTCAACGCTCGCTACTACGTAGATCTGCTGTTTGAGGATATCGCCCGGCAAGAAACCGTTTCGCACCGATAACGATGGTAAACAACAACGGTCACTAAGGTGGACTTTGGATTCAGCGCCGAACAGGAACAGCTGCGTGATAGCGTGCGCGGCTTTCTCGCCCGATACGCTCCTATCGCTTACGCTCGTGCGATGGGCGATGACGAACTGGGCTTCGGCGAAGGGATCTGGCAGGAGATGGTCGGCCTGGGGTGGACCGGTCTAACGATACCGGAACGCTTCGGTGGCAGCGAACTGCGCTGCCTCGATCTGGCGATCGTTGCGGAAGAAATGGGTGCGGTCGTGATGCCCGGCCCGTACCTGTCGACGATGGCCCTGGGCGTTCCGGTCGTCCTGGCCTGTGCGAACGAGGAGCAAGCGGCGGACTTGCTCGGCTCCGTCGTCCGGGGAACGCGCCGCATCACGGTTGCGTTGCCTGAAGACGGCGGCCGCTGGGACGCTGCCGCCATAGGGATACGGGCCCAGCGGGAGGGCTCCGGCTTCCGTCTTTCGGGTACCAAGCTCTTTGTCCCTGACGCACGATCGGCTCAATCCATCGTTATCGTTGCAAGGCTGGATGATGGCGTGGCTTTTTTTGTCGTCGAGAGCGGTCATCCGGGGCTTTCTATCGAGCCCATGACCACGGTGGATCTCACCCGCAAGTTCGATGTCGTCACCTTGGAGTCGGTCGTCGTGGATAACAGCGGACTGCTGGGAGGCCGGGCCTACGAAGACCCGGTGGTTGAGCGGATAATCGATATCGCCAAGAGTGTTCTGTCGGCCGAAATGTGCGGCGGTGCGGCGGCCGCGCTGGAAATGACGGTTGACTACCTCAAGGTCCGTAAGCAGTTCGACAGACCAATAGGGAGTTTTCAGGCCCTTCAGCACCGCTGCGCGGATATGAAAGTGCTGCTCGAAAACGCGCGTTCGCTGACTTATTACGCGAACTGGGCCATCGACGAGTCCCCTCCGGACGCCCCGATGGCGGCGGCCATGGCCAAGGCCTACTGCAGCGAGGCTTGCAGCAGGATCGTAGCCGACGCCATACAGCTGCACGGGGGCATAGGTTTTACCTGGGAACACGACCTACAGCTCTTTTTCAAGCGCGCGAAGGCCTCGGAGGTCTGTTACGGTGACGCTCTGTGGAACCGTCAACAGGTCGCCGCGCTTCTCGAGCTCTAGAAGAAAGCCCGTTGGCTGCGCGGGTGGTCTCCGACGCGTCTTGAGCGCCGTGGTGGGAGGGCAGCCGGGAACGAGGACGACGACGCGGCAGCTGAGTCGCGTTTACATTGGCTTTTTTGAAGGATAAAAAGGCCGGCAAACCTTGACCCGATTTCCCCGGGGCCGCGGGGCCGTGGGGGAATCGGCGACGAGAGAGAAATATGGACGACAAGAAGATCGAGTCACTGTTACGGGAGGAAAGGCTTTTCGAGCCACCCTCGGATTTCGCGGCGAAGGCGTGGATCAAGAACCGAAAACAGTACGACCGGATTCGGGAGTCCGCGTTCGCCGATCCCGAGTCTTTCTGGGCCAACACCGCTTCCGAGCTGCACTGGTTTAGACGATGGGACAAGGTGCTGGAGTGGGAAATACCCTTCGCTAAATGGTTCGTAGGAGGTACCACCAACCTCAGCTACAACTGCCTCGATCGCCACGTCGACAGCGAAAGGGGGGCCAAGACCGCGATACTCTGGGAAGGGGAACCGGGTGACCGCCGTGAGTTGAGCTACGAGGAGCTGCATCGGGATGTCTGTGTTTTTGCCGGAGCCCTCGTGCGCCTCGGTATAGAGAAGGGCGACCGCGTGGCTCTTTACATGCCGATGGTACCCGAACTTCCGGTTGCGATGCTCGCCTGTGCCCGCATAGGGGCGACTCACTCTATCGTCTTCGGAGGATTCTCGGCAGACGCGTTGCGTGATCGGATCAACGACGCCCAAGCACGCATGGTCATCACGGCCGACGGGGGGTGGCGGCGAGGAAAGGTACTGGGTCTCAAGGCCATCGTGGACGAAGCCGTCGACGGGTGCCCGTCGGTAGAACACGTGGTGGTTCTCAAACGTACAGGCAATGAGGTAGAGTGGAACTCGGAGCGAGATCTATGGTGGCACGACGCCGTAGACGGCGCGAGCCCGGTCGAAGACGCCGCCGAGCTAGATTCCGAGCATCCACTGTTTATCCTCTACACCTCGGGAACCACGGGCCAACCAAAAGGGGTGGTACATACCACCGGCGGGTACATGACCCAGGCCTACCTTACGACGAAATGGGTGTTCGACCTTCGCGATGAAGACGTCTACTGGTGTACGGCCGACATCGGTTGGGTGACCGGGCATAGCTACATCGTATACGGCCCGTTGATGAACGGGGCGACGGTCGTCATGTACGAAGGCTCACCAGATACCCCAGGCAGGGACCGTTTCTGGGAGATCGTTGAATCATACAAGGTCAGCGTTCTCTATACCGCCCCGACGGCCATCCGCACATTCATGAAATGGGGAGAAGATTTGCCGGCGAAGCACGATCTCTCCTCCTTGCGCCTGCTGGGCACGGTGGGAGAACCCATCAATCCCGAGGCCTGGATGTGGTATCGAAGGGTCATTGGCGGAGACCGTTGTCCGATAGTGGACACCTGGTGGCAGACCGAGACCGGCGGAATCATGATCACGGCCCTGCCGGGGGCGGTCGCGACGAAACCGGGTTCGGCGACGCTACCCTTCCCGGGGATGGACATCGAGGTGGTAGACGCCGACGGCAACCCGGCGGCGGACAACGAGGGTGGACTACTGGTAATCCGCAAGCCATGGCCTGGGATGCTGCGAACGATATACGGTGATCCGCAGCGCTACCGGGAGCAGTACTGGACGCGCATGCCGGGTATGTACTTTGCCGGAGACGGCGCGCGACGAGATCAGGACGGCTACCTCTGGGTGATGGGCCGTATTGACGACGTCATGAACGTATCAGGGCACCGGTTGGGTACCATGGAAGTCGAGAGCGCCCTCGTGAGTCATGATGCGGTCACTGAGGCGGCGGTGGTCGGCCGTCCGGACGATATTAAAGGCGAGGCGGTTGCCGCTTTTGTCACCCTTCGTACCGGCTGCGACGCAGGCGACGGACTCAAGGACGAACTGCGGGCCCACGTGGCCAAGGAAATAGGATCGTTCGCGAAACCGGATGACATTCGCTTCACGGAGTCCTTGCCCAAGACCCGGAGTGGTAAGATCATGCGGCGCCTACTGCGGGAAATCGCTTCCGGAGAACAAAGCACTGGGGATACGACGACCCTGGAGGACTACTCCGTGTTGGCCAGGTTGCGTGAAGACGAATCCTGAATAGTCGGGGGAGGGAAGGTGGCGCTGCAGTTTTACAACACCAAGACGCGAACCAAGGATACGTTTGAACCACTCATTGAGGGGCGAGTGTCGATGTACGTCTGTGGCGTCACGGTCTACGACCGGTGCCACGTCGGCCACGCGAGGTCGCTGATATTCTTTGACGCGGTGGTTCGGTATCTGCGATGGCGGGGCTACGACGTGGAGTTCGTTCGAAACATCACCGACATCGACGACAAGATTATCAACCGGGCCCACGAGACCGGCACCGCGTGGGATGAACTCGCCGGCCGCTTCATCGATTCGATGCACGCCGATCTCGATGCTCTGGGCTGCTTGCATCCAGACCGAGAACCGCGGGCCACGGAGCACATCGACGAGATGCATGAACTCGTTGCTGCTCTCGAGAAGCGTGGGCTCGCCTACGTGGTCGGAGAAGGGGACGTGTACTTTTCGGTAGGCGACTACAACGCATATGGGTCCCTGTCCGGCCGGAATCTGGATGATATGCTGGCCGGCGCGCGCGTCGATGTGGATTCTCGGAAAAGAGGTCCCATGGATTTCGCGCTCTGGAAAGCCGCCAAGGAGGGGGAACCGAGTTGGCCGAGCCCGTGGGGGCCGGGTAGGCCGGGCTGGCATCTGGAATGCTCGGCGATGAGCACGAAGTACCTCGGTCAGCCTTTTGACATCCACGGCGGGGGGGAGGACCTGATTTTTCCGCACCACGAGAACGAGATGGCACAGTCGTGCGGTGCTAGTGGCGGAGACTTCGTACGCTACTGGCTACACCACGCCTTCGTGCGTATCGATCAAGAGAAGATGTCGAAGTCCTTGGGGAACGTCTTTGCCATTGAAGATGTGCTCAAGGAGGTAGAGGCGGAGGGCCTGCGACTGAATCTCCTCTCGACTCACTACCGTAGTCCGCTCGATTTCTCTGGAGATGGAATAGCCGAATCTACGAGAGCACTGATCCGGGTATACGAGACCCTCGCGAGGGCGAAGGAGTCGAACGTCGGCTCGCCCGAATACTCCTGGCGTTCGCCGGAGATCGCCCCCCTGATGGAAGCCATGGACGATGACTTCAATACCGCCAAAGCTGTTGCGCTAGCGTTCGATGCGACGCGAGAGCTCAATCGGGCGCTTGACGCTGGCGACCCAGGCGCGGCGTCTGCGGCCCTGGGCGTGATAGAAGCCACCGGCGATGCGCTGGGCATGTTCAGACAGGACGCGGCCGCTTACCTCGAGGCTTACCGCAGGCGAGCGGCGAGTGGATCCGGCGTCGATACCGAGGAAATCGAGCGGCTCGTGGCCGAACGGACCGCGGCCAGGATGGCCAAGGATTTTGCGGCGGCCGACAGGGTGCGTGACGAGCTTGTCGCGCTCGGGGTCACCGTCGAGGACGGCCCGGAAGGGACGACCTGGAAGCTGGAGCGCTAGGCGAGCGTGGAACGGCTACTGGTCCACACGCGTACCGTCGATTACGACGCCAGCCCGGCAGAGGGCGACGCGACCAGGGTCGAGGCCAAGCTCTGCGACATTCGGCGGCTACTGTTTCGTAGCCTGGTTCGCGATGGCGCGATCAAGCCAGGACTGGTTCATGACGTCGAGCTGGACATGGACGTGGGCCCGGACCTGGTGATTCGTTCGAGTCGGTTCAAGATGTACACGGTTCCGTTCGGCGACCCGGCCGAGAACGCCGGTATGAGTTGCAGCGACATCGTTCCTCGGTTCGATGGCCTGGCCGGCATCAAGGTTGACGATCGTTATGTGCGTTCGATCGTGTCCAAGGTGGGAGGCGTGTTGGGGTGTTTTCACGGGCAGACGCTCGCGGTGGGGGCAGGACCGGTTATTAGCCAGGCTTGCGTGGTAGACCCTGGGCGATCGCGCCGCGAGACAGGATTTGGCCGGCACCTGCTAATTGACGCCTTCAACTATGGTGACACCGGGGTTACCCTCACCGGCCGTATGGTCGACAGTCGTCTGGTTCTCGGGCGGAACGGGAGCTGTGCCGTAGAACCACTGCTCGAGGCCGAGCTCAGTGTTTCCCTGGAAGTGCCCGACTTCGAGTACCATTCTGCAACCGCGGTCATTCGCTCGCCGGGTGACGGCCTCGACGGCGCCAGCGACATTGCCTCCGCGTTGAACGGTATACGGATGGGCCGAGGTGTTTTCTCCGAAGTTCGCCAACGCATGGGAAGCAGCCGTGAGGGCGCGATTATTTCGCAGCTGTTGAGTATGATGATACCCGTAACTACTCAGGGGGCGATGACGCAGCTGGTTAAGCTCAACCGCCCGCTGCCAGGAATCGGTGGGTCGATAGCCCAGGTCGGGTCTTGTCACATGTGGACCAGCGGGGGTCCTCTGGAGGCGCGGTTGAAGAAAGCCGTGTCCGATCGGTTTGGCAAGGACGCTGGCGATGCTAAAAGAACAGTGGAGCAAAACTGACCTTACCCGAGGGAGAATCGAGGAAATATGTTGAGAGCCGTTGTAACGGGATTGGTAGCGTTGGTCATGGTCGTTTCTGTGTCGGCGTGCAAGAAAAAGACGGAGGAGCCCAAAGCTCCAGCGGCCGGCATGGAAGCCCCTACGGAGCCCGCGCCAGCGCCGGAAGCTCCCGAGACCTGATTGCGTGGCCGATAGATCCGCCGCCATCGGCCGCCGATCGTTTCTCAGACGCGCCGGAGCTTTCTCTGGTGTGCTTGGGGTCTGGGGGGGGTTAGACTCCCTCCTGAAGTACCAAACGCAGCTCTTCCTGCTTCGCAAAGCCCCGCTGCAATCCGACACCCCCCAGGAGCGGTGGAAGGGTGCGACGGTGAAAGAGTACCGCCCGCTTGGTCGCACGGGCTGGAGGATGTCGGATATCTCGTTCGGCACGAGCGGCCTCAGCGATGCGGGCGTGCTCAGGCTCGCGATCGAGAGGGGAGTGAACTACATCGACACCTCGCCGGATTACTCGGAATCAAGTTCCGAGCGACTGGTGGGCGAGGCGATCCGGGGCAGACGCGACAAGCTCTTCGTCGTTTCTAAGTTTTGCACAGCAGAGGGACATCTTCCCGTGGACACGGCGGTAGCCGACGTCATCAGGGCGGTGGAATCGAGCCTCGTGAGGTTGCGAACCGACTACATCGATTTGGTCCACGTACACGCCTGCAATTCGGTCGAGCGCCTCATGGCGCCGAATTTCCACGAAGCCTTTGACCGTTTGAAGGAACAGGGGAAAGCTCGCTTCATGGGGGTTTCCAGCCATACGCCACTGCTCGAAACGGTGATGTCCGAGGCGGTCGATAGTGGACGTTTCGATGTAATCATGGTTGCCTATAATTTTCGAAGCTGGCCTAGACTTGCGGCCATCCTGGCGCGCGCGCAGGAGAGGGGCGTCGGGGTGGTTGCCATGAAGACCCTCAAGGGGGCCTACCACACTGTACTCAAGGACTTCACGCCCGATGAGCGTGAAAGTTTCACCCAGGCGGCGTTCAAGTGGGTCAACAACGATCCTCGAGTCTCGGGACTGGTGGTTACGATGAGAAACGCCGAGCAGGTCGATGAGTACTTGTTCGCGTCCGGAGGAAAGCTCGATCCTGCCGATCTCCTTGTTTTGGAGAAGTACGACAGGCTCGTCGCCCAGCAGTACTGCAGGCCAGGTTGCGGAGACTGCCTGGAGTCCTGTCCGGCCGAGCTGCCGATCGACGACGTGCTCCGCTATTCGATGTACTTCGAGAATTACGGCGACGAACGCAGAGCCAGGGCGTCGTACAGAAAGCTCCGTGCCGTGCGCACTAAGGCGAGAGGCCCGTCCGAGGTATCGCCCCTGGGGGGCGATACCTGCGTTGCCTGCAGCGCGCCTTGTGAGGACGCATGCTCGTTTTCGCTCCCCATCCGATCGAAGATGATAAAGGCGCACGCGCTCATGTCTTGAGTTTCGGGGGACTAAGTCTGGGGCGGCGCTCTGCCAGCGAGCACAACGGGTCTAAGTAAACTGGGGCCCAGATCGATGAGTCACAAGTCTGAAATCGGCAAGCCTCCTACCATATTGCACGCCGATATGGATGCGTTCTACGCCTCCATCGAGCAACTCGACGATCCCACCCTGCGGGGTAAGCCGGTCATGGTCGGCGGCAAGGGCAAACGGGGCGTGGTAGCCGCGGCTTCATACGAGGCAAGGCGTTTTGGTGTGCGCTCGGCCATGCCCATGAGCGAAGCGCGGCGTCGCTGTCCCGAGGGAGCGTGTGTCGTTCCTCGCATGGCGCGATACGCGAAGGTATCGGCTGCGGTTCGCGAAATCTTCTACAACTATACGCCGCTCATAGAGCCTCTGTCGCTGGATGAGGCCTACCTGGACATAGAGGGCTCACTTCGACTGTTCGGTACGCCCACGAAGATCGCGGAGAGCATCCGCAGCGAGGTGCGCGGGGCATTAGGGCTCAACGTATCGGTGGGGGTGGGGCCGGGCAAACTGGTTGCGAAGATCGCCTCGCGAAAGGCGAAGCCCGACGGCTTTCTTCTGGTGGAGAGTGCTCAGCTCCACGATTTTCTCAGACCACTTCCGGTAGCAGAGATCTGGGGAGTGGGCCGGGTTACCGAGCGGCAGCTACACGCCCTGGGAATCGCGACCATAGGTCAGCTGGCGGATTTCGACAGGGCGTCGCTCGAGAAGGCGCTGGGAAAATGGGGGCAGCTGTTGCACGCCCTGGCCAGCGGGGAAGATCTTCGAACCGTCGAGGGGGACAGGAGCCGCAAATCCTACGGCGAGGAGAACACCTTTCCCGAGGACGTCGGCGACCCCGAACTCGTCGAGGCCACCGTCATTGCTCATGCTGAAACCGTGGCCAGACGCCTGCGCCGGGACGGGGTTAAGGGCCGTACCGTCACGCTGAAGTTCAGACCTTCGGGCAGGGACTACGGCTTTAGGTTGATCTCGCGATCGCGAAGCCTGGAGGAGGCCGTCGACGACGGTACGGTCATATCGCGGACGGCCATGCGGTTGTGGAACGACGAACCTGAGCATCCACCGCTTCGGCTGCTCGGCGTGCAGGTAAGCGGTCTGGATCGCGATCGTCCGATCCAGATGGCCCTGTTCAAGGCCGCGGAGGAGGACAGGCAAGAAGCGCTCAACGCCGCGGTCGACGATATCGTGCGCCGCTTCGGCCCCTCGGCTCTACGGCGAGGGGAGAGTTGAACCGGCTCTGTTTGAAGCCGTGCGGCGTTGCCGTAAACTTGAGCGACTCGCCCTTCCGGAATCGGGCGGTTACCTTGCGCGCCCGTAGCTCAGCTGGATAGAGCACCGGGCTTCGAACCCGTAGGTCGCAAGTTCGAATCTTGCCGGGCGCGCCAACTGTTCCCTTTGATTCTCATGACTTGGCGGCCGGCTCTCCGGCGTAGGTTTTGCCTACCCGCGCTGGTGCCAGCTGTGGTGCTAATCCCACATCGGATCGGAAGAGAGCCATGCCGGGGCTCGGCTTCCCGAGGTGAAGAGCCTCGTCGAGTGACTCGGCGTTCCAGGAGATCCGGTAGTCCGCGACGGCGCGGGCTTGGCGGCGGGCATCATCCGCGCTGAGAGGGACCAAGATCTCGGTCGGTCAGGTCGGGTGGTGGCCGTCACGGGTCGAGCGAGGGATTCTACAACTGACGAAGAGAACAACCTCGTCCCCACCCACCCGGGGGGGGGCGTGAGTTCAATTGCCGTTGACGGGCCGAACCTTGCCGGTCTACTCTGCGAACGGAGGCAAGCGCCTATGTTCGGTCGACTCCCCGCGTTCACGGTCCTTACTGCCGCTCTGTTACTGCTCCTCCTAGCCGACGGTACGTCGGCCCAGTGTGAGTTTGACGCCCCGGCAAAGGCGAAGGGCCTCAAGACGAGCCTGGTGCGCGCTTATCTCGGTTGTCCTGGAGCTACCGGCTTCCCTATTCCCAACACCCTGACCAACGCGGGGGTGCCCGCGTGCGCCAGCTTTGAGATACTAGGCCTGTCAATTCGCGACCCCGCGGGCGATACCTTCGCGACCATGGGCAGCGGTTCGCGGTAGCGCGTTCGCGACTGGTTAACGGCCAGAGCTGGCCGCGGCCGTAGCGCAGATCGTAGAGCGGTTAGCGCCCACCCCCTGTGCCAATGTGACGTGAGACACCAAGTCTGGTGAAATTAGTGAAGGGGCGGGGGATGGCTGAAGGAAATGACAGGTTCGGAGAGACTCGACGGGATGATGACTGGCGCGATGGATGTGACTGTAGAGCCGACGACCGAGGTTGAGCCGCGGGCGACACGGCGACGAATAACGAGTTTGACGCGATTCTTGCATTCGAAAAACTCCGCCTGGTTGACTCGGTGCTCTCGAACAACGGCACGGCTGGTGACGGTATCGACTTTGGGTTGGCGATGCGGCCGCGCCTCTTCAACACGAGCTGCAGCCGCAGTGAGGTTTGCACCGCCCGAGCCGCTGCCTTTGGCTGCGTTCCAGATGGTAGCACCTGGGGCGTCTGCGAGAACGATTTCTGATCCTATGCTCTGGCGCGGGCTAGAGCGGGGTATCCCAGACGCCCGGTTTTCCGGCGGTGCCGTCGTGCTCTGATGGCAATCGTTGTACGAGCGACCGTTGCGATATGTACTGTCGTGCGAGGAAGGCGTCGCGTGTACGGTCGACGCCTGTGTAGCCGGGGCCTGCGAGCCCAAAGCGGGCAGGAACAAGTGTAAGGCCTGACGCTTCTCAGCGGGGCGACTATTCGCTATAGTAACCGTTCTGTTTCGGGAAGGGGGAATTTCATGGCAGATAGATGGATGATTCGGGGGGCCGAATTCGGCAACTGCAACTGTGACTGGGGCTGTCCGTGTCAGTTTGGCGCCAAGACGACCCACGGCCACTGCGAGGCGGTGGTGAGCGGCGTCATCGAAGAGGGGTACTTCAACGAGGTCAAGCTCGACGGCCTCAAGTGGGTGATGCTGCTCTACTGGCCCGGCGAGATCGCTGACGGAAACGGTAAGCAGCAGGCGATCATCGACGAGAGCGCGAGCGCCGAGCAGCGTGAGGCGCTGGGCAAGATCCTCCATGGCGAAGCCACCGCGCCCGGGAGCACCCATTTCTTTGTCTACAACAGCACCATGAGCGAGGTTCTGGAGACCCTCTACAAGCCGGTGGAGCTCTCGATCGACGTCGACGGTCGCCAGGCGACCGTCAAGGTCGAGGGACTGGTGGAATCGACCGGAACCCCGATCGCCGATTCATTCTCGGGTGAGCCGACCCGATCTCGCATTCACCTTCCCAACGGTTTTGAATACACCTATGCCGAGATGGGCAATGGCAACTCCAAGACCAGCGGGGCCATCGCCCTGGACCTGAAGGACTCCTACGGTCAGTTCAACGTGCTGCACATGAATCAGGACGGCGTGATCCGATAGGCTGTCCGCGACAACACCGACCAACGCACTATGGACACCGTCGCGGCCGCCTCCGTCGCATCGCTTCCCCCACGTGACAAGATCGCGATATTCTCTGCCCTAGGGGGAGTAAGCGCACTTTCCTGGGCCTACCTCGTGGTCATGGCCCGCGACATGGCCGCCATGGACATGCCAGCGGTGGGCATGGCCGCGGCCGTGCCGGGTCCGATGGGGCAAGCCGGGCAGATGATGGCGATCCAGTCCTGGTCCCCCGCTCACTTTGGCATGATGCTTCTCATGTGGGTGGTGATGATGATCGGCATGATGGTTCCCACCGCCGTGCCCATGACCCTCGTCTACGCCGCGGTGGTTCGGAAGGCTGGGCGCCAGGGCACACCGATCGCCCCCACGGCGATGTTCGTCTTGGGCTACGTCGTCGTGTGGAGCCTGTTTAGCTTGGCGGCGACGCTTGTCCAGTGGGGACTCGATGAGGCCGCGCTTTTGTCGCCGATGATGGTATCGACGAGTCCGCTCCTCGGGTGCGGGTTGCTCATCGGAGCTGGTATTTACCAGCTCACCCCGATGAAGGGGGCTTGTCTCGAACACTGCCGGGCACCCGCCCACTTCTTCGCCGCACACTGGCGCCCGGGTGCCTTCGGCGCCTTTGCGATGGGGTCTCATCACGGGGCCTTCTGTCTGGGCTGCTGCTGGATCCTCATGGGGCTCTTGTTCTTGGGGGGAGTGATGAATCTTCTCTGGATCGCCCTCATCACGGCCTTCGTGCTCGTCGAGAAGGTTCTTCCCTTCGGTGCTCGGGGCGGACAGCTGGTTGGTCTGTTGATGATCCTCGCGGGTGGATCGGGCCTAGCGGGGTTTCTCTAGCCGTGGTTCGCGGCTGGCCTGGGGCTCGCGGTCAGCTCCGGTAGAGCCTGGAGCGCCGGCGGACGGGATCCAAGATCGAGAGGTCGGTCGTCGTGACCTCGTAGCCGTTGGGGAAAGGCGAACCGGAAGAGAGACCGAGTGCTTCGATGACGCCAGCGTCCTGGTAGTAACCGGCGTAGGTGTGGAAGATCAGGATCGGCAGGAAGGCCGATTCGGCGGCGTCCAGTTCGCCGAGCACGTCGAGTTGGTCCTGCACCGATAGAGCTGCGAAGCCAGACACGCCGCGGCTGCTGGCGACACGGTCGATGGCGGCCAGTCCCTGGACGAAGAGGGGCCGCGACTCAGCCGTGTGCGTCCAGACGTAACTGGCGAGTCCGAGCTGGCCGGCGGCGGGAAGACGCCGGTCGTCGCTCGCTGGGATGATCAGGTCGAGAACGCTGGTGAGGGCGAGTAGTTGATCCTCTGACACAACGTCGTCTTTGCTGTTGTCGTGCATGTTCCGGGCCTCAATCGAAGAGATTGGCCAGATTCTTCTTGATCGAATCGCCTACGTGCAGAGCCAAGGCCTGGATGGTGCTGGTTGGGTTCACGCCAGCGGCGGTTACAAAGACGCTACCATCGACGATGAAGAGATTTCGTACCTCGTGACATCGACCCCACTCGTTTACCACGGAGCTGTCCGGATCACTGCCCATGCGGGCGGTTCCCATCAGGTGCCATCCGGCAAACGGGAGGGGGGCCTCCGCACTCGTGGTCTTGGCACCGGCCGCCTCCAGCACTTCCTTGCCGCGCGCTACAGCGTGCTCGAGCATCTTCTTGCTGTTATCGCTCAGGGTGTAGCTGATCCTGGGCGCGGGTATGCCGTTGGCATCGACCAGGTCCGGATCGAGGGAGACGCTGTTGTGTTCTTCTGGCAGGTCTTCGCAGATAACCACCATGCCGGCGCTGTGGTCGAAGAGTTCCGCGAAGGCTCGATGGTGGTCGGCGCCCCAGGGAATCGCCCCAGAGGCCATGCCGGAGAGCGCGGTTCCCATCGGTCCCATCCCGCGGATGATTTCCATCGAGTAGCCGCGGACAAAGCCCCGTGAGAGGTCGGTCTCGTAGAACTCCTGGCCCATGATGCAGCAGCCAAACGGCCCCTTGTAGGCCTCGAGTGGATCGTCGAAAACACCCTGAATCGACGCGTAGGGATGGAACATGAGGTTCTTTCCGACCAGGCCGTTGATATTGGCCAGCCCGTCGGGAAAGAGCTTGGATCGAGAGTTCAACAGTAACCGGGGTGTGCCGACGCCGTTGCAAGCCAGTACCACGACCTCGGCCTTTTGCCGTCGCTCGGTGCCGGCGGCGTCGTAGTAGATGACGCCGTTTGCCATGCCGTCGTCGCTGACCGTGATCTCTCTGACTCGGCATCGGGTCTTGAGTTCGACGCCGCGCCGGATCGCCACCGGCCAGTACGTAACGTCAGTGCTGGCTTTTGCTCCCTGGGCGCAGCCGGTCAGACAGGGACCGAGGTTGATGCAACGGTCGCGGCCTTGGTAGGGCACCGTTGCTATCGCGCTGTCGGAGGGCCACCAGTGCCATCCGAGCTTGTTGAAGCCGCTGGCCACGGTTTCACCGAGCTTGCCGAGCGGGACCGGCGGAAGCGGCGGCTGCTTGGGGGGATAGGCCGGGTCACCAGCGAGGCCAGCGACTCCCATCATGCGGTCGTTCTCGGCGTAGTAAGGCTCGAGCCTCTCGTAATCGAGAGGCCAGTCGTCGGCTACGTCGTCGAAGGTTCTGACCTTGAAGTCCGCCGGCCGGAAGCGCGGAAAGTGAGCCGCGTACATGATCGTGCTGCCACCAACGGCGTTGAAATTGGAGACCGAGATGGGAGAACCCGCATCGTTGATGGGGTAGTCCTCCGAACGTCCTCGGGAGTTGGGGCTGAAGCCGAAGTCCGTGAGCTGGTGCAGCTCCCAGTCCGGCTTTGTGCTGGGATATTCGGCAGGGTTCATCCAGTCTCCCTGCTCCAGACAGAGGATGTGCATGCGCGTGTCCGAGAGGCTCCACGCAAGTGCGGCGCCGGAGGCTCCGGCACCGACGATTAGGACGTCTACTGGTTGATCCGACATCTACCCCTGGTTTCCGGCAAAGGAGTCGCCTTTGCTGCTCGGCTTGCCCCTGCAGTCGGCCCGGCGGTCACCGACGACTGATTCGACTCTAGGACACGGGGCTAGAACCCCCGCTTACGGGCGCGCATGTTCTTGCGGCTGCCCTTGGGCTTGGCCCGCCGGGGGCTGTCGTAGCCTCCGGCCTCGTTGGGACCGGGACGAAAGCGCGGGACGCGCGAGCGCTCTTCGGCTTCGTTCACACGCAGATTCCTGCCACCGAGGTCGAAGCCGTTGAGTTTCTCGACAGCGGCCTTGGCCGCGGTTTCATCGGTAAACTCGACGAAGGCGAAACCTCTCGGGCGGCCCGAGTCGCGGTCGGTAGGTATGAAAACCTCACGGATTTCCCCGAGTTCACCGAACAGATCGGTGAGCTCGGACTGCGTGGTGCTGAAAGCGATATTGCCTACAAATAGCTTGGTAGCGACGATGCTATCCTCCTGGCGAGACGGCCCGCCTGTTGGGCCGGCGCGAAGGCCCACCCGTCCTGTTTTGGTTGGTATTCGAGCTTAGCGTGCCGGGCGAGCAGTGCAATCGCCGCTGGCCGCACGAGTCCGGGCGGCGGCCAAGCGGTTCAAGCAGTCGCATGTGACCCCGAGGCGACCGTGCCTCTGGCCTGTCTGCGCGAACGGCGTCGGGCGCGGCCCTTCGATCCTCTGCGCGGCTTTTGCTTCGACCCTTGCCCGCTCGGAGGTTTCGCCCGCATCGGCGCGGCGGAACCCGCCCCCCGGGGGTCGCAACCGGCCACGGTCCTTTCCGAACTCTGCAGCGGGCCGCCGGTCCTGTCCGTGGTCCGGTGCGATCTGGGCGCCGGTTTTCCGGAACCTCGCCGAGGGGCCTTCGAGGCGCGCGGCGGTCTGCCGGGCCTCGTTGCCGGGATCTCCGTGGCCCCGTCACCGAAGCCCGGGGCCTGTCGCCGCGTGATTGCCTTGCCGAGCTGTCGCTCGAGCGCCCTCACCGCGGCGAGGTCATCCTTGCACACGAATGTATAGGCTTTGCCACCGCGGTCGCAGCGGCCGGTGCGACCGATGCGGTGCGTATAGGCCTCGGGCGTGGTCGGCATGTCGAAGTTGATCACATGGGAGACCTGGGCCACGTCAATTCCACGCGCCGCGACGTCGGTGGCGACGAGCACGTCGAAGCGCCCGTTCCGAAAGCCGTTCATTGCGCGGTCTCGTTGCGACTGCGACATACTGCCCTGCAAGGCTACCGCCTCGTAGCCCATTCGACTCAGCTGCCGAGCGAGCCCCTTGGCGCGGTGACGCGTGCGCGAGAAGACGATCGCCGATCCGACGGCGTCGTTAGTGAGAACGTGGCGGAGGAGGTCGACCTTGCGTGTCGAGCATACGCTGTAGAGCGCGTGCTCGATCGTCGATGCCGGTGCCGAGTGGTCGAGCTCGGCCACGTGCGGCTCATAGAGCTGCTGATCCGCGAGCCCTCGGATCGCCGCTGGCATGGTCGCGGAGAAGAGCATATTTTGCCGGCGTTCGGGCAAGGCCTTTAGGATACGCCGGATGTCGGGGAGGAACCCGATGTCGAACATGTGGTCCGCCTCGTCGAGCACCAGGACATCTATGCGGCCGAGGTCGACGTGGCCCTGTTGCATGAGGTCGAGCAGACGGCCCGGGCAGGCGATCAAAACGTCTGGGTGAGCCTTGAGCCCGCGAATCTGTGGGCGCGCCGACACGCCGCCGTAGATCGTCATCGCCTTGATAGGCGTGAACTTCGCCAGGGTGCGGAACTCGGTATGGATCTGCATCGCGAGTTCTCGGGTGGGCGCGAGGATCAGGGCGCGTGGGCCGCGCCGCTTGTCAGCGAGAAGTCGGTCGAAAATCGGCAGCGCGAACGCGGCGGTCTTGCCAGTGCCGGTCTGCGCGAGACCCAGTACGTCACGGCCGTCGAGCGCTGCGGGGATCGTTGCAGCCTGGATAGGTCGGGGTTCGCTGAAGCCGGCCGCTTCGATCCCGCGCAAGAGGGGTGGGGCGAGATTGAACTGCCGGAAGCCGGCGGTGTTTGAAGATGAGTTTTCGGACATTAGAGATAACCTTTGCGTGGTCGCCGATCATGCGAGTCGACTCACGAGGAAGTTCTATCCCTGTACAACAGTGACAGGTTAGGAGTTGTATGAAGCGGCGCGAATGCCTTTGGTCAAGGGATCCTGCTGTAGGCCGGGGGTCGCTTGAGACGCGACCAATATAATTAGTCTAGCAGCTGGGAGGGGCTTGTCAACTAACCGGCGGCGATGGTCGCAGCGCCTGGAGCCTTCGCAGAGGAAACGCTATCGTGGAATCGGCCGTTGCCGGGCGGGTCGCTCGGTTGCGAGCCCCGTGGTGAGATGAAGGAGATAGCGTTCTACCTTGGTGTTGGTGCTCTGCTCACCCACGAACTCGACGCCATGACCAATCATGAGTGGCGTGTGCTTCCGCTGGTTCGTGCGCTTCCAGACGACATCGGAACGGTGGTGTTCGTCGCTCTCCACGTTCCCATATTCGCGGGTCTGATCGCACTGCTCGCCAGCTCCAACCAGCAGACGCGTAGCTTATCGCGGCTGGGAATTGGCGCCTTTCTGGTGGTCCACGGATTTCTGCACGCTTTGCTCACGGGCCATCCTGCCTACGAATTTTCGTCGCTGATGTCGCGGATCCTCATCTTCGGCGGCGCGGCGCTCGGGGGCGCGTACCTGGTTCTGGAGGGCGCCGACAGGCGCGCGGGTCGCTAGATCGCGACGCCTTCGTGAAGCTGCAGCCAGCGCTTGCGATCCGCGCCGCGGGCCTAACCGTCAAGCGCGCCGTTGGCTGCGGCCGCTGCACAGGGATAGAAGGGAACGTTCGGACATCGACGCAGCTGAGTCGCTTGTTTTGGGAACCCTGCGCGGTTGAGGCGAGAGGGGGCGCAGTTAGGCGGTACCGGCGTGGACATAGCTGCCCGGGCAATGCAACAGGCCCACCCCAGTGAGGTCATCGTCTCAAGAACGGTGGCCGATCTTGTTGCCGGTTCCGGTCTGCACTTCGAGGACCAGGGTGCACACAGGTTCCGGGGCGTCGCTGATAAGTGGCACCTCTTCGCCGCTGCGATTTGATATCGTTTCCGGCGAGCCGTGCGCGAGAGCGTGCCCCTGGGGGAACTACGTAGCCATATAGGGGAAACTACGTAGGCGAATGGGTCTAGGTCGTTTCCCCGATTGACAGACCGTCGAAAAAGAGCGTCACTGAGAAGATAGCTTCGCGGAGTAGCCGTCCGCTCGCGCGTGGCCGACGGCCGCTCCCTGTTGCGTGGAAACGCGGAGGACTACCGATGCCGTATACGAAAATTCGCGTTCCAGGCGCCAGGAAAACAACCGAGCGGATGATATCCGCGGTGGACGGTGGTCTACCCGAAGCTGTCGGCGAGGCGCGCTTCCCCAATCGCACGCACGCTGAGGCGGCCGAGGTGTGTTACCGGACCCTCAGGTCCTTGGGTTTACACACCACGCGCGCGATCGGCTACAGGGACGGATACGATTTTCTTGTCGAGGGGCAAGCGCGTGTCGCCGTGCGATTCGCCTCTACAAGTGCCGGCCGGGTACACTTATACACGAAACACAACGGGGACGTATCGCGTTACGTTTACAAGAGCTGGACCTTCAACTTTCACAGACATGGAAAGATGGATGTGCGCTACTGTGATTTTTTTGTTTGTATACGCGCAACGTCCGCGGACGGAACGGGACCCGGCCCGACGGTCTTCGTTATTCCCTGGGAGGCGGTGACTGGTCTCACCTTTTGCTCCTCTTCGCAAAACGGCAGCGCGAGGACGTACCACGGCAGATACGCTCGTTACCGTGATGCCTGGCAATTGATAGCCAATTCAAGCGTAGCCAGCAGCAAGGCACTTGGTGCTCGGGCTGGCGGCTAGCGCGCGTTCGGCCGGCTAGGGAGAACGGGCGACTCACTGGCGCCGGGCGTCGCCGAAGGCCAACGCTTCAGCGTGAACCAAAAGTCAGATAGGCCGCGCATGGCGCATAGAAATCCGTCGAGGTCTACCGGCTTGCATATGTAGCCGTTGGCGCCGGCCTCGTAGCAGCGCTCCACGTCCCGCTCGCTGGTCGAGGCGCTGACCATGACCACCGGAACCATCGTGAATCTCTCGTCCGCCCTGATGGCCCTGAGCACATCGACGCCGTCTGAACCCGGCATGTTGAGGTCGAGCAGGACGATAGCCGGTACCGGCGCTCGCGCGGTTTCGCGACCGTGTCCGAAGAGGTAATCGATGGCCATCTCGCCACTTTCGCAGTAAACTGTCGGGTTCTGGACACCACACTTACGCAGACACCACACGACTGTCTCGAAATCCTCTTGGCTGTCTTCTACCAGCATAATAGGGGCTAGTTCTTCTGTAGGAGACAAGACCATGGCCTAGGTGCTCAGCGGCATCGCCACGTAGACGGTCGTCCCGTCGCCGGGCCGAGAGTCGAGCCACACACGCCCGCGGTGTCGGTCAACGATTTTCCTGACGATGGTGAGACCAGCGCCTGATCCACCTCCGAACCTATCCCGGCCGTGCAATCTCTTGAACATCATGAACACGTCCTCGTGGAACCGTTCGGGGATACCGATGCCGTTGTCGCGGACGTAGAGGATCGCGTATGG
>JBHHVL010000015.1:0-45203 GCA_046754245.1 Binatia bacterium | reverse complement strand
CGCTCAAGGAGGAAGCGCTGTTGGTGGGTGCGACGGGACCCGACGTGGAGGGCTATGCCACAGCTTCCCGCCTTCTGGTCTCCTTGCTTCGCGGCTATAGCAGGCAGTACGGACTCCGCGCCGGCCTATTGATTCTGACCAACGTCTACGGACCAGGCATGTCGGACGATCCGGAGCACTCTTTCGTGGTACCGGCGATGATTCGGCGTCTATTCGAGGCCGTGGCTACGGGAGACGATCGCGTAATATGTTGGGGCAGTGGGCGGGCTACCCGGGACTTTCTGTACGTCGAGGACGCAGCCCGCGCGATCGTTGATGCCACCCGCCACGTGGAGGATCCGGAGCCGATAAACATCGGCAGCGGCATTGAGACGAGCATCGCCGAGCTAGCGCGTTCCGTCGCCGACCTGGCCGGTTACGAGGGAACAATAGAGTGGGACAGCAACCGTCCCGAAGGGGTCCTGCGCCGTGCACTCGACATCACCCGTGCTCGCGAGCTGATTGGTTTTGAGCCATCGGTGGACTTGGCTGGTGGTCTTCGTCGTACGCTTGCCGGTGGCTGAGCGACTGGGTGTCGTCGGGCGCTGCCGGGTACAACGCGCGACGGCTGAGCTGGCCGGCGGGTGCTAGCGGCGTCCAGGCGTTCGGTCTACGGTCTGGTTCAACCTATAGTGGAGCGTGATGCGGTCGGGCGGTCGGGAATATAGGATGTACTCGCAGAAGGGATGGCGTATCGCGTTCGTGGTGGGCACCGTGGTGGTGGTAGCGCTTTCGCTTACGCCGGCGGAATATCTTCCCACGGCGCCTGTGTGGGACAAGCTGGTCCACTTCTTGGTTTATGCCGTCCTGGCTTTGTGTGGGTGCCGGGGCTTTCAGGGTGCGCGACTTACGTTGGGTGTTTCCATCGCCTTGGTCGTCATTGGCGGTGGGTTGGAGGTCGTACAGGCTGAGGTCGTGCCGGGACGTTCGGGAGACCTATTTGACGCCTGCGCGAACCTTGCCGGTGTAGCTCTTGGTGTAGTTGTCGCGGGATATCTGCGCGGTAGGCGAAAGGTGAGGATCGACGGCGCGCAATCTTCGCGGTCTGGGTGAGCGCATCGGCTTGCTAGTTTGCTCCTGTCCGTGCCCAGAACATCACTTCCCAGTCATTGCGAGGCGACGAGGTTGTTAGCCAAACTTCAGCCGCGATCGTGAAAGACCGGCACCTGAGGCTGAGTTCGCGTTTGTATACCTGTTCGGCGGTCTCCCTGGCTGCGGGGTTCTACGGGTCCCTGGCGGTCGCGGAGCCTGCAACGCCCAACTGGGTCATGGCGATTTCAAGCCTTGTGGCTGCATTTGTGCTGGGTATAATGGCCTGGAGAATCGACGGATGAATGGTGACGGTAGCAGCTGGATTGGGCCCATACTCTTCATCCTCGCGCTGGCCGGCTTTGTATACGGAATGTATCGCATCAGTCGGGAAGCCATCAACGACCGTAAAGACGATCACGGTGATTCCTAGTTCTGTCGTTGCGCTGGCGCGGCTGAGCTAGGCGCGCCGCCGATCCCCTTTCTCCTGTCAGCTTCGGTTGTTACACTTGGTGCCATGGCCACTGGAAAGGGAATAGTGCTGGCCGGCGGTGCCGGTACCCGCCTCTACCCGCTGTCGCGGGTGGTGACCAAGCAGCTGATGCCGGTCTACGACAAGCCCATGGTCTACTACCCGCTGTCTACGTTGATGCTGGCGGGGATTCGTGAGGTTCTCATCATCACTACCCCCGAGGACCAGGCGGCCTTTCGTAACCTGCTCGGGGACGGTTCGGAGCTTGGCATGAGCTTTGGCTACGCCGTCCAGCCTTCTCCCGACGGCATTGCCCAGGCTTTTTTGATCGGCCGTGATTTCATCGGCCACGATGGCGTCGCCCTGGTGCTCGGCGACAACATATTCTACGGCCACGGGCTGATCGCTTCGCTCGCCCGCGCGTCTTCGCGTCAGGACGGCGCGACGGTATTTGCCTACCCGGTACGCGACCCGGGCCGCTACGGTGTGGTGGAGTTCGACGCTCAGCGGCGCGCGGTATCGCTCGAGGAGAAGCCCGCCCAGCCGCGCTCGAACTACGCCGTTACTGGGCTCTACTTCTACGACAACGAGGTGGTTGGCATCGCCGATGGCCTCAAGCCCTCGGCGCGGGGCGAGCTCGAGATCACCGACGTGAACCTCGCCTATCTGGCGCGCGGCAGCCTGGAGGTCGAGATGCTCGGCCGGGGCATGGCCTGGCTCGATACCGGTACATACTCGGCGCTGCTAGAGGCGGCCAATTTCATCAGGGCCGTCGAAGAGAGGCAGGGCTTGAAGATCGCCTGCTTGGAAGAGATCGCCTACCGCGTGGGCTTCATAGGGGCCGATCAGCTAGAGAGGCTCGCCGCCCAGTGCAACAGCGACTACGGCGACTACCTCAGGCGCGTGGCAAGCGACCCCTATCGCGGTGTGTAGGACGTCGTAGTTCTCTGTGTTCTCTGCGTTCTCTGCGTCCGTGATTCGGGGTTCGCGGCCGGCGAAAGGGGCTGGTGACGTTTTCTTGGGTCGCGTATAAAGACAGCCGCTGATAGCTCTGCGGTTATGAAGTCTAGCCCTAGCAAGCTTCCCGGTGTCGTGGTGATCGAACCCGAGGTTTTCGGGGACGATCGGGGCTTTTTTCTCGAGACCTTTAACGAACAACGCTACGGCCCCGCCGGGGTCGAGACCCGCCTCGTACAGCTCAACCACTCTCGCTCTGGGCGGGGAACCCTGCGCGGTCTGCATTTCCAGCACCCCCAGGGACAGGACAAGCTGGTGTGGGTGGCGCGCGGTCGGGTGTTTGATGTCGCCGTGGACGTGCGAAGGGGTTCGCCTAGCTTCGGGCAGTGGACGGGCTGCGAGCTGTCGGACGAAAATCACTACCAGGTCTGGATACCCGCGGGTTTCGCCCATGGTTTTCTCGTTCTTAGCGACGTGGCTGATTTCATGTACGCCTGTAGTGAATACTACGCGCCGGGGAGCGAGCACGTGATTGCCTGGAACGACCCGTCGATCGGCATAGAGTGGCCAGAGGCCAAGCCGGTGTTGTCCAAGAAAGACGCTAGCGCGCCGCTACTGATGGAGATAGACGATCTTCCGAAGTTCGAAGGCTGATCCCTTGGGTTGTGCGGCTTGGCGTTGCTGCGGCCGCGCGGGCGCCGGACTCGTGGCGCGGGGCCTCTGTTAAATGAAGATCCTCGTTACCGGGGCCAGGGGGCAGGTTGGCCGCGAGCTCTCGCGCCGCGCGGCTCGGGGTTCGGACGGGGGCGTCGGTGTTGGCCCGGGCGCCGGGGTCGAACTCGTGGGCCTGGGTCGCGGGGATCTGGACATTCGAGACGCTGTTGCGGTGTCGTCGGCCGTCGATGAGCACGCTCCCGGGCTCGTCGTCAACGCGGCTGCCTACACCGCGGTAGACGCAGCCGAGAAGGACGCGCCTTTGGCCTTTGCCATCAACCGCGACGGTGCGGCCAACGTCGCCCACGCCTGTGCCCGGGCACGCGTCGCGCTCGTTCACCTGTCGACCGACTACGTCTTTGACGGCCGCAAGGGGGAGCCTTACTGCGAAGACGACGCGGTCGCGCCCTTGGGGGTATACGCGCGAAGCAAGTGGGAAGGCGAGGAGGCGGTTCGCCGGGAGCTCGGCGAGCACATCATCCTTCGCACCAGCTGGGTGTTTAGCGCCCACCGGCGAAACTTCGTCAAGACCCTTCTTGGACTGCGAAAGGAGCGTGACGAGTTCCGTGTGGTCGACGACCAGCGCGGCTGTCCTACGGCGGCCTCCGATCTGGCCCGAGTGTTGCTCGAGCTGGCCGGGAGGTTGGAGGAGGCCGGCGGGTCGGCGGAATGCGAGTTTCCCTGGGGTCTGTACCACTACTGCGGCAGTCCGGCGACGAGCTGGTTTGGATTTGCGCGCGCGGTGTTCGCCGAGGCGGAGCGCTGCGGGGCTATGGTCCCCCCACGGCTCGAGGCTATCGCCACCGGCGACTATCCGGTGGCGGCTCCGCGTCCGCCCTGCTCGGAGATGGACTGTTCGCGGATTCGCACTCGCTTTGGGGTGGAGCAGCGGCCCTGGGCGCAGGGGCTGGCCGATGTTGTACGGGAGTTGTTACCGACGTAACTTCGGGCAGGGAGAATCGAGATGGCTAAACGGATCGCTTTTGTAACCGGCGTGACCGGTCAGGACGGGGCCTACCTCGCGAAACTGCTGCTGGAGAAGGACTACCAGGTCTTTGGACTGATTCAGCGCAGTACGCGCTACGCCTTCGAGAACCTCGACTACCTCGGTGTCGCCGGCGAGGTGGACTACGTCGAGGGTAACCTCGACGACGAGGCCTCGCTGATCAACGCCATCAGACGGGTGCATCCCCAAGAGGTCTACAACCTCGCCGCACAGTCCTTCGTCGGGGCGTCCTGGGATCAGGCGCGGCTTACCACCGAAGTCAACGCCCTGGGGGTGCTGAACCTCCTCAACGCTGTGCGAAACTTCGCGCCCAACGCCAGGTTCTACCAGGCCTCCACCTCCGAGATGTTCGGCAACAGCGCCACCGACGAAGGCATCCAGACCGAAGATACCCCCTTTCACCCGCGCAGCCCCTACGCGATCTCCAAGCTCTACGCCTACTGGATCACCAACAACTTCAAGGAGAGCTACGGCCTGTACTGCTGCAACGGCATACTATTCAACCACGAGTCCCCCATACGCGGCATGGAGTTCGTCACCCGAAAGATCTCGCACGCGGTGGCGAGCATCAAGCTGGGCCTTCAGGACAGGCTCGGGCTTGGCAACCTCGATAGCTGCCGCGACTGGGGCTTCGCGGGTGACTACGTCGAGGCGATGTGGCTGATGCTCCAGCGCGACGAGCCCGACAACTACCTGGTCTCGACCGGGGAGACCCACTCGATCCGCGACTTCGTGGACGCGGCCTTCAAGCACGCGGGCATTGAGGACTGGGAAGAGTACGTCTACATCGACCCCGCCTTCAAGCGTCCGGCCGAGCTGTTCAAGCTCTGCGGCCATTCGGAGCGTACCGAGAAGGTTCTCGGGTGGAAGCGGCGGGTGAACTTCGAGCAGCTGGTTCACATGATGGTCGACGCCGACCTCGAGCGCTTGGCTGACGGCTAGGGACGGCGCTGGCTTCTTGCCGGGATCAAGCCACGAGTCTGGCTATTACCTCGTCGGCTAGCTCCAGGCCTCGGCTGCTCAGGCGCAGGCGGTCTGCGTCGTTGACGAGCATCGCCGATCGGCATAGCTCGGCGGCGGCAGGGACGCTGCGCTCCAGCGTTGTCCCGAAGCGTCGTTCAAAGTCGTGCAGATCCACGCCGTCGATAAGCCTCAGGCCCATCATCAGGTACTCGGCCACCGCCATCTCCCGGCTGAGGGTTTCGGTCGACGCGGCCCAGCAACCGTCGGCGGCCGACATGTAGAGCTCGGGCACTCGCAGGTTGGCGTAGCGCGTGCCCCAGGAGGCGTCGTTGGAATTGTCGGCCTCGTTGGCCGTGGTGTGGTCGGAAGCCGCGAAGCCGTGCGCTCCGGCTCCAAGACCGAGGTAGTCCTGCCAGTTCCAGTAGGCGAGGTTGTGGCGGCTTTGGTGGTCGGGGAGGGCGTAGTTCGATATTTCGTAGTGGCGGTAGCCAGCGTTCCCCAGTAGCTCGGCTGCGCAGTGAAACATCTCGAGCTCCAGCTCCTCGCCGACGGCTTCGATGAGGCCGGCCTCTTTCATGCCGGTCATCGCGGTTCCCGGCTCGTAGGTCAGGTTGTAGGCCGAGACGTGGCCGGGCCCCGAGTCTATGAGCGTCCGTAGATCGCTCTGCCACTCGGACAGGGTTTGGCCGGGGACGGCAAACATGAGGTCGCAAGACACCCTTTCAAAGCCCGCTTGTGAGGAAGCCTCTAGCGCTTGGAGGGTGTCGGCGGCCGAATGTATGCGGCCGAGGGTCTCGAGGTGGCGCGCGTTGAAAGACTGGCCGCCTAAGCTGATGCGGTTGATACCGGCGCTACGAAAGGCCCGCAGTTGCTCGGCCGCCGAGCCCTCCAGGGTGCCCGGGTTGGCCTCGATGGTTATCTCGGCGCCCGGAGCGATCCCGAAGGCGGCGTCGAGCTGCGCGAGTACGCGCTCGAAGCTCGCCGCCCCGAAGAGCGACGGCGTACCACCGCCGAAGAAGACCGTGGCGATCTTGCGGCCCGCCCAGGGCGAGCTGTCACGAGCGTGGGCGAGCTCGCGTATGAGGGTTTCGGTGTAGCGATGCTGGGGGAAATCGGTGGCGGCGTAGGAATTGAAGTCGCAGTAGGGGCACTTGTGGACGCACCAGGGGAGGTGAATGTAAACCGAGAGTCCCATCGCAATTGCGGGCCTTCGGAGCCCGAGAGGATCAGTAGTACTTTCTGAGCACCGCCACCACCACACCTCTTATCTGGAGGTCGCGGTGGCGAAGTACCATGGGGCTGTAGGCGGGGTTGGCCGGTTGCAGACGCACGCTACCATCGGCCTGCCTGTAGAAACGCTTTACCGTAGCCTCGTCGTCCACGCTGGCGATCACCATCTCGCCGTTACGGGGCTCGGGGTTCTCCTCGACCACGACGAAGTCGCCGTCGAGTATACCCTCGTCCACCATCGAGTCGCCCCGGACTTCGAGTACGTAGGTGTTTCTGCGCCTGATCATGCTCTCAGGCACTTCGATGGCGTCGTTACCCTCCACCGCCTCGATGGGACGGCCCGCCGCCACCCGGCCCAGCAAGGGGAGCTCGACGGAACGCGGGCGGCGCCGGTTCTCGACCAGTTCGATGGCGCGGCTGTGGTTCCACTTGCGTGTTATGAGGCCCTTGGCCTCGATGTTGGCGACGTGCTTGTGGACCGTGGCCATCGAGCGAAGGCCGAAGTGGGCGCCGATCTCCTCGAGGGTAGGCGCGTAGCCCATCTCGACTATGCGGTCCTCGATGAAATCCAGAACTTCCTTCTGTCGCTTGGTCAGCGTCACCACTGCCCCGAAGGATAGGCGAAAGTCTAACGAAAGTCAAGATTCGCTGGAGACGGTAGCGGCGTTGCGCGGCCTAGTGGCGCAGCTGGTACTTGCGCACGGCGCGGTTGTGGTCGCGGACGCTGCGCGAGAACTCGTGGCTGCCGTCCTTGCGGGCGACGAAGTATAGGTAGTCGGTCTCGGCCGGATGCAGGGCGGCGGCGAGGGCCCCGCGGCCGGGGTTGCATATGGGCCCCGGGGGGAGGCCACGATGGTAGTAGCTGTTGTAGCGGGTGTTCTCCTGGAGGTCGCGCTTGGTGATGTTGCCGTTCCACTCGCGGCCCGAGGCCACGATGCCGTATATCACCGTCGGGTCGGCCTGCAGCTTCATCTTGCGTTTGAGCCTGTTGGTAAACACCGATCCAATCAGTGGACGTTCCTCGGCGAGGTAGCTCTCTTTCTCGATTATCGAGGCCAGCGTTACTATTTCGTTGAGCGTGGCCTCCTCGGCCCGGGCGCCGGCGGTCCTGTCTTCCTCGCTCGCGTCGAGGCTGCTCGCGATCGCGGCGCCGTCCATCGACGACGCGAGCTCGGCCAG
Source organism: Binatia bacterium (assembly GCA_046754245.1). Lineage (GTDB taxonomy): Bacteria > Desulfobacterota > Binatia > UBA1149 > UBA1149 > JBHHVL01. Next base: position 37,614 of record JBHHVL010000015.1, on the reverse strand, counting down.
CACCTGCCGGAAGCGCCGGTACTGCAGGCGTACGATCGCCCGCGCCTCCATTCCGGGCGTGAGCATGTAGGTATCGGGAAAGAGGTAGCCCTCGCTGCAGTTGGCCTCGGCGGCGGCTCCTACCTCGCGTAGGAAGCGCTCGTCGCAGGCAGCGGCCAGGTAGTCGTCGGCGCTCACGAGTCCCGCCCTCTCGAGGACCACGGCCATCTCGAGCATGTTGAGCCCCTCGGGCATCGTTACCCTTACGGTGTCGCGCGAGGGGTTCAACAGCTCCTCGAGTACCTCGGCCGGCGTCATGCGACCCTCGAAACGATGGCGTCCGAGGTGAATGGCCCTGTCGTTGCGCTTGATTCGAGAGAGAAACACCAAGGCGCGCGCGCTGCGAACCACGCCGCTGCTCTCCAGCTGCTCGGCGATACGGGCGGTGTTGGTGCCGCGAGCGACTTCGGTCTCGACCGCTGGCCTGATGTCGAGGGGGGCGAGCAGCAGGAACGCGGCGCGCGCGGCGGCGAGCGCACACAGTAGTCCTACAGCGGCGGCCAGCGCGGTGAGGGGTCCAAAGCCGTCGCGCCACCGGCCGGCGCGACCCGGGCTGGCCACCCCGGGCGACGGGCGGTGGTTGGCGGGGCGGCGGCGACTCGGGGTCATCGCTTGCCGTCAATCCACGCCTGCAGGATCAACGCGGCGGCGGTTTTGTCGATGTTGTTACGCCTTTTTCTTCGTGACATTCCGGCTTCGATCATCGCCCTTTCGCTTTGTACCGAGGTGAGCCTCTCGTCCTGGAAGAAGACAGCCAGGCCCGTTTCGGTCTCGAGGTGTTTGCAGAAGTGCTTCACCCGGTCGGCCTGCTCGCCCTCTTCCCCCTTCATCGTGAGCGGAAGCCCCACTACGAATGCGTCTACTTCGTAGTCCTTGAGTAGCTCCATTATGCCGGCAATGTCTTTTTTCCACGATTGGCGCGTCACGACGCCCAGGGGCTGCGCTGTAATCTCCAGTGGATCGGTAACGGCTACGCCGATCCGTCGCTCTCCAATATCGAGTCCACCCTTGCGTTTCATAGTTTAAATTACTGTTGACTCGACGCGCCAAAATGAAAAGCAATGCAAACGATCGACGGAGGCCAATGTACGACTTCCATTTATCGTTCTAAATGCGCGTTCTATATTGACTTCCTCTGGTGGGGCGGGCAACCTGAACGGTGCGGTCGTTGCTGCCGGGGTCCTTGTTCTTGGTCTCCGTCTGCTCGGGCTGTTCTGTGGTTGTCGTGGAGCGGTGGCGAAGACTTACCGACGAACTTAGGGCGAACGTCAGCCCTCCGGCTTTCATGATAGCCGCATCCTGCGCGGCTTTTCTGACGATGGCCCACACCACCGGTGACGGACTCTACCCTTTTTCCCCATCTCTGACGAGCTTGGCCCGCGTCACAACCACCAGGCCCATGGCCCTGGGCTTCTACAGTTTCACGATGCCAGCTGCGATCCGGGCCGAGGCCAACACGGGTTTCAGGCGGCGCTTCGCTAGGTTCGCGCGGCAGCGCGTCGTTGGCGGCGGAGTTGATGACGGAGCGATGTCGCTGGCCGGATTCTGTGGCGTTTCCGGCGACGAGGGCGATCAGGACACCCTGCTGGCAGAGGCCGGTCCTGGCCCGGGCACAAAGCTGGCAATGGCGCGGCCCTCGAAGAAGAACCGGCCGCTACTGCCCAGCGGTTTCGTCGGGCCGCCCAGGCCCAGCCCAAGCCGCGAGGTTGCTGACGTCCCTCCAGGAGCGGCCGAGGACGCGGTCGTTACTGCCCGGGATCGGGAAGGCGATGAAGCGGAGGTCGTGGCGGGCCTCGCCAAGGCCGACGACGGAGCCTTGCTGGCGCAGGCCGAGACCAGTCCTGAGGCTCGGGCGCAGGGGCCAGCGGAGCAGCCGGCGGGACAGTGCGGAAGGGAAGAGGCCAAGGTCATGGCCTCAAGCAAGCGCGTGGGGCCGACGAGGCGCGACAAGCTCGCCAAGGCTTCGGCACGCGCAGAGTTCAAGAACGCCGACTTCGTCGGACCGCTGATGCTGCGGTGGAAGGGTCGACGCCGGGAAGGCGTCACGGTCGCGACTTCGGCCTACTGCGGGCCTGTCCCCGACGCTTTCATCGAGTGGATCGATGTCAACTCGGTACTGGGCAGCGGCCACCTAGTTGCCAGCGCCGAGCAGGGACTCGGCTTCGATCCGCTGGCGGAACCGGTCTTCAAGACCGAGGATTCGGCGGTCTTCAGCAGGCCGTCTCCGCGCTACAGCACGCGTGAGCTCGGCAAGCGCTTCAGGGATATCGTGGCGTCGCAGGCTTCCGAAGAAAAGGAGGGCCCCTATCTGGTCAAGATCGACCACAAGGTGCGCCCGGGGGAAACGGTCTCCGAGGTGCTCGACGCGGCCGGTCTCATGCCGCCCGAGGTAGACGAGTGGATCTCGGCCGCGAGTAAGTTCTACGACCTCAACCATATATACGCCGGCCAGCTCTTGACGCTCACGATGGTGGGCCCGGAGGCCCGCCTGGTACGGCTCGAGCTCGAGATCGGTCCGCGTTCGGTGCTCGCCGAGGAACTCGACAGCGATAACCAGGTGGTCGCCAGCCGCAACGACATAGTACTCAACACGCGTCTGAAGGTGGCCTCCGGAACTATAGAGAGCAGCCTCTACATGGCCGCCCTGTCTCACGGAGTGCCCGAGAAGATCGTGTCGGAAGCGGCGGAAGTGCTCGGCTGGGAAATTCACTTCGCCAAGGACCTCAGGCCGGGGGCGACCTTCAGGGTGGCCTACGAGGAACTGTTCCGTCGGGGTCGCAGCGAAGCGATCACCGGACGACTGATCGCCGTCGAGATCAACAACAAGGGCAAGAACTACGAAGGCTTCTACTTCGCCAAAGAAGACGAGAACATAGAGGGCTATTTCAAGCGTGACGGAAAGGCCTTGGGGCGCTACTTCCTCCGTTACCCGGTGGCCTTCTCGCGCATCAGCTCACACTTCAACCCGCGGCGTTACCATCCCCTGCTCAAGCGCAACGTCGCCCACAACGGCGTGGACTTCGCCGCGCCCACGGGCACGCCGGTGCACGCCGTCGCCGACGGCAAGGTACTCAAGGCGCTCTGGGACAGGGGCAACGGCCGCTTCGTCAAGATGCGCCACGACAACGTGTTCGAGACCGGCTACGCTCACCTGTCGCGAATCGCCAAAGGCGTGCAGCCCGGCGCGCTGGTAAAGAAAGGCCAGGTGATCGGCTACGTCGGTTCTACCGGTCTGGCGACCGGACCACATCTTCATTTCGCCATGTACAAGAACGGGAAGTACGTTGACCCGCTGAAAGCCAACGTCCCACGGGCCCAGCCGCTCAAGGGCGCGGCGATGCTGGCTTTCCGTCTCGCCGTCGATGTGGTCGAGAAGGCCTATGCGAGGGCCGCGGAGGGTTCCGACGGCGACGCCCTGGCCGCGGCTCTGGCGACTGAGGAACTGGAGATCTCCGAATAGGGCCCCGGCCGGATTCTGATCGTCCCTCGCCCCGGGGTTGGGGTGCCTTTACTCCCCCGATTTTTCCCTTATCAGGTCCCTGATCGGACCCCACAGACCCGGGCCGCAGGCTATGAGGCCGGGCAACAGGGTCTTGCGGTTGTTGAAGGTGAGCGGCTTGCCGTAACGGTCGGTCACTACGCCGCCGCTCTCTTCTACCAACAGGGTGCCGGCGCAGATGTCCCACTCGTTCTTGGGCGTCAGAGAGAAGGTCGCGTCAGCGTCTCCAGCAGCCAGGAGGGCGAACTTATAGGCGACGCTGCCGGTGGGCTTGACCTTCATCATCTCGTCGTAGTCCTCCCACTCTCCGCGTTTCGTCTCGGAACGGCTCGCCAGCACGGTGGCCTGCCGGAGGTCGGTGACCTGGGTGCAGGTCACCGCTTCACCGTTGAGCCTCACGCCCCCGCCACGGGCGGCCGCGAACAGCTTGTCTTCTGCTGGGTTGTAGCAAACGCCGACCTCCACGACACCGTCGACGGTAAAGCCCACGCAGACGCAGAACTCGGGGATGTTCTGGGTGAACTCCTTGGTTCCGTCGAGCGGGTCTACGATCCACACCCTCGACTTCGACAGGCGATCCTCCGAGTCGCGGGTCTCCTCCGAAAGCCAGCCGTCGTCGGGGAAGGCCTCCAAGACCACGCGCTTTATGGCCTCGTCGGCTTCGGTGTCGGCGACGGTGAGCGGATTGTCCGGGGCCTTCTCGTGGATCTCGTAGTCGCCCATGTAGTACTTGCGTACCACCTCGCCTCCGGCGAGGGCCGCCTTGGTGGCCACCTCCAGTTCTGTGTCGAGTTTCATCTTCCAGGGCCTCCGGGTGTCGGCAGCTTGTCCCGTCCCCGGTCACTGTGCAAGCGTGACGCGGCCGTAAACACCGAGGCTTTGCGGTCTGCGCTGTCCCCTGCTTTGTCCGCTGCCCCGTACGAGCGGCGGCTCGCCGTCGGGGCGAGGATCGGCCGCCAGAGCAAGGCCGGGGAAAGGGGTGGTCGAGTTCAAATCCACCGTATGCGGTAGACAGCCTCGCCTCCGGCCGGCTAGGCTTGTAGGTGGACTCATGTTTTTTTCTCACCACATCCGACCCTCTGTGACCCTTTGCGCTCTGCTCGTTGCTTGTGTGGCGGTACAGCTGTTCGCCGGGCCCGCGGCCGAGGCCGCGCTGGTGCAGCTTACTACCGACGGCTCGGTGACGAGCTCGAGCCTGGCACCCTCTGGCAACTCTAGTGGTTCCTTGATCGCCTTCGAGAGTAACTCCGACCTCACCGGGGCAAACTCTGACCTCAACGTAGAGATATTCAGGGTGAGCTCGGCGGGTGCGGTGATACAGCTCACCGACAGCAGCGGGTGCACCAACGGGGTTCCGTCGAGCGACGCGGCCGGCAGTCTCATCGCTTTCGAGAGCAACTGTGATCCGACTGGAGGCAACGGCGACGGTAGCGTGGAGATATTCCAGGTCAGCGCGGGTGGCATGGTCACCCAGCTCACCGACGGCGTGGGCTGCGTGAGCGAGGCCCCTTCGAGCAACGCCTCGGGCGACCTCGTGGCCTTTACCAGTAACTGCGATCACACGGGCGGCAACGGTGACGGTGGCGACGAGATCTTCCAAGCGAGCTCGTCGGGAACCGTCGTCCAGCTTACCGACGACGCTTCGGCGGGTGGCTGCGCGAGCTTCAACCCCTCGAGTAACGCGCTCGGCGACCTGGTGGCGTTCGACAGCGACTGCGATCTGGCCGCCTCGAACCCGGACGAGATCAGGGAGATTTTCCAGGTGAGCGCCGGCGGTGTCGTCGCCCAGCTCACCCTGTCTCTCGACAACGCCTGCGTGAGCGAGGTCCCGGCAAGCAACGCGGCCGGCGACAAGGTGGCCTTCGAGAGCGACTGTGATTTCGTCGGTGGAAACACCGACGCGAGCGTCGAGGTGTTCATGGTCGATTCGCTGGGACAGATCAGCCAGCTCAGCGACGACGGCGCGAGCTGTGACAACGGCTCGGTCGCAATAGACGGTGACGGGGTGACGGTGGTGTTCACCCGCACCTGCGTTCCGGCTCCGCCCGCGGAACCCTCCCAGGACGTGTACCGCTACATCCAGTCCTCGCTAGCCCCGGTAGCCGCTGGGGTCGGTTGTCCTAGCACCTCGCCCTGGCTCAGCGGCGACGGTCTCAACACGGTTTTCGAGAGTGGCTGCGATTTCGTTGCTACCAATGGCGATGGCGGCATAGAGATCTTTGCCGAATATCTCGGTACGCTGCCCTGCAACTGTGGCGCGCCGATCTCGCTTTTCGCAGGAGGCAGTACCCCCACGGCCAGCGACGCGCTTTTTACGTTGCGGGCCGCTGTCGGCAGCGAAAGCTGCCTGCTCTGCGACTGCGACGTCAACAACGACGGTTCGGTGAGCTCGGTGGACGCACTCACGATCCTCAAGGCCGCCGTCGGCCAAGACGCCGTCCTGACCTGTCCTTAGCCCGCCGCAGCCAGCGTGCCGCGGGAGGCACGCGACCACAGTGGGCGAAACTATCCCCGGTAACTGGTCGTTCCAGCCCATCCGCTTTGATGAGCGGGATGTGGACACGGGAAATGGCGAGGCCGGAGATGGGCCAGGGCCGCCAGAGCCCCGGGGAAGCCCTGGGACGGTTCAGATCCGGGCACCTGGCCCAGGTAACGTACGGACAGCCAAAGCGTATTGCCTTCAGTAGGTGGTCATGCCTCGTCGTACGCGGGGTTGGCACAGAAGTATCGGAGGATTGAACATGAAGGTATCAGAGATTCTCACGAACAAAGGTGCGCAGGTCGTCTCCAAGGGCTAGGTCCTCGGAATCCTGGCGGAATGCGATATCATCAGCGCGATTTCGTCGTACGGCCCCGACGCGTTTTCGCTGGTCGCCGGCACGCTGATGGAGAAAACGATCGTAAGCTGCCGACCTGACGACGACGTCAAACACGTAATGTCGATCATGACGCAGAAGCGCGCCCGCCACATTCCCGTGATGGTCAATCATCGACTAGTCGGCCTGGTCAGTGTCGGCGATGTGGTAAAGTTTCGCCTCGATAACTGCGAACTCGAGGTAAACGTCCTACGCGACCGTGCGCTGGTACACTCGCTCGCTTAGCTGAGGCAGACATGAGTGGGTCCGAATCATTGAATCGAAAGAACGATTTGTCGCCTTCAGGGGTTGGCTGATGTCTCGCGCCGTTCTCGCTGCGCTGGTCGCGGATGAACCCATCATGGGCGTTTCAGCGGTATCACGGCCAAGGCAATGCGCCAGGTGGCGCCGGATATCGCAGGAGCGCTGAGGGAGGGAGAAGCAGCCCATGTCTGAGCCTGTAACGATTGTTCCGATGGACGAGCACAATCGGAAGCTCGTTGACAATGTCCACCCACCAGGCTGGGTCAACCCTACGCCGCCGGATGCGCCGTACGATATGGTCGTGGTCGGTGCGGGCACGGCGGGTTTGATCACGGCGATAGGATCAGCGGGTTTGGGCAAAAGGGTTGCGTTGGTCGAGCGTCATCTGATGGGTGGAGACTGTCTCAACGTTGGCTGTGTGCCGAGCAAGGCACTGATCCGCTCTGCCGCGGCTGCGGCGGCGCTGCGCAGTGCTCCCGACTTTGGCGTGAACGCCGGTGCCGAGGTGACGGTAGACTTTCCCAAGGTCATGGAGCGAGTGCGGCGGCTGAGAGCGTCGATCTCCGATAACGACTCTGCACGTCGCTATGCCGGACAAGGCGTGGACGTCTATATAGGCAGTGGCCGGTTCACGGGACCGGGCACGATCGATGTTGATGGGAACGCGCTCCGTTTCAAGAAGGCTTGCATCGCAACTGGAGCACGCGCGGCGGCGCCGCCGATCCCGGGCCTCAACGATATCGAATACCTGACCAATGAGACGGTTTTCGAAATGACCGTGCTGCCCAAGAGATTAGGCATAATCGGAGCTGGGCCGATCGGATGCGAGCTGGCCCAGTCGTTCGCCAGACTGGGCAGCGAGGTGTACCTGGTCGAAGCGGCGCACGGGACGCTGCCCAGCGAAGATCCCGACGCCTCCGAGATCGTCCGGCGCTCGATTGTCGACGACGGTGTTCAACTTCTCTGTTGCGGCAAGGAGTTGACGCTCTCCGAGGCTGACGGCGCTCGAGTTCGGCTCCAGGTGGAATCGCATGGCTGCGCTTACGACGTTGGCGTAGATCAGCTGCTCGTGGCCGTTGGGCGCAGACCGAACAGCGACAATCTCGGACTCGACGCAGCGGGCGTCAAGCACGACAAAACCGGCGTGACCGTCGACAACTATCTCCGCACGACTAACCCTGACGTGTTCGCGGCGGGCGATATCTGTGCCAAGTACAAATTCACACACGCCGCCGACGCCTACGCACGCATCGTGATCCGCAACGCCCTGCTCGGTTGGCTCCCGTTCCGACCAAGAGCGTCCGATCTCGTGATGCCGTGGTGTACGTATACTGATCCCGAGATCGCCCACGTCGGCAAATCCGAGCAGGAACTAGAAACCGCCGGGACCCCGTACGAGACGGTGAAGATCGATTTCAACGGAATCGATAGGGCGATCCTCGAGTCGGAAAGCGAAGGATTCCTCAAGGTGCACGTCCGGCCGAACGGAAAGATTCTCGGTGCAACGCTGGTTTCACGCCATGCGGGCGAGTCGATCAGTGAGATCACGACAGCGATAGTGCATGGGATCAAGCTCCAAAGCCTTTCAAAGGTCATCCACCCGTATCCGACGCAGGCAGCAGCAATCAAGGGGGCGGGCGATCAGTTCTACAAGCGGTGGCTACTCGGCTGGAAGAAACGGCTGACGTTTGGCCGCTGAGTGTGGGGTCCGCGCAAGACCAGTAAGACAACCCTGCTTCGCGCCTTGTTTCCGCGTGCCCTCGTCTACGACCTTCTGGACACCGATCTGTTCTTCGAGCTATCCAGACGCCCCGCGTCGTTCCGGGAGCAAGTGCTCGCGCAGCCGGAAGCGGCTCTGCGCGGGCCTGTCATTGTCGATGAGATCCAGAAGGTCCCACAGCTCCTCGATGAAATTCACTGGCTCATCGAGAATCAAGCGCTTCGCTTCATCCTGTCGGGCTCAAGCGCCAGGAAGCTTCGACGTGGGCGCGCCAATCTTCTCGGTGGGCGGGCTTGGCGCTACCAGCTCTTTCCGCTCGTATGGGCCGAACTCGAGAACATGGACCTCCTCAAGGTCTTGAACCGTGGACTTATCCCCAGCCACTATCTGCAAGACGGCTACCGGAGATCGTTGAAGGCGTACGTACAAGACTACTTGAAGGAAGAGGTCTTCGACGAAGGGCTCACGCGAAACGTCCCCGCCTTCTCGAGGTTCTCCTGAAGCCATGGTGTTTAACATCGCCTCGAGTGGGGGACATCGCTGCGCAATGCGCGACGGAGGGGGCCCTGATCGCCCAGATGAATGGCGACCATCAAGTGCTTCGGTGCCCGGCCTGATTCGGCAGCGCGTCTTCGGTTTGGCCCTGGGCTACGACGCCGCCGACGATGTCGGGCGTATCGGCGGCGACCCGATGTTTCGATTGCTCCTGGACCGCGATCCGGTGGCGGGAGATGATCTTGCGTCCCAGCCGACGTTGCTGCGCCTCGAGAACGCGGCACGATTCGTGGATTTCTACCGCATGGGGACGGGCCTTGCCGGGACGGTCATCGACTACCATCGCCGTCGCCTTCGTCGCCGTCGGGTCAAGCGCATAACGATCGACATGGATCCGACCGCCACCGAGAACGACGCGGTTCAGTTCAAAGCCAAGGGTGCCTAGGGTAGCGGCGGGCACGAGGCTTCGTCTACCAGCGTGCTGGTTGTGTCCCAGCCCTGGCTCTGCCAGTCCGTAAACGTAATAGGCGTTGCCGCTAGCCCGCCGATCCTGCAGGTTACGGGCTGATCGACGCAGTAGGTGTTGGAATCGATCCGCAGATCGCTCGATCCCGTTGGCACGCCGAAGTGCGTGTTCCACAGGCGCGCGCTGCTGCCTCCTGACATACCCCCGGCGCTCTGTCGTATCGCTGCTGCGATGTTGTCGTGAAAGTTCAGGTTCTGGGGGTAGTCCGCGTAGCTGCACTCGTCCGGCCGGTTGCAGAGACCTGTTTCGGGGTCGTTACAGTTGAGGCTGCCGCAGCAGGGCTGGTTATCTATACCCTGGGTAGGAGCCACCGAGAACGCGTCGTCGCTGTCGGTGACGACGTTGTACGCGGCCTCGCAATCATAGCAGCCCGACGCGCCAAGCACGCCCTGCTGGGCCGAGGGGCTAGGGTTGCCCAGTGTCACCGCGTCGAACAAATTACCTAACGCGTATATCTGTCGTGCCACCGGCTGTGGGACCCACTGCCCACCCAAACAGTCGCAGCAGTCTCCGGTGGCGTCGCAAGACAGCACGCCCCCCTCGCACAGCAGGCCGCCGCGGTCTTCCCAGTTGGCCCAGCAGCAGCCTCCCAGCTGCAGAGCGCGGGTGTGCAGATCGAGGTCGTGAAAGGAGTTGCCGATGATGTGGATGTTTTCCGAGCCGGCCTTGGTCCACATGGCCTCGCTCGGACTGAGCGACGGAATCGAAGTATTGTTGTGGTGGAACTCGTTAGCGATGAACCAGGCGTGGCGCGTGTGCCACACGTCGATGGCTTCGTTGTAGAAGTCGGTGAACTCGTTGTCGCGATACAGCGCCAGCCGCGACAATGTGGCCTTGACGCCGTCCTCGCCGCCGCCGTTTACCGTGTTGCCCTCGAACAGCAGATGGTCGGATCCTTCCTTGACCTGGACACAGACCATGTTGCAGCCGTCTATGGTCAGGCCCTTCCAGTGCTGGTAGGCGGACCCCACGCGCAACACCGGTGTCGTATCTCCAGGCGACTCGACGTCGCTCCAACCACCGTCGAGTACGACCACCTGGTCGAGGTAGCTGCTCACGCGCACGGGCTGGGTCGGGGTTCCCGAGGCTGGCTGCGAAGCAGTCTGCTTAACGAGCGAATAGGTGCCAGCGCCCATCTCGAGCGCGTCACCTGCTCGCAGTGGGGCAGCAACTACCGGGGTGAGCGTTGCCCACGGGCCGCTGGTGCCACCGGCTGAGCAGTCAGGAGCAAGCCCGTCATTGCCATCGGCGGCGCAAGCTTCTGCCGGGATCACGTAACGGGTGATACCAGTCACGGCCAGCTTGCTCATGTTCTCGAACACTACTGGGTGGTCGGGGCAACTCGAGTTATCCGCGGCATCGTCGATCAAATCGCAGTCTATCGCCAGGTCGGCGGCATCGCTCAGCATCCTGCAGGCCTGGCAGTACGCGCGATCGACCAAGCATGTCCCGGTGGCGGCGCCTGCCCCCGAGCAGGCCCCCGGCAGCGTTGCCGCCAGATCAAGCACGGCACAGCTCTTCGCGATTTCCGCCGAGAGTCTGGCCATGGCACGCGAGGTCTTGCTGCCCGCCGACTTGAACGAGTCCACGCACTCTCCAAGCTCAGACCTGGAAGTCACGCTACCGTTCCTGAGGCCCCGCTTCGTGCATCCGATGTAATCTTTCCAGGCCGCGTCCAGCGCCTTGGCGGTCTTCCTGAACAGCTTACGCTGGCAGCGGTTGGCGTCGCGCACGGTGGCCACGCCCTCGTCGAGGTCGCTTCCGAGCAGTTCCAACGCTGCTCCCACCAGCGCGTTGAGTGCCATGGAATTGACTGAATAGGCGTCGGTGTAGCCGAACCCCGGACGCGTGGAGCAGCGCGTGCTCTGCTGATTGATGGTCTTTTGGCTGGCCTCGGCCACATCGCCCTTGGGATCGCCGCCCATGCAGGCCTGAACTCCGTCTCCTCCCGGGAAGACCCCCTTGCCTGCTTCCTTCAGGCAGTTCGAAATCACCTTGGACTGGGCCTTTGATACCTTCATGCCAGCCTTGGCAAGCAAGGTGAGGCATTTCCGCTGAGACTTGTCCTGCTGCCCGGGACCCGCGTGGGCCGCGCCCGCGCCCAGCGGCCCCGTGGCCAATAGTCCGCCGGCTAGCAGCAGGGCCATAGCTACAGGGATCGGCGAAGCCGCCGTCGTCCTCGTCGGTAAGTCCATGAATCCTCGCTCAAGCAGTCGAGAGTAGCGGCTTCTACTCTATTGTTAGTCCAGCCTGCGACCACTTGTAAAGCAGAAAATTGGCTCTGCCCAACTGGCGGAAGCTGGCACTGCCCGCGTCAGACTCTGTCGGCTTCGACCACCCGTGCACAAGTCCGGCTTGCTAGCGCTGGGGCGCCCGACTACCTTGCAAGGCCGGGATGCCCGCGTTCAGTTGGCAGCGGGTCGGGGGTTTGTAGATCGATGGACAGCCTACGGGCGGCACGAATAGTCAGCGCTCTTTCAATCGCCTTCGGGTTGTTCACGCTGGCACTGCCTTCGGCCGTGGCCGACCTCTTCGATCTCACTGTGGTTGCGGGTCAGGGCAGCGGCTGGGGCGAGATCGGCGCGCTCTACGGTGGGCTCTTCATCGCCATGGGCGGCATCGGCCTGGTCGCAGCGCGCGCGGGCTTCGAGGAGGGGCCGTTGCTGCTCCTGTGTCTCGGTGTCATCTGGCTGGGCTTTGCCGGGGGACGTCTGGTGGTCAGCACGATAACGGCGCCCGAGGCCTCGGGCGCGATAGGGTGGTTCAACCTCGTGCTCGAGATCTCGGTCGGCGGCGTGCTGCTCTGGAGCGGGTGGAAACCGGCGGAAAGCTGAGCCGGGGAGTCGCGGTTTTTCTGGGAACCGGGGCCTACACCGGCTACGCACCGTTTGCCCCGGGAACCTTCGGTACCCTGCCGGCGCTGCTCATCGCGGGGCCCCTGGCGCTGCTCGCGGATCGGAACCGCGGGGCCTACGCGGTCGCCCTGCTGCTGATCCTGGCGGTGGCCGTGTGGGCGGCCGGACGCTGTAGCCGGATCTTCTGCGACGACGATCCCTCGAAGGTGGTCATCGACGAGGTGGCCGGCTACCTGATCGCCGTCGCCTTGCTACCGGCCACGGCCACCACGCTGATCGCGGGCTTCGTGCTTTTCCGTGTTTTCGACATCTTCAAGCCACCACCGGCCAGGTGGGCAGAGGGCCTGCACGGCGGTTACGGGATCGTGGCCGACGACCTCGTCGCCGGCTTCTACGCCAACGTCTTGTTGCGAGCCGCTCACGTGGTGAGTGTAATTTCACTGGGTTAGCGAGAGCGCTTGCCAACAGACGAAAAAAAAGCGAAAATGGCTCGGTGATTCGGACGGCTGCCATAGTTTCTACCGGCGACGAGCTGGTCAGCGGGATTACCGTCGACACCAACGCGGCCTACGTCGCCAATCGCCTCCTGGGCTGCGGCGTGGAGCTGGTTTCGGTGATCGTGGTCGGTGACTACAGCGACCGCATAGCCTGGGCCTGGCGGCAGTCCTTGTCGCTGGCGGACCTGGTCATATGCACGGGGGGACTGGGCCCCACCTCTGACGATCTCACCACCGAGACCGTGGCCGCGGTGGCGGGGGTCGATCTCGTCTTCGACGAGGAGCAAGCGGCGCGGATCAAGGCGCTTTTCGAGGCCATGGGCCGCAGCATGCCCGAGAACAACCTCAAGCAAGCCTGGTTTCCCGAGGGCTGCGAGGTCATTCCCAACCGCCTCGGTACGGCGCCAGGCTACAGGCTGACGATAGCGGCAGACGAGCGCAGTTCGGTGGCCGTGGCGTTGCCCGGGGTGCCGCGCGAGATGAAAGCGATGTTCGAAGAGAGCGTCCTTCCCTGGCTCGGCGAGCAAAACGACTCCGAGCGTTGCCACCTCTCGCATAGCTTCCAGACTTTCGGCATGAGCGAATCGGCGCTCGACGAGGCGCTGGCCGACGCCGTCGATCCCGACAAAGGGCGGCTGGCCTTCAGGGCGAGCTTCCCTCATATTTCGGTGCGGGTCTCGGTCAACGGCGAGCGCGAAAGGGCCGAAGCCGATCTAGAGGAGCTCTGTGCCGTGGTTCGCGGCAGACTCGGGCCGGCGGTCTTTGCCGAGGGCGACGTCGGCATGGAGGAGGTTGTCGGCGGGCTGCTCCGCGAGAGGAGTCTTACGCTGGCGACCGCCGAGTCCTGTACCGGCGGTCTCATAGGCTCGCGCGTGACCGAGGTAGCCGGTAGTTCGGATTATTACAGGGGGAGCCTTGTCGCCTACAGCGATGAGGTGAAGGTTGAGTTGCTCGGCGTATCCCGAACCACGCTCGCGATGTTCGGGGCGGTGAGCGAGGAGACCGCCACCGAGATGGCCCTGGGCGCGCGTCGCGCGACTCGCGCCGACATCGCCGTCGCCGCCACGGGAGTAGCCGGGCCGGGTGGTGGGAGCGACGACAAGCCCGTCGGTACGGTGGTTCTGGCGCTCGCGGCCGACGGCTTGGGCGGAGACGGCGTGCGTTCGAAGACTTATGGGCTGCGGGGAAGCAGGGACTGGGTGAGGTTGCTCACCAGCCAGCTGGCGCTGGACTGGGTTAGGCGGCAGCTACTCGGTCTGGACCCGCTCGATTCGAACTTCACCCGTCGCGGGCGGAGCTCGTGACCCGCTGGCCCCGTGTGCGCGATGGTGGAAACAACGGTGTGGAAAAAATACCGTGGCCGGCCCATGCGTGGCCGAGCCTTTGATGACTGCGATTTTTGAACGTAGAGATTTTGGACGTTTTGGGCACGGAGATTTTTCAAGGCAGCGATCTTGCACGGCGCTGATCGTCGAGGAGGAGTGAGAAGATGGTAAAGGAAAAGGGAAAGACCCCAACGGTGGCCAAGGGCGACGAGAGGGCCAAGGCGCTGGAACTCGCGCTTAGCCAGATCGAGAAGCAGTTCGGCAAGGGGTCGGTGATGCGGCTCGGCGATGAGGCCGGTAACCAGGACGTGGCGGTGGTCTCTACCGGCAGTCTGGGCTTGGACGTCGCCCTGGGCGTGGGCGGTCTGCCCTGTGGGCGCATATCCGAGATCTACGGCCCCGAGTCTTCGGGCAAGACCACCCTGGCGTTGCACGCCGTGGCGGAGGTTCAAAAGCGCGGGGGCGTCGCGGCCTTCGTTGACGCCGAGCACGCCCTGGACGTGGGCTACGCCCGCAAGCTGGGCGTCAATACCGCCGACCTTCTCATCTCACAGCCCGATAACGGAGAACAGGCGCTCGAGATCGCGGACACGCTGGTGCGCAGTGGCGCCATCGATATTCTCGTGGTCGACTCGGTCGCGGCCCTGGTGCCGCGCGCGGAGATCGAGGGAGAGATGGGCGATTCCCACATGGGCCTGCAGGCGAGGTTGATGTCGCAGGCCCTCAGGAAGCTCACCGGCACGATCTCACGCTCGAACACCATCCTGCTCTTCATCAACCAGATTCGTATGAAGATAGGCGTCATGTTCGGCAACCCGGAGACCACCACCGGCGGTAACGCGCTCAAGTTCTACTCGTCGATCCGCCTCGACATACGACGCATCGGGGCCATCAAGCAGGGTGACCAGTCGGTCGGCAACCGTACCCGTGTGCGGGTGGTCAAGAACAAGGTGTCGCCGCCCTTTCGGGAAGCCGAGTTCGACATACGTTACGGCGCGGGCATCAACCACCAGGGAGAGTTGCTCGATCTCGGCGTGGAGATGGGGATCATCGAAAAGAGCGGCGCCTGGTACTCATACGGCGACGACCGCATAGGGCAGGGCCGTGACAACGTATGTGAGTTCCTCAGGGAAAACCCGGCGATCTGCGACGAGATAGAGCTCAAGCTCAGGCGCGAGCTGGGGCTCGAGGTTCCGCCGTCGCCCAGCCTCACGGTGGTCGAGGGCGGTTCTGCCACGAGCGAAGCGGCGGCGGCCACCCGCGGCGGCGGTCGCGCGGCCAAGTAGTCGAAGCGGCGCCCGGGGCCACGTGGGCCAGGCGCCACACAGAGCCGATTGACGCCGGTCTGCTCGGGCCCCCGCTTCGTTGTCGGGGGCCCGGCCGTCGCCACGACGGTGGGTGACATGCGAGCATTTTCCTTGTAAGCAGCACTGGCTAGCATGCTCGGTTCCGAAATACGGCAGAGTTTTCTCGACTTTTTCGAGCAGAGGGGGCACCTCGTCATTCCCTCCGCCTCGCTCGTTCCCCACGGCGATCCGACCCTGATGTTCACCAACGCGGGCATGGTACAGTTCAAGGAGGTCTTCTTGGGCGACGCCTCCGCGGCGGCGCCACGGGTGGTAGACAGCCAGAAGTGCCTGCGCCTTTCGGGCAAGCACAACGACCTCGAGGAGGTCGGACGGGACACCTACCACCACACGCTCTTCGAGATGCTCGGCAACTGGTCGTTCGGCGATTACTACAAGGCCGAGGCGATCGAGTGGGCCTGGGAACTCATCACGGACGTGTGGGGTCTTCCCGAAGACAAGCTCTACGCCACCGTCTACCGCAGCGACGAGGAGGCGGCCCGGCTGTGGAAGAAGATCTCGGGACTCGACGACAGCCGCGTTCTGCGTTTCGACGAGAAGGACAACTTCTGGGAGATGGGGGCTACGGGGCCCTGCGGCCCTTGTTCGGAGATCCACATCGATCGGGGTCCGGCGAGTTGCGACATGAAGCACCTCGGCGACCACCGCTGCAAGGTCAACGGCGGCTGCGCGAGGTACATCGAGCTGTGGAACCTGGTCTTCATACAGCACCAGCGGGACGAGCAGGGCCTGCTCCACGACCTGCCCCAGACCCACGTCGACACCGGCATGGGCCTTGAGCGCATAGCGTCGGTGCTGGAAGGCGTGGACGATAACTACGAAGGCTCGTTGTTCACGGACCTGATAGAGCGTGCCGAGGAGATGTCCGGTCGCGAATACGGCGGCGACCCTGAGGGTGACGTGTCGTTCAGGGTGGTCGCCGACCACGGTCGCGCGGTGTCGTTCATGATCGCCGATGGTATCGCGCCTTCCAACGAGGGCCGCGGCTACGTGTTGCGGCGACTGGTGAGGCGGGCCGCGCGTCACGGTAAAAACCTCGGGCTCGACAGTCTGTTTCTGTTCCGCATCTGCGAGGCCGTGGTGGAGAGCATGGGCGAGGCCTATCCGGAGCTCGCAGAGCGGCGCGAGGCGATACTCGAGGGGGTGCGCGGGGAAGAGGAACGCTTCGCGCTGACGCTGGACCGCGGGCTGGTTCATCTCGATCAGGCCCTCGACGAGCTGGGCGCGAAGAAGAAGTCGGTGAAGTCCCTGCCTGGCGAGGTGGCGTTTCGCCTCTACGATACCTACGGTTTTCCCTTGGACATGACCGAGGACATACTCCGCTCGCGAGGGATGTCTGTAGACCTGGAGGGTTTTCACGCGGCGCTCGAGGAGCAGAGGGCGAGGGCTCGCGACGCCAGGGCCCTGGGTCGGGCGTCGGTCGATTTCACTCTGCTGGTGGCGACGGCCCGCGAGAAGAACGGGAGCCGCTTCGCGGGGCCCTTCGTCGCCGAGGCCGAATCGGAAATCATAGCGCTCGCATCGGGGGGTCGTCTCGTTGACGGCGCGGTCGAGGGCGACGAGGTCGAGATCGTCACAGCCCTCACCCCTTTCTACGCGGAGAGCGGAGGCCAGGTCGGGGACGTAGGAACTATAGTATCGGAGTCTGGATCGACCCTCGAGGTCGTCGACGCCCAGAAGGCCGCGAACGACGTGACCGTACACCTCGCGCGTGTGACCGCCGGAGAACTTCGAGCGGGCGAGACGGTCAAGCTTCGCATCGACGACGCCCGGCGGCAGGCCATTCGACTCAACCACTCGGCTACCCATCTTCTCCACGCGGCCTTGAGGAACCACCTCGGCGAGGGCGTCAAGCAAGCGGGTTCGCTGGTAGACGAGTCTCACCTGCGCTTCGACTTCAGTCACGACGGTGCCGTCGCCGACGAGAAGCTCGCCGACATCGAAACCGAGGTCAACGCCGCGATACGGGACAACCTCGAGATCACGGTTGAAGAAATGCCCTTTCAGGAGGCCCTGGACTGCGGTGCGCTCGCCTTTTTTGGTGAGAAGTACGGCGACCTGGTGCGGGTCGTAAGGATGGGCGACTATTCGGTGGAACTCTGCGGCGGTACCCACGCCAGGCGTAGCGGCGACATCGGCCTGCTGCGACTGTCCTCGGAATCGGCCGTAGGGGCGGGGCTTCGCCGGGTGGAGGCGCGCAGCGGGGAAACGGCGCTGCGGGAGGCGCGCGAGCGCGACGCTCTTCTGAGAAGATTCGCGGGGGCGCTTCGTGGCAACGTCGACGACGCCTTCGAGAGGCTGGAGAAACTAATCTCGGCCCACAGGGAGCTCAAGAAACAGCTCTCCAAGCGAGGGAAAGACGAGAGCGGAGAGGCCATGAGCCGGGCCCTCGCCGGTGCGAGACCCATCGACGGTGGTCAGGCGGTGATCGCGAGGGTAGACGGGGTCGAGGCCGCCGCGCTCCGGCTCGTGTCCGACGGTATTCGCGATCGCCTAGGCTCCGCCGTCGTGGTGCTAGCCGGGGAGGTCGCCGGTGGAGTGGCTATGGTGGTTGCGGTGACCGCTGACCTGACGGGTCGCTTCCACGCCGGTAAGATCGTCAAACGGCTCGTTCCGATCATCGACGGACGCGGAGGAGGCAAGCCGGATTTCGCTCAGGCTGGCGGAAAGAACGCGGAAGGAATAGGCTCCATGTTGGAGAAGGCCAACGAACTCATCGTATAAACTCGACTTTGCGGATGCCCGCCGCCTGCACGAACTATTCGGAAGCCGTGATGCCAACGTAAGGGTGATCGAAGGCGCCCTCGACGTCAGGGTCACTCTCACGACCTCGGGCGTAGAGATCGTAGGAGAGCCACACGATCTCGAACTCGCGGGACAGGTGCTTTCCGAGCTCTACGACCTCGCCGGGCGAGGTTACGAGATCCACGTCGGCGACGTCGAGCGCGCCGTCGCCATACTCAGCGAGGACGACAGCGTTTCGCTCGGCGAGGTATTTCTCGACCCCTTGTTACTCGGGGTAAAGGGGACCCGGGTAGCTCCCAAGACGGCCAACCAGAAGCGTTACACCGAGGCCATCAGGGGTAACGACATGGTCTTTTCGATCGGTCCCGCCGGTACCGGCAAGACCTACCTCGCCATGGCTATGGCGGTTTCGATGCTGCTCAAGGGCCGGTACACGAGGATCATTCTCGCCCGACCGGCGGTTGAAGCCGGGGAGAAACTCGGTTTCTTGCCGGGCGATCTGGCCGAGAAGATCAACCCCTACCTCCGACCGCTCTACGACGCGCTCTACGACATGGTCGGCATGGAGAAGGCCGGCCAGCTCATAGAGCACGGAACGGTCGAGGTGGCGCCGCTGGCTTTCATGCGCGGGCGCACGCTCAACGACGCCTTCGTGATACTCGATGAGGCCCAGAACACGACGAGGGAACAGATGCAGATGTTCCTCACACGTCTGGGTTTCGGGTCCAAGGCCGTCATTACCGGCGACATCACCCAGGTCGATCTGCCCGGTGATCAGATGTCGGGGCTCATCGACGCACGGGGCATACTCAAGGGAATCGAGGGTATAGCCTTCGTCTACTTCGACGAGGGCGACGTGATTCGTCATGGCCTGGTGAAAAAGATCATAGGCGCCTATGACCGTGCCAACGACCGTACCGGACGATCCGATGACGGCGGGAAGGACGTCTCCGGGTGATTCGTCCATGGCCGTAGACCTGCTGCTGAACCAGGCAAACGAGGAGCTCCGCGCCCAGCTCGAGCGCTGCGCGCGTTTTCTCCTGGACTCGGTCGGTTGTGGGGAACGCTGCCTCTCCGTCGCGGTCGTCGACGAGGGGGAGATGCGCGAACTCAACGGACGCTGGCGTGGCCGTGACACGAGCACCGACGTCCTGTCCTTTTCCCAGATGGAGGGGATCGCGTCGTGCGGGGAGGACCGTCGTTCTGGCCTCGAAGAACAGGTGATCGGCGACGTGGTAATCTGCCTCGACAGCGCGAGGATGCAGGCGGAGGACGGGGGCTGGACGCTCGAGGAGGAGCTTAACCGCCTGTTGCTCCACGGTTTTCTTCACCTCCTGGGCTATGACCACGAGGCCGGCCTCGAGGAGGCTCGCCGCATGAAAGCCGAGGAAGCGAGACTCGTCGAGCTCCTCCGTGAGGAGCGGTTGCCCTGCGCGGCGCAGGAGAATTGAAGAGGCTCAGGTCCTACCTTCCGGCCCTCGCCTCGGGGCTCTTGCTGGTCGCGTCCTTCCCGACGGCCGGTCTCTGGCCGCTGGCGTGGATCGGACTGGTGCCCCTGCTCGTTTCCGTGCGAGGCAGGCCGAGCGCCGGGGCTTTTGCTCGCGGGTGGGTCACCGGCCTGGTCTTCTACCTGGGCGCGTTGTACTGGATCGCGCCCACCATCAGCAACTACACGCGTCTGGGGCTCGCGCCCGCGCTTGTGCTGTTGTTGATGCTCAGCGCCGTGGTCGCGCTGTTCCTGGGCCTGTTCGCGGCCACGGTCGAGTGGCTGGCCCGGGGCGGTGCGGCTCGTGCGCTCGTGGCCCCCTGCGTATGGGTGGCCCTGGAATGGAGTCGCACCTTCTTCCCCGCGGCCTTCCCCTGGGCCGCGCTGGGCTATTCACAGCAGCCGGCGCTGGCGATCATACAGATCGCCGATATAGGTGCGGTGTGGCTGGTCTCGGCGCTGCTAGTGTTTTCCAACTGCGTTATTGCCGAGACTCTGGCCTGTGGTGTTGGCGCTAGTCGCCGATGGCTGGTGGCGCTGCTCGCCGCGATCGTTCTCGATCTCGGTTACGGAGGCTATCGCCTCGCACGGATCGAGGTCCAGGCCTCGTCCGCGCCGCTGACCGTCGCGCTGGTACAGGGCAACATCGCCCAGGACAAGAAGTGGGACGGGGACTGGCAGCAGCTTACGGTCGATCGCTACCTCGCGCTTTCCCGGCGAGCCGTGGAGGCCGGCGCGGAGTTTATCGCGTGGCCGGAATCGGCTCTGCCCGTTCTCGTCAATGACCGCCGCACCCAGGCCGTGGCGGAGTTCGCGAGCGGGCACGGGGTATGGCTACTCAGCGGCGCACCTGGCTACGAGTCCCGAGACGGGGGGCCGATCCTGGCCTGGAACCAGGCTTGGACCTTCGACCCCAGCGGAGGCAAGCAGGGCCCCTACGACAAGATAAAGCTCGTACCCTTCGGCGAGTACGTACCCTTCGGCGGGTTATTCGGTCTGGTAGACAAGACCGTCGAGACGGTGGGGACCTTTGGTCGTGGCAGCAAGCGGCTGCTTTTCGTGGGGCCGCGGCTGGAGTTCGGTGGAACCCGCGGCGTCGACGCCGTGCGTTTCGCGTCGCTGGTATGTTACGAGGCGATCTTTCCCGCCTTCACACGACGCTTCGTCGCCGACGGCGCCGATTTTCTCGTCAACATCAGCAACGACGCTTGGTACGGGGTCTCGTCGGCACCCTACCAGCACCTGGCGATGGCGGCCTTCAGGGCGGTGGAAAACCGTGTTCCGCTGCTGAGGGCGACCAACACGGGGATCTCGGCGGTGATCGACAGCTCGGGCCGCGTCGGGTTCGATACCGACCTTTTTGTGCAGTCCGTGGTGGTCACCGACATACGCATGTCGCCCTCCCGTTCGGTTTACCTCGTGGTGGGAGACTTGTTCGCGTGGCTGTGCGTCGGCGCGACGATCCTCTTGCTGGGCCTGCGGCTCGGCCGCAGGCGTGTTCTGCGCGCCTCTTGATAAACGCGGGTGACCATGGGAAATTGCGTCCCGCAATGGTTGTAGATAGCGATACCAGTCAGCGCGTTGCCGCCCTAGAGGAGCGAACGGAGACCCTCGGGCGGTATCTTTGACCTCCCTCGCCTGAAAGCCAGATTCGCCGAACTCGACAAGGCCAGCCAGGACCCCTGCTTGTGGGATGACCGCGAGAAGGCCGGGCAGGTGTTGCGCGAACGCGCGCAGGTCGAGACGCGTGTAGAGGGTTTCGAGGCTCTCTCGCAAGCCGTCGCCGATCTCGCGGTTTACCTCGAGATGGCCGAGGGCGGCGACGAGGACGCTCTGACCGAGCTGATCGAGGGGCTCGGCGAGGTCGAGGAGCGGGTTTCCGAAATGGAAGTGCGGCGCATGCTCTCGGGGGAATACGACCTCAACAACGCGATCGTGACGATTCATCCCGGTGCCGGTGGAACCGAGTCCCAGGACTGGGGTGACATGCTGCTGAGGATGTACCTACGCTGGGCAGAGAGGCGCGACTTCGCCACAAAGCTACTCGACTACACGCCCGGTGACGGGGCGGGCCTCAAGACCACGACCTTCACGGTAGAGGGCGACTACGCCTACGGGTACATGAGGGCCGAAGCCGGCGTGCACCGCTTGGTTCGCATATCGCCTTTCGACAACGCGGGCAGGCGGCACACCTCCTTTGCGTCGGTTCACGTCTTTCCCGAACTCGACGACACCATCGAAGTAGACATACGAGACGAAGATCTGCGTGTTGACACCTACCGTGCCAGCGGAGCCGGCGGGCAGCACGTGAACAAGACCGACTCGGCGGTTCGCCTCACGCATCTACCGAGCGGTATCGTGGTTGCGTGTCAGAACGAGCGCTCTCAGCACAAGAACCGTTCGATGGCGATGAAGATCCTCAAGGCGCGCATCTACGAGCTCGAACGACGTAAGCACGAAGAGAGGATGAGCGAAATCGGTCCGGCCAAGAAGGACGTCGCCTTCGGCAACCAGATCCGCTCCTACGTTCTCGCGCCCTACCGGATGGTGAAGGATCTGCGAACCAACATCGAGATGGGCAACACCGACGCGGTCCTCGACGGTGACCTCGACCGGTTCATCAACGCCTACCTCATGCAGGAGGCTTCTTAGCCCGCTTCACGAATAACGCGGGTTAGCCCGCGATCCTAGCCATCCGCCGTCACGCGGGCGAGAGCGCGTTGCATCCTCAGCGAGGCTTCATCGAGTTCGCTCTCGCTGATGACCAGCGGCGGCGCGAGCCTGACTACACAGTCGTCGTGGAGCGTCCATCCGAGTATCAGGCCCTCGCGCAGGCACTCCTTGGTGAACGCCGCGGCCGTCGCCGCGCTCGCCATTTCGAGTCCCAGCAGCAGTCCGATCTGGCGCAGTTCCAGCAAGGCGTCCCCGGCGAGGCGCTCACGGAGCAGCTCCGCGAAGAAGCCGCCACGGTCGCTGGCGGCCGTGCTGAGGTCCTCTTCGACGATCACCTCGAGGGCCGCCAGCCCGGCGGCGCAGCTCAGCGGGTGGCCGCCGAAGGTCGTCACGTGTCCGAGCGGAGGATCGACAGCGAGGCATCGCATCGCGCGCTTGGATGAGACGAAGGCGCCCAGCGGTAGACCCCCGCCGAGGGCCTTCGCGAGGAGGAGAACGTCGGGTACGACCCGCTCGTGTTCCAGGGCGAACAACCGCCCCGTTCGACCGAGACCCGTGATCACTTCGTCGAAGATCAGCAGCGTCCCCGCCTCCGTGCAGCGGCGCCTGAGCTCGGGGAGGAAGCCGGGCTTGGGCAAGACCACGCCGGCTTCGGCCTGCACGGGTTCCACGATCACGGCGGCGACGTCCTCGTTGATTGCGTCGAGGGAATCCACCTCGTTGAACTCCATGAAACCCACGCCGGGGAGCAGGGGCTCGAAAGGGTCGCGGTACACTGGGTTGCCGCCGATCGAGACCGCTCCCAGGGTGTCACCGTGGAAGGCGCCGCGGAAGGCGAGCAGCGAACTCCGTCCGCTGAGCTTGCGAGCGAGCTTGAGCGCGCCTTCTACCGCTTCGGATCCGGAGTTGGTGAAGTAGACGGATTCCAGCGGCGGCGGGAGCAGCTCCGCGAGGCGGCGTGCCAGCTCGACCTGCTGCCGCTGTACGTACTCGCCGTAGACCATGACGTGCAGGTGCCGGTGAGCCTGTTCCTGTATGGCCTCGAGAACCCTCGGGTGCTGATGGCCGAGCGCCGCGACGCCGATGCCCGCCAGCAGGTCTATGTACTCCTGGCCCCCCGCCGCGGTGATGCTGCAGCCCCGGGCTCGCTCTACGACGATGCCTACCGGCGTGACCGAGGTCTGTGCGACGTTGGCCAGGAAAGCGGAGTACAGTTGGCCAGGATTCAAATATCGCTCTCTTCGTACCACTCGAGGAGATCGCCGAGCCGCCGACCCCCGTCCTGGGCCCACGAAAGAGGCGGCGCCTGCATCTGACCGGGACGACACACCAGCGTGACTCCTTCGTCACGTAGCTCGTGGGCGTGCTCCTCGAACGCGAGTTCGTCGTCGCCCAGGGCAAGGCCAACGGCGGCGATCGGGAGGCGGGCCTCCCGCAGGGCGCCGAGGGTGGCGGCTCGGTCTCTGACCGGGAGCACTTTGACACAACGCAACCCGGGCCCCGCTTCTATCCTGGCCCGCGGGTCGAGGTGGACTATCCACGCGTCGTCACGGTTCCTCAGCAGCAGCTCGTCGTCGTGTTGCGCCGCCGAGAGCTCGGCGCGGCCGGCGAACCCACGCCGGCGGGTTTCCATCTCTATGCCCTGGTCACCGCGAGGCCAGAGGCGGTGAAGCCTGGCCAGCTCCACCGAGAGTCCCCGCGCCATCCGCGAGGCACGGGTCGCCGCGCCTTCAACGATGATGACGTGGGGGCTGAGGCATCCTCGTCCCTCGTACATCGCGACGTCTTCGGCGAAGGCCCGTGTCCAGCGATCCGTGTCTGAACCGATCGGGACCAGGCCGATGCTTACCCGCGAGCCGTGGGCTATTACCGACCTGCCGCGGTGGCGCGCCGCGATCCGCTCGAGGGTCGAGTCGCTGCCGAAGAGCTCCACCCGCTCCGCGGCCGACATCACGGTGGACTCGTAGCCCGGGTCTCCGGCCTCCCAGCTCGTCGCCACCACCATCGCGGCCATGTCGCGGTTGCAGCGGGAGAGGGTTTCAACGAATGCGCTGGTGAGGGAAGGCTGGCGCGAGCTCTCCCGTATCACGCAAGCCGATCGCGCCAGCAGCGAGACGGCGACGACCGGTATGCCCAAGCCCGGCACGTTACCGGCCAGCGAGTAGAAGATGACCGCCGGCCCGCCGAGTCGTCTCGACCCGCCGTTAGCGGAGCGTAGTCCGGACTCGAGCGCGGCCGGGTTGGCGCATTCCCGCCGCAGCAGATCCTCCAGGGCCCCCGGGCTGAGCGCTCCAAAAATATAACCCAGGCCCTTGTCGATCATGGCAGCGGCCATGTTCAAGTGCTTGGACAGGGCGTCGGTGGCTCGCAGACGCGCAGGTGAATTCTCGTTACACCAGATTACCGAGGCCTCGCCGAGGGCGGCTATGAGGTCCGCGTTGGAAAAAGAACGCAGGACCTTGGCCCTCGCTCGCCGGGCCGCGGCGATCTGGGACTGCAGGGTCTGCACGCCCAGCGGTTCCGCCCGAGCGACGAGCTGGTCGTCTTCGCGCACGCCTCTTAGCCTCGCCCTATCGCGCCCATGAGCTGAGAACAGCCCCGCGCATCCTCGCCACGGGCTCGCCCGAGAATCTCGAGACCCGCTCCGTTGTCGACGCCTATGTCGAGGGTCTGCAGAGCCGATACCGACTCCCAGTTGGAGAGGTCGATGTACCGCAGGATGCCACGACTTCCCTTTCGGACCGGTTCGAGCGTGGCCGGGTTTACCACCAGATGGCGGCACCAGGGTGGCCCGATCTTGCGGCGTGGCGCGAGCTTGCCCGAGTGCCGGTTGAACAGCGCGTCGTCGTAGTATTGCGAAAGCATCTCTGTCATTCCGTATTCGTTGACACACATGTAGGACGGAACATGCAGGTAACGCCAGCAGGCCTTCAGGTGGCCACGTGCAGACAGTACCCGGGAGCTGCCTTTCTTTCCACCCGTGTCGACTATCCGGCTGTCGGCTGGCAGCCTGAGCGGCTCACCGCGGTTACGCAGAAAGGCGAAGATCGCGGTAAAAGCGGAGCTTATCCCGAGCAAAAGGACGGGGGTGCTGGTGGCGGCCACGCCCCGCAGCCAGTGGACGGCCTGCACGGCGTCGAGTTTCCCCTCGAGGTCAAAGACGCAGGAAGCCTTGTCCTTGGCGTGGGCGTCTCGTATCCAGCTGAACATTTGGCCCAGCGAGGAGTCGGGGTGGGTTTCGGCCGTCGGTCCGAGTACCTGTACCGACATGGGCCCCGGATGATCCGGAACCACCATGCGAGCGAAGTGTCGGAGCGCCGAGGCTCGGTAGGTCGAGAGCGTGGAAAGCTCGTGCCGGCTGCGTGAATCGCGTCCGGAGACGGTCCCGCTGCTCAAGAAAACGTGGGACGGTTTCGGGTTGCAGCCTAGTCCCTGCTTGAAGGCGTCTGCGGGTAGCGGCGGGATGTCTTGCCATCGGCGGACCGCTTCGGGGTCGATCCCTCGGCTCTCACACACCCGCCGGTAGACCTCCACGCGGGCGTACTGCCAGGCGAACGTTTCCAGCGCCAGGCGCTCGAAGTCCTCGCTCGTACCGTCGCTTTCGATGAACTGCTCGATTCGGTCTTTCACGGTTTTGGCGCGCGGGATTGTATCACGAATGTTGCCGGCCCGCCTGCGGGCAGGGCCTATATGTCTGCGCCCAGTCCCGGCTCTTGATCTACGGCGGAAGAAGACTAGGCTCTAGCCATGGACCTTGACGACGACGAGGTATCCCCTACGGAACAGTTCTTTTACGAGGGTGCGGACCTTCACGGCGAGGGGAAATACGATCAGGCTCTCGAGCGTTTCGATCGCTGTCTGGAGCTGGACCCCGACTACGCGGACGCCCTGCTGGGAAAGGCGATGGTGTACCTCGAGCGTGAGCAGTTCGATCAGGCCATAGCTCTGGCGAAGCGCCTGGTGGAACTCGACCCTGACGACATCCTCGCGTATACCAACCTCTCGATGTTCTACCAGCGTGCTGGCATGATCGAGGAGGCCGAGGAGGCGGGTGCCAAAGCCAAGACACTCGACTGGAAGCGGCAGATCGAGGAAGGGACGGGCGATGGGTGATCGGGCCGTTCAGCTCCCGCGCTCGGGGATCATGGCGCCGTGACCGTGAAACGGACCGACAGGGAAATGGTCGCGCGCCTTCTGGATAGGGCGATACTGCTGGTGGCGATATCCGAAGACATCCCGACGGCGGTGACGTCGCAGCTAGAGCCCTCGCTCAACGCACTGGCCGAGGCGCTAGCGCTACCGGACAAAGAGCAGGACGGGCAGGCGATCGAGGAGATGTTCTATTCGGCTTACGATCTTGCCGACGAGATCCAGGACATTCAGGCTCTGCTGGGAGCCGTGCGTAACTTCGTACCCTTCTTGCGGTCGAGCTGAAACCGACGCCCGCCCGACCGGCACCGAAACGGCGACTACTTGCCCAGTTCCTTCAGTTTCTTCCGGCAGACTTCCTTGTCTCTGGCCTCACGCGCGATACGCGTAGACAGCGTCTCTCGTTCGTTCTTGAGATCGACAATGGTGTCGTTGCACTCGGCCAACTTCTGTACCACTTCGGGGTAGTCCTTTGCCCGGAACCAGGCCGCGAAGAATCCCGCACCGAAGATCACCGCCGCCATGACGACTCGTCCGGTCCAGGTCCAGACTGCGTCCTTTAACTCTTGCTCTGCTGACTTTCCTTCCTCAGCCATGGCACACCTCCTTTGGTTCGCGGCCCGACCGGCACAAGCCAGGCTATCAGGTGTGTGAAGTAAGGTCCACGGGGCTACGGCTTTCGCATCAGCGCTGCTCCTTCTGTTGTTTGCCAGCAGCGATGCAAGGCTCTATGGTTCGTCGCATATGAAGGTAAAGCGGTCAGGATGGGTGGTGGTACTCGGTGCGTCGAGTGGCTTTGGCTCCGCGGTCTGTACCGAGCTTGCCAAGCAGGGCTACGACGTCTGCGGCGTCCACCTCGATCGCCGGTCTACGCTGCAGCTGGCCAAGGATACCATAGCCGAAGTGGAAGAATGCGGCGCGCGAGCGCTCTTCTTCAACCTCAACGCCGCCGACCAGTCGAATATCAACGAGGTGCTAGACGCCCTGGAGGAAGAGTCCGGTCGTGGGGAGGTCCGTCTCCTGTTTCATTCCCTCGCGTTCGGATCGCTGGTACCGCTGGTTGGTGACGACGAAAAGGCTTCGGCTCGCGCTAGCCAGATGACGATGACCCTCGACGTGATGGCGAACTCGCTGGTCTTGTGGACCCAGGCGCTGACGTGGCGAGGCATGCTGTCGGACGGAGCCCGAATCCTCGCCATGACTTCCGCCGGTGGCGCCAGGGCCATGAAGAGCTACGGGATGGTGTCAGCCGCGAAGGCCGCCCTGGAGGCTTACGTACGACAGCTCGCGCTCGAGCTGGGGCCACGGGGCATAGCCGTTAATGCCATACGAGCAGGGGTCACCGATACCGTTGCGTTGCGTAGAATCCCGGGAAGCGAGGCGATGAAGGCGCGGGCGCTCGAGCTCAACCCGGGGGGACGACTCACCGAGCCGGTAGACGTCGCGCGCGTGGTGTCCTTGCTCATGGGCGAAGGGGCCTCGTGGATCTCCGGCAACGTCATCGGCGTGGACGGCGGCGAGGACATAGCCGGCGGCTGAAGGAGTCCGGGACTCCGCTTCGGCGACCGGGTCAGCCCCCCTGTGGGGTGGTGTCGAGAGCCAGGGGTCGGGACGCCCGGTGATTTTCGCCGACGGCACCCGATTCTAGTCTTGACGATGACCCGGTCGCCGTGGGATATTCGCGACTTCGCCATGCCCCGCTACACTTCGTCAAGCGCCGTCCTCGTAGCGGCGTCGATGCTGTTCGCGTCTATCGCTACGGCCGGGTTGGTCGGTGGTGGCGGCAGCAAGCGGCTCGACTGCATGGCGGTTTTCGATTCTCCGTCCGCCAACAAACCCCCGCCTCCAAGGCTTCCCCGCTCGGTCGACTGTGTTGATGGTGACCCTGCCTGTGACGGTGACGGGCTGCGTAACGGCCGCTGTGTGTTCGAACTCGGCCTGTGTCTCAACTCGACGGGCTTGCCCGACTGCGTACCCGAACTCGTAAACGGCGTCGCGGTGGACCACGCCGTCGATGACGGCGACGCGAAGTTCGACACCGATTTCCAGGCCCTTCAACAGCGAATCAATATCCTCGACCTGCCGGCTGATACCGCGCTCGACGACTGTACGACGCCGAGCAGCGTGACGGTCGTTCTCAGAGGCCCCAACCGCAGGAGTCGCATGCGCAAGGCCAAGAAGAAGATCAAACTGGTCGCCGAAGGAAGCGCGAGCGGTCGCAGTGGAACCGACCGAGACAGGATGAAATTCATGTGCAGGCCGGAGGGCGGCCGCGTGTACGAGCCACGGGATCTCTACACCGGGACCTTTGACCGCATCGGACAGCAGGTGTTTTCGACGAGCTGTGCGTTGTCGGCTTGCCACGATTCGGAGAGCGGTCAGGGGGGGCTGGTGTTGCTCCCGAACGCGGCTTTCTCTCAGATAGTCGGCGTCACCCCTAACAACCTGGCCGCGGCCCTTGACGGGTTGAAACGAATCAAGCCGGGCGACAGCGGCGGGAGCTACCTCTACCGCAAGATCACCTCCGACCTTCTCGACGGCTATGGCCCGGCCATGCCGCTGGGGCGCAAGGCCTTGGACCCCCAGCTGATAGAAATCATCAGGCTCTGGATCGTTGGTGATCCTGTTCTCGGACCGGCGCCGGAAAACGGCTGGGTGCAGGGGACGGACTGAAGGGAGGGAATGGTATGGCGGTCCCATGGACATATGAGAACGCGGCCCACCTGCTTCGGCGCGTGGCCTTCGGTGGGACCACGAGGGACATAGAAAAATTCTACGGCAAACACGGGTCGGTGGAGAGCGCCGTGGACGAGATGTTGAGTTTCAAACCCTCGAAGCGCCGTCCTCCGGTACCCAAAGACGACAGATACGAGGACAAGCTCAAGATTCAGCGTTGGTGGACCAAGCAGATGTTACGCCAGCGCCGGCCATCGGGGGGAACTCAGGAGAAGCTCGTGCTGTTCTGGCACACACACCTGGTGAGCGGCGGCAACGTACTTCGCGAGTACCGCTGGCTCTCGTACCAGAATCAGCTTTTCCGGCTCAACGCGCGCGGCAACTTCAAAGCCCTGGTTCGCGAGTTCAACCGCGATCCGGCCAACCTCTACTACCTCGACGGGTTGAAAAACAGGGCGAGTGACGATGGCATCCACGTCAACGCCAACGAGAACTTCGGTCGCGAGTTGATGGAACTCTTCACGCTTGGCGTTTTTCAACTCCAGGACGACGGTACCCAGGACCCGACCAAGCCCAACTATACGGAGGACGATGTCCACAACCTGTCGCGTGCCTGTACGGGCTGGATGACGATCGAGAAGGCCGGCAAGTTCTACAAGGGGATCTGGCGCGAGAGTAAGTGGGACGGCGGCCGCTACGACGATGACGGGGATGGCCTCCCGGATCCGATGGAATTGTTCGGCCAGACCAGCAACGGCTTTCGAATCGACGAAGGGGTAGCCGGAACCCCAGACGACGTACTCGAGTTGATTTTTTCGCGCACCGACGACTCCGGCAACAACCAGGTCGCGATGCACCTTGCCCGGCGACTGTGGACCTTCTACGCCTACCCACCACCCGCTCCGGGGTTGAAGGCCCTGTTTGCGGGGTTCGCTTCCGAGCTGGCGGCCAACAACTTCGAGCTCACCCCGATGCTTCGCGCGATGTGGACGAGCGACGAGTTCTTCAGTGACGCGGCTCGTACACGCGCGATAAAGAACCCTTGCGATTTCGTGATCGGCTCATTGAAGGCCCTCGGGGTGCGCGGCAACGGGCGGGAGGTCGGCGATTCTAACGGAGAACTCGGCGAGGTGATGGGGCAGATGGGAATGGACTTGTTTTTTCCGCCCAACGTCGCTGGTTGGCCGAGCGGGTTGGGTTGGATAAACAGCGGCACCCTGTTGCAGCGCTTCGATTTTGCCAGGGCTCTGACGTCCGCCGACTGGGGACCCAGCCGGCTTCGCCTCAAGCGCATCAAGTCGCTCCCCTGGAAAAACCCGGCTGCGGATCCGGATGTGGTTCTCGATACCCTGCTACGCGAGCTCGGGCTGGACTTCGGGCCGCTGGCGATAGGCGGGGCCCAGCGCGACTACCTGATGAACTTCCTGACCAGCCAGGGGACACAGGCGGCGCTGGACTTCTCCAACGAGTTTACCGACGACGTGATGATCAGGGTCCGTGGTCTCATCTCCCTGATGCTGCAGGCGGCCGAGTACCAAATAGCCTGAGGAGAGGTGAGCGGCATGGCCATATCAAGAAGACAGTTTCTAAAACGGGGCGCGGCCGCTGCCGCCACGACGGCGCTTTCCCCCTACCTGCGGGTATTGCCGGGCACCAACGTCAGCTACGCGGCGGGCCCCAGTGACGCCATCGTAGTTCTTGTCCAGCTCAACGGTGGCAACGACGGAATCAATACCGTCTACCCGCTCTTCGGTCCCCAGAGGACCCTCTATCAGGGTTTCAGACCCACGCTGATGCTTCCCGATACGGTCGGTGGCCTCGGCTCCTGGAGCGCGGAGGGTTTTGATACCTCCTCGGGGATCCTCGACCTCGGCGTCAACGACGACGGTACAACCTACGCGCTACACCCGGTCATGGGGGCGATGCACGCTCTCTACCAGCAGGGAAAGCTCGCCATCGTCAACGGCGTACACTATCCCTTCGCCAATCATTCGCACTTTCGTAGCGAGGATATTTGGTACTCGCTCGATCCGACCGGTGCCGGCAGCGGTGGTTGGTTCGGCCGCTACCTCGATTACGCCGGTTTTGGTGCTACCGCTCTTCCGAGTGTCCACATGGGGTCGAGCATAAACCCGATGTTCGTCCCAGCCGCTACCAGCGTGTTCGCTTTCAGGAAGCTCTCCGAGCTTGCTTTCCCCGCCGACGGCGAGAGCACGTTCAAGAAAGCGGTGGTAGAGGGGCTCTACAGCGAAAGCGCCCTGCGCGACAGCGGCCTCTATCCCGAACTGGTCAGCATGGGCGGGACCGGGGCGGCTACCATTTCGAGCATGGAGGATTATTACCTACCGGGTAACGGCCTTACCAAGGCCGGCAAAGTAGAGGCCCTGCTGCTCGACGCCAACGGGAAGTACAGGAGAAACAACCCGCTGGTGTACAGTTCCCCGCTCAACCCCGAAGACAATCCGGAGATTGCCTTTGGTGGCGGTCTGGCGCGCGATCTCAGGCACGTTGCCGCGGCCATAAGGGCGGACGTGGGCGCGAGGTTCTTCCACGTTCAAACGGGAGGGTTCGACACCCACTCCGGCCAGGAGCAGGGTTTCTTCCACTCCTATCTGTTGAAGAAGGTCAGCGAATCGGTGGCTGCGTTCTACAACGACATGGCCCAGACCGCTGGTTTGCCGCCGGGCTACAGCGGTTACCGCACTCAAAGCCTCGTAGACAACGTAGTCGTAATCACCTTTTCGGAGTTCGGCCGAACGATACGCCAGAACGCGCTTGACGTTTCCAGCGCAGGTACCGACCATGGAACCTCTGCGCCCCAGTTCGTGTTGGGTGGAAATACCCTCGGAGGTCAGTTCGGGGTCTACCCCCAGCTGGACAACCCCGGTGTCAGGAACGAGGACGATCTGAGGATGACCTACGACTTCAGAGATTTCTACGGGACCATCCTCAGCCGCTGGCTCAGCGTTCCCGAAGTCGACCTGGGGCCGGGTGCCGGCAAGCTGCTTCCCGCGACGAGTGGGGCGGACGCCGATGGTGAGAGCTACACGGCCTTCAATCCGATCGGCTTTCTGGCGCCCTAGCCAGGCCCTGGCGTCGCCCGGCTTTGCCACCGCTCGGTTCTATGAGCGAGGACCTCCGGCCGTTGCGTCGCGCTCCGAGCCCCGGTCTGCACAATACCAATAGGCAAAGAGAAACTGGAGGACGAGACAGCCCTTCAGCACTATGCCCCAGAACATTTGGTTGTACGTCTGTAGACCGGGGAAGGTTACGGTGTAACCGAGGAGCTCCACGAAAATCGCGAGCAAGAGGAGCAAGCCCGTGATCAGCAGCAGGCCTCGCCGCTGCAGTGGGCGCCGACTGCCCCAGTAGAGCACGACGGTCCAACCCAGCATGAAGAGCGCCCCGACGCCCATCGCGTAGCGGTACGGTTCGCTCTCCCCGACAAAGAAGCTCGGCACGATCGGCCACCGCACCAGTCCCAGACTGACCGCAAACCACTCGACCGCGAGCAGTCCGTCGCCGATGGTTCCGATCCAGAACACCGCCTTCGCCACCAGGGCTCGCCTTTCTCTTGTTGCCGAACTCATGCCCTCGCCTGTCCCCAATACCCTCGAAGCGGCTCTCTCGCGCCCGATTACGCTCAGCTCGATTCCGTGACCCAGCCTGCACTATGAAGCCGTAGTCAGGTCAAGCCCGCGGCCAGACAATTGCTCGTCGGGCATGAAACCACTTGTCTTCTCGTCGGCGGTGGCGGTCGTGTCGCTCCCGGAGACTCGTCGGACTCTGCTCGGCCGGACGGGTTTTGTGGCGGCCGAGGGCGCGCAACGGAGATATAGGAGGAGATATAGGAAGCGATGGGAGTAGACCTGTCTATAGCTTAACGGTTTAGAATCCCTCATATTTCTTGCTCGGATGCCCCGCGCACTCGGCGGCCGGGCTCCACATCAGGAGGCGACGATGAAGCTGCGATTTGGCCTGTTACACCTGTTTGACTCTCCCCGCGATCGCACCACGCGCCAGTATTACTCCGAAAGGATCGAGTTGGTCGAGTACGCCGACGCCATAGGGCTCGATGAGGTATGGCTGGCGGAGCATCACTTTTCGGAATACGGCGTAATGCCCTCCACCCAGGTGTTCGGCTCGTATATCACGGCTCGCACGAAGCGCATCAGGATTGGTACGGGTGTCGTGGTTCTGCCCTTCCACAATCCGATCCGCGTGGCCGAAGAGTTTGCCTTCCTGGACATGCTCTCCGAAGGTCGTCTCGACTTCGGGGTGGGCGGTGGCTACCAGCCGCTGGAATTTGCGGGCTATGGAATCCCGATGGAGGAGCGGCGAACGCGTTTTGACGAGTCGCTCGACATTATCCGTGCGGCGTGGACGCAGCCGAGCGTGACCTACCGCGGGAAGCACTTCACTCTCGATAACGTGCGCCCGCGTCCGCGCCCGTATCAAACACCGCACCCGCCGTTGTTCGGTTCGTCGCTGAACCCGGAGACGATCAAGTACCAAGCAATGAAGAAGTTGAACCTTCTGTTCTCACCGCTTTCCGCGTTGCCGGAATCGATCACGGAGTACCGTTCGATCCTCGCGGCCGACGGTGAGGATCTTGACGCGTACCGCATAGGCGGGCTCGTGCTCACGTACGTGCATGAGGATCAGGATCAGGCCTACGCCGAGTTTGAGGAGCCTTGCATGCGTTACTTTCGCACCTTTGCTGGCCTGATTCCGGCAAAGCAGTATCCGACCTCGGAGGTGTTCTATCCTCACCTCCACGGCGCACTGATCGGCATGCTCGCCGCTTACGATAACGGGCAACTGAGTTTTCGGCAGATGGTCGACGAGGGGCCGTTTCGCAACGCGTTTCTCGTTGGTACACCGGAGTCCGTTGCAGCCAAGCTTACCGCGCTGCTTTCGGCATACGAGGGCATGACCGACGTGCTGTGTTGGACTCGCCTCGGCGGACAGGATCAACGAAAGGTGATGCACTCGATAGACCTGTTTGTAGGCAAGGTCGCGCCGAGCGTCAAGGAGATGGTCGCTGCACCAGACTCGTGCCAATGAGCTGCCCCAGATCAGCCCTTGACCCAGTTCTGCGGTACTGGCGAGATGGTCAGGCCGGGCCAGACTCCTGCCTGAACCGCAGCCTAGCCGGCGCGAGAAGTCGCGGGATGCTCACCGTAGGTAGATTGGCAAAGAAGTTTGGGCTGTCGCGCAGCACGCTTCTCTACTACGACTCGGTCGGATTGCTTCAGCCCTCCTCACGAACAGGGAAGGGCTACCGCGTCTACGCCGACAAAGAGATCAACAGGCTGGAACAAATCTGCCGTTACCGACGCGCCGGGCTGGCGCTGGAGGACATCAAGGAAGTACTGGATTCTCCCGAGAGCAAACTGTCGGCGGTTCTG
Source organism: Binatia bacterium (assembly GCA_046754245.1). GTDB lineage: Bacteria > Desulfobacterota > Binatia > UBA1149 > UBA1149 > JBHHVL01. The sequence goes on along the minus strand of JBHHVL010000015.1, from coordinate 3,032 downwards.
GAAAAGCGACTCAACGAGCTGAACGACGACATCGGGCGTCTTCAAGAGCAGCAGCGTTTCATAGTCGAGCTCATGGAAAAACGGGGCTTGCTCGTCGGCGTGCGGGTGATGAGTAGGGACAGCTGGATGTCGCTTCTGGCCGCGGCCGGCTTCAGCAGCGAGGACATGCAGCGCTGGCACGCACAGTTCGAGAGTTCGGCCCCCGACAAGCACCTCGAGTTTCTCGAGTTGCTCGGCTGCTCCGAGGATGAGGTCCGAACCATACGCTCATGGGCAACCCTAGCCGACGCCACCTCCGCGGCGAAGAAGCCGACGTTCCCGGCGAGCCGGTGTTGAGCCTCAGTCTGAAGATACTCGCATGCGGGGCCGAGGATCAGTACCACGGGGGTATCGGCCAGCGCCTCGCCGGCCTGCTGGACCTGCTCGGAACGGTCCGGCTCGTCATGGTGCTCACCCCGTCGGAAAACCGCCGCGGACGGCCGCGCTGCGCCTCCTGTGACCTCGTCCCTGACAAGGCCCCGTTTGTGTATACCGACGAGGCGTCGTAACCCCCTTTATCCGTTGGACTTGCGGAGCAAAGATGGAACAGAGCGCGAAACTCGCGCTAGCCCGTAATTCCATGGTGGGCGAGCCGGTCGCCAGCACGGCCAACTTTCGCTGAAGATCCGTTCGCCAGATGCGTCTTGTGACTTGGCGAGCTACAAGGGCAGCTTGATTCGCAAGGCCGACGTAGTAACGAGGACCCACAGCTACAATACGTCGTACGAGAACAAACAGGCAATGACATGAACATCAACATCGAGAAATTGACCGAGGCGGAACTCATCGACCTCAACAACAGAATCGTGGAGCGCCTGAAATTTCTCGAGCTGAAGCGCGCCCATGTAAGAATGCTCGAGTTCCGAATCGGGGATCGCGTCACTTTTCAGCCTGAGGGGCGTTCATCCGTTGAGGGAATGGTCACACGCTACAACAAAAAGACTGTAACTGTCGTCACGGAGGACGGGCAGCGCTGGAACGTATCGCCAGGGCTGTTGCGCAAGGCAGATGCCTCGAGGAAGTCTCATGGCAGCGGGGGAAAGGTAATTCCGCTGAAACGTCCGTGACAATGCCCCTCGCAATTGTTCAATGGTTACAAGCCGGACGAAGCATGCAGCCAGCACAACCCACCGGGAGGGCCGCACAGTCTTGGGATCACAGCCAAGCCTGATCAACGAAGGGCTTGGTTCTAGGATCGTGGCCAATGCAATCTGGTCTAAATCGCTGTTTTCGAAAGTGGCGACGTAGGGACTAAGGCGCCGCCACGAGACTTATGGACGCCATACCTGAAGCGGCCGACTCTTCGCGACACGCTGAAAGTCCGCATCAGTAGTTAGCATAACCAGGTCGTGGCGAATGCAGAGCTGTGCCAGCAGCGCGTCGATCGTTCCCACTTGGACACCGCGGCGGCGACACGCGTTGCGCAGCTCTGCAGCATGAATGTGATCGTCGCGATCCGGAATCACGAACGGAAGCATGCCAAAACGAGAGACTATATCCTTCCTTGCTTTTGGCCCGCTGAATCCCTGCAGCAGCTCCTGTAGAACGAGGCCGGTGGAGAACACAGAGTCACCACTTCCCAGGGCGCGCGCGAGAAACGCGACGTGTGGATCCGCAGGCGGCTGGTCGCGTCGTAGCGCGAGCGACCAAACGCTCGTGTCGACGAAAAGATTCAACCGCGGGAGCGCTCTGCTTTGTAATCGTGGTCCGGCTTCCAGTCTAAGCGGCCAAACAAATCGAGGATCTTTTTCTGTTCACGGCGAGCAATGAACTCCTCGAGGGCTCTTGTTACGGCTGCCTTTTTGGTTTTCTCGCCGCTCACGGCCCGGGCACGTTCCAGCAGTTCTTGATCAATCGCAAGATTCGTTGCCATGTGTAACCTCTCACACATATCATCGCACATAGATTTGGGCCTCGCAAGTCGGTTCTCGGATAGCAGGCACACGAGCGGTTAGCGAAGCTTCGGTTTGTTCCCAGGCGATGGAGTCACCGCAGCGGCTTGATGTCGTCAAGAAGACGGCGCGCCGCAACTGCACGAACCTTGGTCGCGAGAGGGAACGTGTCCGAACCGGCGTGGATCACGTCGAGACGCGTAAGCCGTAGATCTGCGAGCGCCGGGTGCATTGACGGCGTGACTCGTGGCGCCGTGGTGCGTTTGATTTCGAATCCATAGTGGCGTCCGCCATGAACTACCAGTGGGTCGAGTTCCGCTCCTGTGTGTGTCGCCCAGAAGTAGCATTGGTCTGCGCCCGCCTCGAGCTGATGGATCGTTGACTCGAGGATAAAGCCTTCCCAAGAAGCTCCTAGCTTGGGGTGCCGCTCGAGTTCGTCCATGCTGGTGATATCGAGGAAGTTATGAAGTACCCCGCTGTCTCTAATGTATACCTTGGGGGATTTCACCTGCCGTTTCCGAATGTTCGCTGCCCACGGTCGAAGCGTTCGCACCATGAACGTGGATTGCAGCGCATCCAGGTAACGTTTCGTTACGTGATGAGAGACGGCAAATGATCGGGCGAACTCGGAAGCGTTCCATACCTGCCCGTGATAGTGCGCCATCATGGCCCAGAAGCGCTCCAACGTGGCCGCCGGGATGGTAATGTCGAGTTGGCCGATGTCGCGTTCCAAGAAGGTACGGAGAAAGTCGTGTCGCCAAGCGTGACTGTCTCTGTTCGATCGTGCGACATACGATCGTGGAAATCCGCCGCGGAGCCATGGGCGGTCCAGGTGTTCGATTCCCACCTCGTCGAGCGTCAGGCCGGAAAGCTCGTGGTACGAAATCCGTCCAGCCGGGGATTCCAAACTCTGTTGCAGCAACTCGGGAGATGAAGTGCCTAGGACAAGAAACCGTACCCCCTTGCGTGGCCGATCGACGAGAACCCGGAGAGCTGGAAAAAGTTCTGGCCGTCGTTAAATCTCATCGAGCACGACGACTCCCCGTAAGTCTTGTAATGTGAGTTCCGGATCCTCGAGGCGTGCCATGTCCTGAGCTCTCT
>JBHHVL010000014.1:0-55385 GCA_046754245.1 Binatia bacterium | reverse complement strand
CTCTCGCGGACGTCCACTACTATGGGCGGATCCGCAGAAGCGATGAGCCTCTCTACCTCATCAACGCTTAGCTCAGGCACCGCACGGCGGGCGTCGGCGGCGATTTGGTCAAATGTCTTGCCCATGGGAATCCTCGTTCAAGCCCGCGCCCGGCGCCTCGGCGCCAAACGCGATCTCGTAATACTAGCAATGAAATTGTCTTCTTGGAAACCAGCCTCAACCCGCACTTCTCGCGGACGAACGCAGCGAGAGCGCCAATGGCCCGCCAGATCAGGTCCAGCGCCACCGCGAGCGATGCGGCCGAACTGATCAGTTCGCCGCAAAGCGAGTCGCGAGCACGGCCCGAGGTCGCGGACAATTCGCGCTCGCGGTAGGCGCTTCATCAACGACGCGGGCCTAAAGCCGCCAGAATGTTCGTACCCGGCGCGGCCATCGCGGGTCTGGCGAAGGGGTCACCTACTCACCTACGCACGCTGGTTGCCTCGGCGCGGCGGTAGCCCTCCAGCATGTCCTGCATCAACCGCCCGCAACCCTGTTCGTCAAGGGTTCGCGAACGGCCCATGAGCAGGGCCTTGTCCTCGATGAAATCGGCCCTCCTGTAGCCATGAATACGCGGATGAACCTCGGTGTCCATGCGTATCGCGTCGCAGGGACAGGCCTCCACACACATCCCACAATAAATACAGCGCAGGGTATCGATTTCGTAACGAACCGGGTACTTTTCGACGGCGGGATCGGGGTGTTCGCCGGCCTCGATGTTGATGCACCGCGCCGGACACGCCGTAGCACAGAGGAAACAGGCGGTGCAGTTGACCGACCCGTCCGATTTGAGCGTAAGTCTGTGGGAGCCCCGGTAGCCAGCACCGTAGTCCTGTTGGACCTCGGGATACTGGAGCGTAACCGCCGCAGAGGTATCGGTGGCTATCCCGAAGCGATGCCCGATATGTAGGAAGAGGTTTCGCCAGAACCGCCGGCCGGTAACAACCAACCCGCGCATGAGTTCGGGGATGAAGGCCCTTTCGGCAAGGCTGAGTTCATCCGGCCTTCTCATCGCGGCCCAATCACCGAGAAGGCCGCCTAGGCGACGAGCTTGAGCACCGACTCCACGCTGGGGCGGCTCTTTAGCCGATCGACCCACGCCACCACATCCTTGAAGCCGGGATCGACCTTGACGTCGAGCTTGTCGAGTTCAACTGCGATGGGGGCGAAGGAAACGTCGGCGAGGGAGTAGTCGCCGACGAGGTATTCCCCGTCCTTGAGCTGGCGATCGAGCATCGCCAACGTTCCACTAATCGCTTCTAGGGCTGCGTCGATTTGATCCTGGCTGCGTTCCGCTGCCGCCAGTGCCAACTGCTGAGCCAGGGCCATCGCCGGTAAGGTAAAGGCCGCATCGGCAAAATCCTCCAACATTCTTACCCGCGCGCGGTCGGCCGAATCATCGGGCATCAGTTCGGGAACCGGATACTCGTCGTTGAGGTACTCGTTGATGGCAGTCGAATCGTAGACCACGAAGCCTTCGTCGACCAACACCGGAACACGGCAAAAAGGGTTCAGGGCCCGAAACTCCTCCGTCTGCTGTTCCCCCTGGGTGAGGTCCACGTGCACGGTATCGTAGCTGAGCTCCTTCTCTGCCAGGACTATGCGGACCTTCTTGGCAAAGGGGCAGTCCGTGTAATCGTAAAGGGTCATTCTGTTCCTCGTGTCGCGACGCGGCGCGCGAAAACCGCTAATTCATTACGTTAGATCAATCACACCGTCCGCGCAATTAGCCGTCGACGTGAGCATCGACCACCGCCGCACCCACCGCGTCTCCCCAAACGTTTACCGTGGTTCTGAACCTGTCCAGCAGCCAGTCTACGGCGAGAATAGCCGAAATACCTTCCAGCGGGAGCCCCACCGCCTCCAGCACGATCACCATAGTGACGAGCCCGGCCTGTGGTATGCCCGCTGCGCCTATCGACGCCAGCGTCGCCGTGACGACGATGATCAGCTGTCCCGGCAGGCCCAGCTCGAGTCCCGCGGCCTGGGCGATGAACATCGCCGCGACCGCCTCGTATAGAGCGGTGCCGTCCATGTTGACGGTCGCACCCATAGGCAAGACAAAGCTGGCGGTCTGTGGCCGTATTCCGTTTCTGTGCTCGCTCAAATCCATGGTAACCGCTAGCGTCGCGGAGCTCGAAGCCGTGGAGAACGCGGTCATCAGCGCCTCGCCGAGGTTGGCCGCGTAGCCGCCCGGGGAACGACCCGAAAAGAAAAACAGTAAGGAGGGCAGCACCACCAACGCGTGCAGTCCGAGACCGAAAACCACGGCGACAAAGTACCAGCCTATAGCAGCCAGCTCCCGCAAGAACCCCTCTCCACCGCCGGCCAACCCTAGGCGGCCGGCTACCAGGGCTGCTACTCCCAAGGGTGCCGCGTACATAACCCAACCGACGATCTTCAGGAGCGCCTCGCTACAGGCAGAGAAAAAAGCGGTCGCGGCCTCGGCCTTCTCGCCCACCGCCGACAGCCCGAGCCCGAAGACCAGTGCGAAGACCAGTACGGGGAGCACCTGGAAACGCGCCGCGGCTTCGAAGACGTTCCCGCTGAACACGCTTCCAGCGATCGAGCCCAGCGTTGCCGGTGCGATATCCGGACCCGCGCCACCCACGAGCGCAACTCCCGCGCCGGGACGTATGAAGCCCACTACCACCAACCCTATCACGACGGCAATGAAGGTCGTGCAAAGGTACCAACCGAAGGTGATCGCCGCTACGCGCCTGAAGTTTCCGAGTCGAAACAGACCCGAAACCGCGTCCACCATGGAGCAGAAGATGAGCGGTAGAACGAGCATCTTCAGGGCGTTGAGGAAAAGATCCCCGAGCCAGGCCACCGAGGTTGCCGCCTCACCCGCGACCCAGCCGTACAGGCCCCCGGCGCCCACGCCGAGAGCCATCGCCAGCAACAAGACCCTTTCCTTCACGTCCCCGCGCCCCCTCCCGGGTCTATCCCGAGCCCTTCGCTGGCCGGCCAGTGGCGTCGTCTCGCGTGCCGGACGGCGCCGGCGGTTCGCCGCCGAGAAGCCTTCGCACGGGCAGAAAAGAACGGCGGTGCAGGAGACAGGGACCCAGTTCCCGCAGGGCCCTCAGGTGGTCGGCCGTCCCATAGCCCTTGTGACTCGCGAAGCCGTAGCCGGGGTAGAGTTTGTCGATTTCGACCATAAGCCGGTCCCTATACACCTTGGCCACGATAGAAGCAGCCGCGACACAGGAGATGAAACCGTCAGCGCCGTTGAAGGCGGTCTGACCCACCTCCACCCCAGGGACCTTGCGGGCGTCGACGAGTAGGTAATCCGGGGCAGGATCGAGAGCGCGCACCGCTCGCCGCATCGCCTCCAGGCCCGCCGCGTAGACACCCATCCTGTCCACGGCTTCGACCTCTACAAGGCCAAGTCCCAGGGCCAGGGCCCGCTCACGAATCTCGACGTCGAGCGACGCCCTGCGGGCCGGACTGAGTTTTTTTGAATCCGCCACCGCAACGGCCTCGCCACCAGGAGGGAACGCCACAGCAGCGGCCACGACGGGACCGGCCAACGGACCCAGTCCGACCTCGTCTACCCCCGCCACCCCGTGGTACCCGACGTCCCAGAGCAGGCGCTCGAAACGTTGCATCTCGAAAGGCTCGCAGCCCTTGGCCTTGCCGGATCGCTGGCTCATCTCCACCAGCCGCAGGCGGCCGCGACTACCGCCCGCCCCGGATCAACTCGGCGACGGTAAAGAAATCTGGCGTCAACCCGACCGTCGGCCCCATGTTCCAGTACCAGCCCTCCTCGCCGGGAAACTGGTGACTCGGTAGAGCCGCCCGGGTGGCGTGCTCGAGCTGCATGTCCACCATGGTGATGTTGGGTATGAAACCCGTCTCGTAGTCGTAGACCGAGACCTTGGCCTCAGGAAAGGGTTTGTAGCCGACGTTGATACCGTTGATCCAGATCTTCCACAATTGCATACCACGGTCGTAGATATCGGTCGACGGCGTATAGAACGCCTCCTTGTCGATGAACAGGACCCGCTTGCCATAGGCGTACTGCGGCATCTTCGCACGCCCCTCGATCACCCAGACCTCGCGTTTCTCCCAGCTGTCGCAGAACACGAAGTCGCCACCCCCCTCACACCAGTGCGCCGGCCACCGCTTGCCGTGCACAGCGGCCAGGATGGTCCGCTCGCCGAGTAAGCGCCACTCAAACCAAGCCGGGTTGCCCGAATATCCCCCGTAGCTGTCCATGTCGATGTCCTGACCGAAGAGCGCGTCACTACGCTGGGAAGACGAAAGTCGACGTACGCGCCTGAGCTGAGGAAGGTAGAGCCAAGTGTCGTCATGACGTCGAGGATCGAGATAGCGGGCCATCGATGAACCTATACCCTTGAGGTCGAAGGGTTCGAGCAGCGGGTGCAGAGACTCCCTGTAGCGAAAGCCTTCCGGGTTGTCCGCGTAGGCTGGAACCGGGTCCACGTGAACGCGGCCGTTGTACATGAGGCGACGTAGGTGTTCGAGCACGAAGTGCTTTTCGATCTTCATGCCGCGCGCCGTTATGGGGCCCGTATCGGCGTCGAAGTAACGAATCGTAAAATCGTCGGTGAGATAGGGGTTGTAGTAGTAGTTCCACATCACCTTCTGGGCGATCTGTGGATCCTGGGGATCGAGCTCCACGAAAGGCTGGCCGGCGACGTAGTTCCTCAGCGAAAGGCCGTCGTCGGATATCTCCACTTGGGCTCCGTAGCGTTCGGTCGCCCGCTGGTAGACCGGCGGGTAGGTCGCCTTCTGGTAGGGAACGATTTCCATTACCAGTCCCCGTCGAACGCACCACTCGAGACCCGGGTGAAGAAACTCGGCCGCCTTCTCGATGTTGCCGCGAGCGATCACGTCGCCGGGCTCTACGTCGGCCGCCGCCGGCGACGCCACGCAGGCCGACATCAAGGCCGCGCAGCAACAAAGGATCCGAACCAACGCTGACCAATGAGACGACCGCGAACTCATTCTGCAAACGAGCTCTTGTCGTCTTCGTGACTGTGCCCCCCCTTGTCGAGTTCCAGCAAGAGGCCGATGAGATCGCGTATCCCCTCCTCCTCGTGGCTCTTGTACTGGTCGGCGAGAAAGGCTGCGCAACCTGGACAGTGGCTGAGCTTCACCATGGCCGCGACCGAACCGACCATCGCTTCGTCGGGGCCCTTGACCACCGCGTCCATCAGGGTCTCCGCCGCCTCCTCGGTATCGAGACGCGCGAGGCCCATCGCCGCCGCCCGGCTGGCCCCGTCACCACGGTATAGGGCCTTGCGAAGCACTCCCAGCCCGTCTTGCCAACCCGATGAACCCATCCCCAGGGCTGCGGCGCCCCTGACGCGGTCCTGGGCATCAGATTCGAGCAGCGCCAGAACCCCTGCCCTAGCGTTTTCGTCCTCACCAACACGACGCCCCAGGGTTTCGGCGGCGTAGATCCGAACCTCGAGGGTAGTCGCGTCGAGCAGGGCCAGCAGTCGCCCGGTACTGCGCGGTCGCTTGAGCCTCTCGAGGGCCAGCAAGGCAGCCGCACCGACCTCGTCATCGCGGCTGGCGAGCTTCTCGAGCCTCTCCGCAGCCTTGTCCACCGAGTAGAACCCCATCGCCTCGACCAGCAGTACGCGCTCTTCTTGGTAGTTCCCGCTCTTGACGAAAGCCAGCAGCGCTTCGAGCGACTCCTCGTTCAAGTCACGAGAGAGCACGTTGTTGGCGGCTAGCTCCCGCGCCGAGTCCTCGACTATTACCCTCACCCCGGACCCAAGTCCCCGTACCTGTACCGTGACCTTTTCTACGGCTTTGCGCGGCATCTTCATGCCTAGGGCAGCCGTGTAGGATTTTGCAATCTCGAGAGCGGGGGCGGCGTCTTCAGCCGTGAAAACATAGCGCCGGCCGCCCGGAACCTGGTGGTGGGGGGTATTCGGCAGGCTGTCTCGCCAGTAGGAGTAGCGGGGCAGCAGGTTGATCGGCCCGACGAAAACCGTTCCGGCTTCGAACAACGGTTCGGCTTCGGCCTCTCGTACCTCGTGGATAAGGAGTATCGACCTGGGCTTTCCGACCTTGGCGTAAGCAAGATCGGTAATCTGGCCTGGAAACGCGAGTAGCTTGCCATCCCTGAACTTCATCGGCGCGCTCAGCCGCACCTCGCCCACCGCCCACGCGCGCTCCAGATAGTCATAGAAGGTCTTGGCCTCGGTGGCCGAGACCACGCCAGGCCAGGCCCAGCTCAGCAATAACGACAACAAGCATCCGATTCGCAGCTTCATATCAACCTCACAAGAAAACGGCGGGTACCCATAGGATACCCGCCATCTTACCAAGACCGCGCGATCACAGAAACGCGCTTAGGGGCAAGTGCTACCGCCGTGGCAGAACCCGTCGTTCTCGAAATCAAAGAAGAGCGGGTTTGAGAAAGCCGTGGCCAGCACCCCCAGTTCGCCGAGGTTCCACGGCGGCGAGGCACCGCCGTCGGTGATACCCGCCAGCGTGTCGTTGCCCGGCGCGTCCGGGCTGAGATCGACCGGGTTGATCGGAAACAGGGGTTTGGACACCCCGTCGCTGCCGCGCGCCACCACGATGACCCAGCTGTCCTCGGTCACGACGACAGGTACGCTGATGTCGGCCACCAGTCTCGACCCGAAACCGCTCACACCCGGCTGGGTGTTGACGGTGAAGTCCGCGTCTTTGTGGAGCGTGGTGGTCGGGTTCAGATCACAACGGCGATCCGCGACCCCGTGGAAGGTGAAGCCGGTCTGACAGTCTGGTGTCTCGTTCATGTAAACCTCGACGGTGTCGAACTCCGCCCAGGTCGGAGACTCCACGTGTATATCCACGCTGCCGGTCCCTCCGGTGGCCGCTACCGTGAGCGGGTCCCCGAGGGCGTGCGAGGCCACAGCCCCGCCGTCGCCGCTTAGGCTGACACGCATGAAGAGGTAACCCGACCCGACGGCCCGGCCAGCGTTGACGTTGAGCGCCAGGGTGCTGGCGTCTATCAAGCCCGGATCGTCGGTAGGATAGGCCACGAAGGTCCTCGGACTACCGGCTTGTACGACGGTAGCTTGGTGGGTATCCGAGTCGGCGACACCGGTCTTGAAGATGCCCTGGTTTAGAAGACCGGCCCAATCACCGAGGTTGTCGTGTCGCATCAGTTCGGTCTGCGAGCGGCTGTCTTCGATCCATACTTCCAGGGAGGTGTAGTTGTTGTCGTAGAGGTTGGAGATCGCCGGGTCCAGCCTGATCAAGGCAGAGAGGTTGGCCGCCATGTCCTCACAGTTGCCGCCCGGGCAGTCACGGCCGATCGGCTGTTGGTGACAGGCGCCGCCGGGGCAGTCGGCGTCGTTGGCGCAGGCGAGGCCGTCGTTGACTCCCGCTATGCAGACCTCCGGCTCGCAGGCGCGGGTGTCGCGGCTACCGCCTACGCAGGCGTAGACCAGGTCCGAGCTGCTGGGCGGTACCGCCTCGGTGTCTATACCGAGGTTGTTGAAGAAGCCCAAGGTACCGCTGTTGACGTGGTTGATCTGGATGACCTGGGTGCTGGGGTTGAAAGCCCCGAAGATCCCCGCCGGGGGCAGGTCGTAGCTGCCGTTTTCCGGGTAGCCGAAACCGGGCACGTCACCGGCCTTGCCCCAGTCGAAGGCGCCGCCTATGGGCGAGGACGGGTCAACCGTCAGAGGCCAGACGTTGTAATGGCCGTAGACGAAGGTCGTGATCTCGTCGCTTACCGAGGTGCTGATCAGCGACGAGGCCCCTACCGCCGTGACCGCGGCGCTCATGTCGTGGACATTGTCGTGATCCGAGGGCACGAAGAAATCGACGCCCTCTGCCAGCATGGTTATCACCCTGCCCTCGCGCGACAGGAAGCTGTCGGAACTGTCGATCATGTGCACGTGGGTGTCCATGGACACGAAGCCGCTGGTGTCGACCACCCTGTTGACGACGGCGCTGATGGCCGTGGTCGCGCCGGCGGAAACCGTAACGGTCTGGTCGAAGACGTCGTACTCCGGGCCGTGGGATACGACGACGTGGTAGTCGCCGGGCTCCAGGGAGAAGGTCCCGGTGCTACCCGAAGGATCGGCGAACAGCACCTGGACGACACCGTGGACGTCGACGTCCCTGTCCTCGAAGGGGGTGCCGAAGTAGCGGCCGATCGAGTCGATGAAGTTGGCTATGCTGTCAAGGTTGAGCGGATCCGGGGAGGCTTCGAAGCCCACGATCGAGACCTTCGCCGAAATCGGGCTGCCGCTTTCGTCGACCACGTCGACGGAGATCGCCCCCGTGGCCGGAAGGTCCACGTCCACGACCTCGGTCTTCCTCGACTTGAGCGTGACCGGGTGATCCGCCGGCGTGCTCGCACCACCCTCGTAGGGAACGCCCTCGCCCCGGACCGCGACGTTATAGTCCGCGGGTTTGAGGAACGCACGGTAGAAGCCTTGATCATCGGTGATCGTGGCCGAGAACACGTTCACGCAGTTGTTACCGCCGGCGAACGCGCAGCGGTTGCCCGGAGTACGAATGAAAGCCACCCTGGCGTTGGCCAGCGGAGCGCCGTTCGAGGTTACGGTCCCCTGGATGACGCCGAGCTTGGTGCCAAAGAGTTCCTCGCGGGCGCGGGTCACGTCGGCAATCGTTTCACCCACGACGAACCAGCGCCTCAGGGTGTTGGTGCCTCCCGCGGGAACGTTGAAGAGAGAGGTGGGCTTTTGCAAGAAGCCGGAGTTGAGGTATCCGGGTAGGTTCAGACCGTGCAACCAGACGGCGACACCGCCATCTATAACGATGGCGCCGGTCTTGAAGGTACCGTCTTGGAACTTGCCTATGCCCACGGTCCGCGGCGAGTTGGGAAACACCATACCGTAGGTCACGCCACGGCCGGAACCGGCTCCCTGCCAGGCCATGAAGTCGAGCCCCTGCGGCGTGCCGGCGCTTCCCTCGCCGCCTATCCGGAGCTCGGCCTCGCCAAAGCCAAGACCGGGCCCGAACGCCTCCGAAGCCCCGCCGGCGTTCATGAAGTCGCCGATCCTGAGCCGAAGGTCCTGCGAGTCGAGGTTCTCCACCGTCGTCGCGATCTGCACGTAGTTGGTGTCCGGGCGCAGAATGTAGTCGGTGGTGAGGTTGACCGGAAGATCGAGATCCAGGGCTTCGGGGCCAACGGTAAGCGTGTTGCCGGCCTGGTAGATCGCCATCTCGGGCGAGAGCACGTCAAAGAGGTCGTCCGGGCCGGAGGTCCGAATGATGGCCGGGTTGCCGTCGGCGCCGTCGTTCAGCACCACTATGTCGGTGGTATTCTGAGTAGAGGCGAGTTGTATGAGGCTCTGAAGACCCGCAAAGTTGTCCATGTCCTCGGCGGGATCGGAGCGCGCGAGGTCGGCGTCGATCACGTGCCCGCCGTGGTTGACCGCGAAAGCATGCAAGCGGCCCACGTCGCGCACCACCACGCGTATGTTTCCGTTCCGTATGAGCCAGTCGTTTAGCCGCCCCATGGCCAAGGGGCCACCGACGAGATCAGCCGCGTCCGCTATACGGCGGGCCTCCGCCCTGGGCGCGCCGGAACCCGGATCCGCCGGCAGACAGGTAAACTTCAGCCCGTCGGAGTCTTTTGCCTTGGCGCCATCGTCGATGCGCGCCTTGATCACGGTCTTGTTCTTCTTGAACCTGAGCACACAGTAGTCGTCGCAGTCCTGGTCGTGGCTACACTTCTGGCCAGAGGGCGAAGCGCAGGTACCCCGTTTTCGCTTGAGCCGGACCAGGACCTCGAGGTCGGCGGCGGTGCAGGCCTCGCCGGTTTCAGGAAGCAGACCACCGACTTCGGCCAACACCGTACGCCGAGTATAGAAGTCGCCTTCCTTCTTGACCGCGTTGGCCGCGTCCTTGGTCGAGGGCTTCTTTACCCTCAGATTGGTCAGCGTGGCGGCAGCACAGCTCGGACCAGCGTTGACGCAGGCCCCGATGTGAAAAACGCACTCTCCGTTCGCGTAACCGTCCGCGTCGCAGGGGTCACCGTCCTTGCAGTTGACCTTGCCCGATGGAGTCCCCTTCTTTGGATCAATCGGGGGGTTCCCCAGGCCATCGGAGTCAATCGACCAGGCGAGTAGACAGTCCTTGCTCCCTTTGCCGACCCCAACACAATCGTTGATGTTGTCCACGACCCCGCCGCTTATGCAGGCGGCGTCGGCGACGGGAACCACTAGCAGGCAGCTGGCCGTGACCACCGCCCCATAGAAAAGGCTGACAATGACTTTCATGGGTCCTCCTAAGAAGGCTGTTGGGCGCGACCGGGCCTTTATGCGCGCGCTCCCCTATCAGTACCGCCCAAAACTACGTTCTAGACGCCCTGTGTGTCAAGGGTATATCCCCCCTGAGCAGGGGTAACAAGGTCCTTTCGCGCCCGGATCGGCAACTCGCCGCCCCGCCCCCCCCCGACTGGGGGGTGGCGGGGCGGCGAGCGTTCAAGCCCGCTGCGCTGGGCCGGGCCATCACCGCGGTGGGCTGTCCGCAGCGCCATTCGGCAACCCCACGGACGGACCCATCAGCGACAAGCGCTAGCGCCGTGGCAGAACCCGTCGTTCTCGAAATCAAAGAAGAGCGGGTTTGAGAAAGCCGTGGCCAGCACCCCCAGTTCGCCGAGGTTCCACGGCGGCGAGGCACCGCCGTCGGTGATACCCGCCAGCGTGTCGTTGCCCGGCGCGTCCGGGCTGAGATCGACCGGGTTGATCGGAAACAGGGGTTTGGACACCCCGTCGCTGCCGCGCGCCACCACGATGACCCAGCTGTCCTCGGTCACGACGACAGGTACGCTGATGTCGGCCACCAGTCTCGACCCGAAACCGCTCACACCCGGCTGGGTGTTGACGGTGAAGTCCGCGTCTTTGTGGAGCGTGGTGGTCGGGTTCAGATCACAACGGCGATCCGCGACCCCGTGGAAGGTGAAGCCGGTCTGACAGTCTGGTGTCTCGTTCATGTAAACCTCGACGGTGTCGAACTCCGCCCAGGTCGGAGACTCCACGTGTATATCCACGCTGCCGGTCCCTCCGGTGGCCGCTACCGTGAGCGGGTCCCCGAGGGCGTGCGAGGCCACAGCCCCGCCGTCGCCGCTTAGGCTGACACGCATGAAGAGGTAACCCGACCCGACGGCCCGGCCAGCGTTGACGTTGAGCGCCAGGGTGCTGGCGTCTATCAAGCCCGGATCGTCGGTAGGATAGGCCACGAAGGTCCTCGGACTACCGGCTTGTACGACGGTAGCTTGGTGGGTATCCGAGTCGGCGACACCGGTCTTGAAGATGCCCTGGTTTAGAAGACCGGCCCAATCACCGAGGTTGTCGTGTCGCATCAGTTCGGTCTGCGAGCGGCTGTCTTCGATCCATACTTCCAGGGAGGTGTAGTTGTTGTCGTAGAGGTTGGAGATCGCCGGGTCCAGCCTGATCAAGGCAGAGAGGTTGGCCGCCATGTCCTCACAGTTGCCGCCCGGGCAGTCACGGCCGATCGGCTGTTGGTGACAGGCGCCGCCGGGGCAGTCGGCGTCGTTGGCGCAGGCGAGGCCGTCGTTGACTCCCGCTATGCAGACCTCCGGCTCGCAGGCGCGGGTGTCGCGGCTACCGCCTACGCAGGCGTAGACCAGGTCCGAGCTGCTGGGCGGTACCGCCTCGGTGTCTATACCGAGGTTGTTGAAGAAGCCCAAGGTACCGCTGTTGACGTGGTTGATCTGGATGACCTGGGTGCTGGGGTTGAAAGCCCCGAAGATCCCCGCCGGGGGCAGGTCGTAGCTGCCGTTTTCCGGGTAGCCGAAACCGGGCACGTCACCGGCCTTGCCCCAGTCGAAGGCGCCGCCTATGGGCGAGGACGGGTCAACCGTCAGAGGCCAGACGTTGTAATGGCCGTAGACGAAGGTCGTGATCTCGTCGCTTACCGAGGTGCTGATCAGCGACGAGGCCCCTACCGCCGTGACCGCGGCGCTCATGTCGTGGACATTGTCGTGATCCGAGGGCACGAAGAAATCGACGCCCTCTGCCAGCATGGTTATCACCCTGCCCTCGCGCGACAGGAAGCTGTCGGAACTGTCGATCATGTGCACGTGGGTGTCCATGGACACGAAGCCGCTGGTGTCGACCACCCTGTTGACGACGGCGCTGATGGCCGTGGTCGCGCCGGCGGAAACCGTAACGGTCTGGTCGAAGACGTCGTACTCCGGGCCGTGGGATACGACGACGTGGTAGTCGCCGGGCTCCAGGGAGAAGGTCCCGGTGCTACCCGAAGGATCGGCGAACAGCACCTGGACGACACCGTGGACGTCGACGTCCCTGTCCTCGAAGGGGGTGCCGAAGTAGCGGCCGATCGAGTCGATGAAGTTGGCTATGCTGTCAAGGTTGAGCGGATCCGGGGAGGCTTCGAAGCCCACGATCGAGACCTTCGCCGAAATCGGGCTGCCGCTTTCGTCGACCACGTCGACGGAGATCGCCCCCGTGGCCGGAAGGTCCACGTCCACGACCTCGGTCTTCCTCGACTTGAGCGTGACCGGGTGATCCGCCGGCGTGCTCGCACCACCCTCGTAGGGAACGCCCTCGCCCCGGACCGCGACGTTATAGTCCGCGGGTTTGAGGAACGCACGGTAGAAGCCTTGATCATCGGTGATCGTGGCCGAGAACACGTTCACGCAGTTGTTACCGCCGGCGAACGCGCAGCGGTTGCCCGGAGTACGAATGAAAGCCACCCTGGCGTTGGCCAGCGGAGCGCCGTTCGAGGTTACGGTCCCCTGGATGACGCCGAGCTTGGTGCCAAAGAGTTCCTCGCGGGCGCGGGTCACGTCGGCAATCGTTTCACCCACGACGAACCAGCGCCTCAGGGTGTTGGTGCCTCCCGCGGGAACGTTGAAGAGAGAGGTGGGCTTTTGCAAGAAGCCGGAGTTGAGGTATCCGGGTAGGTTCAGACCGTGCAACCAGACGGCGACACCGCCATCTATAACGATGGCGCCGGTCTTGAAGGTACCGTCTTGGAACTTGCCTATGCCCACGGTCCGCGGCGAGTTGGGAAACACCATACCGTAGGTCACGCCACGGCCGGAACCGGCTCCCTGCCAGGCCATGAAGTCGAGCCCCTGCGGCGTGCCGGCGCTTCCCTCGCCGCCTATCCGGAGCTCGGCCTCGCCAAAGCCAAGACCGGGCCCGAACGCCTCCGAAGCCCCGCCGGCGTTCATGAAGTCGCCGATCCTGAGCCGAAGGTCCTGCGAGTCGAGGTTCTCCACCGTCGTCGCGATCTGCACGTAGTTGGTGTCCGGGCGCAGAATGTAGTCGGTGGTGAGGTTGACCGGAAGATCGAGATCCAGGGCTTCGGGGCCAACGGTAAGCGTGTTGCCGGCCTGGTAGATCGCCATCTCGGGCGAGAGCACGTCAAAGAGGTCGTCCGGGCCGGAGGTCCGAATGATGGCCGGGTTGCCGTCGGCGCCGTCGTTCAGCACCACTATGTCGGTGGTATTCTGAGTAGAGGCGAGTTGTATGAGGCTCTGAAGACCCGCAAAGTTGTCCATGTCCTCGGCGGGATCGGAGCGCGCGAGGTCGGCGTCGATCACGTGCCCGCCGTGGTTGACCGCGAAAGCATGCAAGCGGCCCACGTCGCGCACCACCACGCGTATGTTTCCGTTCCGTATGAGCCAGTCGTTTAGCCGCCCCATGGCCAAGGGGCCACCGACGAGATCAGCCGCGTCCGCTATACGGCGGGCCTCCGCCCTGGGCGCGCCGGAACCCGGATCCGCCGGCAGACAGGTAAACTTCAGCCCGTCGGAGTCTTTTGCCTTGGCGCCATCGTCGATGCGCGCCTTGATCACGGTCTTGTTCTTCTTGAACCTGAGCACACAGTAGTCGTCGCAGTCCTGGTCGTGGCTACACTTCTGGCCAGAGGGCGAAGCGCAGGTACCCCGTTTTCGCTTGAGCCGGACCAGGACCTCGAGGTCGGCGGCGGTGCAGGCCTCGCCGGTTTCAGGAAGCAGACCACCGACTTCGGCCAACACCGTACGCCGAGTATAGAAGTCGCCTTCCTTCTTGACCGCGTTGGCCGCGTCCTTGGTCGAGGGCTTCTTTACCCTCAGATTGGTCAGCGTGGCGGCAGCACAGCTCGGACCAGCGTTGACGCAGGCCCCGATGTGAAAAACGCACTCTCCGTTCGCGTAACCGTCCGCGTCGCAGGGGTCACCGTCCTTGCAGTTGACCTTGCCCGATGGAGTCCCCTTCTTTGGATCAATCGGGGGGTTCCCCAGGCCATCGGAGTCAATCGACCAGGCGAGTAGACAGTCCTTGCTCCCTTTGCCGACCCCAACACAATCGTTGATGTTGTCCACGACCCCGCCGCTTATGCAGGCGGCGTCGGCGACGGGAACCACTAGCAGGCAGCTGGCCGTGACCACCGCCCCATAGAAAAGGCTGACAATGACTTTCATGGGTCCTCCCAACAAGGCTGTCGGGCGCGACCGGGCTTTAGCTACAAGATGCGCGCTCGGCTACCACCGTGTCGGCACAGAACTACGTTCTAGACGCCCTGTCTGTCAAGGGCACATCCCCCCCGAAGCGGGGGTAACGAACTTCTCCCACGTTGGGAGCCGAAACGCAACGCGACACGACGGCCCCAACAATTCATCAATTCATGAAGCACGCGGCCGAAAATGCGGAGGCCTCACCGCCGCCGCGCCCGACCTGCCCTCGGGGACACGCTGGTGCTGCCTGCGCGCGAGCCTCAAAAGGGTCTTCATCGAGGCCTCGAACTCCTCTATCGGCCGCAGCTCGAGCAGACCGGCGGCCAGCATCGCGTCCATCATCCGCTCGCCACGCTCACTTCGCACGATGGTAACCGTCCAGTCCATGGCCCCAACACCGCCACAGGAGATGTCGGCGACCTCGGCTGAGAAGTCTCCACAGTGTTCGCACTCAGGGCGCGCGAATTTCTGGGCCTCGGCGAGCGGCATCTCGACGACCTCCCCGTCACGCGGATAGATGAGAACCTTGCCTTTGACGTTGAACTTGCAAATGTCCTCCAGCGCTATGCCCAGCTCTCCCTGGATATGGTCGATCATCAGACCCTGAAAATCGAAGACCTCGGAACACAGGAGCCCCACGCTGAGCGCTATCCTTGCGGACGGCCCCTTGAGACTGGCCCTCTGTCTCTCTATATGCTTGGGCTTCTTGCGACCGTTATCGAGAAAGTCCTCAGCGCGTAGCTCCGCTTTTCTGAGCGGCGTGATCTGGCAGGGAACGCCGACGAACGCGATCCGTTCGCAACCCTTGCTCTCGGCTTCCTCCAGGGCCAGGTCGTTGGGACAGTAGGTGTACCAAGAGCCGGCGGCGGCTAGGATTTCTTCCCTCGAGGTGGCACAAAGCGGCACAGCAGCGCAGGGCTGAGAAGGATCGGCGGCGGCCACCACCGCGCCGTCGATCAGACCGCTTTCCAGGGCCCAGATCAGTAACGCGGTGACCACTCCTCCGTCTTGGCATGCGTCGCGCAAACCCTCGTCCCTCACCCGTGCTACGAATATCCGACGATAATAACCAAAGCCGCCGGCCAACACCCGACCTCGCTGGCTACCGAAAAAATCCTCGGCGATCTCGAACTCGCGAGGACCAAGGCGCGGGCACACCTGGGCACAGACGTCGCAGCCTATGCCCTCGCTGATGCCGCAGTAATCAAAATCCGCGGACGCCTTGGCGGTCTGCTTGGGTTTCCCATCCACGTATTCGATAACGTTGTGAGGACAGACCAGAACGCAGCTGCCACACTCGCAACAAGAACCGTAGGCGACGACGTCGTTCATCATCGCCTTGAAGGAGGGAGCCGACGAATCTGCGATCAGCCGATCCCCTCTAACAAACGCCTGAGTTCCAGTTCAGAATGGGCGTCGACCTCCCGGTGGAGGCTTCCGCCCGTGGAATCCATGGTTACGATGGCGGGAAAGCCGCGAACGCGGATCTCCCACATCGCCTCGGGAACACCGAAATCCAGATGAAGCACCCCCACAACCTCTTCCACGGCCCGTGCCAAATAGGTAGCCGCCCCACCGACGGCGTGCAGATAGACCGCACCGTTCTTCTGAAGCGCGCTGAGCGTGCGCTCTCCCATCCCCCCTTTGCCTATCACCGCCCGCAGGCCGAAGCGTTCGATGACCTCGTCTTGCACGCCCTCCTCTCGCATGCTCGTCGTCGGCCCGGCGGCGACGAATGAGTATCCGGCCTCCTGTTCTCGCACCACGGGGCCGCAGTGGTAAATGACCCCGTCCCTCAGTATCGCTTCGATACGTTCGAGGTTCTTCGCCTCTGCCGGCGATGGTTGCGGTGAGTCGACAAACTCTTCGACCAGATACTTGTGTGCTCGATCGCGTCCGGTCACTACCAGGCCCGAAAGCGACACCTGGTCCCCTACCCTCAGATTTCTTGCGGTTTCCTCTGAAATCGGCGTACAGAGTTCGATCACCGTTTGCTCCTTCTCACGCGACGCGCCAGCCGCTCTCATTCACCAGCAGGCGCCGGTGACGATGCGCCCAGCACGCGTAAGCAACGGAAACGAAGTAAGACGCCGGAATACGGTTGCGCACACCGGCCTTCATGCCGATGACGGTGGTCTTGCCGCCAAAACCCATCGGGCCTATGCCGAGTTCGTTACATTTCTCGTACATCTCCTCTTCCAGCTCAGCCAGCACGGGGTCGGCGTTGTGGTCACCAAGCGGACGCAGCAACTGTTCCTTGGCGAGTTCGTAGGACCCCCCCCTGTCGCCCCCAACGCCCACGCCGATAATACCCGGAGCACACCCTCGCCCCTGGGCGCGATGGACAGCGGCGACTATGCATTTCTTCACGCCCACCAGATCACGGTCCGCACCGATAGAGCCATCGGGAAGAGAGAACTGGCTTCCGACGTTCTCGCACCCCCCGCCCTTGAGAAGCAGTTCGATCTCCATGCTCGCCTGGCGCCACTCCGAAAAATGGAACACCGGCATACCCGGACCGAGATTGTCGGCGTGGCTTTCTCCGCTGAGCGGGTTGACTGAATTAGGACGCAGATAGTGCCTCTCGGTGGCCTCGACGACGGCGCGTCTGATGCGCTCCTCGAGGTCGAGCCGCGAAACTCCGAGGGGATGGCGGACGTAAAAGGTCGCCGTGCCCGTGTCCTGGCACAAAGGACTCGCACCCTCGCGCGACAGCCTGATATTCTCGAGCAAGACCTTGAAGACCTTCGCGCCGGCCGAGTCGGGCTCCTCGCGTTCAAGCGCGAGCCTCAATGCCGCGTCGATGTCCTCGGGAAGATCGGTAGAACTAAGACGAATGAGTTCAACGAGAGCGTCGTGCAGATCGGCGGTGAGATCACTCACAGACACGAAGCACCTATATCGCGGGGCCGATAATCTATCAACGCCGGCACGCCGCGGGCGAGGCGAATCAGTCCTTGTAGTGAACGAGCGAGTAGGTCGGCACCGGCGCCAGACGTTTGGCGCCACCCAGGTAATCGAGTTCGATGATGAAGGCGCACGCGACGGCCTCGGCGCCCAGGGAGCCGACGAGCTTGAGGGTCGCCTGAGCCGTACCACCGGTGGCCAAGAGGTCATCGACAAGCAGAACACGCGTACCTCGAGAAAAGGCGTCGTTGTGGATCTCCAACGAATCGCTTCCGTACTCGAGCTCGTACACTTCGCTCACCGTGCGGTAGGGAAGCTTGCCCGGCTTGCGGACAATGCTCAGCCCCACCCCCATCGCGTATGCCACGGGCGCGCCTACGATGAAGCCCCTCGATTCGATACCGACAACGGTATCGGCCTTGCCCCGAAACTCATCGGCGATCCGGTTGACGACGGTCCGGAGCGCTTCGGCGTTGGACAAAACCGGCGTGATATCCTTGAAAGATATCCCTGGCCTGGGAAAATCGGGAATCGTGCGAACTATGGACTTAATGTTCAACTGAAGTATCCGCCGCCAGCCTCTGCGGCTCCGATCCCGGAAGGTAGAACATAGGGTTACGAGCCACGTTATAACGACGGATCTCAAAATGGAGATGGGGTTGGGTCGTGCGGCCGGACGCCCCGACCTCCGCAATCTTCTGACCCCGTCTGACCTTCTGTCCCCTTCGCACTACGTTACGGCTGTTGTGTGCGTAGACGGTCGTATAGCCGAGGTCGTGCTCGACGATAACCACCCATCCATAGCCACTCAGCCGGTCGCTGAAGACCACCGTCCCGCTTCGCGCAACCTGGACGCTGGAGCCCTGCGGCGCCCTGATATCGATACCGTCGTGGTGGGCCTGGCGGCGCGGTCCAAAAGACGAGGTTATCGTCCCCGCCGCCGGCCAAGAAAAAACCGAGCGTGTTTCCTTGCGCTTCGGTGAGGTTCGCAGCGGCTGCGCAGGGTTTACCGATCGAGGGGTGATGACGCCGACCGGCAGGGTGCGGGTAGCGCCCGGGACAAAAATCCGATCTCCCGGATTTATCGTGTAGGGCGGCCCCACGTTGTTAACCTCACTCAGCCTCATATAGGGGATTCCATAGGCCTTCCCTATACGGTACAGGTTTTCCCCCGGCCTGACCGTATGCATAACGCCGCTGGAACAACCGGCCCCGCAACCACAAACCAACGCCAGCAACGCCGCCGGCGCGACCACCCTTCGACAGTACCAACCCACCGTTTCCCTCAATGCTTGATGAACAGCGTCGACGCCGCCGTTCCGCTAACCACTATCGCCGTCACGATGCTTCCAGCGACCAGCACCCCTAACACCGAAGCCCAGAAAAAATTGCGAAAGCTAAAACCCATCAGGTAGGCGCCGAGCGCCCCCGAATAGACGCCCGAACCGGGTAGCGGCACGCCGATAAACAGTCCGAGTCCGATGACGCCCCACTTCTCGATGTAGGGGTGGAGCTTCGCCCGACTTCTCTCGACCAGGCGTTCGTAGACGCTGCTGATCCAGCCTATCCGCAGAAAGATGTTGATGAAGCGATCCAGAAAGACCCACACCAGAGGCGCGAGTGCGATGTTCGCAACCACGCAAACCACCACCGTCAGCCACAGGGGCAAGCCGGTCTCAAAGGCCCCGTAGGGTATCGACGCCCGCAACTCGAAGGCCGGAGTAAAGGTCAGCAACACCATGAACAACACGCCGCGCACCGCTGTGAACTCCCGACGGGTCTCAGACGCCCGGCCAACGGATGTCCAAGGCCTCGAGGATTCCCATGGACTCGTAGTTAGTAAGATCGAGGTGGAGCGGGGTCACGGATATCTTGCCCTGCTGGATCGCATCAAAATCGGTCCCCGCCTCATCGGCGAAGTCCAGCTCGTCACCGCCTATCCAGTAGTACTTGCGTCCACGAGGGTCGGTTTTCTCGACCATGGCGTCACCGTAGCGGCGTTTGCCCTGGCGGGTGACCAGATAGCCCCTCCCAGTGACCTCTTCAGGCACGTTCACGTTCAACAGTGTATCAGGTGGAAGAGACGATTTCCTCAAGCAGAGGCAAAGAGCCTGAGCAAAGGCCCCAGCCGCGCCATAGTCGAAGGCTACTTTTCCCACTTGGGAGAAGGCGATACCCGGAACGCCGAGAAGAACCGCCTCCATGGCGGCCGAAACGGTTCCCGAGTAGGTCACGTCATCGCCGAGGTTGGCACCCCGGTTGATCCCGGAAACCACCAACCAGGGCCGCTCGTCGAGCAAGCCGTTGAGGGCAAGATTGACACAGTCCGCCGGAGTTCCGTCCACGGCTATCCAGCCGGGCCGCACCTCTTCGGCCCTCAGAGGCCTATCGATGGTAATCGCGTGACTCGCGGCCGAGCGCTCCCTGTCCGGCGCCACGACCTGAACCCTGTCGAGGCTTTCCAGGGCGTTTACCAGACGGGTGAGGCCTTCCGACTGAATGCCGTCGTCGTTGCTAGCCAGAATCATGAAGAAGGGATGATCGCCGCTCGGCCCCGGGTCGTCAAGCCGGGGGTCATGCCTGCGCGACCCCCGGCCATCAGATGGTCGGGGCGACTGGATTTGAACCAGCGACCACTCACACCCCAAGCGAGTGCGCTACCAGGCTGCGCCACGCCCCGTCGACGAACCGCAAAACTGTACCGACACCCATCCAGCAAGGCAACTCGGTAGACGAGGGCCGGGCCCGCTCCCAGCGAACCTTCAATCGGAAAGACTGTAGCCCACTTCTCCGTGTTCGCTGAGATCGAGACCCATCCGCTCGTCCTCCTCGCCTACCCGCAGCCCGACCGTGGCGTCCACGATACGCGCGAGGACCAAGGTGACGACAAAGGAGTAGGCTATGGTGACAACGGTCGCGACGAACTGGATTCGGAGCTGTTCGAGATTGCCGCTTTCCAGGAGCCCGGCGGTACCACCAACGGCGCTGAGCGCGAAGATCCCCGTCGCAAGCGCTCCCCACGAACCACCCACACCGTGTACGCCGAACACGTCGAGCGCGTCATCGTAACCGAAGCGAGACTTGATCAGTACCGCACCGTAGCAGAGTGCACCCGCTACGCCGCCGATCGCGAAGGCACCACCCACGCCAACGAACCCGCAGGCTGGCGTGATCGCAACGAGACCCGCTACCGCTCCTGAGGCGGCCCCGAGTGCGCTGGCCTTGCCCCGGTGGAGGGCCTCGCTTAGAGCCCAGGATACCGCCGCAAGCGCAGCCGCGATGTGGGTCACGACAAAGGCGTTGGCGGCACTGCCGTCGGCGGCCAGCGCGCTCCCACCGTTGAAACCGAACCAACCGAACCACAGCATTCCGGCTCCGAGAACCGTAAGACCGAGGTTGTGAGGCTTCATCGGCTGGTGGGGATAGCCGATCCGCCTGCCCAGAACCAGCACGATAGCGAGAGCAGCGATACCCGAGTTGATGTGAACGACGGTCCCGCCGGCAAAATCCATGGCACCGAGCCCACCGAGCCAGCCCCCGCTTCCCCAGACCCAGTGACATACGGGGTCATAAACCAGAGTCGCCCAAAGCAACGAAAATATCACGTAGCCTTTGAACTTGATCCTCTCGGCAAAGGCCCCGGATATCAAAGCGGGGGTGATGATCGCGAACATCATCTGGAAAATCATGAACACGTTGTGAGGTATGTTCGCCGCGTAGGGTCCTGGTTCGGAGCCAACGCCTTGGAGCATGAAATAATCGAAATTGCCGATGAACGCGCCGCCCTCGCCGAACGAAAGCGAATAGCCAATGACCACCCACTGGATGGTCATGATCCCCATGGCGAAGAAACTGTGCATCAGGGTGGAGAGAACGTTTCGCGCCCGGACCATACCCGCGTAGAACAGCGCCAGCCCCGGGGTCATCAGCAGTACCAGCGCAGAGGCGGTGAGCATCCACGCCGTGTCACCTTTGTCGATGGAGCCTGCGTCCGCGGCTCCAGCCAACTCGGGAATGGCTGACAACAGCACCGCCAGGCCAATTAACCAGCGTCCACCAAGCTTCCCCATTAGTCCCCCCCCTTGATCGGTCTCCTGGGCCCGCGGCGAGCCCGCATCGGATCCCCTTTTGCTACCAGGGCGTCCGCCGGCACTTGCTTTCCATGGTAACAAACACGCCGCGGCAAACCAAAAAGACCAACCCCGGCCCCCAAAGCACACAGCATCGATAAGAGCGGGGGCCTTGAGGCGGCAAGTTCTTGCTGGCACGGTGGCACAGAATCGTCGCTCGCCGTTTCGTCGGCCGGGCCTGGCCCTGCCAATACCGGGCACCCCCGGGCCCACCCTCGTCTCGGCCATGGCACGCGAAGTGCATCTGTCTACCGTCGTGGATACTCGACGCTTCGGATTACTCAATACCATGCTCCACGGACACACCGTTTGCCCGGACGAGAACTCCGCTCGGCGAGAAGATGGCCTCGGCGCCGAAGAACGCGACCTCATGCTCGCGATCCTTGAGGACGCCATCCGCTGTTACCTGGGGATGGTCCCGTCGGACCGGCTCAACCCCAAGCTGCTGGCTCAGCAGGCCGAATACTGGATTCAAATTGAGGACTGGGACTCACCGTTCTCTTTCTGCAACGTGTGTGAAAGTCTCGGGCTGGAACGCCAGTCGACGCGAGAACTCATACTGGGATCGAAAACTACAGAGGACCCCAAGACGGATCGCAGACGCGATGATAGCCTGGCGGGAACCGCGCCGGTCTCAACCTAGCTGCTGTCTGAGATCCAGGAGGATGTCACGAATCTCCCGGAGTTTCTGAGCCTGGGTTCTGCCGAGCTGGTCCGAGGCCTGACCGCCGAGTTCGGCTTTTAGGTGCCGTCTGGCACCCTCGATCGTGAAACGCCGGTCGTGCAGCAACTCCTTGATGCGGAGCAACATCTCCACGTCCTTCCGACGGTACAGCCTCTGCCGCGATTTGGACTTGCCCGGCCGGACTATGCTGAACTCTGTTTCCCAGTAGCGGAGAACGTATGGCTTGACGCCGACGAGGCGCGCCACCTCGCCGATCTTGAAATAGAGTTTGTCGGAAGGGATCTCCTCTCCCAACACCGATTCGAACCCCCGCTACTGCCAAGGGGTGTTGATGGTACGCTTCAGAACCTGGCTGGGTTTGAAGCTCAACACCTTTCGACCTGTAATTGTAATTTCTTCACCGGACTGTGGGTTCCGGCCTTTCCGCGGCCTCTTCTCGTTGATCACGAAATTACCGAAGCCGGAAATCTTTACCTTCTCGCCGGCTTCAAGCTGAGACTTGACGATCTCGAAGATCGACTCTACGACCTCAGCCGCTTCCTTCTTGGAAAACCCCACCCGCTCGTAAATGCGCTCGACGATGTCTGCTTTGGTCATGTACGGATCTCCCAGCGGCTCTACTCTTACAGGTCAGACAACATTCTCAAGCGCGGAGTTCGACTTCGGGTTGTTGAATCAACCTGGTGACGACACGATCGTGCAACGCCGTAATTTCTTCATCCGTGAGAGTGCGATCGCCCGACCGATAGACCAGAGAGAACGCTAGCGCCTTCTTGCCAGCTTGCACGCCTTTACCGCGGTACTCGTCGAACACCTTCATGTCCTCAACCAAGGGCTCCTCTAGCTGCGCTACAACCGCGATGATGTCGCCGGCCAACATATCCTCCGGCACCAGCAGCGACACGTCACGGGTCGCTGCTGGGAAGCGGGCCATGGGTTTCAAGGTTGGCCGCGCCGAACAATACTCAACCAGTTTCTGGGTGTCAACCTCAACTACGTAGATTTGTTGCGATATTTGGAATTTCTTCGCGAGGTCTGGATGCAGCAAGCCCACCGAGCCCAGGACAACGCCGCCGACATGAAAGGAGGCCGAAGCCCCCGGATGATAGGCCACGTCGTCGACGCAGTCCCGCCACTGAATATGGCTTCCGTCTCCGGCTTCAAACGCCGCAGCCTCAACGATCGCCTTGGCGTCCCAGAACTGAGCGCCCTCTACGGAACCCGGTCCCCGGGCGCGGCGGGGCCCCGAAAGAAGCGCACCCAACAGGTCGCGCTCGCTCGTCTCCCCGTTCTCGCGTCCAAAACTTCTGCCGAAGGAAAACAGGTCTACCACTTCGAATCCGTTACGATTGTTGATCCGCCAGGCCGAAAGCAGCGAAGGCAGCATGCTCATGCGAAGCTCCGTGGCATCCGCACGCAATGGGTTCTTGAGTACTACGGGCCGCGCTTCCGGCCCGTGCGGCCCTCTGAAGCAACGGTTCTCCTCTTCGCTGACGAACGACAAAGCCAGGGTCTCGCTAAGCCCACGAGTGGTGAGCGTCGAGCGCAGCCTCTCGAGAAAACCCCGGTGAACCGATGCGGTACTCGTCGCCATCACGAGTTCCGGAAGGACCGTCTCGATTCCCCCGTAGCCCTTAACGCGAGCGATTTCTTCTATGAGATCGATTTCCCGTTCGAGATCGTGCCGATGCGGCGGACACTCCACGGAGAGGTTCTTGCCACGCCTGTTTACCCGCGCCCCCAGGGCTGAGAGAATATCTGCACATCTGCCCGGGGCCACGGCCGTTCCCAGTATCGCCTCGACCCTCGAGGGTCTCAACGTGATCGGCGCCGGTTTCGGCAAACCCGGTCCGTCGCGCGCGACACCGCCGTGGACGGCCCCACCCGCGATGTCACCGAGTAGAGAGGCCGCCCTCAGCAGAGCGTTGGCTACCTGAGAAATGTCTATTCCTCGCTCAAAACGGAAGGAAGATTCCGAGTTCAGTGCCAAGCGTCTCGAAGTCCTCCTCACGCTCGATGGATCGAAACACGCGCTTTCGAGAAACAGATCTGTGGTTCGTTCATCGACCGCGGACCGTGACCCACCCATCACTCCAGCGAGCGCGATCGCGCCCCGAGCGTCCCGGATCACGATGTCCCCGCTTTCTAGCGTACGCTGTTGCCCGTCCAAGGTCTCGAAGATCTCCTGACCGCCGATTCTCGCGACTTCTACCACAGAACCTTCGAGCTTACTTCGGTCAAAAGCGTGCAGCGGCTGGCCCAGTTCGAGCATCACGTAGTTGGTGACGTCGATGACGTTGTTTAGCGGCCGAACGCCGCAGGCGTTGAGACGCCTCTGCATCCACGGGGGCGAAGGCCCGATCCGCAGGCCCCTCAGTTCGAGGCCCGTGTAGAGCCTGCAGGCCCCCTGGTCCCGCACCCGGACCTCGATGTCGGCGCCGCCTCGAAGAGTGCCTGCTGTTTCCCCGAGTCTGCCGATCCGACCGAGGCCGCAGACGGCCGCTATTTCGCGCACCAGTCCGTTGACGCTCAGACAGTCCCCACGGTTGGGGGTAACCGCCAGCTCCAACACCGGGTCTTCCAGGCCGAGGAACTCGGAAGCATCATCCCCGGCCGCTCCCCCGGTCAGAATCAAAATGCCCGCGTGGTCTTCAGACACGCCGAGTTCGGCAGCCGAACAGAGCATTCCCTCCGAGACGACCCCCCGTATCCTGGACTTCTTGATCTTGAGGCCCTCCCCCAGGCGAGCACCCGGAAGCGCCACCACGACCCTGTCACCGACTGCCATGTTGGTGGCGCCGCAGACGACGCTTCGGCCAGCCGCGCCGTCGTCCAGATTACACACGACGAGGCGGTCGGCTTCGGGGTGGGGCTCGATCGCCTTGATGATTGCTACGACGAGCTTGCCGCTCGAACCACTCAGGGGCGTCGACACGGCTTCGACTTCCAGCCCAGCCATCGTGAATCTCTCGCAGAGTTCGTCGACCGGAGGCAGTCCTTCGGTATACTCGGCAAGCCAGCTGTAGGGCACCCTCACCTATGCGGCCTCAGAACTGCTGTAGGAAACGGAGATCCTGACCATAGAAGAGCCTGATATCATCTATTCCATACTTGAGCATGGCCACTCGCTCTACCCCGAGACCAAAAGCGAAACCAGAGTAGATTTCGGGATCGTAGCCCACGCATTCGAACACCGCCGGATGCACCATGCCAGCGCCGAGTATCTCCAGCCACCCCGTCCCCTTGCACACCCGACACTGGCGCGGGGAATCCGCCGGCTGGCGTCCACAAATCACGCAGCCGATATCGATTTCGGCACTGGGCTCGGTGAAGGGGAAGTAGCTCGGCCGGAACCGCACCCGCAGATCTGAGTCGAAAACGCGCCGGAGAAAGGTCGTGAGAACGCCCTTCAGGTGACCAAAGCTGATGTTCTTGTCCACCAGCAGGCCCTCGACCTGATGAAACATCGGCGAGTGGGTAACGTCATCGTCTTGGCGGTAGACCGCCCCGGGAGCGATGATCCTCAGCGGTGGTTGCTCGAGCTCCATTGTACGGATCTGAACCGGAGAAGTGTGGGTGCGAAGCAAGCCGCCACATTCCGTAAAGAAAGTGTCTTGCATATCGCGAGCGGGGTGGTCGCCGGGAATGTTGAGCGCCTCGAAGTTATGGTACTCGTCCTCCACCTCGGGGCCCTCGGCGACGCTGAAACCCAGCGACGAAAGCACCTCACAGACTTCACGCATGGCCTGGGAAAGGGGGTGGACATGGCCGATTGGCTGGCCATAGGAAGGCAAGGTATAGTCGAGTCTCGGGCCCGATAATTCCCCCTCTCGCCGAACGCGGCCTAGCTCTTCGAGCTTGGCCGAGAGAGCGTTTTCGAACTTGGACTTGAGGGCATGCAGGGCCTTTCCCTCCGCGGCCCTGTCTTCAGGCGCAACCGCCCCGAGGCCGCGAAGCAGCGCGGTAAGACGGCCCTTCTTGCCGAGAAGCGAAACCCGCACCCGTTCGATGGCGGGCTCGTCGTCGGCCTCTCGAATTTGCCCCAGCCCGTCCCGCTCGAGTTCTGCAAGACGCTCGTCGGCTCCGGACGGTTTTTCCCTCGTCACGCCGCGAGTTTGGCCTTTGCCAGGTTCACCAACTCCACGAAAGCGTCGCGCTCGTTGACCGCCATCTCCGCGAGGACCTTGCGGTCGATGACCACACCCGCGCGTTTAAGCCCGTGCACGAGCTCCGAGTAACTTACGCCCTCGAGCCGAGCGGCAGCGTTGATGCGGAGTATCCAAAGCCGCCGAAAACTCCGCTTCCGCACCTTGCGGTCGCGATACGCGTAGGTGAGCCCTTTCTCCGCGGTCTCTCTCCCCTGTCGGTAGAGCTTACGCCCGCCGACGTAGCCACTCGTCAACTTGAGTATCCTGTTACGGCGGCGACGCGCCTTCACACCTTTCTTGACCCTTGGCATACTCGTGTCTCCTTGGAACCGCCTACCGGTTCGGAAGCAATCGGCACACGGCCTTGTAGTCAGCCGCAGAAACGGTCCCCGATTTCCTCAGATTGCGTTTCTGGGTAGCCGTTTTGTGGGTAAGTATGTGGCGCAGGTAGGCCTTCTTCCGCTTGACCTTGCCCCTGGCCGTAAACGTGAACCGCTTCGCGGCGCCCCTTCTTGTTTTTACTTTCGGCATCCTTCCTTACCTCAAGACTTGCTCGGTATGACAACGACCGACATGTGACGCCCCTCCATCCGGGGTTCTCCTTCCGGACTCGCGACATCGGCTATTGACGCCAGCACCTTGTCGAGCATCCCTCTCCCCAGCTCGGGGCGAGTGATCTCCCTACCCTTGAAAAACACCGAAATCTTCACCCGGTGTCCTTTCTCCAAAAATCGAACGATGTGCCCGGTCTTGAACTCGATATCGTGGGCTTCCGTACGAGACCGGATCTTCACCTCTTTCATCGCCGTCGCTGTCGACTTGCGCTTGGAATCCTGGACCTTCTTCTTCCGTTCATACCTGTACTTGTGAAAATCCATGATGCGACAGACCGGGGGATCGGCGTTGCCCGCGACCTCGACAAGATCCAGACCACGCTCTTCCGCAATCGCCATGGCTTCGCCAGACGACAGTATTCCGAGCTGGGTCCCATCGGTGTCGATGAGCCGCATCTCTCTCGCTCGAATGTCAGAATTAATTCTTACCCGCTCTTCCTTTGCTATGATGCACCTCCCTCGTCCGGGCGGTTCCGCTCGACCATCCAGTCACGGAACTCGTCTATCCCCATAGGGTTCAGCTGATTGTTGCCCCTGAGCCGCGGCGCGACGGTCCCACCCTCGACTTCCCGATCACCGACAACAGCCACCACTGGCACCCGCGATCGTTGCGCCTCGCGCATTTTGAACCCCAGCTTCTCATTCCTCAGGTCGGCCTTAGCGCGAATTCCCGACGCACGTAGGCTCTCCTCGACGTCCTTCGCGTAATCGTTCTGTCTGTCGGTCACCGTCAGCAAGCTGACCTGACAGGGCGCGAGCCAGAGCGGCAGAGCCCCACCGGTGTGCTCGAGAAGAATCGCAATGAAGCGCTCCAGGGAACCAAGGACGGCCCGATGAATCATGACCGGTCGTCGTTCCTTGCCCTCGTTGTTGATGTAACAGAGTTCGAAGCGATCGGGCATGGAAAAATCGAGCTGCACCGTGCTCAGCTGCCATTCTCTTTTCATCGCGTCGACCACGGCAAAGTCGATCTTGGGCCCATAGAAAGCTCCGTCTCCGGGGTTGAGGACGAAAGCGGGCGCCTCTTCCCTGAGCACGTCGGTCAAGGCCCCTTCCGCTTGGTCCCACATCGCGTCGCTTCCTATCGATTTCTCCGGCCTCGTCGAGAGATAGATCTTCGTCTCCTCAAACCCGAAGGCGCGGTGGGTCGTAAAGATCATGTCGAGCACCCTCCGCACTTCGGCGGAAATCTGTTCCGTGGTGCAGAATATATGGGCGTCATCCTGGCAGAACGATCGCACCCGCGCCAGACCGTGGACCACGCCTGACCGTTCGAAACGATGCAAACGCCCGAAATCGGCGAAGCGAACCGGCAGGTCGCGATAGGATCTAATGCCCTCGCCGTACATGAGGCAATGAGTCGGACAGTTCATCGGTTTCACCGCAAAATCCCTGTCTTCGATACGAGTAAAGTACATGTGGTCCTTGTAGTTCTCGTAGTGCCCCGACCTGTGCCACAGATCCACGTCCAGGATCTGGGGCGTTATAACCTCCTCGTACCCATAACGAGAGTAAAGACCGCGGATGTAGTCTATGAGCAAATTGTACACCGTCGTGCCATCGGGGTGGAAGAAAGGCGACGCGGGCGCCTCCGGATGAAAGCTGTAGAGTCCCAGCTGCTTGCCCAGCTTGCGATGGTCTCGCTTCCTCGCCTCCTCGAGTCGCTCGAGGTGAGCGTCGAGATCGGAGGAATCAGCGAAGGCCGTACCGTATATTCGCTGGAGCATCGCGTTGTTTTCGTCTCCGCGCCAGTACGCGCCAGCGACGTGAGTCAACTTGTACACCCCAAGAGCGGCGGTCGAGGGCACGTGCGGCCCCCTGCAAAGATCGACGAATTCCCCCTGCCTGTAGACGCTCACTCGCTCGTCTTCGATGCCTTCGATGATGAGGGCCTTGTAGGTCTCACCCATCTCACGAAACATCCGAACGGCTTCATCGCGGTCCATCTCGGCGCGCTCGACGCTGAGTTCTTCGTCAACGATGCGAGCCATTTCCTTGGCGATGGACTCGAGATCGTCCGGTGAGAAACCTGGTTGGTAATCGAAATCGTAGTAAAACCCGTCGTCGATGACCGGACCGATGGTTACCTGGGCTTGGGGGTAAAGCCTCTTGACGGCTTGAGCGAGCAGGTGAGCCGTTGAGTGCCGCAATACGCCGAGGCCTTCGCGAGAGCCGGGAACGATAGGCGAGACATGACAGTCTTCCAACAGAAGGGAACTCAGATCGACCGGATTGCCATCCACCATTGCCGCGATGGCCCCACGGGCATCTGGCATCTGCAACGCAGCGGCCACCGTGGTCCCGCGACTGAGCTTCACGGTATTCCCACCGTCGCAAGTGACGGTTATTTCATCCGACATGATCTCTTCAACAACGTCTCTGCGGTCAGCGTCGACAGGGAGCACAACAAGAGTGCCTTTATCCTAACGCCCTGATACAACCGGCCTCAACCGCACTACGGCCTCCTCCCTCTGGTAGGCACGGGCGGGATTGAACCGCCGACCCCCTCCGCGTCAGGGAGGTGCTCTCCCACTGAGCTACGTGCCTCAAACACATTCACGGTATCTCTTGCCTGTACCAACTGGCACTCGGGCAGTCAACTCTCCCGGGTACCGCCAACTTTGCCCGGCCCCGTACGAGAGAGTAGCATGAAACCGTCCCGAGCACCGGTTCCATGAGACGCGACCAGGTCATAACGCTCTTTCTGTTTCTCGCCATAGGCGGCCTCGGCTACCTGCTCTCCACGATACTCCTGCCATACGCGGTTCCTATTCTCTGGGCGATTATCCTCGCGCTCGTGTTCTACCCTGTCTACCGCCTCGTTCTCGGCCTCATGCCGAAGTGGGAAAGTCTCGCAGCCGGCCTGATGACGCTTCTCGTATTCGCTGTCGCCGTCGTCCCTACCCTGCTGCTTTCGGGCGCCTTGGCTCGCGAAGCCATCGAAGGCTACCAGAGGCTCTCGGAGATGGCATCGGAGGGTCGTTTCTCGAGCCTCAACAGTCTAGCCGACTGGTGGCTCGTGGCGCCGGTCTGGGACTGGGCGCGCCAGCGAATGGCATCCGGGGAAGTCGACGTCACATCCTTCGTACTGTCCGGAATTCGCTGGGCGAGCGAATTCGCGGCCTCCAAGACCGCGGCCATCGCCCGCAACGTGTTTGGCTTCTTCGTTGACATCGGAATCATGGGCTTCGCGCTCTTCTTCGCATTCCGTGACGGCGCCGCTAGCGTGGAGCGCTTGCAGCAGAGCATCCCCATGGCCGAGCCCGATCGTCACCAGCTGTTCCACAGTCTCAAGCACACGATCCTCGCGGTGGTTCAGGGCTTGAGCCTCACCGCTCTGGTCCAGGGCATACTGGTGGGCGTCGGACTGTGGACACTGGGCGTGCCTTTCGCGCTACTCCTCGGCGCCTGCGCATTCGTGCTCGCCTTCTTGCCCGTCGGCGGCGCCGCCCTCATCTGGATCCCCACCGCCGTGTGTCTCGCGTTGACCGGCTCCTATATCCGCGCCGGCATGCTGCTGATGTGGGGAGGGCTTGTGGTGTCGTCCATCGACAACATCGTCCGCCCATACTTGATCAGCGGCCAGACTCGGTTGTCCACCCCGCTGCTGTTCTTTGGCATTATCGGGGGCCTCAAAGCCTTCGGTTTCATCGGCTTGTTTCTCGGACCGACCCTACTGGCAGCCTTCGCCCAGCTCATGCGTATATTCCGAGAGCAGTATCTTGCAGCGCCCGCGTCTAGTCCTTAGCGTCCCCCTCGCCTTCGTCCACGTTCTCGACCCGGTCTGTCCCCTCTTCCGGCTCGACCTCATCGTCCGACTCTTGACCCAAGGCGCTGACAACCACCTTGATATCTCGGCGGATGCCCTGGCCTACGTGCACGCTCACCGCGTGTTCGCCGAGGTCCTTGATCGGCGGATGAAGCTCGATGTCGTGCCTGTCTATCTCTATCCCCTTTTCGGCCAACAGCCGGCAGACGTCGGCGTTGGTGACCGAGCCAAACAGCTTCCCTTCCTTGCCAGCACGCACCTCGGTTTCCACCACGACGCCTTCGACGATCGCCGCGATCTTCTCGACCTCGGAGCGCCGGCGTTCCTTCCTTAGATCTATGAGAGCTTTTTGGTGCTCGAGCTGTTTGAGATTCCGTCGGTCCGCTACCACGGCCAGTCCGCGCGGCAGCAGATAGTTGCGCGCGTAGCCGGCCTTGACGTTCACAACGTCGCCGATGATCCCCAGCTTGGGAACGTCGTCCCGAAGAATTACCTCCATGATCCAACTTCTCCTTGCAAGAAACTAACCGGAAGTTTCCGTGTACGGTAGCAACGCGACGTTGCGAGCGCGCTTGATCGCGTTGGTAAGCGGACGTTGATGCTTGGCGCAGGTACCGGTGGTACGCCTCGGCACGATCTTGCCTCTCTCGCTGACGAACTCCTCGAGAACGTCTACGCGTTTGTAATCGATCACGAGACCTTTGTCCGCGCAGAAGATACAGTGCCGGCGTCCGCGGCCCCTGAAGCGCCCGCCTCGTGTGCGCGGTCTTCCATCCCTTGGACCTCGCCTCTCCCTGTATTCTCTGCGCCCGCCCTCCTGATCGCCACTACCAGGCGAAGCCGTCGGGCGCTCCTCGGTGCTTCTCTCTGCCATCCTACTTCCCCTCGTCGCCTTCGGTCTCGCCGTCGGCGTTCTTGGCTACAGTCCCACCGGCATCGGGGCCTTTCTCTCCGACGCCCGTTTCGGCAGCGTCGGTAGCCGACTCCTCAGAAACCGCTCGTTCCGGCCCCGCACCACTCTCCGTCTCACCCCCGGTGTCGCGTGCTTCCACCGACCCCATCTTGTGCAGCGGCGTGGCTTCCCCAGTCGGAGGCGGTTCCTCTCGCGTCCGAGGCAGTCCGGTGTGGTCTTGCTGCACACTGATAAAGCGTAGGATCCCTTCGGTGATCCTCATGTTGCGCTCTAGCTCGCTCACCACTTCGGGTCCCGCAGTGTATTCGAGCAGGAAATAGTGCCCGTGCTGCTGGTCTTCGATTGGATAGGCGAGCTTGCGCACACCCCAGTCGTGGTTGCCGTCTATGGTCCCTCCCTGGGTTTCCACGACAGATACCAACCTGTTCCTGAGGGCAGGCAGCTCCTCCCCAAGCCGGGTGGAAAGCACGAACATTGTTTCATACGGACGCATACGCTCTTCCTCTCCCTAAACGAGCAACGGCGCGATGACCAACGACACAATGGACATCAGCTTGATCAATATGTTCATCGACGGACCCGACGTATCCTTGAACGGATCCCCGACCGTGTCACCAACCACGGCGGCGTGATGAGCGTCGGTTCCTTTCTTCTCGCCTTCGATCGAACCGGTCTCGATGGCCTTCTTGGCGTTATCCCAGGCCCCGCCGGAGTTCGCCATCATCAGCGCCAGCAGAACGCCAGCCACGGTCGCCCCGGCTAGCGTGCCGCCGAGAGCCTCAGGACCGAGGATAAACCCCACGGCCACCGGTGCAATCACGGCCGTTAGTCCAGGCAGCACCATCTCCTTGAGCGCCGCCTGGGTCGAGATGTCCACGCAACGCGCCGCGTCTGGCTTCACGCCCTCTCGGCCTTCGAGCAAGCCAGGGATCTCACGAAACTGTCTACGAATCTCGTTCACCATGCGTTCCGCTGCACGGCCCACCGAGGTCATAGTCAGCGCGGCGACGAAAAACGGAAGCACGCCGCCGAGAAACAGCCCGATGACAACCTGGGGATCGGTGATGACTATCACCATCTGCTCCAGGCCGGCGAGGCTACGCGCGTGGTTGACGGCCATGGCGTAGGCGGAAAACAGCGCCAGAGCCGTGAGCGCCGCCGAGCCTATGGCGAAGCCCTTCCCTATCGCAGCGGTTGTATTACCGATGGCGTCGAGCCCGTCCGTGATCTTGCGAACCTCTGGCCCCAAACCCGCCATTTCGGAAATGCCTCCGGCGTTGTCCGCGATCGGACCGTAGGCGTCCACGGTCATCGTCACACCAACGGTCGCCAACATACCCACCGCGGCAATTCCAATCCCGTAGAGACCCGCCATGCTGTTGGCCACAAACATCGTCAGGCAGATGACCAGTACCGGCAACGCGCAGCTCTCCAGGCCGACGGCCAGGCCATGAATGATGTTGGTTGCCGCACCGGTCTTGGAAGCGGCCGCGATCCGGCGAACCGGAGCGCCAGCCGTGTAGTATTCGGTAATGAGCCCGATCGCTACACCGCCCACCGAACCGAGCAACACAGCCAGCCATACTTTGCTGGTCATGTTGCTGGCGTTGATCACCATGAACGCTACCAACAACAGAAGGCCCGCGGCTACGAAAGTTGAGTACCTCAGAGCCGCGGCGGCGCCGAGCCCCTTGAGCACGCGCATCGAGAAGATGCCTATCACCGACGCGACCAAGCCGATCACCGCGAGGACAAGCGGCAACATCATGAGGTCGGCCTGGACGGCCGCGACGTCGACAGCCCCCGGACCCGCGAGACTCGCGAGATCCGAAACCGCCAACGTCGCCGCGATCGCGATCGTCGCTATCATCGATCCGACGTAGGACTCGAAAATGTCGGCACCCATGCCGGCCACGTCGCCAACATTGTCGCCGACGTTGTCGGCTATAACCCCCGGATTTCGAGGGTCGTCTTCCGGAATACCGGCCTCGACTTTCCCGACGAGATCACTACCGACGTCGGCGGCCTTCGTGAATATCCCCCCGCCCACTCGGGCGAACAGAGCGATCGAACTCGCACCCATCGCGAAGCCGTTGATGACGCTGGCTTCTTCAACCGTGCCGAAGATCCAAAACAGCAGGCCTACACCCAGCAGACCGAGGCTCGCGACCGCCAAGCCCATTACGGCACCACCGTTGAAGGCTACCAGCAGCGCGTCATCTTCGCTGCCCCCCTTGGCGGCCTGCGAGGTACGAACGTTGGCCCGCGTCGCGGCGGCCATCCCACACAGGCCCGCTACCATCGAGCAGACCGCACCGGAGAGAAAGGCGATGGACGTCTGTTGCCCGAGCTTCCAGTACAACAACAAAAAGACCGCGATCTCGAACAGCACGAGGATCTGGTACTCCCGGCGCAAGAAGGTCAACGCGCCTTCACGAATAGCCGCCGCGATCTCTTGCATTCGCTCGTCACCGGCCGGCTCCCGTTGCACGGCCAGATAGATCAACGTGGCAACCAGTAATCCACCTGCACCCGCCCACGGAGAGATGCTGGTCAAAAATTCCATCCTTTGCTCCTCCTCTTGAACCTCTCGAACACGACAAAAAAACCGATCAGCTCGAAGCCGCCAACGTGTCGCCAGTTACTCGCCGCCCCCGCCGACACCGTTGTAGCGAGCCATCGCCCGCACGACCCCGTCACAGAGAACCACACGAACCGCGTCGGCGGCGGTGGCGACCGTCATCTCGGCGACTTCGCGCTCCGAAGCTTCGAAATCACAGAGCAGGTAGTCGCTCAGCTCCGTATCGGCCGCTGGCCGGCCGACGCCGAGCCGTACTCGTACGAAATCCGACTCCCCGATCTCCTCGATCACGGAACCGACCCCCTTGTGCCCGCCACTACCCCCGCCTAGACGAACACGAAGACGTCCAAGAGGCAGATCCACCTCGTCGTAAACGACGACCAGGCGGTCGGCGGCTATCCCGAGTTCCCTGCAAGCAAGAGCAACGCTCCTGCCACTGAGATTCATATATGTCTGTGGCTTCATCAGAAACACCTCGGAACGGCCCACGTTGACCGTGGCCGTCAGCGCTCGGTAAGCCCGGCGCCGGATGCTAACGGATAGTCCCTCAGCCAGCCTGTCTAGTACCCTGAACCCTAGGTTGTGCCTCGTGTACCTATATTCCCTGCCAGGATTGCCAAGTCCAACAACGCAGTACATCCGGCACTACCACCATCCACCACACCACGGTTACCGTCAGGACGAGCCCTCCTCGGAACCCGTCGCCACGCCTTCGCCCTCTTCCTCGGCGGCAGCGGGCGCCCCCTCGACTTCTTCGACCTCCTCGGCCTCGACGGCTTCTACCAGCGGAGGAACAACGGTCACCACCGTGAAGTTCTCCGTGTACGAGATTTCCACGCCTTCGGCGACGGTGAGGTCTTCGACGTGAACCGACTCCCCGATGTCGAGTTCGGTGACGTCCACCTCGATGACTTCCGGCAACGCCGTTGGCAGGGCCCTGACCTCGAGCTCTCGTCGTATGGGTTGCAGGATGCCCCCGTTGACCACACCGACCGCCTTGCCCACGAAATGCAACGCTATGTTGGCCGAAATCGGTTCGCTGAGGTCGATACGCATGAAATCCACGTGCATGACCCGCCCGCTCACCGGGTGAGTCTGAACCTCCTTGAGGAGGGAGATCCCTTTGTCCAACGACGACTCGTCGGAGACAAACCTGATGAGGTGAGCTCCATGGGTCCCCATCCCGCTCCTGTCGAACTCACGAGCGTCGATCTCGACGGAGATGTTGGGCCCGCCGACACCGTAGTAGACGGCAGGGATGCCGCCAGAACGGCGTACCGCGCTCACCGAACGGTCGCTCTCACGCTTGCTTACCCTCAGTTCTATACTGCGCACTTGGTTTTCTCCTCAGCCATGTCCCTTCTTCACGCGAACAGCGAACTAATGGATTCCTCTTCGTGGGTTCGCCTTATCGCTTCGGCGATGACGCCGGCTACCGACACCACGGTGATGTTGCCCGTCTCTCGCACCTCTTTGGTCGGAGCGATGGTATCCGTAGTAAACAAACACGCGAGTGACGATTCAGCAACCTTGGCGACGGCATCGCCCGAAAGCACCCCGTGGGTACAGCAAGCCAGCACGCTGGTCGCGCCAGCTGCGACTATCGCGTCCGCCGCCTTGCACACCGTGCCAGCGGTATCAATCATGTCGTCAACTATGACCGCCACACAGCCCTCTACGTCACCGATGATGCGCATCTCTTCGACCTGATTCGCCCTCACGCGACGCTTGTCGATGATCGCCAGTGAGGCGTCAAGCCTCTTCGCGAAAGCTCGGGCCCTTTCCACTCCGCCAGCATCGGGAGACACCACCGCCATGTCACGTTTCCCGACCAACTCCGAAATATGGGGAAGGAGCACAGGATTTGCGTAGAGGTTGTCCACCGGAACGTTGAAGAAACCTTGGATCTGCCCCGCGTGAAGATCCATGGTCATTACCCGTGACGCACCAGCGGTGACGATCAGATCGGCGACGAGCTTTGCGCTGATCGGCACCCTCGGCGCAACCTTCCGGTCCTGCCGTGCGTAGCCGTAGTAGGGAACAACGGCCGTGACCCTCTTGACCGACGCCCTCTTGAGAGCGTCGAGCATCAGCAGCAATTCCATGATGTTTTCGTTGCCCGGCGAAGAAGTCGACTGGATGACGAAAACGTCGCCACCACGGACGTTCTCGGTTATCTCGACGAGAATCTCACCGTCGCTGAAACGCCGTAGTTCCACCGCTCCAAGGGGAACTCCCAGCCGCGAGCACACGTCGCTGGCCAACTCGCGGCTTGCGTTTCCCGCGAATACCAGAAGCTGGTCTTTGGCTAAAGATGACAACCGGTTACCTTAGACAGAGTTTCGTTCAGCCCCTGCAAGCGAAAGAACTGGGCGGGAAGGACTCGAACCTTCGCATGCCGGACCCAAAATCCGGTGCCTTACCAACTTGGCGACCGCCCATCATCTGCGCCTCCGGGGTCGGCCCTTCAACAAGCCGGCCGTGTAAACCCTATAAGGGGCCGCGAAGTGTTTCGCCGCGGCTCGCGACGCGGCAGCCGATTCAAACAGCCCTACTACCGCCGAGCCCGTCCCCGAAAGCACGGCTCCGATGGCCCCCAGAGAAACCAGGAGTTCTCTCGCCTCCGTGGTCTCCGGCACGGCCTCACCCACACCCTTCTCAAAATCGTTCGCGAGCAACGAATGAAGCGGCTTTCCGCCAACCAATAAACGTAGCAAGTTAGTTCCCGCCCCCCTGGAAGTCAAACCTTCGAGCGCGTTCTCGAAGGCCCAGGCCGTGCTCACGCGGCGCTCGGGCACCACGACCAGGAAATGCAGGGGCGGAA
This sequence comes from Binatia bacterium, assembly GCA_046754245.1. Lineage (GTDB taxonomy): Bacteria > Desulfobacterota > Binatia > UBA1149 > UBA1149 > JBHHVL01. Next base: position 18,329 of record JBHHVL010000014.1, on the reverse strand, counting down.
GCCCCGGCAGCGGCGTCAATCGTTCACCTCGACCACGGGCGAAAGCCGGCCGGCAGCGGAGAAAAAACGGCACGTCCGAACCGAGTTCGAGCGCCATTTCTGATTTTCGATTTGGCGGTATGCGCCGTCCGACCAAGGACGGCAGCAGGTTCATCACAGCCGCGGCGTCGCTGCTACCACCACCGAGACCGGCGCCGCAGGGGATGAACTTGGCAATGGTGATATCCACGATCGCGGCCACCGAGAGTTCGTCGAGAACCGCCCTGGTGGCGATTACCGCCAGGTTATTCGAGTCCACTCCGATACGCTCCGGCCCCTCTACCTTGCACCGAACCCGCGTAGTCGAAGCCGCTGGACTGACCGTCAGCCTCAACTCGTCGTAGAGCGAAATCGGAACCATCAGTGATTCGAGTTCATGGTAGCCGCCGTCCAGCTTGCCGACCACACGAAGAACCAGATTGACCTTCGCCGGGGTCAGCACGGTCGCGGTTCTTGCCACGGTCTTGTCCCTCATAGCCGCATGAGTTTGACCGCTGTTGCCCTGCATGACAACAACGGCGTGTGCCCGACGAGCTTACAGTCGCAACGGAACTGGCCCGTGAGGCCGGATCTCTCATCAAGCGGGAGTTGACCAAAACCAAACGGGTCGACCACAAAGCAGCTGTCGACCTGGTTACCGACGTGGACCTGGCGGCCGAAAAGATTATCAAGGACGGGCTAACCAGCGCCTTCCCTCTTCACCAAATCGTCGCAGAGGAAAGCTCCGCCGGTAGGCCCGGCGATGGGCAGTGCTGGTACGTCGATCCGATCGACGGCACGGTCAACTTTGTCCACGGGCTCCCACACTGCGCGGTCTCCATCGCGTTTCTCGATGGCGGCCGTCCACGGGCAGCGGTTGTTCTCGATCCCTGCAAAGACGAATGTTTCCAGGCAAGACTCGGCCAGGGCGCCACCCTCAACGGCGAGCCGATAGTCGTCTCCGATACCAGCACGCTCGACGCGGCCCTGCTGGTAACCGGGTTCCCATACGACCGGCGCCAGAGAAGCGCCTTCTACCTTCGCTACTTTGAGGCCTTTCTCTGTAAGGCGCGTGACCTGCGGCGTTTCGGTTCCGCCGCGCTCGACCTCTGCTACGTCGCCTGCGGGCGTTTCGACGGCTTCTGGGAGTGGTATCTGCAGCCCTGGGACACGGCCGCGGGCTGGTTGATGGTGGAGGAGGCAGGAGGCCAGGTCAGCGATTTCGACGGTTCCCCATATGACCTTTGGTCGCCGCGCATCCTGGCGACCAACGGTCGCGTTCACGGCGACTGCCGGAACCTGATGCGAGGCCTGCTTCAGGGCGATGATGGTTCCATGGGGCCCCTGGTTTAACAGGAGTCCGGCGGCCGGCTATAAAACGGCCACCTTCGTGCGACGGTGATTGACAGTGGGCGAGGCGAACAACATGGCCAACAGCGGACTCACTGACTTGACTGGCAAACGGGCCATTGTAACGGGCGCTAGCCGCGGCATCGGCTTGGCGACTTGTGCGCGTCTTGCCAAGGCCGGAGCGCGGTTGGCACTGGTGAGCCGTCGACCTGAAGGCCTGGAGAAGGCCGCGGAGACGCTGCGCGAACTCGGCGCGGAGGCCATCACGGTCCCCGCGAACACGAGCCGGAGCGACGAGGTCCGTGCGATAGTCCCGCGCGTGGTCGAGGCCTGGGGGGGCGTGGACATCCTCGTCAACAACGCGGCGACCAACCCGGTTTTCGGCTCTTTCGTCGACCTTGAGGAGAGGGCCTGGAACAAGATCATCGACACCAACGTACGCGGCCCCTTCCTGCTGACCCAGGCGGTCGCGCGCGAGATGATCAAGCAACGCAGCGGCGTGATAGTCAACGTCGCGTCGATAGCCGGGCTGGAGCCCTCACTCGGGTTAGCCTGTTATTCGGTGAGCAAGGCGGCCGTGATCTCCATGACCAAGAACTTCGCCCAGGAGTTGGGCCCTCAGGGCATCAGGGTCAACTGTGTCGCTCCCGGCCTCGTCGATACGAGGTTCGCGGAACTACTGATCAAAACCCCTGAATTCCACCGAGCGGCAATCGACAGGGCCGCCTTACACCGCCACGGGGAGCCCGATGAGATCGCCAGAACCGTGCTCTACCTTTGCAGCGATATGTCGGCGTTCATGACCGGCGCGGTGATGGTTGTGGACGGAGGAAGCAGATTCTAGCATGTTCACGCTGCGGCGACGCCCTCGTAGCTCAGGTGGATAGAGCACCGGCCTCCGAAGCCGGTTGCACAGGTTCGAGTCCTGTCGAGGGCGCCAGCCGCCAGTCCGGCGGTTTCGAGTCAGTTTGACAACAAGCTGCGAAAAACGCTAAGTTTTAAAGGATTAGGTGCGTGCGGTAGACGTTGCGCTAAAGGAGTACTGAATGGAGGTATTTGTAGAGGGGTCTCTGGAAAGGGCCATTAAGACTCTCAAGAAAAAAATGGCCTCAGAGGGCGTCTTCAAGGAAATGAAGCTGCGCGCCTTCTACGAAAAGCCCAGCGTACGCCGCAAGAGGAAACGACAGGAGGCTGAGCGTAAACGCCGCAAGGCGATGCGGAGGGCACAGCGTTACAACGGTTAGTCGCATTCGAGTCGCACGGGGGTCGTTTGACCACAGTCAACCGGTGAGCTAACTTCCGGAAAACACTGCCATTAACAATGTAGGATTCGGGCGCGTCGTTCTTCTGCAAGCCCTCAAGTGGCTATGCAGCCTTGCAGGGACCGCGGGTCCGTAGAGGTTGAAAGGGGACTGTGGAGATGGAACTGCCAAAGTGTCTGAAATGCGGCGAGGGTTTGCTGGTCCCACTGTCCGACTACGGTACGGAAGGAGCCTCGGTAACCTACAAAGCGTGGGTCTGTATCAACCCCGTCTGCGGCTTTTCCGTTCGCGTCGACAAGGGGCAGGTAACCTTCGGCCGGAAGATCGAAGTCAAGTAGACCGATATCTCCGCCAGTTTCGTGTTTCGCGCGGCTGTGCGTTGCTGCGAGGCTCGGTCGCCGCTGGGGGCGTCCGCGTGGGGAGCACGCGCCCTTCACGTTGCAGCGTCGTGATTTATTACTCCAAAACTGAGAACTAACCCAACGGAAGGACGATGGCGATACAAAGCAAAGCGACAAACATAGTCTGGCACGAAAGCACCGTAACCAAGGCCGAGCGGGAAAACATCAACGGGCACAAGGGTTGCACTGTCTGGCTAACGGGTCTCTCGGGTTCCGGCAAGTCAACGCTGGCCAACATGCTGGAGAAGGTGTTGTGGGAAAACGGTGCCCGCGCTTACGTTCTCGACGGCGACAACGTCCGGCACGGCCTGAACAAGGATCTCGGCTTCTCGCCCCAAGACCGAGAAGAGAACATACGTCGGATCGGCGAAGTCGCCGCTCTGTTTACCGACGCTGGCGTGCTCAACATCACCGCGTTCATATCACCCTACCGCGCCGACAGGGACAAGGTTCGGGGCATGATGGACAGCGGGGATTTCATAGAGGTCTACGTAGAGTGCGACCTTGCCGAGTGTGAGAAACGGGATCCGAAGGGCTTGTACAAGAAGGCACGCGCCGGAGAAATTCCCGAATTCACCGGTATCTCTGCACCTTACGAGGCTCCCGAGAACCCCGAGCTGGTGGTCAACACCACCAGCCAGACGCCCGAGGAGAACCTCGCACAGATTCTCAGGTACCTGCAGGAAAAGGGCTATATCTCCGGGGCTCTCTAGCCCCAGAAGCCAGAATCTCCTCGGCCGGATTTCCTATTCGGGAGTTACGTAGGCCGCGGTAATACCGCCGTCCACGGTAAACGCCGCGCCGGTTATGAAACTCGCCTGTTCCGAGGCGAGGAAAGCCGCCGCGCGGGCAATTTCGTCAACCTCGCCGAGACGGCCCATGGGGATGTGCACCATACGCCGCTGGCGCTCACGTTCGTCGGCGAGCAAACCGGCGAGCAGGGGGGTGTTGACGGGCCCCGGACAGAGGGCGTTGGCCCTGATGCCCCGGCGGGCGTACTCGACCGCGATCTCGCGGGTGAGGGCGAGCACGCCCCCCTTGCTGGCTGTATAAGCCGACTGCGAGGTGGCTGCGCCCATGATGGCGACGAAAGAAGCCGTGTTGACGATAGATCCGCCGCCGCCGGCCAACATCGCCGGTATGGCGTACTTGCAGCCCAAGAACACGCCCTTGAGATTGACGGCCATCACCCTGTCCCAGAGCTCTTCCTCGGTAGTGGTGACCGAACCATCGAGTTTTGGAAAGATTCCCGCATTGTTGAATATTACGTCTATTTTTCCGTAGCTTGCCAGGCACACCTCAACCATGTTCTTGACATCGGATGCGATCGAGACGTCGACCCTGCAGCTACTGGCTTCGCCGCCCTTCTCGCGTATCGCCGTACAAAGCTTGGCCGCCTCGTCCCCGTCCAGGTCGGCAACGAGAACGCTCGCTCCTTGGCTCGCAAACTCCCGGGCCGCTGCGCGACCAATGCCCCCGGCGGCCCCGGTGATGACCGCTGCTTTACTCTCTAGGATCATAATGGCCTCTCTCCCTTGAAGTCCTCTTGAACCCCTCCGCCGCGCGGCAAAAAGCCGCAAATATCGCCGCCTGCCGTCGCTCCTGCCCCGCGTTGAGCTCCGGATGCCACTGGATCGCCAAGATCCAGGGGTAGGAATCGAGCTCCAGGGCCTCGATCACTCCATCCGCCGCGACCGCCGCGGGCCTGAGGCCCTCGCCGAGCCGGTCGACGGCCTGGTGGTGCCAGGAGACCACCTCCAGCTCCGATCGGCCCACGACGCTGGTAAGCAGGCAGCCATCTTCTACGGTGACGTTGTGCTTGAGAGGCTCCCGCGGCGGAGCACGGTGGGCGAGCCCCTGACCGTAGCGATCCGGAAGGTGCCCCACCAGCGTCCCGCCGAGAGACACGTTGAGGACCTGCATTCCTCTGCATATCGCCAGCACCGGCATGCCGATCTCCATCGCGCGTCGCAGCAGGCGTATTTCGAACCGATCCCGGCTGAGATCGGTGAGATAGCTCTCCGGGTGATCGCTGGCCCCGTAGCTCAGAGCAGCAATGTCTCCTCCACCGGACAATACGAGGCCATCGAGAGCAGTGAGCAAGGGCTCCGGTTCACCGTCGGTCAGTAGCATCGGAGAGCAAGACTGCTCTCGCAATGCGTCGATGTATTCGCGGGGAAGCGAGTAGCAATTCTGGTTTTCTTCAGAGGGCGTGTAGCTCGTGAGCCCTACTACGGCCGCCACGCCGCTAACCTCGTTCCAGATAACGCCGACGTTCCCAGTTGGTCACCGTGCTTTGGAATTTACCCAACTCGACTTCCGCAAAATGCGCGTAGTGGTCGCGTACCTTCTCCCCAAAAGCCGCAGCGACAAAATCGCTGTTTCTAAACTCTCCGAGCGCCTCATCGAGCGTCCGAGGAATCGACGGCAGATCGGCGGCCTTGTAGACGTCTCCGTCGAAAGCCGCCGGCGGCTCAATCTTGTTGCGTATGCCATCGAGTCCCGACGCCAGGGTAGCCGCCATCGCGAGATAGGGATTCGCATCCCCACCGGGAATCCTGCATTCAACCCGCATAGATGATTGGCGGCCGACGATGCGGTAACCCGCCGTCCTGTTGTCCCACGACCACGCGATACCCGTAGGGGCAAAACTGCCGGCGACGAAACGCTTGTACGAGTTGACGTTGGGGGCAAACCACAGCGTGCATTCCCTCGCGTGCGACATCAAGCCCCCGAGGTACCAGCGGAAGAGATCGGAAGACTCCAGGTCAGAACCCGGCAGCGGCTGGTCTCCTAGAAAGAGCGAACCTCCGTCACCTTCTTTCCACAGGCTAGAATGCAGGTGCATGCTGTTGCCCGCAAGTTCCTCGCTCATCTTCGCCATGAAGGTGACCGAGAGATCCATCATCAACGCCACTTCTTTGGCGGCCTGCTTGTAGATCGCGTGACGGTCGGCCATCTCAAGCATATCGGTAAATCGGAGGTTGATCTCGTGCTGACCTGGACCCCACTCGCCCTTGCTGAACTCGACCGGGATACCCGAGTCCCCCAGCACCCGCCGGATCTCCCGCACGAGGGGCTCTTCCTTGGTTCCCTGTAGGGTGTGGTAATCCTCGACATACCATCCGAAGGTCTGGAGATCGTCGAATCCCTTGGCGTGAGCCTCCTCGTAGGAATCCCGAAGGATGAAGAATTCGAGTTCCGAACCGGCGCATGGACACCAGCCCTCGGCAGCGGCTGCCTCGACCTGTGCTTTCAGGATCTGGCGTGGCGCGATGCCGATAGGCTCGTCACAGGCTTCATCGAACAGATCACAGAGCACCAGTGCGCAGCCATCGAGCCACGCGGCACGCCTGAGGGTCGTGGTATCGGGAACCGCGTGGATGTCGCCGTATCCAGCCTGCCAAGACGCAAACTCGTAGCCGGCTACCGGATCCATTTCCATGTCGCAAGCGAGAAGGTAATCGCACACGTGCATACCACCTTTGAGCACGTCTGAAATGAAGAAGTCGCCGGTAATGCGCTTGCCCACGAGCCTCCCGTACATGTCCGGGAAAACGGTCAGCACCGTATCGATCTCGCCGTCTCGAACCAGCTGGGACAGCTGCTCGAGGTCCATCATCCCTCTCGTCACACCCTCGACCTCCTTCGCAGCCGGCTGGTCTCCGCGCTTCCCGAGCCCAGAAACGCGCGGACGTGAGTTTTCCAGCCGGCCGCCTCGCGCCGCTCTCATGGGGGATACGAGAGTCTGAAGCGGCTTGCAAATTCAGGCCCACCTGATAGTCAGGGCCGGTTGATTACGCTCTCGCGCCGTAGACAATTGACTGGTGAGATGGTGATCGCGGAACCGCGGACCGTCGCCGATTACTGTTCGAAATACTGTTCGATAGCATGGGGTTTTATGGGAGGATCTCGATGAGGAAGCTTCTGGGCTGGGCGATTTGTTTGATTGCGGTAGCGGCACTTTCGTTGAGCGTGAAGGTCGCGCCTTCCAACGCCGGTGGCGGCACCATCAGCGGCAAGGTGAGTTTTAGTGGCGACGCGCCGCCTCGGCGAAAGATACAGATGGTCGCTGATCCCAGTTGCGCCAAACTCAATGAGGGAGGCCGGCTGGGCGAAGCAGTTATCATCAACGACGGTGCGCTGCAGAACGTATTCGTCTATCTCAAGGAAGGCGTCAGCGGCAAGCACGAGATCCCCAAGACACCGGTAACCATCGACCAAAAACGGTGTATGTATTCCCCGCGTATTCTCGGTACGATGGCGGGTCAGACTCTCGAGATCATCAACAGCGACGCGACCTTGCATAACGTCCACTCGCTTCCGAAAAAGAGCCGTCAGTTCAACAACGCGATGCCGATCAAAGGCATGAAGATCAAGAAGAAATTTACGTCTCCCGAAGTGATGGTGCGCATCAAGTGCGACGTCCACCCCTGGATGGCGGCCTACGTCGGAGTACTCGACCATCCCTACTACGCCGTTTCGGCGGCAGATGGATCTTTCTCCATAGCCGACGTGCCCGCTGGCAGCTATACGATTGAAGCCTGGCACGAGAAGTTCGGCACCAAGACCGCTTCGGTCGAAGTCTCGGAGGACGGTACGGCGACGGCGAACTTCAGTTTCAGCGCCGAGTAGTAGTTCGCCGAGGGCTGGAACCGCGACAGCCCCGGCGACCGGCTGCCGCTCGAGGTGCCTAATCCGCCGCATATGTTAAGATTCGCGTCAACCTCGGGCCTGTTGTTCGCCCTGTCGAGCGCCGGCGCTCTGGCCGCGGCCGTCCTTGTGTTCGCGGACTACCGTAGATCCGAGCGGGCGAAGAAACCTAGCCCTGGAATCCACGATGGGCGCAGCGAAGTCGTGTGGTTCGTCGTGGCTCCCCTGCTGCTGTGTGCGTTGGTGGTTCTGTCGCTGTGACGCGGTCGTCCACTTCAGGCCCCACCCCCGCCACGCGGATACACAGACTCGCGAAGCTGGCGGTACTCATGACCTTTGGCCTTGTCCTCGCGGGCGGGCTGGTGACGAGTCGCGATGCTGGCCTTGCGGTTCCGGACTGGCCGCTCTCATATGGGCAGCTCAACCCCCCGCGCTGGTACGCCATAGAAAACGTTCGCACCGAACACGGCCACCGCCTTCTCGCGGTGTGCGTGGCCACCATCACCGCGGTTCTGGGAATCGGAATACTGCGGCACGAGAAGCGTATTTACGTACGGATCTTGGGCTTGGCGGCGATAGGAACGGTGTTGCTGCAGGCGCTGCTCGGCGGACTACGGGTCCTTCAGCTCTCGGTCAACCTCGCGATGCTTCACGGTTGGACCGGACAGCTCTTTTTCATGGTGCTCGCTGCGATCGCCACCGTCACGGCCCCCAGCTGGACCGACGAGGGCCCAGCCGAAACACCCGCGGCGTTCGGGCGCACCGCCCTGGGCTTGGCCGTCGCGGTACTGCTACAACTCATGGTCGGAATCGCGATGAGACACGGCGCCCTTTCGGCACCCGTGTTTCTGAGCCCCGTGCTCTACCTGCACCTGGGCCTGGCGCTGATCATCGTGATGCTCGCGTACCGGCTCGGCGGCCGGAAGGCGCTCGCCGCCCCTTCCGTCTTGAAGAAGAGTGCTTCCTGGCTCCCGAGGGTGGTAGGGCTCCAGCTGGCCCTGGGCGGGGCGAGCCTGGTACTGACCACTGGCATGAAGCAGTACAGCCAGGCCTCGTTTCTCGAAGCCTGGTTGCCAAGCCTGCACGTGGCTACCGGCGCAGCTATACTCGGCCTTAGCGTCGTCGTCCTGCTTCACGGCACTCGAGGTCGGATCGCCTCTCGAGGCAGCCTCGTCTTGGGGAGCGTGTCGTGAGGCCTCGAAACTCTGCCGTGGCCAGTGCCGCGCTCCTTACCCAAAGCCGGTCGGCGGTCTACGTGGAACTCACCAAGCCGCGTATCGCCCTGATGGTGTCGTTGACCGTCGCGGTGGGCTTCTTGATGGCGACGAACCACGCCTTCGCGTCCTTTGGCATGCTTCACGCGGTGGTAGGCTGTTTCCTGTCGTGCTGTGGAGCCGGCGCCCTCAATCAGTACCTGGAACGTGAGAGTGACGGCGTCATGGCGCGCACCCGTTTTCGCCCGATCCCCGCCCACAAGGTTTCGCCGGCCACGGGACTGCTGATCGGATTCCTGCTCTCCGTATCGGGGGTCGTGTATCTGGCGTCAATGGTCAACGCGCTATCGGCAGCACTGGATGCGCTCACGATCCTCGTATACCTGGGCGTCTATACGCCCCTCAAGCGCGTTTCCCCCCTTTCGACTCTGGTGGGGGCCGTTCCCGGCGCGCTGCCGCCAATGATCGGCTGGGCCGCCGCCACGGGTTCGATAGCTCCGGGCGCTTGGGTCCTCTTCGCAATCGTATTCCTATGGCAGATCCCCCACTTCCTCGCCATTGGACGAATGTATCGCGAAGACTACGAGCGAGGCGGTTTTCCGATGCTGGTGGTCGTCGACGCCGACGGATCTGCGACCGGCAGGCAGATGATACTCTACGCCGCGACCCTCGTACCGGTATCGACGATGCCCGGGCCACTGGCCCTGAGCGGAGCACCCTACTGCTTCGCCGCCCTGATGCTGGGCCTGTCCTATCTCGGCTTCAGCGTCGCTGCCGCGCGAAGGCCTACACCCGAGTGCGCCAGAAGGCTCTTGCTCTGCTCCATAGTCTACCTGCCTCTGCTGCTGGCCAGCATGTTAATCGACAGGTTGTTCGCATGAGTGAGGACGTCCCCATTCGAGATCCCTGCCCGGCGGTCATGATCTCGAACCTGAGTTTCGCGTACGGCGACAAGCCAGCTCTGGCGGCGGTAAACTTCGAAGTGGCCAGCGCCGAGATCTTCGGGCTGCTGGGTCCGAACGGTGGGGGCAAGACAACCTTGTTCCGGCTCCTGTCCACGCTTTTCCCGTGTGAGCCGGGTCACATCGAAGTTTTCTCGATCGATCCGGCTTTGGATCGCCTCGCGGCGCGCAAACATCTGGGGGTTGTCTTCCAGAACCCGAGCCTCGATCCAAAGCTGACCGTCGGCGAGAACCTCCGGCACCACGGCCACCTCTTTGGGCTCCGAGGCGCCGAACTCGAAACGCGCACCGGCGAGTATCTACGGCGTCTCAACATAGCGGATCGAGTCGACGACTCGGTCGAGACCCTGTCTGGTGGCCTTCAGCGCCGCGTGGAACTCGCGAAGGGGCTTCTGCCGAAGCCCCGGCTCTTGCTCCTCGACGAACCGTCGACCGGACTGGACCCTGGCGCTCGCATGGACCTGTGGCGCTACCTCAAGAATCTGCAGCGGGAAGAGGGAACGACGATACTCGTAACGACCCACCTGATGGAAGAGGCGGAGCAGTGCGATCGCTTGGCCATTCTCGACAGCGGACGTCTCGTCACCATCGGGACGCCTTCGGAACTGCGAAGCAGGATTGGCGGCCATATCATCACCATCCGGACCTCGGAACCGGAGAGGCTGTCGACGCTGGTCGCGAGCGAGCTGGGGACAAAGCCTTACGCCGTCGACGGCCAGCTCAAGATAGAAAAGCCTGACGGCCACCTGCTGATCACCCAGCTCTTCGAGCGTTTCCCCGATATGATCGATGGCTTCAGCGTGGACAAGCCCACACTCGAAGACGTCTTCGTACATGAAACGGGACACGTGTTCTGGGGGGCGTCGTGATCCTGCTGCCGGTGTTCTCCCTTGCCCGCCGGGAACTCGTGCGTTTCGTGCGCCAGCGCAACCGGGTCTTCGGAGCACTTGCGCAACCGGTGATCTTCTGGCTGATTTTCGGCTCTGGTCTGAGCGCTTCGTTTCGCCCCGGTGGCGGCGGAGACAGGATCGGCTACATGGAGTACTTCTTCCCTGGCACGGTGGTACTGATACTCTTGTTCACGGCCATATTCGCGACCATCTCCATCATCGAGGACCGTAACGAAGGCTTCATGCAGTCGGTGCTGGTCGCGCCGGTACCCGTGAGCACCGTAGTCTTCGGGAAACTCGTGGGAACCACTGCACTCGCGGTGGGACAGGGTCTGCTGATGTTGCTTCTGGCGCCGCTCGCCGGCATTCCGCTCGGGATCGAGGGATTTTTCCTGAGCACCGCCTTGATGATCGTAATCGCGCTCGGTCTCACGGCACTGGGTTTCTGTATCGCGTGGAACATGGACTCTGCTCAGGGCTTCCACGCCGTTATGACCGCGTTTCTTATGCCGATGTGGTTCCTCTCCGGAGCCTTCTTCCCCTCCGAGGGTCTGCCGCCGTGGTTGCACCTCATCGTCACCCTCAACCCCCTCACCTACGGGGTTTCAGCCCTGCGTTCGGCGATGTACGCGAGCGGTTCGCCGGCTCTCAGCGGTCTGCCCCCTATAGCTCTTTCACTGGGCATACTCTGCCTGTTTAGCGCGGCCACGTGCCTGCTGGCGCTGCGCATCGCGGAGCGCAAACCGGCCGGGCCGGCGATCTGACCCGCAGTGGTCGCTTCAGAGCACAAGCGGGCGTCGCGGACGGCTGCATTGGTGCTCGCCGGCCTCCTCGTCTGTGCAGTCGGCATTCGAGGCTGGATCGGCCCCAGCACCATCGAGCTGCCGGTAATATCCCGGGTGCCGTCCTTTTCATTCACCGATCAAACAGGCCAGCCCTTCGGTTCCGCCGAGCTCGGCGGAACGGCATGGATCGCGAGTTTCATCTACACCAGATGCCCTGGCCCTTGCCCCCGCCTGGTAAGGCGGGTTGTCGAGCTGCAGCAGAAACACGCCGGTGAAGGGCGCCTTCGTTACGTGTCGTTTTCGGTAGATCCGAAAACCGATCGGCCCGAAGTTCTGGCGGCTTACGCGCGCCAGCACGGCATCGACTCCGGCAGCTGGAGACTGCTCACCGCCGGTTTCGACGAAATCACCGGATTCATGCGCGATACCTTCTTTTTGGAGGTCTCGCGCACCGAACGCGGTTCGGCTGGTTCAGCTCAGGGCCCGGTGATCCACAGCGTTCATCTCGCCTTGGTCGACCCCAGGATGCGGGTTCGGGGATTCTACGATAGCAGCGAACCGAGTGCACTGCGGCGACTGGAACGCGACCTCGATCTTGTCCTCGGGGAGACGCCGTGACCCTCGAGACGATGCCGGCTCTGAACGCGGCATTGAACGGTCTTTCCGGCGCGTTGCTGGTTACCGGCTATCGACTGATCCGTCTCGGCAAGCGTACAGCCCACAAGACCGTGATGCTATCAGCCCTGGGGAGCTCGGCGCTGTTTCTCGTCTCTTACCTCTACTACCACTACCACGTGGGAACCACGCCTTTTACTGGAACCGGATTCGTTCGAAGCCTCTACTTCACCGTCTTGATCAGCCATACCCTGCTGGCGGCGTCTCTGCCGCTGCTCGTCGTCCTTACCGTGACGCCGGCGCTGCGGAGCGACTTTTCAAAGCATCGTCGTTTCGCGCGATGGACGCTGCCCATCTGGCTCTACGTCTCGATAACCGGAGTCGTAGTCTACTTCATGCTCTACCATCTCTTTCCCACCGACCCCCGTTTATCCTGAACTCGGCGATGGAGGACGGCTACCCCCCTCCTCCAGTGCGATGCGCTTCCCCAGCCATGCCAGCTGGCTGCTCGCGCAGCCGAGGGTCAATTCTATCTGCTTCGACCATAGGTAGTAACGGTGGAGTGGGTATTCGCGATCAACGCCGATACCCCCATGCAGGTGCTGGCAGGCGTAAGCGGCTCGATGGCCGCCCTCGGCGGCCCAGAACTTGGCTATCGCAACCTCTTCCGTGGCGGGGAGGCCCTCGGACAGTCGCCAGACCGCCTGCCACGCCGTCAGTCTGATGGCGTCTACATCGATGTACGCATCGGCAGCCCGCTGCGCCACGGCCTGAAAGGTCGCGATCGCTTTATCAAACTGCTTGCGCTGGGTCGTGTAGCCGGCCGTGATCTCGAGCGCTTTCTCGACAACTCCGAGTTCGGTAACGCAGAGCCCCGCCGTACCGTGGGCCAGGAGGAAGTCCCATGCCAGACCGTCGGGCTCGCCGATCATATCGAGTCCGTCCGCGCGGAGATTCGTAATGGTGAGCCTGTGGCGCCGCTCTCCGGTGGTCGCCTCTTGAGCGTCGCGCTGGATCCCCTCCGCCGCCGGATCGATCAGAAACAGCGCTACCCGGCCCTCCGGGGTAGTCGCGGGAACCACGATTCGGTTCGCCCTGTCCGCCACCGAGACGAGTATCTTCACGCCGTCCAAGATCCAGCCTGAACCCTCCGGCCGAGCGCGGGTAGCCGGTAGGGATGCGTCGACCGCGACCGCATCGGAGACCGCCGCTCCGAGAATCACCTCGCCAGACGCTACCCCAGGCAGCCAACGCTCCTTTTGATCATCGCTACCGAATCTCGCCAGCGTAAGCGCCCCCATCACCAAGCTCTCCAGCACAGGAACCGGCGCAACGCTGCGACCCTGTTGCCACAGGATCAGGCACAGCTCGACGATACCCAGTTCCTGGCCACCAAAGTCCTTGGGAACAGCCACCCCCAACAGCCCGGTGTCGGCCAGCTTCCTCCACAATCCCGTGTGGAAACAATCGCCGCGGTCCTCGGCCGCTTTGAGTAACTCCGGGCTAGCCAGATCACCGAAGATATTGGCCGCTAGCTCGCAGATGGCCTCCTGCTCCTCGGTAAACGCAAAATCCATATCCCCTTCCTCGCTGCGCGCTATCGAAGTGCGCGCGGCATGCCAAGACCAGCCATCGCGATGATGTCGCGCTGGACTTCGTTGGTGCCACCGCCAAACGTGAGGATGAGCATGGCCCGGTACATGCGCTCCAGCCTACCCTGGAGGATAGAGCCGGGCTGTCCGAAGGGCACCGTTCCGGCCAGCCCGGTAACCTCGAGAAGCAGGCGGTAGACCTCTATGTACATTTCGCTTCCATAGACCTTGACCGTCGACGCTTCATCAAACGCGAATGTACCTTTGCTCATGTTGCAGGCCTGGCGCCAGTTGAGAAGCTTAAGTACCTCGATCTTGGCTTTCACCCGTGCGAGGTTGATCTGCGCCCAGTTGATGTCTATCACCCGCTCCCCGTTCGAGAGGCGCGTTCTTGCGGCCCACTCACAGGTCTCTCGGTAGAGGCGCTCCGGGACAGCGTACGACATCAACGAAACCCGCTCGTGGTTGAGCTGGTTCACTATCAAGGTCCAGCCCATCCCCTCGCCGCCAACGAGAGCGGAAGCGGGCACGCGGACCTCGTCGTAATAGGTCGCGTTGGTACGAATACGGCCAATCGTCTCTATGGGGCTAAGACTGAAGCCGGGGCTCTTTGTGTCCACGATGAAGATCGATATTCCGGCGTGCTTCGGAGCTTCGGGATCCGTCCTCGCCGCGAGCCAGATATAATCAGCGAACTCCGCTAGGCTGGTGAAGGCCTTCTGGCCGCTGATTACCCACTGATCCCCGTCGCGAACCGCCCGTGTCTTGAGCGATCCGAGATCGGTCCCCGCATCGGGCTCGGAGTAGCCAATCGCGAAGTGGATTTCACCACGAAGAATCGGAGGGAGGAACCCTTGCTTCTGCTCCTCGGAACCGTATTCCATGATGGTCGGACCGACCGTGTTGATCGTCAGAAAGGGGAGCGGGAATCCCGCCCCCTGGCATTCGTCGGCGAAGATGAACTGCTCTACCGGAGAACGGCCCTGGCCCCCGTAGGCCTCGGGCCATCCGATTCCCAGCCAGCCGTCTGCCCCCATACGCCGGAGGGCCTTCCTGTAAAGCGGTCCGCCACCCTCGCCGCCCATAACTTCCCCGACGAGTTCCGAGGTCATGAGCCGGGCAAAATAGGCACGCAACTCGTCCCGGAGCGCGGCCTGCTCCTCGGTGAAGCCGATTCTCATGCGCTACTCTAGCCCAAACCTAGAACGTGTTTCAATCCCGAACGAGCGCGCCGGTGGCTGACCGCAGCGGCGCTCGATCGACCAGTCAGAGCCCCGACAGCAGCTGCGACAGTGGCTGGGCCTCGTGGGGCTTGACGGTGAAGCGAAGCCTCTCCTTGGCGTCCGGCTCACCGCACAGTTCGTAGCCCCCGCTTCCATAGATAGCGTCAAGCACCCTCACGATGGCTGGCCTCATCAGCGCTTCGCCCCGCTCGTCGTTCGCCGCCAACAGTCTGTCGTTAGAAAACAGCTCCCACTCCTCGCCGCCGAACCCCGTCTTGCCGACGAACTCCGGCTCGCTCAGGAGCTGTCCGCAGGCCTCGACAGCAATCGTCAAAGCGCCGCGAACCCGCGATTCGAGATCGCCATCCTGCTCGATCCGACGTTCGTAAGCCATGGCAAAACGGCGCGTGTCTTCGCTCACAACGTAATGCCCCTCGTGAGCCACCAACACCACGCAGGGGTCCTTTTCCATGTGCCTGTAGTCCGCTACGTCTATGAGCAACCCGGCCACCGAATGGCTCTGAATCCATCGATGGAACACGGTCGTGAGGATCTCGGGATCCACGGGAAGCGGACCCGTCGCATAAAACTTTACGCCTATCTTCTGGAGTTCCATTCCCCGCCCAACCTCACGGCTTTCCCCTCAGACCGGGGGCGACACCACCCCTGCTGGAGTCTCCAGCATCCTCAGGTAGCAGGCGTGAGCGGCCTCGATGAAGAGCTGAGCCTCTTCTACCAATCGCCGCGCGTAATCCTCGTCGACCTTCGAAGTCCCCTCAGCGTGGCGTCGAAGCAGATAGTGCGCAAATTTCGCGCCGGCGTACTTGTCGTAGAAGAGCTCCGTGTCACAGAAACGTTTCTTGAACTCGCCGACGATACCGTCTGGATCCTCCCCCACGTCGGGAAACTGCACCCTGATCAAGCCCCTGGCCGCCTCCAGCATCGAGCGATAGGCGATATCCCCGGCACGGTCATAGTCACCTTCGTCAAGGCTGATCTGCGCGTCGAAGACGTCGCCTTCGGCGGCCGCCAGATCGAAGTCCGCCTGCGCGACGACTTCCCCAGCACATTCACCGACCCCGAGATCGCTTAGGGTAAACTCGCGTGGGTCCCCCCAGTCGGAGTAAAAGCTCGAGTCCTCTTCGTAGGCGGGCACCACCATCAGGTCTTGGAGAAATCCCCTGATGGCCTTCTTCCCGATACGGGCGACAAAGCCCCGGAAGGTCTCACCGTCTTGACGCTGCTTCACATAGTGGTCCGTAAGCCGCTCGACGACCTCGGGTACACGCCGAGACGGAACGGCCCCCATGGCAAGGCCGTAGGCCCCGGCGTTGGCTTCCCACTGTCCGCCAAGGACAACCTGAAAGTGTGGAACAGTGGTGCCGCCGACCTTGCGGCTCACGCCGTAGAACCCGAGGTCGGCTATGTGGTGCTGTCCGCAAGAGTTAAAGCAGCCGCTGATCTTTACGTGTAGCCCCTCGATGGCCGCGTCCAGCTCGACCGATCTGCTCGCCAGCCGCGTAGACAGCTCCCGCGCGAGACCGCGCGACGAGGCGATGCCCAGTTTGCAGGTATCGGTGCCAGGACACGCGGTGATGTCTGTCATGGTTCCCGCCCCCGGCGCCCCCAAACCCGCTTCGCAGAGCTCGGCATAGAGTTCCGGCAGGTCTGCCTCGCTCACCCAGCGCAGTACGATGTTCTGTTCCACCGTCGTCCGGAGCTTGTCTCCTACGTAGCGCCGGGCGATGGCCGCCAAGCGACGGATCTGCCAGGATGAAAGGTCGCCCAAGGGAAGCGCGACGGTCACAACCGCGTAACCCGCCTGCTTTTGAGGAGCAACGTTGCTGCGGTACCACCGATCGAACCCCGAGGGCTTGACGCCCGTTCCGAGTACCGACGGGGCCTTGAGGGCTACCTCGTTCCAATCCTTGCGCTCCTCAAGCCAGTCCGTCCAGGCAGCGTCGTGCAGCAGACCGGCCCTCTCCTCGAGTACGAGTCGGCGGAATTCCTCGATGCCGAGCTTGGCAACCAGGAACTTGAGCCTGGCCCGTGCGCGGTTTCTCTTCTCGCCCAGGCGAGCGAAGACCCGACAGATCGCTTGCGCCAAGGGCAGGATCTCTTCTTCCGGAACAAAATCGTCAAAGAGCTGCGCTGGATAGGGGATGGTCCCGAGGCCACCGCCGACAAAGGTCTCAAATCCTCTGCGCTGGACCCCCTCGACTTCACGAACCCGCCCGATAAAGCCAAGATCGTGCATATTCACGAGCCCGCAGGCCTTGTCGGCACAGCCCGAAAACGCCACCTTGAACTTCCTGCCAAATTCCTGGGCATCGCGATGGCCGAGCAAGAAGCGCGACAGCGCTCGGGCGTAGGGGGTCACGTCGAAGACTTCGTCCCCGCAGACCCCAGCCACTGGACAGGCGGTTAGGTTGCGAACCGTATTTCCACAAGCTTCTCGGGTAGTTACACCTACCGCCGCGAGACGGCGCATGAGATCCGGCGTATCGTCGATGCGGACGAAGTGGAGCTGAATATCCTGGCGGGTGGTGACATGACAGACCGCGTCAGAATACTCCTCGGCCAAGTCGCCGAGCACCTCGAGCTGGGCGGGTGTCAGCCCCCCGAATGGGATCTTGATCCGCATCATGCCCGGCGCGTCCCAGTGGGTATCAGGACCCTTGGTGACGCCCGTCGAGGGGAAATCCAGCTCCCGGTTGGCGATCCCGTCGTGGCGCTGCCCGTTATCGTATCGCTGCCCGTATGCCCCGCGCCTCAGCCTCGTCTCGGCGAAGACCTTGTCGTCGATCTTGCCCTGGCGCTTGAGTTCGAGCTGGGTGGCGTAGTTGTCGATTTCCTGCTCGAGCTGAGGCTCGATGCGTCCGGCGAGCGCTTCTTTCCAGTTTTCCATGCTCCAGTCTCCGCGCGCACCCGCCTCGGGATACGGCGCGTTGTCGATGTTAACGCTAAAGGCGGTATTGGACAACCGCGCCTCGGCGAGCCCTCCCAAGGCTCCCACAGCCCCAAAAAACAGAGGGCCCGGGTCACAAGACCCGGGCCCTCTGCCAAGAGAATCCGGCAGCGTCCTACTCTCCCACACGCGCAGTGCAGTACCATCGGCGCTGGAGGGCTTAACTTCCGTGTTCGGGATGGGAACGGGTGGGACCCCTCCGCTATAGCCACCGGAAAGCGTCGGTCCACCCCCTGGGCGGACCAAATCTCGACAGCTGCATACAGTGTGACCGAGGAGTGCGCTTACGTCACTCGAGGGTGCTCAACAATAGTGAAGATCAAGCCTCACGACCTATTAGTACCGGTTAGCTCCACGCATTGCTGCGCTTCTACACCCGGCCTATCAACCTCCTAG
>JBHHVL010000013.1:0-55502 GCA_046754245.1 Binatia bacterium | reverse complement strand
GTTCCGACCAACCACCTCTACCTGGGCGAGATACTAATACTTCCACGCGATCGTGTCCTCGACGTGGGCATGAGCCTCGAGGAGGGGATCTCCGCCGTCCTTTCCTGCGGCGGTTCTTTGGCCGAACAGCTCGGAGTCGTCACCGAGGTATTGCCGGACGAAGGCTGAGCCGAGTGCGCGCTATCCTGGGTATGGACGTAGGGGGGCAGTCGATCAAGGCCGCTCTTGTCGCCGCCGATGGCTCGGTGCTCGCTACCGGCAGCCGACCCACGGGCAGGGATACAACCGAGGCTGCTCTCGTTGCCTCGATGGCGGCACTGTCGTCGGAGCTGTCTGCCCGGGGGGGGGCGTATCGCCGTGCTGGCCTCGGCGTTGCCGGGGTGATTTCGAGCGACGGCGCTCTCTTGGGAAGCCCGAACCTGCCTGCGCTCATGGGTGTGAAACTCGCGATTCTGGCCGAGAGGGCTCTCGGCGTCCCCGTCGTGATCGACAACGACGCGAACTGTGCGGCGTTGGCTGAGACCTGGGGGGGGGCTGCCGATGGCATCGAGGATTTCTTGTTGGTCACGCTCGGGACCGGGCTAGGATCAGGCCTTGTCCTGGGAGGAAAACTCCACCGTGGAAGCAGCGGGCGTGGAAGCGAACTCGGCCATTCGGTGATCGTGCAGCTGGGTCGGCAATGCGGCTGCGGGGCCAGGGGATGCCTCGAGGCCTACGTTTCGGAAAGCGCGGCTCGCGCGCGGGTAGCGGATTTGAGCGACGCGGAAGGCGCCGCGATTCGGGCGGAGGTCGGCCGTAACGACCGTGGCTACGCGCGGGCGGTGTTTGAGCTCTCGGAACGTGACGCCGCGGCGTATGAGATATCCACCGCGATGGTTTCTGCTCTGGGTACGGGACTAGGGTCGTTCATCAACAGCCTTGACGTCGAGTGCGTCGTACTGGGGGGTGGTATGGCTCCGGCGATCCTTGGGAGGCTAGAGGAACTTCGATCGGCGATGGCCGACGTGCTTTTCGCTCGTGGCGTCGCCAGCATCAAGATCGTTCAAGCCCTGCGCGGACATCTCGCGGGGGCCATCGGAGCCGCGCGGCTGGCGACGTTCGAAGACTGAATCCGGCGCTGTATTGTTCTCGGCGGGGTCTTGTCGTATTAACCCCGAGAGGACGCCTGAGATGCGCTACTCGAGACTTCTTGTACCTACGGTGAAGGAGGACCCGGCAGACGCCGAGGTGGTGAGCCACCGGCTGATGCTCAGGGCGGGCCTGATCCGCCAAGTGGCGCGTGGACTGTACGATTTTCTTCCGCTCGGTCTTCGGACGATCAAGAAAATCGAGTGTATAGTTCGTGAAGAACTCGACAAAGCCGGTTGTCAAGAAGTCCTGCTCCCGGTGGTCTGTCCTGCCGAGCTCTGGCAGGAGAGTGGACGATGGGAGATCTACGGTAAGGAGTTGCTGCGTGTCAGCGACAGGCACGGTCGGGAGTTCTGTATAGGTCCCACCCACGAGGAAGTGATGACGGACCTCGTCAGGGGCAACGTCAGGTCCTATCGTGAGTTGCCGCTCAACCTTTATCAGATCCAGACGAAGTTTCGCGACGAGGTCAGGCCTCGTTTTGGTCTCATGCGTGGGCGCGAGTTCATAATGAAAGACGGGTATTCTTTCCACGTCGATTATGACGACTGCCAGCGGGAGTACCGCAACATGTGCCGAGCGTACTCGAGAATCTTCGAGCGTTGTGGTTTGAGCTTCCGGGCCGTCGAAGCGGATACGGGCGCCATCGGTGGAAGTGGCTCTCACGAATTCCAGGTTCTCGCGGACTCCGGTGAGGACCTGATCATGACCTGTGGTGACTGCGACTACGCGGCCAACGTCGAGAAAGCCGAGTCGACGCCACCAGGAGAGGCGACGGCCTTCGACGGTGGCGAGCTCGTCGAGGTCGCTACTCCGGATGCGAGATCCATCGAGGAGGTGTCGGCGTTGCTCGGGGAGCCTCCCGAACGTTTTATAAAAACCCTTATTTTCGTTGCCGATGATGGTCGCGGGGTCGCGGCGCTCGTGCGTGGAGATGATCAGCTCAGCGAGGCGAAACTGAGGGACGTGCTTTCCACGCCGGCGCTCAGGCTGGCTGAGGAGGATGAGATAGAGAAGCTCACCGGTGCTCCTCAGGGGTTCGCTGGGCCGGTCGGTTTGGGCTTGCGAATCGTTTGTGATCTCCGGCTCGAGGGGTCTACCGGTATGGTGACCGGCGCGAACAAGGCCGACACCCACCTGACCGGGGTGGATCAGCGCCGCGATTTGCCGGATGCCGAATTCGCGGATATCCGTACGGCGCGTGCAGGCGACCGCTGTCCGCGCTGCGACTCGGGAACCCTTCAGGAGAAGCGCGGGATCGAGGTAGGCCAGGTGTTCTATCTCGGGAGAAAATACTCAGAGGCGATGGGCGCGACTTACCTCGATGGGGACGGAAACGAACGCGTCATGGAAATGGGCACTTACGGCATAGGCATCACCCGAACGATGGCCGCCGCGATCGAGCAGAACCACGACGATCGAGGAATAGTATGGCCCTCGGCCATAGCGCCCTACGGGGTGATCGTGGTGCCGGTCAACTGGGACGATGAGGAGAGCAGGCTTGCGTCGGAAGGGGTCTACGAAGATCTTCGACGGCGGGGGATCGAGGTCATCCTCGACGATCGAGTTGAACGCGCTGGTGTGAAGTTCAACGACGCTGACCTGCTTGGGATTCCATGGAGAATAACTATCGGGCCGCGTGGTCTGAAGCAGGGCGTTGTGGAACTCAAATCCCGCGGTGATGATAGAGGTTTCGACGTCGCTCTCGATGAGATCGGGGCGAAGGTCGAGTCTGTTCTTGCGGATTCGTCTTGAAGGTGGACAAGACCACTAAGGCCATAGTACGGGCACGCGCAAAAGAGCGACTCATTTTTGCTCTCGACGTGGGGACCCTCGCAGAAGCCGACGAACTCGTCGACTTGCTGGAAGGTAGCGTCGGCATGTTCAAGGTCGGCAAGCAGCTGTTCCTTCGCACCGGTCCCACGATCATAGAGCGCATACGAGAACGGGGTAGTGAAGTCTTTCTTGATCTGAAGTTCCACGACATACCCCAGACGGTGGCACGGGCGGCCATGGAGGCGACGCGTCTGGGAGTCGCGATTTTCAACGTTCACGCTTCCGGTAGCGCGGAAATGATGAAGCAGACGGTGCACGCGGTAGACCGAGTCTGCCGTACGGAGAAGCTGCGCCGGCCTCGGATACTAGCGGTCACCGTACTCACGAGTATTTCCTCTGTCGATCTGAAGACGATCGGGGTGGTCTCCCAGGTGCAGGATCAAGTCGTGCGCCTCGCGCGCCTCGCCGAAAGCTGTGGAATGGACGGCGTGGTAGCATCCCCGCAGGAACTGGGGCCAATACGTCGTGCTTGCGCACGCAAGTTCATCGTACTGACGCCGGGGGTGCGCCCGGCGGGTTGCGACAGCGATGACCAGAAGCGGGTGGCCGGGCCGGCCGATGCCGTGGGGCGTGGTGCCGACTACGTCGTGGTGGGGCGCCCGATCAGGGACGCCCCCGATCCGCGGGCGGCCGCCCGGGCCATCGTCAACGAGATTGCCTCTGCGTTGCCGCCTCTGGCCTGCGTCGGGGTTCTGCCTCAGTCGTCCTGAAAACTCCTCGATCCGCTCGCCGCGCTCTCGTTCAGGTCTCCCGTCGTGATGAGGGCGCCAGGCCCGCTCGCCCGAGCAGTCCGTCGTCATTCGCAAGCGCGGCGATAATCCCCTCGGTGGCCGTCGATTTCCGGCCTCCGCAGAGCGCTAGCACGACCGTGGCGTCGCGCTGTCCAGCCTGTGGATCCGCGACCCTCAAACTCGCGAGTGAGCCCTCGAAGCCGCTCGACCGGAGAGCCTCGGTGGCTTGTTCGAGTTCGCCCCGCGCGCCCCTGAGTAGGGCCCCGTTCGCCTGGTCGCTGAGGATCGCTTGCACGGAATCCGTAAGTGAAAGTCCGAGCCACGCAACGCGGAAACGAGGATCCATGCGCCGGGCTGCTTCCGACATCTCGGCGAAGAGCCGGTCCGGCTTGCCAGCGACGACGAAGCCGTGGGCTATGCTCGGCTCCGGTCTGAGCAGCTCCACCCTTGCTGGCATACCAGCCTCCAACCCTTCGCAGGACGCCGGCACCCGCAACAGGCCGTCGGCGCGTACCATGGTGGTGATCGAACCGGCGGCCCGGGGCAAGGGCGATACCACGCGGCCGGTGCCGCGTGTACAGATACAGACCCGGACGAACTCCTCGACTCCCAGGCGCGACGGTATGTCTCGCCTGATAGCGGCGCAAATCGTTGGGGGAAGCGGATCGGCGGTTCCCAAACCCGCCGCGATCAATGGAGCGAGGAACTGGAGGTACACGACGACGGCGGATACCGGGTAACCTGGAACCGCGATCACCGGAGTGTCGGCAACCACGCCGAGGGCCACTGGCTTGCCCGGCATGATGTCCACACCATGCACCAGCACCGACCCGCACCGAGCGAGGACGTCGACGGTATGATCGCGTCTTCCGACCGAACTGCCCGCGATGATACACACGACGTCGTGATTGCGCGCGGCGTCGGTCAAGCTCCGTTCGAGGGTGTCGGGCACGTCACCGACCCGGCCCAGGTAGTTCGATTCACCTCCCCACTGAGCTACGTAACCGGAAAGGACCCTGGAGTTGAACTCGATTACCTTGCCCGGTTCCGGGAGGCTCCCCGGTTCGACGACCTCGTTTCCCGTGGCCAGAACGGCTACGCGCGGTGGCAACCGCACCTGAACTTCTTGTATTCCGGTCGCCAGCATCGCACCAACGTCGCAGGGACGGATCCGCTCCCCCGTACCGAGAAGCAGTACGCCCGCCTCGGCGTCTTCGCCCGTGGCACGAACGTTGCGTCCCGGCGATACGGGAACCTCCACCGCGCACCTGTCCCCACGAACAGCCACGTCTTCAATCCTGACGACAGCGTCGGCCCAGTCGGGTAGCGCCGAACCGGTGTCCACTATTCGGCAAGGCGGTGTCTTGTCCTCGACGCTGGCGCCAGGCGTCGCTTGCCGGAACTCTACGGGGTTCGTCTTCGATGCTCGAGCCGTATCGATAGCCCGAAGGGCCACGCCATCCATGGCCGAAGCCCGGTAGTGTGGGCTCGGAAAGCCGCTGAACACGGGCGCCGCGGTGACTCGGCCGAGGCCCCGCTCGGGTTCGAGCAGTTCACTTCCCGTCAGACCCGCGTGTTCGATGATCGCGCTGCGGGCCTCCGCAAGGGGTGTGCGTTCGAGATACTTGCGGACGGTCATGGCTGCAGTCTTCTTTCAATCCAGGAGCAGAACATCGACGGTCTCACCGGCGCGAACGCCTTCGCAGGCTCGCGGAATACGCATCAACCCATCGGCTCTGGCAATAGTCGACATCGCCACGGACTTACCGGCCAGAGGGGTGACGACGGGAACAGGATCGCCAGGAGTGATCTTCACCCTGACGTAGTCCTCACGTCCGGGAGTCGAGGCCTTGTCCTCCAGCAGGCGCGCCCGCACGAAGGGCCGCGTAGCCAGAACCTGCCCGAGTATCTCTCCCCCGATGATTCTGATGAGTGTCGAACAGAGAATCGTAAAGACGACAACTACCGCGGCCGGGTTGCCTGGCAGTCCCATTACCGCGGTCGATCCCACGCGAGCGAGTATCGTTGGCTTACCCGGCGCGATCGCGACGCCGTGAAAAAGCACGTTGGCGTCTGGCAGCGACTCGATCGTTCTCCGCGTCAGGTCACGGGGTCCCTTGGAGCTGCCGCCGGAGACGAGTACCACGTCGTTGTCGGCGACGGCGCGCTCGAACGCGGCAAGCAGGCGCGTCTCGTCGTCGGGTATCACGCCATAGCACTTCGCTTGCGCACCACAGCGCCGAACCAGCGAGGCCAACGCGTGTTCATTCGCGTTGTAGACCTGGCCAGGCTCTAGCCGTGTTCCCGGCTCTACAATTTCGTCGCCGCTGACTATCACGCCCACCGTTGGCCTTCGGTAGACGCTTACGCGATCCAAGCCCATCCCCGTCAGAGCCCCCACGTCCCCTCCCTTGAAGCGCCTTCCCGGCGAGAAGATCAGCTCCCCCCGCCTCATGTCTTCACCGGCGAGGACGACGTTTTCGCCAGGTGCGACGTGGGTTCGCACCAATACGGTGCCGTTTGCCAGGGATTCCGTGTGCTCGTGGATGACGACCGAGTCCGCGCCATCGGGCATCATGCCGCCCGTGGAAATCCTCGCGGCACAGCCACGTTCTACTGCGCAGACGGCGGCTTCACCCATCGCCACCTGGCCGCTTACCCTCAGGGTGACCGAAGTGGATTCCGTGGCATTTTCGAGATCGGCTGCTACTACGGCGAAGCCGTCCATGTTGGAGCGAGCGAACGACGGGACATCCGTGGGAGCCCTAATGTCAGCGGCCGCTACCCGCCCACACGCACGGCGCGCGTCAACTTCTTCGGTCTCCCCTGGAGGGAAGACCGCGAGTTGTTCAAGCGCGTCTTCTGTGCGGATAAGCGTCAAGAAACGGTTCATGACTGGAAAACTCGATGTTGGGCGCAGGGTAGCTCGCGGCGAACGCTGTCAAGCAACTCCCCGCTAAGCTCGGCAGAAAGAACGGCCTCTTCGTCGTTTGCTTCGCGGAGCACCCGTCCCCAGGGATCCACTATCATGGAATGGCCGTAGTCGGCGAATTGCTGCGTGCTTGCCCCGTACTGGTTCGCCGCGACGACCCAGGCCTGGTTCTCGATGGCGCGGGCGCGCACCAGGGTTTCCCAGTGGGCTTCGCCCGTAGGTTTCGTGAAAGCCGAGGGAACCACGAGCACTTCTGCTCCACTTCCGGCTAGACGACGGTAGAGTTCCGGGAAGCGCAAATCGTAGCAGATCGACAATCCTACCGTTGCCAGCTCCGTGGCGACGCAGATGACCTCGGCTCCAGCTTGGCGGGTAAGCGATTCGCGAACCGTGACTTCGCCTGGCAGATCGACGTCGAAAAGATGAATTTTCCGATAACGCGCGAGCTCCTCGCCTCCGGGTCCAAAGAACACACAGGTGTTGAAGCAGCGCGTATCGGAATCCTTGCCGCGCTCCAGCAGTGATCCGGCGACGATGAAAACCCCGAGCTCGAGAGCGAGGGCGGCTACGGTGTCGTAGCTGGGCCCGGGAATGGGTTCGCTGTTCTCGAGTTCTTGGTCCTGCGGCCCACGCCAGGAAAAGAGTTCCGGCAGTACTATCAGGCTCGATCCATCCCCGGCAGCACGCCTCACCAACGCGTCGACCAGTTCGAGATTGGCCGCACGATCCCTTCCTGATTTCATTTGCACGGCGCTTGCGCGAAAATCCCTCATCTCGGCGTCTGGCGACGCTAACCGGGCTCGTGGGCTCCGTCAACTTCCGGCCGGCTTCGGGACCATTTGCCTGTTGAGCGAGCCTTTGGTAGCGGTCACTGTGATAACGGGGGGGTTGCCTGTGGATGATGCAGGCGTGGGGCACCATGAAGAAAGAGCGCATCGTCAAGCGGTACAGCAACCGGAAGCTTTACGACACCCTCGACTCCAAGTACGTCACCCTCCAAGGCCTTGCCAGGCTCATTCGCGAAGGTGAGGATCTCAAGGTTGTAGACAACGAAACCAATGATGATCTTACGGCCATCACACTCGCGCAGATCATTCTGGAAGAGGAACGGCGCAAGACCCACCTCATTTCTGCACCGTTCTTGCGTAGCCTGATCCGCGCCAGCGGTGCGACCGTGCAGGACCTCAGCGACCGTGCGACCCGGGGTATAGAGGCACTCGGTGATTTGACCGGGCGCGCCAGCGAGAAGGTCCGTGGCATCATGGAAGAAGGTGGGCGGGCCTTGGAGGAGGGACGGACGATCATTGACGATATCGTCGGAACTCCTCAGAAGCAGTTCGAGGAGTTTAGGCGCAAAATAAGGGATTCTGTGGAGCACCTTCGCACCAGCTCCCTCGTGCAACGTGAACTCGAACGGGTTGAGAAGAGTCTACACGCTCTCGAGCGTGCGGTAGGCTTGGTAAGGGGAGAATCTGCCGAAGACGTCGAAGACAAGGATGAGAGCGGTGATGATCCGGGTCGGCAGAGCGGAACCTCCTCGCCTCCTCAGAGCGCCGGTGGACCCGCTCCAACAGGAGGACCCGTTTCTGATACCGATAGCTCGACGGCGGCTCCGAAGAGCCCGTCAGGCGGCTACTCGGAAGGCGCCGGCGAAGGTGAGGATGGCTCATTGGAGCCGGCCGATGACGACGGCGGTCAGGCCGGACTGTAGCGGGCTATTGACGGTTTTCCCACTCTAGTGGTGAGGTCCGCAAAATCCGCCAAGCGTACGCAGGCCGAGGAACGGCAGAAGATACTGCTGGGCAGGCTCAAGGAGGTTGCCGAACAGCTCGACCTCGAGGTCAGGGAAGAAAAGCTTCATCGCGACCTGGGATACCGAGTACGTAGCGGTCTCTGCCTTATAGACGGGCGGGAGGTCCTCTTGCTCGATCGCAACGTTTCCCTGGAGGAGAGGGTCGATCTACTGTCCGATGCCTTGGCAACCAAGGACTTGGACTCGATATACCTCGAACCGGAGATTCGGCAACTCATCACCGGCGGTGGCGGCGACGGCGACGGCGACTGAAGGGCGTCGGTGCTGCCATGAAGAGCAGACTGGAGCGGTTTGGGGAGTTCATCCGCGAGAGCGGTCTGAAGTCCACGCGCCAGCGCGATGAAATCGCCAGCTGGTTTCTGGGCGTCAGCGGACACCTTAGCGCCGAACAGATCTATCAAAAAGTAAGGGCCCGGGATCCCCGAATCGGGTTTTCAACGGTCTATCGGACCATGCGCTTGCTCTGCGAGGCTGGACTGGTCCAGGAAAGACACTTTGGCGGTGGGGAAGCCCTCTACGAGAACGTTTCCTCCCACCACGACCACTGCATTTGCACTTCCTGCGGCAAGATCGTCGAGTTTGAAAACGATCAGATCGAGGCCCTGCAGGAGGCGGTAGCGAGCCAGAACGGCTTCCGACTCCAGAGTCATCGAATGGAGCTCTACGGTCTTTGTGCTGACTGCCAGGCCAGCGGCTCCTCCCAGCCCTGACCGCGGCTCGAGAGCGCCGCTTGCCGGCCCTCCGGCGCCCTACTATTCACTCGCGCTTTACATGGGCCAGTGCCATTGCTATCAATGATAATGAGAATCATATTCAAAACCGATCTGGTGATCGCCGCGCCCGGTAGGTCTTTAGCCTTGTGAAGGTGAGTGTTTCTAAAGCTCTGATACTTGCTACGGTCGTGGGACTAATAGCCCTGCCGACCTTCTTCGGTGGGTCCGATGCCTCGCCGCCGCCGAGCCTGCGAAGCAAAGATGTGTCCAAGCAACTCGCGATGCTCAGCCTTGCGGTTCAGGAATATGCCGAGGCCATGGAAGAGGGGCGGGTAGTGGCCCCATCGGAACTCGAGACCGCTGAAAATCTCGTCGCGGTCGTAATGCGCGCCGCGCCCTCGCCCGAGCTCGAGGCGGTCGAGGTACTCATGGAGTCGAGGGCGGAAGTCGCGAATATCGTCGCAGCTTTTGAAACTTGGGTCGCCCGCCACGCGGCGCAGGTTGGTGTGGCGTTTCCTCGAAAGCGGCCCTCGGTCGCGCAAGGGGCTCGCCTGTTCGGGCGCTACTGTTCCTCCTGTCACGGAAGCGGCGGCGACGGACGTGGCCCCCTCGCCGATGAAATCGTGGCGCCCAAGCCGGCCGACTTTACCGATCGGTCGGCTATGTCCGGGGAAACACCGGTCGAGTTCTTCCAGGTCATGAGCATCGGCCTTCCGGGAACCGCGATGCCCGGCTGGGAGGAGGTGCTCACGGCTCAAGAACGTTGGGATCTGGTCGCCTACCTCTGGGGCCTGAGAAACCAGGGGAACTCAGATCCCTCGATCGCGTCCGAGCGCTGCGGATCCTGCCACCGGGGTTCGACAGCGCCAGATTTGACTAGGCTGGTCCTGTTCGCGGGAAGCTCCGACAGTGAACTGGCGGATCGGCTGCGGGCGAGCGCATTCCACCGCGGCAGTGTCGAGAGCGACGGGCCGGCGTGGGTAGCGATGACCAGGAGTCTCGCTTTCGATAGCGGAAGAGGTCGTGAAGGTGGGGAACCCGCGGCCGTCGATCCGCGTCACCTGCTGGTGTCGTTGGACTTGCTGGCGGACGAGTACGCGGCCGGGATCGCCGGCGGTCGGGTCGTTAACTCCGTGGAATACGGTGAGGCCAGGTTGTTTATGGCCAAGCTGGAAGAAGACCTCGAGTATCTGCTAGGCGCGGAGGCCATTGATCCTGCGGTGGCGGAACGCATCGAGGACAGGGCGGCGGCTCTCAAGCAGGCCGTCTACGCCAAGGCCGATGCCCTGGTGGTCGTTGAGCTCACCGAGGACATCGGCGCGACTCTGCGCTCCCATCTTGGCCTTGGCGCGGCTGCCGAGATCGATCTGTCGAGCGTAATGGCTCTGCTTGGAAGAGCGCGTGCTCTAGCGTCAGACTCTCCAGAACCGGCGGCGCCCGTGGTGCTCGAGGCCTACATGGTGTTCGAGAAGGCCGAAAGAAGACTAGGCGCCCGTGACCAAGGCCTAGCGCGTTCGCTGGAGAGGCGTTTCGCGGATCTTCGAGCGGAGCTCTCGGCTGGGGGCGACGGCGGTGAGGCTTTTTCGGAGCTTCAGTCGCTGCTGCTTCGGGCCGACGAAGTTCTCCGAGCCGAAACCACCCACACCGGAGCTCTTTCAGCCGCGCTGCTGATAATTCTTCGCGAAGGTCTCGAAGCGATTCTCATCATCGGCGCGCTTGCCGCTTACCTGGTGAAGGCCGGAAATCTACTCGCGCGCCGCTGGCTCCTGGAGGGAGCGGTGGCGGGCGTGGTCGCCAGCCTCGTCACTGCCGTTGTCATCGAGCGGGTCCTAGGGGGCGCGGGGCTTGCCCAAGAGTTGATAGAGGGTACGACGATGCTTCTCGCCGCGGTGGTACTGTTCGTCGTGAGTTACTGGTTGATTTCTCGCGCCGAAGCCCGGCGTTGGCAGATATTTGTTCACGCGCGGCTGAGTCGGGCTCTGGGAACAGGTTCGCGAGCCGCGATGATGGGTGTCGCTTTTCTGGCGGTCTATCGCGAGGGTTTTGAGACGATCCTGTTCTACCGGGCCCTGCTCGCACAGGTCGAAGATTCACTTGCCGTAGCCGGCGGGTTCGGCTTGGGCTGCATCGCGCTGTTTGTCGTGTTCCTCGCCATCTTCAAGTTCGGGTTGAGTGTCCCGCTTCGGCCCTTCTTCTCACTGACCGGCTCGTTGCTTTACGTTCTCGCGTTCCGTTTCGTCGGTGGCGGAATTACCGAGCTCCAGGAGGGCGGGGTAGTTTCTCTTACGCCGGTTACCTGGTGGCCGGATCTATCCTGGTTTGGAATGGCGGCGAATCTGGAGACGGCCCTTGGCCAGCTGGTTCTGGTCGGCGCGGCGCTCGCCGCTCTTGCGGCAGTGCGCTATTCGACCGTTACGGTGCCGGAATCCTGAGGGTTTCGCCGGCCGCTTTCGGCTCGCTGCCCCAGCCGCTCGGCGGCGACCGAGGGCTCGGATCTAGTTCTGGCTTTCTTCGGAGGCGGATCGAAAAAAGAGGCTCAGGGCGTTGTCGGTGGTGACCTCGACGACCCGGTCATAGCTAACCCCCTGAATCTCGGCGATCATCCGGGCGACGGCGACCGCGTGGCATGGTTCGTTGCGTCTCCCCCTGTGTGGCTCTGGTGCCAGGTAGGGGGAGTCTGTTTCTACCATCAGACGGTCCAGCGGCAGTCGGCGCGCGACGTCTCGCAGTTCGTGGGCGTTCTTGAACGTGATGATTCCGGTGAAGGATATCAGGAGCCCTCGATCCAGGAACCAGCGGGCATCGCGGTAGCTACCGGTGAAACAATGTACGACGCCGGTTTGGGTAACCGGACACTCGGCGGTAAGCAGCTCGCGCAAGTCGCTTTCCGCAGCACGGCAGTGGAGCACAACCGGCATTACTCGTTCGGCCGCAATGCCGAGGTGGCGCGCCAGCACCCTCTTCTGGACCTGTCGCTCGGAGTGCTCGTAGTGATAGTCCAGGCCGGTTTCCCCCACCGCGACGACTTCCGGGCGATCGAGCAGGGCCATCACGCGCGCCTCTATAGAATCGCGGTAGTCCCGCGCGTCGTGGGGGTGGATCCCGGCCGTCGCACGGATGAAACCGTGGGCAGCCGCCAGATCGGCGGCTGCCTCGCTGTGCTCGATGGGCCCGCCTCCCCCGACGGCAACCATACGACCCACCCCCGCACCACGCGCGCGGTCGATGACCGCCAGCCGATCGCCGTCGTAGGCGGCGTCCGTCAGATGGCAGTGACTGTCTACCAGTCCGAGGCTCATGCGCGATTATCGAGTTCGATGCGGGGGAAGAGGGACTCGGGTTTGCCGACCCTGTGATCGGGGCCAAAAAAGCTGCCCCAGACCGGCGGCGTCTCGCCAAGCCTGCCCGGGTCGCAGGCCAGCATCCCGGCTATGGCATCAGCGGTGTCGGGCATGAAAGGAGCGATAAGCCTTGCCGTGTGTCTGAGCGCGTCGCAGAGCAGGTGGAGAATCTGACCGACGCGAGGTCTAGACGCTTCGACCTTCCAGAGCTTGAAGGGCGCCGTTTCTACGATGTACTTGTCGCACGCGGCGAGCGCCTTCCAGATCTCCTCGAGCGCGAGATGAAACGCCGTCTCCTCCAGGCAAGCTACGGCTCGTTTCTCGGCCCGCAAGAAGGTGTCTCTGAGTTCTGCGTCAGGACCCTGAAGTGCTCCCGGGCTCCGTTGTACGATCCCCCCGAAGTACTTGTTCTGCATCGAGAGCACTCGGCTTACGAGGTTGCCGAGGCCGTTGGACAGATCTCCGTTGAAGCGAGTGACGAAGCTGTCCTCGGAGAATCTGGAATCCATGCCAAAAGACATTTCACGGAGCAGGAAATACCGAAAGCTATCGAGCCCGTACCTTGCCTTCATTTCGAGCGGCCGGACTACGTTGCCAAGTGACTTCGACATCTTGCTCGTGCCCATGTTCCAGTAGCCGTGAACGTTGAGATGACGAAAGAGCGGAAAGCCGGCCGAGAGGAGCATCGCCGGCCAGAAGACCGCGTGCGGCTTTACGATGTCCTTGGCTATGAAGTGGTTGGCGTTGCGCCAGTATTCTTCGGCCGCGTCGCCTTTGGCGTGCTCCAGGGCCGAACGGTAGTTCAACAGAGCATCGAACCACACGTAGGTCACGTAATCATCGTCGAAAGGCAGCCGTATGCCCCACTCTAGGCGGTTCGCGGGACGCGAAATGCAGAGGTCGTCCAGGGGTTCTCGTAGGAGACCGAGTACTTCGCTTCGATAGCCTTCGGGACGGATGAAGTCTGGATTCGCCCTGATGTGATCTATCAACTGCTGTTGATATTTGCCGAGGCGGAAGAAGTAGTTCTCTTCCTTGATCCATTCGAGTTCGATCTGATGGTCCGGGCACTTTCCCTCGACGAGTT
Organism: Binatia bacterium; assembly: GCA_046754245.1. Classification (GTDB taxonomy): domain Bacteria; phylum Desulfobacterota; class Binatia; order UBA1149; family UBA1149; genus JBHHVL01. The sequence goes on along the minus strand of JBHHVL010000013.1, from coordinate 41,921 downwards.
CGCGTTCGCCGTAGTACCGTTCGCAGCCGGTGCAGTAATTGCCCGCGTATTCTCCGAAGTAGATGTCGCCCTTCTCGTATACCCTACCCAGGACCTTTTGAACGAAGCCGACGTGGTAGGCGTCGGTGGTGCGTATGAAATGGTCGTAGGTAATACCGCACGCGTCCCATGTAGAGCGGAAGAGGTCGCTGATCCGGTCGGCGTACGCACGGGGGCTATCGCCCGCCGCTTGCGCGGCTTGTGCTATCTTGTCGCCGTGTTCGTCGGTCCCCGTGAGAAAGAAAACGTCGCGGCCCATTGAGCGGTGGAATCGTGCAAGTGTGTCCACGACGACGGTAGTATAGGTGTGGCCGAGATGGGGTTCGGCGTTTACGTAGTACAGCGGTGTGGTGAGTTCGATCCTCATATTATTGGCGTCAGTCCCGTATTCGTATGAGGGCATCGCGGATCGCCAGCTTCGCGTTCGCGTTGTGGTCCAGTGCGATAAAGGCGGCGTGGAGCCGCCCGGCGTCTGCAATCGTTGCCGCCAGAGGCTTCGATCGGCTGGACCGAGCGAGCAGGCCGTCGAGTTCATCACTTCCTTGCTCGGCCGGCTGATCGAGCGACGCGTGCACCTTCGCGAGCTGCCATTCGAGCAAAGTTCGCATCGCAGATAGTCGATTTACACCTTGTGCGGTAAGACAGCTGACGTAGGCTTCCAGATCGACTTCGCGGTGTTCGAGCAGTTCCTCGTACCCCTTTACGATTTCCGCACGCCGCCGCATGGCTTCTTCGGTGGAGTCGAGCGCACGGCGCACGCTACCCGCTGCTATCGCGCTCGCTCGGCTAGCCTGGTCAGGGGGGGCGCCCAGTTCCGAAACCACGCGCTCGATCTCGGCGGAGCGGAGCAGGCCGAAGCGGACCACCAGGCAGCGCGAGCGTACGGTCGGCAGGAGCAAGGACGGGCTGGACGCTACAAGAACGATAACCGAAAATCCCGGGGGTTCCTCGAGTAACTTGAGCATGGCTTGTTGAGCGTCTCGACCGAGTCGCTCGGCCTCTCGGATCACCCCTATCCGGGGCCCCCGACGCAGGGGCTTGCTGGACATGGCCGTCGTCAAGGGTTTGTGCGGAATGACCGGTCTATCGCGTGGACTGATCTGCGCGATCGAGATCGACTTGCCCTCCTCCAGCGGCTGGATCAGCACCACGTCGGGGTGGTTGCCGAGAGCCAGCTGTCTGCAACCCCTACAAAGTTGAGCGAGATCGGCCCCGCCAGCCTCGTAGAGGCCTGGGCAGCTGCCCGGCTGCTCGCACTTGAGGCGAGCGGCCATCCAGAGCGCGGTCTTGAACTTTCCCACGCCCGGCGGCCCGACGAAGAGCAACGCGTGGTGGCGCCGGTCATCGGCCGACGACTTTCCTCGGGGGGTGATAAGCGCCAACCGCTGTCTCGGCGTATCGTGGCCCAGCAGAGCCGACAACGAGGGCAGATCGCTTTTCACGAAGCCGACCTTGCCAGGAAATCAGCGGTTACATCAGCGATGGCTTGGGTGACCAGGTCTTCCGAGAGATTGCCATCTACGCGGATAATTCGCGTTGGATGGGCCCTGTGCTGCTGCGCGAAGCCTTCGCGCACGGCCTCGTGGAAATTCATCGGCTCAGCCTCGAAACGATCACCGGGACCTCCTGATCCCCTTCGCGCTCTGCCCAGCCCCGTTTCGACGTCACAGTCTATCCACAGGGTGAGATCCGGCTGAAGCCCCAGGGCGGCCCAGTCGTTGAGTCGCAGCACCAGTTCGACGTCGTGCCCTCGGCCGTGGCACTGATAGGCGACGGTTGAATCACTGTAGCGGTCACAGATCACCACGGCACCGCGCTCCAGTGCCGGGCGCACTACTGAGGCGACGTGTTGGGCACGGTCGGCGAGGAACAGGAGCAACTCGGCCCTCGGTTCGAGCCGGCAGTTGGGATCCGAGAGCAGACGCCGTATCTCTCGTGTCATGCTGCTGCCGCCCGGCTCGCGGGTAAGGACGACGTCGTGACCCTGCGCGCGAAGACCGGACTCGAGGCGCCGCGCCTGCGTGGACTTTCCGCATCCTTCGATGCCTTCGATAGTGATGAACGCGGACACTGAGCGCGATAATTATCGCCGGTGGGCGAAATCGCAACCCAACCCCTGGCTCCGTGACGGGTAATGGAGGGCTCGGGAAGAAACGGGCGCTTCCCTTGACTGGATCAGTCACACAGGTCGCTGGCAAGGTCGAGTTCGGCGCTCCGGTTTGCTTCCCCGCAACTGGCGTCACAGTGGAGGACGCAGCGGCCAGGTGACGGCGACGCCGTGTAGGTTCTGATCTCGGTGACCGCGCTGCCGAGAAGTTCGGTGGCCCGCGAGGGGTCTTCGCCCTGTCCCACCAGGGCGATGCAGGAGAGAGCCGCGTATCGGGCGCAGAGCACCTGTGAGCGGTTACGGTATTCGGTGGTGAGTTCACGCGACGCCATCACCAACGCCGCCGAACTGACCGACATGGCGAGGCTCAACAAGAAGACGACGATGAGTACGGTGCCGCTGTGTCCTCGCACGCCGGGTTATCGCAGCAAACGCGGGAGCGCGTAGTAGAGATTGCCGACGCCGTCGGGAAGACTGAACAGTCTCAGGTCCGACGGGGCGTCGGGGGGCAGGCCGAAGACGTCGTAGTTTCGCACCGTGGCGCTGACCGGCAACCCTTCGAGTATGGTCATGGACTGGCGTCCGATCCGGTGGCTCAATCTCCTGCTGTTCGCGATCTTCCTGAGTTCGAGCGAGGTGAGTTCGGCGCTACGGTCATCGATGAGCCCGTTGCCATCGAGGTCGGCCATGAGGCTGACGTGGGCGGAATCGGCGTCGAGCACAGCCGCCTGGGTGGGCGAACCAGCCCCTGCGACTGCCGCTGCGGAATCGACCAGCCGTTCCACCTGCGAGGCTCTGGCCATGGTCGCCTGCAGCTGATGGCAGCTTGCCGCGAGCCGAACGGTGCTGACCAAGGACCCTAGCAGCGAGGCCAGGAGCAGGCCTTCCAGCGCCAGCGCCGCCATCGCCTGGACCAGGCCGTGCCCCATGACTCAGCCGCCTCCACCGGCGCAGGGCGCGCCGGCCACAACTACGCTCTGTCGGGTCGGATCCGGGAGCCCGTTTGGAGACAGCGGGTCAGGTTCGACCACGGCATCGAGCAGATAGAGTTCCACGCCGGTGCCGAGGGCACTTCTGCGGGAGCTGCACCGCAGATTGTCCGGGCAAGGCGGGTTCTGTCCGCAAGGGGAACCGAGTTTGTATTCCAGAAGGTTGCGTACCGCGCTCAGCCTCTCGTTACTGTGGCGCAGGTAGCTGAGGGTGTTCGAAGCGGTCGCGGAGAGCTTGGAGGCTGAGGCAAGGACTATAGCCGACACGCCCATGGCCACCGCTACCTCGAGCAGTGACAAGCCGCGTATGCGGCGCGTGTTTGTGCCGCGATCTTGAGGGTGGCGGCTCACCGGACCAGGCCTCGCTGGTTCACCACCACGGACATTCGCTGGTCTGTCACGTCGCTGGCCAGGACGATGGTCGAGTTGTCAGCCGACCCGGCAGGCCGAAAACGGACGTATCCACGACTGGGGACGGCGCGTATCGAGACGCCGCTTCCCAGGTCGTAGCTGCGGTTGGTCATCCCGCTGGAAACGAGACTGACGGTTCCCGTAGCGGTGTCGAAGTACACGTCTACGTTCTGATTCCTGAGGTAGGCCACACTTCGGGCTTCCCGGAGGATTGAAACCAGGACCCACTGGGCCGACAGCAGGCGAGAACGATGGGCGAGCCGTGCTGACGCGGACGTGGCCGCTACCGCGGCGAGGGTCACTATAGACAGCGCGACGAGAGTCTCGAACAGCGCAAGACCCAGATGATCGGGATTGTTCACTGCTGCTTTTTGCACCGGGACCGGGAGATCGGTCAACGACGGACCTGTAATATCCTTCTCTCTCGGTTCGAGCATGCCGAGGGCGCCGGGCACCAGGCGCGGTTGAGTACGCCCGAGGGTTTCGTGTTATGGTCTTGTGGTGACCGTGGAAGTGCGAAAACTCTTGCACAGGTGGATGGAATTCCTCGGCGAGGAAATCTGGAAGGACGGAATCGAACGCGCGTCCCGAATGCGCGCCGGCATCGTCACGGTCGTTCGCGTCGCGGTCATAACGGCCGAAGGCTTTTGGAACGACCTCTGCATGCTCCGCGCTTCGGCGCTTACCTACTCGTCTCTGCTCGCGCTTGTCCCGGTGCTCGCGCTTGCGTTCGCCATCCTGCGTGGTCTGGGGTGGCACGGCGATAGACTCGCGAAACTCATTCTGGAGAAAGTCACTGTACTGACCCCGACAGCCGTCGAGACGATAGTGCGCTACGTCGACAATACCAACGTTTCAGCGCTGGGGGCCGTCGGCGGAGCCGTCCTCTTGCTTACCTTCATCAGCGTGATGGCGAACATAGAGAGCTCTTTCAACGCTATCTGGGGCAACGTCGGCCAGAGAAGCCTTTCGCGAAAGATAAGCGACTACTTTGGTGTGATGGTCGTTGCTCCCGTACTGCTGGCTCTCGCGACGAGTCTTACGGCCGGGCTGCAGAACAACGCCATGTTTGGTTGGCTGCGTGGCGCTGTGCCGCTGGGGTCTGCGGTGAACCTGTTGATGGCCCTGTCGGCGTGGTTCACGGTATGGCTGCTCTTCGGTCTCATTCTCATGTTCATGCCGAACACACGAGTACGGGTGCTTCCGGCGTTGATCGGCGGGGTGGTAGCCGGAACTCTCTGGCAGGGGACGCAGTGGGCGTATATCGCTTTCCAGGTCGGGGTGGCCAGGTACAACGCGATCTACGGAGCTCTTGCGCAGCTGCCGATCCTCATCGTGTGGATATATCTGAGCTGGATGATTCTTCTGTTCGGCGCCGAACTGTCGTTTGCGGTTCAGAACCTGAGCTTGTACAGCCACGACCGCGGAACGGCGGCGGGTGGCTACGCGTTCAGGGAACTCCTGGGACTGAGTATCATGGCACGGTTGTCGGCTGCTGCGACGGGAGACGACGATTCTCCGACCCTGGAGGATCTAGCCCGCGAACTCGACGCTCCGCTGCGGGAGCTGCGCGAATTGCTCACCGCTTTTGGCGTCGCCGGGCTGGTGCACTGGGGAGGAGAAGGTGGGGAACGTTGTTTCTTGTCGCTCGCCCCGCAGAGCATCGAGCTCTCGGAGGTGATTCGAGTACTTCGCGGGGAGCAGCGCGGCGAAGCAAGCACGCAGGCCGCGGACCGAGAACGAGGCGTCGAAGCGACCATCGCCATGCTCGCCCGTGCGCGTACCCGGACGCTGGGGCAGGCAACCGTCGCGGATCTGGCCTGATACCGCACCTTCGGAGGTCGGAATTCCTGTTCGGCTTCCTTCTCTCTGGATGGTACACTTTTGATATCGGGCCTGTGCAGGGGAGGTCGGCCCGGACGCGAAGGCGGCAAGAGCGAGCCCGACGTTCGGGCTGCAAGGAGGAGAGGGGTATGGCGCGCGTACTGGTAATCGACGATGAGGAGCCGATGCGGGAGATGCTCCAGGAGGCCTTCGAGGACGACGGCTATGACGTGTCGGTTGCGTGCGACGGCGTGGAAGGAGTGAAGGCGTTTCGTGACAATCCAGCGGACCTCGTCGTCACCGACATCATCATGCCCAACAAGGAAGGCATTCAGGTCATCTGGGAACTCAAGGCGGAAGCGCCGGACCTAAAGATCATAGCGATCTCCGGCGGCAATCTGGATGAATCCCAGTCCGACCTGCCGCTCGCCGAATCGTTCGGAGCTTCCAAGTCCATTCAAAAACCTTTCAGCATCAGCGAAATTCTCAGGGTCGCCGGCGAACTTCTCAACTAGTCGGCGGCGGCTGCTCGACTGGGCTAGAGACCGGGCATGAACGGCCAACCCGATCGGAGAGGACCAGGAGTTCACGGGGGTTCTCCGTGTTGGCCGGCGGGGGCGTTGAAGCGATGACAAAAAAGGTCAAGTGGGCGGGCGTTGAAGACCTGATCGACGGCATCGTTTCTCTTGCCGAGGACGAGATCTGTCTCTGGATGGAGGACGACACCGGTGCGTTGAAGGCTGGCACCAGGTCGCCGAGATCAGGCCCGGCGCGCGAGGTATCGGTTCCGCTCCCCAAGGTTTTCTGCAACGCCTTCGCCTGTGGTCCGCAAGCCGAGAAGTGGTTGAACTTCTTCGTGGAAGCGTTCCAGCGCGAACTCGAGCATCTGGAAACCGTTTCGGATATGGCGGGCACGGTCGCGAGGGGCTGGCGTCAGACCAACGCCTTGCTCAAGATGACGGCGACCACCAATCTAGAGACCGAACCGCAGGGGGCCGTGGAGAACATCATCGCGGTTCTCAAGCGCTCCACTCGCTTCTACGGCGGCGCCGGCGTCATCCGGCTGCCTCGCCTCAAGGCCTATACCCTCTTCGATGGTTCTGAGGCACGAAGCTTGGAGTCCGATGATATCGAGCTGCTGGACAAGACAGCGGTCGAGATCCGGGTACTCAGCGACGAGGATCACGGCAGCGGAGCGCTCGCCCTCTGCGAAAGCCTGACGGGGTCATGTGGAGAGGTTGTCGTCGGTAGGTTGGCGAGCGGAGGTTCGCAGCTGGGCTACCTGCTCGCGTGGACGGGTACGAGTGGTGCTCCTACGTCGGATGATCTGAAGATATTCGGTTCCGCGTGTCAGATTCTGAGCGTCGCGGTCGAGAACCTACACACGCTTGAGCGAGAAAGGGAAACCACCCGTCAACACGTCGAGACCGAACTCTACCAGACGATCGCGAAGACCGCGCCGGTGGGCATCTTTCGAACGGATGACCACGGCCGGTGCGTGTACGTGAACGAACGCTGGTGTGAGATAACCGGTCTCGCTCCCGAAGCCGCGATGGGCGACGGCTGGCAAGACGGGCTGTGCGTCGAGGACAGGGATATCGTGGTAAGCCAGTGGACGGACGCGGTCCGGGATGGATCCGCGTTCCGAGCGGAGTATCGATTCGAACATCCCGACGGTGAAATGAGCTGGGTGATGGGGCAGGCGGTACCGGAGCAGGACCGGCAGGGAGCGGTCAGGGGTTACGTAGGAGCGCTCACCGACATTACCGACCGAAAGATCGCCGAGCAAGAGAAAGAGAAACTCGAGTCGCAGCTGCGCCAATCGCAGAAGATGGAAGCGATCGGTGTTCTCGCCGGCGGCATCGCACATGATTTCAACAACATACTCGGTGCGATAATCGGTAACACGGAGTTGGCGCAGAACAAGCTCGCGGATGAGGACCGGGCACAGAAAAACCTGCAACGAATACTCCGGGGGTGTAGTCGTGCGAAAGACCTCGTCAGGCAGATCCTGACGTTCAGCCGCAAGGCCGACGCCGGACGCGAAGCCGTCGACGTAGGATCGGTGGTGGATGAAGCTCTAGACCTGGTACGAGCGTCGGTTCCAGCCACCATCGAGATCCACAAGGACATCCAGCCCGATTGCGGCACCGTACTGGCGGATTCCACGCAGCTCCACCAGGTGCTCATCAACCTGTGCACGAACGCTCACCACGCCATGGGGGAGGAGGGCGGAGTCCTGAGGGTCAGCCTCGCTCGGGTCGTGCTAGACGCAGTGTCCGTGCCTACCGATACGGAGTTGAAGGCGGGAGCCTACGTCAAGATCGCCGTCAGCGATACGGGCCACGGCATGGACGAGGCTACGAGAAGCAAAATTTTTGACCCCTTCTACACCACCAAAGCTCCGGACAAAGGTACGGGCATGGGTCTGTCCGTGGTCCACGGAATAGTTGCAAGCCACGGTGGTGCGATGGAAGTCGAGAGTGAGGTCGGCGCGGGCACGACGTTCAACGTCTATCTGCCGATATCTGTGCAAACGACGGAAGAGTCCGTCGCCCCAGTGGTTGCGCCTCAACGGCCAAAGAGCTGCCGGGTGTTGTTGGTGGACGGCGAAGTCGAACCGGCAGATACGGCCATCGAAATACTCACACGACTCGGCCACAGGATCACGGTTCTCGCGGGCTGCGAGGAAGCCTTGAGCGCCCTGCGCACGGCGCCACAGAGCTACGACGTGGTGATCTTCGCCTACCCAGCGGCCGGTTGCAGCGGTGCCGAGTTCGTGAAGAGTCTGCTGGCCCTTCACTGCGACCTTCCCGTCGTTCTCGCGACCGACGCCGCCCACGCCTTGAGTGATGAAAAGGCTGCTGAGCGAGGCTTTTTCGCCCAGGTGGGGAAGCCCTACGAGGTACGGGGACTCGCCAGGGCGGTCTATAAAGCGTCGTTCGCCGGAAAGGATCCAGCGGTCTCTGAGGACGCCCGGGCCGCTGGAACCGGCGCCTGACTGGCACATTTTGGGCGGCCGGCCGTGGGCCCAGAGGACAGCTCTATGGCCAATTCCGTAAGCGGCCGTACATTCCTGTCGCCACAATATCGCTCGGGTTGCAGAACACCCGGGTTCTTTGTGCTAGACTTTTTTGGGCAGAGCTGCGGTGAAGTGTTTGGCATCACCCTTGCAGACCGCTTGCGGCAGTCACTGAATCAGAGCGGGGAGTCCCGGCAACTGTGTGCGGAGGGGGCTGCGGTGTCTGGTGAGGTTGGCGGAATAAACAATAACAGTGAGGATACATTAAATGATTCAGAGGATGACTAACATGTTGAAGAGTGGGCGCAAGGAAGACCAGCGCGGTTTTACGCTGGTTGAATTGGCCATCGTAATAGTGATCATCGGCGTGCTGGCCGCGTTCGGTGTCCCGCGTTTTCGTGACGCGGTCGAGCGTTCCAAGGCGGGAGAGGCCTATAGTTACCTCGCGTCAGTTCGGACCGCCCAGGAGCGCTATGCCGCGCTGGAAGCGACCTACGCTTCAGCGATAACCGATCTGGACATCTCGATGACTGCTCCGAAGTACTTTTCGGTTGGTGAAATAGCCGCCGGCGGTACCGGTGACCTCGAGAACTCCTGGACCTTGACGCTTACCCGTACGGGTGCGTCGGCTGGTTACGGAGCGTACACGGTCGTCTACACCCAGGACGGCTACGACGCCGAAAACAGCACGATCAACGACCTGCCGCAGATCAATCCGGTGGGTTCCTGATAGTCCGACCTATTAGTGATGGGGGGCAGCATCAGCTGTCCCCCATCTTCTTCTCGAGACTCTTCTCAAGATCCTGTTCCTAACCGGCCCCGCGGCTCCTCTTTAGTTTCGGTCCGGTCCACTTCTGTGACCGGCGGTACATTTCTGGTGGTGCCTGGGCGGTTCCCGACTCTCTAGAACCGGTTTTTCGTCTCTCCGCTGGCCGCATCTCTGGCATAGGCTTTGCAAAAACACGGGGCGGCGAATGGCCGGACACGCGATGTCTGCGAAAGGCGCAGACCCCGCCAGCCCGGCATTGCTCAACGCGGTCGAGAAAATATAGTGAGGACAAGATAATGATGCGGAAAATAGCGGATATGTTGAAAAATTCCGGCAATGACGGACAGCGCGGGTTCACGCTGGTCGAATTGGCCATAGTGATCGTAATCATCGGAGTGTTGGCTTCCTTCGGCGTGCCGCGTTTCCGTGATGCGGTGGAGCGCTCCAAGGCGGGGGAGTCTTTCAGTTACCTAGCCTCGGTACGGTCGTCGCAAGAGCGCTACGCCGCGCTAAACGGTACCTACGCCGACGAGTTGACTGACCTGGATATACTCATGCCGTCGCTGAAGTACTTCTCGGTTGGTGAAATAGCCGCCGGTGACACGGGCGACCTAGAGAGTTCCTGGACCTTGACGCTGACGCGCACGGGAGCTTCGGCTGGTTACGGCGCTTACACGGTCGTCTACACCCAGGACGGTTACGATACCGAGAACAGTACGATCAACGATCTACCGCAGATCAATCCCGTTTCGTAATTGAATCGGCCGGCGGCGAGTCGGTGGTGGGGGCCCGGTCAGGGGTCCTCATCACCGGTCCTATGGTGACCGATGATGGAAGGACAAAAAACAGAGTCAGCGGCCCCCCCGAGGGCACCAACACGGAAACAGCCAGCGTCCATCAGGGACGGTGGCTTTACGCTTGTTGAAATCCAGATCGCTGTGCTCCTGCTTTCCGTCGCGCTTGCCGGGCTCACGGGTGTTTACGCGATGCAGCACCGTCACCTCTCGTGGATGGAACAGAACGGAAGGAGCTACGGTATCGTCGACCCCGTAGCGAAGAGAGCGCTGGTTTCACTCGCCGACGACCTCGGTGATGGCTCCCTTCCCCCTTGCGAGGTAGCGTTGGTGAAGATCAAGGATGAGGACGGTGAGAAACTCGAAGCGGAAGTAAGAGTCAGCCAACGAGGACTGTAGCGGTGATGAGGACGGAGTTGAGAACACGACCGAAATCGGAGGCGGGCATGACGCTCTTGGAGCTCATGGTCGCGTCGACGCTCTTCGCTCTGCTCGCGGTGGCCTTTTCGTCAGCCTGGGGAGATTTCGCCCATATGATGCGCTTCCTCGAGCGGGGTACAGCGGTCTTCGTCGATTCGGGTGTTTCACGTAGTCGGGTGTTTGCAGACGCGCAGAGGGCTTCGGGTCTGGCATGCAGCTCGGGCGAGTTCCTGTCGCTCACCAATGGGGAACAACCCTTTCAGACCATGGTCGAATACAGCCTGCAGGAGGGACGATTTGAACGCTGGAGCATGCCACCCGACCACAGCGTCGTGGTAGCAGAGGGACTCGAAACCCTTGCCTGTACGGACCTAGGCGATGCGGGTGTCGAGGTGAAGCTGGACTTCGCGGCCAAGCCAAAGCGGCGCGGCCTGTACTTGGCGATCCTCGAAGTCAGCGACGGCGACGGCGATGACGGCGATGACGGCGATGGCGACGAGGACGGCAAAGGCGGCAAGGGCGGCGACGGTGACGAGGACGGCAAAGGCGGCAAGGGCGGCGACGGCGACGAGGACGGCAAAGGCGGCAAGGGCGGCGACGGTGACGAGGACGGCAAAGGCGGCAAGGGCGGCGACGGCGACAAAGACGGCAAGGAGAACGGCGGCAAGGACGACAAGAAGAAATAGCAGAACGAAGAAGTGAGAGGCGAGGCTGGCCGTATTGATGTGGCGTTGTTGCATAGGGGTCGACGGTCAGCGCGAGAGGCGGAAGAGATGGTAAGGAACAGAGTTGGCTGCCAATATAGGCAAGATACCCGAGGGCGTGGTGTGCCCTGGGGTTCTGTTCGTTCTGGGGTTGCGGGCTTCGCTCTCGTGGGCGTGGTGGTTTTTACCCTGATGGCTTCATTGGTGTTGGCGAGAACCTTCGACGCTCTTCACCAGGCCTGGATTTTTGAAAAGGCCGATGACCGGGTCCACGATGCCGCCAGCGGCAACGAACTCGCGCTCGGTACAGGAATTTCCAAGCTGCTGTCGGGTATTCCCCCATCCGACAACTTCAAGTGCATACTCCGGTTACGCGGTGAGGACGGGTCGAAGTTCGTAGACTACGAGCTCAGTTACAAAAAAAAGGCGGGGAACAAATGGTCCGTCAAGGCCAAGCCAGCCGCCGGGGATGAGGAGGAGGGGGGGGAGCCCGACGTCTGCCCGCCGTTGTTTGAGGAAACCTGTCCGTGGGGGCCGCTATGAGTTCCCGAGTCGTTAACGCGCTCTCACGATTCCGGCTCAAGACGGCGGTCGGTCTCTACCCCGAAGGGGATGAGGTCCGGGAAGTCTGCGTCGCTCGAACGCCGTTGGGGATACATCGGGTCGAAACTCGGGTCACCGTTGATCCGGCAGAATCCTCGCCGCCACTCGAAGAAGAGACGATTGACACGGCAGATACGGTTGGCAAGCTCCGCGCGTTCTTCAACCGGGTGCGGGCTGCCACGATTGCCGTTGGCGTGAGGGTACGGTCAACCAGATTCGCTTCGCGTGTTATCGACGAGGGCGAGACTTGGTCGGGGCAAGGAGAGGAACCGAGCCAGTCCGAAAAAGACATCCTTCTCAACGGCGGGCCACGAGAGTTGTCCGACGCCATCACCCTCTCGCTCGGAAGCAAGAAGATTCGCCAGACGGCGACAGTAAAAAAGTCTTTTTTGGAAGCGCTTAGATCGCGTACAGATACCCAGGAACACGCTCTGGCTTGCTACGAACCAGAGGTATGGGCCGCCTGGCGAGCCTCACTGCACTACGCACCGCTGAGCCCCAAGAAGGGTTTGCACCTGCGTTTCATCATGGGGCGCAAGCAGGGGTTGGCCATCGTCGGCACCGGAAAATCGCCACTCGCCTGGCAACTGCTCAGCTGGGAATCGGAGCCCGAGGAGCGGACGATGACGCAGGCCTTTCGCTTGCTCCGGCTCTATGCCGCGCGCCAACTCGGCTTTGATTCGATCGATCACGTTTCGATTCAAGGCTGGGACGAATTCAGCCTGAGCCTGGATGCGATCTCTGAAACGATAGGCGTCCCTGTCCAGGAAGCCAAGGGGCCAGTATACGACGGCGACTTCGTTGCTCTCGGACTGGCGCTTGGCGGTTTGGATCCCAAGGCGCCGAGGTTGAATCTCGCCCGGAGCGTACAGCCAGCTCCATCCCTGCTCGCAATATTCCCGTGGGGAGAAGTCGGTCTCGTCGCGGCTGTATTCGGTTGCATGCTGCTGGTCATGTTGAACTGCGCACGTGACCTCGAGGGACGGCTTTCCGACCTCGTCCAGCAGGAACAACGAATGACCTGGGCCCGCGGCGTCGACACCCGCAAGATGAAGTCCGAACATGACACCCTCGTGAGGGAAGTCGCGCCGCTACGCAAGTACCTCGATCGGAAACTCTTCTTCAGCCGGGCGCTCACCACAGCCGCAGGCGAGCTACCCGACAAAACCTGGTTGGTGAACTTCGAGGGCGCAGACTACATCTGGGAGAAGAACCCGAACAAGCTGCTCGGCGAGCAGTTCGTGATCGTGAGGGCGGGCGCGCCCCTGGTGCGGCGCAGGACCGTTCCGCCCCAGGTAGATGAGATGGTGCGCAACATGAAGGGTTCGAGCTTTTTCTCGGAACTCCTCCCACGTGTCAAGCTCGCCGATGTCAACTGGAAACGAGAGGGAAAGGAGGGCGACTACAGTTTGTTCACGATCGCTTGTCTGCCGGACAAGTAGATCTGTGGAATGGGCTGCGAGGCGCCGATGGCGATGCTGGAACTCGAAATACCTCCCCGCTGGAAGGAACAGTGGAAACAGATCGCTGTCCACCTCCAAGAACCGCTGAAGCTGCAAGTCGCCGCGCTGTCGGTGGTTACCCTCGTCGGGCTCGGTGTTGTCTATCGTCCGCTCGCCAATCGTATCGAGAATCTCAGGAAAGAGCTCAAGAGCACGGCCGAGAGGGTCACCACTGCGGACCGGTTTCATGACGTTCGCACGTTGAGACGGGCGTTGCTCGCCCAGCTCCCAGAGAACGGCGATATGAACTTCTGGACGGAGTACTACCTCAGGGGAATCAGGGATTCCGGTGTCAAGCTGAGAACCCTCGAGGCGAGACCCAAGAAGGCGAAGTTCGGAAGTCTTCAGTCCGCGGAACTGAAAGTCGAAGTGGAGGGGAGGTACGAGTCGGTACAGAGCCTCGTTGCCTGGATCGAGGAAAACGAGTGGTTCAGCCGTATCACCAAACTCCGGGTAGCCAAACGGCCGGATACCCTCGAGGTGCAGATGAGGGTCGCGATCCTCGTTGCACCACTGGAGACCGGAGACGGTGGAAATTAGCCCTCGACAACTCGTTCCGTTCGTCGCGCCGATGCTAATCGGATACCTCACCTACTCGTTGGTGTGGGCCAGGGCGACACCTTTTCAGTTGGTTCAGTCGTCGTCGATAATGGCTTTCCGCCGCACTACGCCGCCGGACATTGCTGGCCAGTACAGGATCACTGGAGACCCGTTCTTTCGCAATGAACTCGCCTTCGAAGACGCCGTGTTCGGCGGAGGCGACGACGCCGAGTTTTCCGGTGACACGGACCTATCGGATTCAGCAACCGCCCTGGCGGTTGACGAAATCCAGCTCGACGGCACGGTGGTTGTGGGCGACTTCCGCATGGCCTTGATCAACGGGGCACACCTCCACGAGGGTGACGACTACAAGGGCTACAGGGTCGACCGTGTGCGACCGACCTCGGTTACCGTTTCGCGCGACGACTGGTCCTGGGAACTCGAGCTCGAACCCTTGTACGCCCGAGGTGAGACCAGCGAGGATCGGTCTTTCGAGACTGACGATGACGAGACGGCCTCCGTTGATCGTGCAAGCGTAGCGGAGGGCCACTCGATGGTGGCCATCGGCGGGACGCGGTTGGGCGACGCCGAACCGCGAGCGCTGCAGGGAGAAGCCGCACCTGTGGAGGGTTCCGATGAACATTGACGACTCGATGAGTGATTCGCGACCCGTACTGATAGATTTTCTTCTAGAAGACGGAGCCGTCGAAGAAAAAGACGTCGACGCGGTCTTCCAGTACCAGGCCAAGGAAAACTGTAGGCTGGAAAACGCATTGTTAGCCACCAAAGTCGTATCGGACACCGCGATCGCTGAGAGCTACGCGGGACATCTCGATATTCCTCTGATCAGTCTCAACGAGACCAAGCTCGACTCATCGCTGCTCGAGCTGCTTCCGGAAAAGTTCATGCGCGACGCTCGAGTAGTTCCCGTGCGCCGAGAGGACGATGCCCTTCACGTTGCGATGGTCGACCCTTCCGACCTGAGCGTGTCGCAAGACGTACAGTTCCATTCGAGTCTCGCGGCCGTGTCTTACGTCGCTTCGGTCGTGGAGATCGACGCTTTTTTGGATCGGGCGTTCGGAACCCGCGACGTAGTAAAGGAAATCGCCTCGGAGGTAGACGGTGAGGAGGAATCGGTCGAATACGACGACCGCGAAGGTGACGTCCTCGACCTTGATAAACTGGTTACGGACGACCGCGACAGCCAGGTGATTCGCATGGTCAACTACGTGATGCGCCAGGCCATAGAGCAGCGCGCCAGCGATATTCACATCGAACCTCTGTCCGAGAGCGTATCGATTCGCTACCGCGTCGACGGTGAGTTGCAGGCCAAGCCCGCCCCACCGAAGTCGATGTTTACGTCGCTTGTGTCACGACTCAAGATCCTTTCGAAGCTCGACATAGCCGAGAGGCGGCTTCCCCAGGACGGTGCCTTCTCGATGCTATTCAAACAGAATCAGATTGACGTTCGCGTGTCTACGGTGCCGACGGTGTACGGCGAAAAAGTCGTCATGCGTCTGCTGAACAAGAACGGGCTCTCCCTTGACCACAAGACCCTCGGTTTCAACGATAAGCAGTGCGCATCATTCATCGCGACTTCCAAATCTCCTCACGGGCTGATCTTTGTGACCGGCCCCACGGGTAGCGGCAAGAGTACGACGCTTTACGCTACTCTGAACCTGCTCAACTCTCCGACGAAAAACCTCGTGACGGTCGAAGATCCGGTCGAGTACAAGATGGACGGGATTAACCAGGTTCAGGTGCACGCGGCGATCGGCCTGACCTTCGCCGGGGCGCTCAGGTCTTTTCTTCGTCAGGATCCCGACGTGATAATGGTTGGCGAGGTGCGGGACCAAGAAACAGCGGAGATCTGTTTGCGAGCTGCCCTCACTGGCCACCTCGTGCTGTCGACCCTGCATACCAACAACGCCCTGGCCGCTATCGACCGCCTCGTGGACATGGGTATCGAGCCCTTCCTTGTAGCCTCTACTCTGCGCCTCGTCGAGGCCCAGAGGCTGATCCGGCGGTTGTGCGACGAGTGCAAGGAGGCCTACGTTCCCGCAGGCGACGTGTGCGAGGAGTACGGCCTCGAGCCTGGCACGGAACTCTATCACGCGAAGGGGTGCGACGCATGCGGCGGCCTGGGCTATCGCGGTCGTGTGGGAATCTTCGAGGTCATACAGATAACCGCCAAGCTAAGGGACATGATTCAGGCCAAGGCCCCGCTGGCTGAGGTGCAGGCGGTTGCCGAAGAAGAGGGCATGCAGAGTCTGTTGACCAACGGTCTGGAGAAGGTGCGCGATGGGATTACCAGTCTTGACGAGCTGTGCAAGGCGACCATGGAAGGCGACGAATAGGGGGGCTGGCCATGGCAAGTGGCAAGAACAAGGCGTTTCGCCTCAGATCGAACCAACACAAGGCTATCAAGGCCGACGACGTGATTGCGTTCTTCCAGCAGCTCAGTACGCTGTTGGTTGCAGGCACGCCCTTGCTCCATTCTCTCCAGGTTGCCGGACAACAGTCGGAGAGTGAAAAGTTCACCCCTATTCTCAAACTGGTAGCAGCCCGGGTCGCCTCCGGCAACACCCTGTGCGCGGCACTCACCGAGCATCCCAAGGTTTTTGAAGAAACCTGGATCGAAATGATCAAAGCCGGCGAGTCCAGCGGACGGCTGGCCGAAACGCTCACCGAGCTTACAATCTACATCAAGACGCGCAAGGAAATCAGGAGCAAGGTTGTCTCGGCGATGATATATCCGGCCATCATGATCGTGGTCTTGATAGCGTCGCTTATCATCATGCTGGGAAAGGTCGTACCTACCTTCGCCGAGTTCCTCGCCGATTTTGGACAAGAGCTGCCAGGAATTACACAGGTGGTCATCGCCATGTCCGACTTCGTCCAAGAGAAATTCATGTACCTGATCATAGTTCCGGCGGTGCTAGGCTTTGCCCTGTTTCGCTACTTCCGCACCCCGAACGGACGCCGCCAGCGAGACACATTCATGATCAAGATGCCTCTGATGGGACAACTGATTGTCGAGTCGGTCATGGAAAGGTTTGCCCATAACCTCGCCTTGCTCCTGAAAAGCGGCACGCCACTTCTCGAGGCGTTAAGGATCTTGGCCCAAATCTTCAAAGGACAGGGTGTCTACCACCCTGCGCTCGCCGCCATTCATGGTAACGTGAGCCGGGGAGAGGGGCTATCGGTGGCCATGGAGAGGTCGGGGATGTTCACACCCATGGTGGTCAACATGGTCAACATAGGTGAAGAGTCCGGTACCTTGCAGGAGGTACTCGAAGAGGTCGCGACTTTCTATCGCGCGCGAGTTGAGCTGCTGGTGAGTCGGGTACTAGGCATGATGGAACCAGTTATCGTAATCTTCATGGGCGCAAGTGTAGGTACCATTCTCATGTCAATTTACCTGCCCATGTTCCAGATGGCGGGTGGTCCGGGCTGAGAGTTTGGTTCTACTCCGGTAACTTCAGTCCTCGGGGCAAGTCCAGTACGGAGTCCGTTTTCCGTATCGTGCGCGACTGTGGCGTGATATCGAGAGCGATCAGTCGCAGCTTCGCACGAACGGAATCGGCACGCAGGGCAACGCGCCGAGCGTTTTTTCAAACCCGGCCTTGGCCCGATCCGGAACGAGAGGCGGTACCGTCGAGCCGGTGCGCCCACCGGCGCAGGGGGAATCGCCAATGAACCGTACGACGAGATCGCTCGGCGTGAACGCCCGTTTCGGAAACGCTACTCGGGGATTATCGAAGCTGCCACCGACGGCGAAAGGAATATATTGCCACGAAACCCTTTCGTCGGTCTTGCCGTCTCGGTTCAGGTCGTACTCTTCTATTTCGCATTTTAGAAGAGGCCGAACGTACGCGGGTACCGATACACGGATGCTCTTGGTGTTGATCCCCGCCCAAGCTTCGAGCGCGTAGGTGCCGTCAAGACCAACATCCCCCATCAAGACTATCCGCTGGCCGAGATTACCCAACACTACGCGTTCGCTGCTCGCACGGCCCTTGTCGATCGTGAACTCGCCGCCCGATTCCAGCAGTTTCAGGGAATGGAAAGCATCCACCCCGGTGAGTGCAGCCACGCGGCTGAGAAAGGTCGATCCCCCGAATTCACCGTCGTCAATTTCAAAGCTGCCGAAGCCTGACAAGTGACGCTCCATCGAAGCCGGCAGGGTTCCCTTTCCAGTAAAAGTTGATGAAAAGGACAGACGTCCGCCCAGTTTCTTGGCTTTCTGATCGCCCAGCACGGCCGCGAGGTCCTCGAGCCGTACTCCGTCGGCCGCCACGGTCGCCCCATATGAAAGACCCGCCACGCCGAGGTTGATTTCGGCACTACCGCGAATCTCTCCCCGCGCCACGGCTGCAGAGAAGCCCAGTAGCTTTAGCTTGTCGTTTACTAGCCTGAGCCTGGCCCTCAGCTCGGAAAAGCTCAGGCCATCGAGGTCGAGCCGACCTCCCTCCAGCGCGGCGTTGACGACGATCGGGCCAGTGTCGATCGGACCGATTTCTTGATCCCCCTCGCCTGCTCCATCCGCAACCTGGGCCTGCTCGGTTCCGGCCGAGACCTTGTCGAGCAGCGAAGCGACGTTGAGTTCCCCTGCATCGTTCCGACGAACGTTGATCACCGGTTCCTTCAGGACCACACGAACCGTCGACAACTCACCTCTCAATAGTGACAACCACCGGATCTCGACGTCGAGCCCGCCGAGGGTGACGAAATCCTCACCGCCGCCGCTGAACGACGGGTCTTCCGCGATAGAGAGACCACCGAGACGGAGTCCTCGGTAGCCGACCTCGAGTCGTTCTAGGCTGATATCGCGCCCGAATCGTTCTTCTAGTTCCGGAAAGACTTGTTCCTCCAGCCACTGCGGCGTAAGGAAGTAGCGGGAGACGAACCATGGCAGCGCGACAAAAACGAACACCAGTATCAAGGTCATGGCGATCGCCAGCTTCGGGATGACGCTGCCTTTGCCGCCGAGGAGTGGGACAGAAGATTTCATTGGTAGATAGCTATACCTCAGCAGGGGATCCAATCGCAAGGAGGGCACCCAGCTGAGCGCGATTCGTGCATGAGAGGGTCTAGAGTGGTGGTCGATGCAATGAGCCCAGGGCAGCGATGATAGAGCTTGTAGTCGCCGATATAACGAGTCTCAGAGTCGACGCGATAGTCAACGCCGCGAATACCGCTTTGCTCGGCGGCGGTGGCGTCGACGGCGCCATCCATCGAGCCGCGGGTCCCGAGTTGCGCGAATACAATCGGCGGCTCGGTGGTTGTCCCGTAGGTGAGGCCAGGATAACGCCCGGTTTTGGTCTCAAGGCGAGGTTCGTGGTGCACACGGTAGGGCCCGTGTGGCGAGGCGGCGAATCGGGCGAAAGCGCGCTGCTGCGCGCCGCCTACAGCTCTTCGATGGAGTTGGCCTTGGGAAACGGCGTACGCACGATCGCTTTCCCCTTGATCTCAACTGGCGTTTACGGCTACCCGAAGCGCGAAGCGGCGG
This sequence comes from Binatia bacterium, assembly GCA_046754245.1. Taxonomy (GTDB): domain Bacteria; phylum Desulfobacterota; class Binatia; order UBA1149; family UBA1149; genus JBHHVL01. Next base: position 22,685 of record JBHHVL010000013.1, on the reverse strand, counting down.
CGATCGCGCTGTCGGTGATGCACGTTTTCGAGGATCGATTCGAGCGCATCACGGTCTGCGCGTTCAGCGCGGGCGACGCCGCCGTCTACCGGCGATTGATGTCGGTGGTCGTCTGAGACCGGGATCCGGGCAATGGACTCGCTCCGGCCCGACGGCTACTAGAGTGCGGATGGATCTCAGCTTTGGACCGGAGTACCAAGCGTTCCGCAAGCGCGTAAGGGACTTTCTCGATGCCTACAGCGAGCGTGCGCCTTCGAGCAGCATGCGCGTCGTCGAGCACGGAGACAGGCTCCTAGAGTGGCAGAAGCTGCTTATTGAACACGGTTACGCCGCCCGCACCATTCCAAGAGAGTACGGCGGTTTTGGCGCCGAGCCGGATCTTCTCGAGACCATCATCATTGCCGAAGAATTTCATGCTGCCCGCGTCTCCCAGGGGATCGTGGGTCAGGGCATCAACATGTTGGTTCCCACCCTGCTCCAGTACGGCACCGAGGGTCAGAAACGCCGCTACGTTCCGCCGACGATCCGCGGAGAAATGATCTGGTGTCAGGGCTACAGTGAGCCCGACGCTGGCAGTGACCTCGCTAGCCTGAGGACCAGCGCGGTACTCGAAGGCGACGAGTTCGTCATCAACGGCCAGAAGATATGGACCAGTACCGCCGAAGCGGCAGACATGATGTTCATCATGGTCAGAACCGAATCCGACGCTCCCAAGCACAAGGGCATCAGCTACATGGTCGTTTCGATGGATACGCCTGGTATCGAGGTCAGGCCCCTGAGGACCATGATAGGGACGGCGAACTTCAACGAGGTCTTTCTCCGTGACGTCCGTGTCCCGAGGAGTAACCTCATCGGCGAACGTGGTCAAGGATGGGAGATTGGCAAGACGACGCTGGTACACGAACGGAACTTTCTCGGCAGCACGAGCCAGACCGAGACCATGTTTCAGCATTGCATCGACGTGTTACGCGACTATGGCAAGCTAGATGACCCGGTCTATCGTGACCGGCTCATGACGCTGCAGGCGAGAGTTCTTTCGATGAAGTATCACGCCTTGCGTCTGCTCACCGACAAGCTCAAAGCGAGGTCTTCGGGGCCGGCTGGACTCGTGACCAAGCTCAATGGATGCCAGCTCAACAATGACATATGCGCACTCGCGCTCGACGCCATGGAGGAGTTCGGGTTGTTGCGCGGCAAGTCCCTCCACGCCCGTGAGCGGGGTGTATGGCAGAACCAGTACATGTTTCAGCTGGGGATGATAATTGGCGGGGGAACGGCTCAGATTCAGAAAAATATTATCAGTGAAATCGGTCTCGGGATGCCGCGGGAACCACAGCAAACCGCGGGCGAGGGCTGAACGTGGACTTCGGACTCTCACAGGAACAAGAGATGTTTCAGCTGGCGCTGCGCCGATACCTCGCCCGGCAGATGCCGCTCGAGAAGGTTCGGACGTTGATGGAAAGCGATACCGTTCATGACGGGGCCTTTTTCACCGGCCTGGCGGCTCAGGGGATAACGGGCATCCTCGTTCCTGAGCGATACGGCGGATCTGGGCTCGGCCTTCTCGACGCCGCGATAGCCTCGACCGAGCTGGGGCGATCGGCGGCGCCCCTGTCTTTCCATTCGGCCTGTGTCATGGCGCCGCTGGCGCTGGTGCTCAGCGATAACCACCGGCAAGAGGAGCGGTGGCTTCCCCTCGTGGCACGGGGCGAGGCGGTACTTTCGTGGGCCGGCGGGAGGCTGTCCTGTGCCGGGGGTCAGCTCGACGGATCCGTCGGGTTCGTGGCGGATCCGTCGCTCGCGGACGCGTTCGTCGTGCGCGCGGGGTCCGGCCGGGCTTCGCGGCTTCTCCTGGTTCCGCGCGGTACCCCCGGTTTGTCGGTGGTGGAACTCGAGGGGGTGGACCTCACCAGGCGTCTCGGCGAACTGGTGTTCGAAGGGGTCGCGGTCGACGAGTCTTTGCTGCTATCAACAGAGGGCGTGGACGAGATCTCGCGTCGTGTGTCCAACGCCGGCCGCGTCGCGCTCGCTGCTGATGACCTGGGCGCCTGTGGACACGCCCTGGATGTTGCGGTGGAGTATTCGCTGCAGCGCAAGCAGTTCGGGCGCGCGATAGGTAGCTTTCAGGCCGTAAAGCACATGTGCGCTGAAACCGTTGCCGAACTCGAGCCGCTTCGATCGTTGATCTGGTACGCGGCGTTTGCGTGGGACGAGCAGCGTGAGGACCTCGAGACGGTCGTGGCCCTCGCCAAAGCGCACGCAGCCGAGGTCGGCAGCAGGGCGGTAATGACGACTACCCAGGTACTAGGAGGTATGGGTTTTACCTGGGAGTGCAACATGCATCTTTGGTTCAAACGCGCCGCCTACGACCGCCAGGTTCTAGGCAGCCCCGCCGAGATGAGGTCGAGGGCGGCGGCGTCGCAGTTCGGGATCTGAGAAGCGAGCGCTAGCGGCCCTTCCACTGGGGCTTGCGTTTTTCGACGAAGGCTCGCGGCCCTTCGAGGAAATCTTCCGACGTGAAAAGATCGCTCAGTGCGTCGAAGTGAATTTTCAGTGCTTCTTCGAGCGGACGATCCAGGCTCCCCATGGCTACGGCTTTGGTGGCGCGCACCGAAAGAGGTGCGCATTCGACTATTTCGTCGGCCCACGCACGAGCCCGGTCCATGAGGACGTCTGGCCCGGTGATTTCTTGAACTATACCGTAGTTCAAGGCCTGCTGCGCGTCTACGGTGCGGCCGGTCAGCATCATACCCATCGCGTTTTTCAGACCGATCTGTCGGGGAAGGCGCTGCATGCCACCGGCCAGCGCCGCGAGACCTACCTTGGGCTCGGGAAGCCCGAAGCGAGCGTTCTCGCTCGCTATGGCGATGTCGCAGGCCAGGACGATTTCGAAGCCGCCTCCGAGAGCTACGCCGTTGACGGCAGCAATGATCGGTTTGTTGCAGTCGAAACGCGCGGTGATCCCGCCGAATCCGCTGGGAGGCATAGCCATGTCTCCGCCTGCCGCCGTGTGCTTCAGATCGTTGCCCGCGGAGAAGGCGCGACTCCCGGCCCCGGTGACGATCGCGACCCAGAGCTGAGGATCTTCGGAGAACGCGTCCAACGCTCCTGCCATCTCTCGGCTCGCGGGCGGGTGCAGCGCGTTCATCAGCTCGGGTCTCTCTATGGTGATGGTGAAGACAGCACCGTCGGTTTTCGTGGATATGAACTCGTAAGCTTCGTCGCTCATCGTCAGTCTCCCAGTCAAACGACCGATCGCTAGCAGGCCTACAACGCCAGACACAACGCCTCGGACACGGGACACCGCGCCAGGCCGGGCGGGTATCACTGAGGTAGCCGGATGGCTCGGATGTGGCAAGCACCAACTCGACCATGGAGAAGAGGGGAGTAGGGGCATCGATCATCGGGCACTAGCGCGGAACCCCGTCCTTTATTCGCCACAGCGTCCAGCTCGCCGCAGACCGGAGCGGTGCCCAGGCGCGACCCATCTCCTCGAGCTCACCGGGGCCGGGTCGCCGATCGAGTCGGTAGAGACGGCGCGCCCCTTCCTGAACCCCGAGGTCCGTCGTGGGCAGCACGTCCAGTCGGCCGAGCTTGAAGATCAGAAACATCTGGGCGCTCCACACCCCGATGCCGTAGACCCGGACCAAGCGCTCGACGATCTCGCCGTCATCTAGGCGCCCTATACCGCGAAGACCGAGCTCGCCACTCTCGACCCTGCCTGCGAGGTCCAGCAGCGCCCGCGCCTTGTTCCTCGAGAGGCCGGCACCAAGGAGCGCAGAGCGGGGAAGGCTGAGCAGCTCGACCGGTCGCGGAAAGGCCGGTCCGGGCGTGAGCGCTGTCACGCGAGCGAGGATGCTGCTGGCGGCGCCGCCCGCGAGCTGCTGGTAGATTATTGACCGTGCAAGGGACGCAAAGTGGGTCATGCGGCTGCTAGAAGCCCGAGGGAAGTCCGGAAAGGGACCGAAGTCCTTCATGGCCTTTCCCATCAACGAATCGCGGCGAGCCAGGGTCCGGAGCTGAGTGTTCGAAACTTTCAAGATCGGCCGTCCTGGCTGTCCCCGTACCGTGGCGTTCAGATCATCGTTCTGAGGTTGAGGTACCAGTCGATGAAACGGGGACCCCAGAATATGTAGGCGAGCGATCCCGCTGCCAGAAAAGGCCCGAAAGGCAAGGCCATTTCCAGGCTCTTGCGTCGCACCACCATGAGTGCGAGCCCGATTATCGATCCGAACAGCGAGCCGGTGACCAGCGTGAAGATGGCGGCCTGCCAGCCCAGGAATCCGCCCACCATGGCCAGTAGCTTTACGTCTCCCAGACCCATTCCCTCTTGTTTGCGAACGCGTTCGTAGAGCCACGCCACGAACCAGAGGATGCCGCCGCCCGTGAGTATCCCCACGAGGGATTCCACGACGGTCACCTGCTTGACGACGAAGGCGACGGCTGGGGCTACGAGCAAAGAGGGGAGCGTGATCACGTCGGGGATGATGTAGTGGTCCAGATCAATGAAGGTGATGACCACCAGCGCGCTGCCGAAGGCCGCGTAAACGAGGAACTCCAGGGGGGCGAATCCCGCCCTCGAGAAACCGAAGAAGAGTAGCGCCGTGAGCAACTCGACCAGAGGATAACGGATCGAAATCTTCTTGTTACAGGAGCGGCAACGTCCGCGAAGCCCGATGTAGCTCATAACCGGGAGGTTCTCGTACCAGCTCAGCGAATGGCCACAGCGGGGACAGTGCGAGGACGGAAAGACGATGGAAGCGCCATGGGGGATGCGGGCTATACATACGTTGAGAAAACTGCCTACCACCAGGCCAAACAAGACTGAGCAGAGCGCTACCACGGTGTCGATATTGCTCAGCACCGGCATCGGTCGCAAGTCGCCGAGCACCTCGCCGCGGGTTGCCGGGGTTTGGGCGCCAACCAGCAGGGTCTGGCGATCGGATTGCCGCCTGGCCCGCCGCCCCGGTCAGCGAGCCCACGGTGCAGCCGGGGGGAGGCCAGGCGGACCGTTGTCCGAAGCGATCAGTCGCGTGATCACTTCGCACAACCACGGCGGCGATTCGCCGAGGCGGCCTAGGGTAGAGCCAGCGGTGTCGAGGACAGCGCCGGCTGGGCCGAGCTGTCCCAGCGATAAGAGTTTCGCCCGCCGGGATGACTAGCGGTGGCCACGAATGACTGGGCGTCAGCCGATTCGATGGTCAACGTCACGCCAGGAGAAGCCGAAAAGCTTGCCAGCGTCGCCGTGTCGGGAGCGTAGGCGTCTTCGGAGGTGCGGTAGAGCTCCTGGGCAGAAGCGAGATTCCGAAGGTCCTGCTGGGAACGAGAGTCGAAGGCCGCGGCCCGGTAGTCGGTGAAGCGTGGTATGGATACCGCGGCGAGTATGCCGATGATTGCCACTGCGATCAGTAGTTCAAAAAGCGTAAAGCCCTGCTCGTTGGAAACCATTTGCCCGATGTTGTTCATTGCATTCCTCCTGTAAGCATCGCCGCCGAACCGAGCACCGGCTGGTACAAGGCGAGAACGCCGCCAGCAACGGCGATGGCCATGAAAGTGACGGCGGCCGGCTCCACGGAACGGCTGAGCCGGGTCACGTACCTGTCACGCTCACCCTCCGCCACGCGGGTGAGCCGTGCGAAGGCAGCGGCGTAGTCGCCACTGGCCTCTGCTACGCTCAACATGCCGGCCGCTTGCCCGTCGTCGTCGAGACCGGCGTGGCCGAAGGCCAGGCTCAGCGGGCGACCCCGTGCGACGCCGCGGCGAACGAGATCCAGGCGGCGGGCGATTTCACGGTTCGGTGTGCACCGCCCCGCGAGCGAGAGGGTGTTGGTGATTTCACAACCAGATTCCAGCAGCGTTGCGCACACCGCGTAAATGGCGGCGCGGTGGGTGCTCATGAGCACCGGTCCGAGTAGCGGCGTGTCGAGTACCAAGGCGTCGGAGGCCAATCTGAAAGCGGGCAGCCGTTTGCGCATCCAGGCGCCGATGAGGACGCAGAAGGACCCGACGACGGCTGCTGGACCGGCGCCTTGGCTCACCGTTGTTCCGAACGTCAACAGAGCGCGGCTCGAAGCGGGAAGCTCGGCGCCGAGCTCGTCGTACATGCCCGCCATCGAGGGCAGAACGTAGACCGCCATGAGCTGCAAGATCACCAGCGTAAGGACGGTAAGCAGCAGCGGGTAGCTAAGCGCGCCGACGACCCGCCTGCGGTCGGAGCCCTGCTGCTCGATCCTGGTGTGGAGGAGGTCGAGCGCGCGGGCCAGGTTCCCACAAGATTCGCCGGCGTCGAGCAGTGATACCTCAACTTCGGTGAGGAGGTTGCCCAGCGAGGAGAGGGCCCTCGCCAGGTTCTGGCCGCGCTCGACGCGTCGGCATGCCTTGGCGAGCAGGGCGCCGGGACGGCCCCCGCTACGCGCGCCCGCCGTGAGGGCTTGGGCAGTCGACATTCCTGAGTTTGTCAGGCCCCTCAGTCGAGCCACGGCGGCTATCAGGTCTTGCCGTTTGAAACGGAGGCGAAGATCCGGTGGTCTGAACGATCGGGTTCGCCGGCCCGGGTGGGCGGAGCAACGGTCAAACAGCGAAACCACGATCCGACCTGTTGTAATCGCGAGTACCACTGGTCCGGCTGGACAGGTCCGGGCACCTGGCGGCGACCTCGGCGAAGGAGGTTTCGAGGGCGGCTACCTTGAGCAGACCAGCGTGCATGAGCGTGCGGTGGGGGGTGGGCGCCGCGTGCAGGCAACCGCGGTCGAGTAGTTCGAAAACGGCACAGCGGCCCTTGTAGCCGTCGGTGCTGCAGCGCGGGCAGCCTCTCGGTCTACCCACCAGCTGGGGCGAGGCGAGACCACAGCGGCGAAACACCTCGACTTCGTCATCGGTGGGCTCGTCTTCGATCCTGCAACTGGGGCACAGCCTGCGAAGCAGGCGCTGGGCGATGACCAGCGAGACGGTGGCGGCGACGAGGTAACGGGGAACGCCCATCTCAGGTAGGCGCACAAGCGCTTCTGCGGTGTCGGCCGTGTGCAGGGTCGTCAGGACCAGGTGGCCGGTCAGCGCTGCTCGACACGCGATCGCGGCGCTGTCGGTGTCTCGCATCTCGCCTATCATGAGGATGTCGGGGTCCTGGCGCAGCAAGGCTCGAAGCACCGCGGCGAAGCCCCGGCCAGCGACCTCGTCGACCTGAACTTGTGATATTCCGTCGAGCTCCATTTCCACCGGGTCCTCGACCGTTACGAGCGATACCTGGGGGTGGGTGAGCTGAGCCAAGGCCGCGTAAAGGGTGGTGGTCTTGCCGCTCCCCGTAGGGCCGGCGCTTATGATCATGCCGGTCGGACGGGAGAGGGCTCGGTTTACGATTCTCTCTTCGCCGTCGTCCATTCCCAGGTCCTTCAAGCCAAGAGGGCGCGACGACCGCGCGAGCAGCCGCAACACGAGTTTCTCGCCCCCCGATACGGGCATGAAAGCCGCTCTTACATCGAGACGGCCCCTTTCGCGGTGCAGATGGGAGAAACGGCCGTCCTGGGGCAACCGTTTCTCGGCGAGATTGACGCGCGCTAGAAGCCTCACCCTCGTGAGGAGGGGCTGAGCGAGGCCCGGGGGCGGAGATTCAAGACGCTGGAGAACCCCGTCCACGCGCATGCGGACGCGCAGTCCTCCTGGCGAGGGTTCGAAGTGAAGGTCTGAAGCCATGCTACGAGCGGCGCTGTCGAGGTAGCAATCGAGAAGCCTGGCTGCGGGCGAGGTCGCTTCGACGGCGCTGGAGCCGCCCGTGGTACGGCCAACGCTTGGGTCGCCACGGCGCCCGCCTGCCGCCGCGGGTCGGTAGGCGAGGGTCACGCCGTGGCCGTCACTATTGTCCGGCCCTTTGCTGGGATATTCGGTCACGGCTGCGAAACTAGAGCAGGAGCAACCGGCGCATCAATGCCTCCGGTGGAATATCGGCCCGCCAAGTTTCCCGGGAGGCCCCCGAACGGGTGGGGAAATCACTGGACAGCATGAAGCCGGAAGGCGCAGACTTCGGTGTCCGCGACGAAACGAATCACGTACGTCGCGCCGGGAGATCAGTAATGGACGACGGACGAATCACGACCGTGCTGCGGTTGACCGCAAACGCTGTGCGACGCTTGTTCCTGGCCTTCTTCCTTCTCTCCTTGTCGCTGTGCCTTCCCCGGATATCGCCAGCGGCCGGGCGCCTCGTGGCTAGTGGTGATTGGGTCCACAGGGCACTCGGCGCTTGTCCGGGGGACTGCGGTGGTGATTTGTCTTCAAAGCCCAAGGCCGTCGAGAAGTACATGAAGAAGAGCTGGAAGAAGCTCGCCAAGTGTGCGCGGAAGGGGAGCCCCGCCTGTCCGGATACCTGTCCCGTACCGTTTGCCGCTGATTTTGGTGTTTCGGCGGAGTGTGGAACCAAGCTTGACTGCAATCTCGACGCCATGGCGAGCGGCGCGTTCGGGAGTTCCTGGGACGAAGCCATCCGTTGTGCCAACTCGCCCGCCGATTCATGCGGTCTGAGTGCTTCCAAGGCCGTGGGAAAGACGTTGATCAAGAAGCTAAAGCGGAGGCGTACCTCGAAGATGCACAGATACGCCAAGGACGAGACGAAATGCGTCGCGCTGGCGGATAAACCTGGCGCGTGCAGCGGAGCGACCATCTGCCCGGTCGTGGGCGAGTGGCTGGACGAGGTGCTCCCAGTCGTCGTGGCAAGAAACGGCACGCAGTGGGTGGTCCTCGATGCCGATGTGCAAGGCGAAGGTGTCGCGTTGCTGAGGCTTTCCGCCGAAGGCGTTGACTGGATCGACCTCGAGAACACCTCCGTGGTGGTAGAGTACGAAGTCGACGGGACGAGTCTGGGGACGATCGTCCTCTACGGCGGCGCGCGACCGACCGATTACAGGATCCAGCTCGGCGAGCTTTCGCTGGGCAGACACAGACTGGGGCTCAGGCACAGAAAAGATCTCAACGCCCTCAGCGGCGTACCGGTGCTCATGTACGTGAACTCGTCACCGGGAGCCGGTGTAACCCACTACGACTACACCCTCATCTGGAGCAACGAGGACGGCAGGACCGGAAAGTTTCCGGAGGTGCTCATTTCGCGATGGGGACGTCCCCATGACATCGAGACGATAGTACGCGTGGACGTCAGTGACGCGGGTGTTCTCGATGGCGTCTGGTACAGGTTTGACGAGAGTGGGAGCCTTCTTGGCTTTGCCGGGGGGCGTTCCAGGGAACTCACCCCGTCGTTCGTACGAGGTCGTCCAACGGCCTAATCGCCGACGACGGGGAATCTCTGTTCCGGTTTGCTATCTATCCATCTGAGTTCGACGATGGTGCTTTCGCTCGTGAGCGTGCGATGCTTCTCGATCCTGTGAGCTACTCGGTTGGGGCCAAGGAGATGAAGCGCGAGGGCAAGCTCGAACCGACGGAGAGGCCGGAGACCGGTAAGCCCAGCGATTTCCGCAACTACCTCTTCGTCGAAATGAATATCGACGTTGACCTCGGTGGGAACCGTCTGTGGGCCGCCGCCGTCGTGGACGGCGTAACCTGGCGTTCCGATCACGGCAAGGTTTCTGGTCCTGCGTTCCGGCCCCTTCGCGTCGCGGATGGCCGGCACCAGGTTGCCGTCGAGTTACCACCGGGCACCACGATTGCCGACATCCAGCAGGTAGGCATCGCCGGAGCGGGCAATATGACCGGCACCTTGTTCTTCCTCGATGCTTTCATGCTGAATACGGACTACTTTCCGGCAGCCGATCATATCGTCTTTAGCGGATCGCTGGTCGCGAGTGGCGTTAACCCTACGTGGATGCTTACCCCTTGACCGTCGAGCGGACGCATTCGGAGCGCTGGGCTCCCGTTCTAGTCGGCCAGCTTGATGCCGACTGCTCGCGCCATCGCCTCGAGCGGTGCTTTGCGTCCGGTGAACAGCTTGAAGGCCTGCGCGCCTTGGTGAAGGAGCATATGCCGACCGTCGACCGTAGGACGTTTGGCTGCCGCCGCCATCCTTAGAAAAGGGGTGGGTTTTTCTCCGTAGGCGAGATCGAAGTGCAGGCAATCCGCGGGCGTAGAATCAACGTCGTAGTCCAGGAAACATTCGCCCTTGAGGCCCACCGGCGTGCAGTTGACGACCAACTGGCGACTGTCGAGGAAATCGAAATCGTCAAGCAGGTCGAGTCCGGAAGCACGCAAGTCGACCCCCTTGCGCTGGAAAGATCGCACGAGGCGAACCGCTTTCGCCAGCGTACGGTTGGCTACCACGATGTCGATGGTGCCGCTCCCGAGCAGGCCGTACACCACGGCGCGCGCGGCACCACCAGCCCCTATTACCAGCACACGTTTGCGTCGAGCGCGAAAGCCCCTCGCGCTGAGCGCAGCCGAGAAACCGGACGCGTCCGTGTTGTCTCCCACCAGCTTCTTGCCTTCCGGCCGCACGGTGTTTACCGCGCCTATGGCCCGGGCCGCCGGTGTAACGCTGTCGAGATACTTGATGGCATCCTCTTTGAACGGGACGGTGATGTTGACGCCAACGACGCCGAGTGTTCTCAACGAACGAAGGGCGTCTTTGAGGTGTCTTCGAGAGACACGAAACGGTACGTACACGAAGTCGATTCCAAGCTCGGCGAATCCCGCGTTGTGCATGCGCGGAGACAGGCTGTGGTCAACGGGATCACCGAAAATGCCGACCACGCCGGTGGTTCCTTCAATCCATGGACCACGAGCCATCGTCCCTGCCTACTTCCCGTCTTCGGCCAGAACCGCGTGTGCTGCGGCCAGCCGCGCTACCGGAACACGAAACGGCGAACAGGAGACGTAATCCAGGTCGAGACCATGGCAAAATACGATCGATCTCGGATCGCCGCCGTGCTCGCCGCAGATACCGAGCTTGATGTCGGGCTTGGCCGCGCGGCCCTTGTCGACCGCGATCTTCATCAGCTGTCCGACCCCGGCGGTATCGAGGGTGCTAAAAGGGTCGTCGTCCAGCACGCCGTCCTCTACATAGGACGGGAGGAAGCGGCCCGCGTCGTCTCTGGAAAGACCAAAACCCATCTGGGTGAGGTCGTTGGTGCCGAAGGAGAAAAAGTCGGCGTGTTGTGCGATTTCATCAGCCGTGAGCGCCGCTCTCGGAACTTCAATCATGGTTCCGATCTTGTAGGAGACGCGCTTGCCTTTCTTGCGAAAAACCTCATCGGCGGTCGAGACGACGAGGCGGCGCAGTAGGTCGAGTTCGGCTGCAGTTCCTACAAGCGGGATCATGATTTCCGGCAGGACCTTGACGCCACGAGCCCGGGCCTGAATGGCGGCTTCTATGATCGCTCTCGTCTGCATGACATAGATCTCCGGGTAGGTGATCGCGAGCCTGCAACCCCTATGTCCGAGCATGGGGTTGAACTCGTGCAGCTTTTCTCCGATTTCCTTGAGCGTGGCAGCGTTCATGCCGGAGGCTCTGGCCTGCTCCGCGTACTCCTCGTCGCTGTGGGGGAGGAACTCGTGGAGAGGCGGGTCGAGAAGCCGCACGGTAACCGGCAGCCCGTCCATGGCCTTGAAGATGCCGAGGAAATCCTTCCTCTGATGGGGAAGCAACTTCTTGAGAGCCCGCTCCCGACCCTTCTTGTCTTCCGCGAGAATCATCTCGCGTACAACGAGCAAGCGTTCTCCACTGAAGAACATGTGTTCCGTGCGGCACAAGCCTATGCCTTCGGCGCCGAAGGCCCGCGCAGTCTTCGAGTCGAGCGGGGTGTCGGCGTTGGTACGAATCTTGAGTCTTCGGACGGAGTCTGCCCAGGCCAGGATGGTGTCGAAATCGTCCGCGGTGCGCGCCTGTACCGTCGGGACGCTTCCAAGGAATACCTCTCCACTGCTCCCGTCTATGGTGATCCAGTCGCCGCGCTTGATGACCCGCCCGGCGACGGCCATGCGGTCACCAGCGTAGTCGATTCGCAGGGCCTCGCATCCCACCACGCAGCAGGTCCCCATGCCGCGCGCAACGACCGCTGCGTGTGAGGTCCGACCGCCGGTAGCCGTGAGAATACCTTCCGCCGCAATCATGCCCTGTATGTCTTCTGGCGACGTCGCGGTTCGTATAAGCAGAACCTTCTGTCCCGCTTTCACGGCTTCGGCGGCATCATCCGCGGAGAACACCACGGCACCCGCGGCGGCCCCCGGGGAAGCGCCCATCCCCTTGGCGAGCAGCACCTTGTTGGCTTTGGGATCTATCGCGGGGTGAAGAAGCTGATCGATCTGCTCGGGATCGACCCTCGCGACGGCGGTGCGTCGGTTGATGAGCCTTTCGGCCACCATGTCAACGGCGATCTTGACCGCCGCCAGGGCGGTGCGCTTTCCGCTCCTTGTCTGAAGCATCCACAACCGGTCCCGTTCGATCGTGAACTCCAGATCCTGCATGTCACGGTAGTGCCTTTCGAGCTTGCTGGCGACACGCCGGAGATCGCGATAGCAATCGGGCATGACTTCCTCCAGGGAAGGGAAGTCCCGTTGTCGCGTGGCTTCGTCTACGTTGTTTTCATCCGCCCAGGATCTCGATCCTTCGAGGGTGATCTGCTGAGGGGTCCTGATGCCAGCTACCACGTCTTCACCCTGGGCGTTGACGAGGAACTCTCCGTAGAAAAGCCGCTCTCCGGTCGCCGGACTTCGGGTGAACGCGACCCCCGTCGCCGAAGATCCGCCCAGGTTGCCAAACACCATGGCCTGGACGTTCACCGCGGTACCCCAGTCGTAGGGTATGTGGTTGAGTTTGCGGTACACGAACGCGCGTTCGTTGTCCCAGGAGCGGAATACGGCGCTTACCGCGCCCCATAGTTGTGTGTATGGGTCCTGGGGGAAACCGCGCCCGAGACGTTTGGTTATCAGGCGCTTGAACTCATCGACGAGTTCCTGAAGGTGAAGGGTTGTGAGCTCCGTGTCGAGTTGCAAACCGTTCGACTGCTTCTTTCTTTCTATGATGGCTTCGAAGGGGTCGGTTTCCTTGGCCGAGGCCGGCTTGAGTTCCATGACGACGTCACCGTACATCTGTATGAAACGGCGGTAACTGTCCCACGCGAAACGCTCGTTGCCGCTGGCCTTGGCCAACCCGCGAACGGTTTGATCGTTGAGGCCAAGGTTGAGAACCGTGTCCATCATACCAGGCATCGAGGCACGGGCCCCAGATCGGACGGAAACGAGCAGGGGGTTGTCGCAGTCCCCAAAGTTCTTGCCCATGATTCTTTCTATCGCGGTGAGTCCAGACATCAGGTCCTTGTCGAGTCCGGTTGGATAGGCATCCATTTTCGAATCGTAGAGGCTGCAGACCTCGGTGGTGATCGTGAACCCGGGCGGCACCGGCAATCCAAGCCCTGCCATCTCGGCCAGGTTTGCTCCTTTTCCGCCCAGCAGGTCGCGCATCGACGCGTCGCCCTCGGCACCCCCACCGCCGAAGGCGTAGACAAATTTTCTTCGTCGGCGCGCGGGCAGTCCGGAACCCTTCGCGGTGGGCGTCACGCGAGCGCGGGGTTTCCGTCTAGACGTCGTGGTTCGTGGGGCGGCAGATTGTGTCTTTTGGGCCATGCTGTGTCCTTGTATCGGGTGTCGTGTTTCTCCTAGAGTCCATCGGGGCGCAACTTGTAGTCGTGATCCGGCGCGGCCACACGCTCGGAAAGGATGCTGCGCAGCTCAGCGGCCGCCACTCTTTGCTGCTCCATGGTGTCGCGGTCGCGCAGCGTCACCGTATCGTCGTCTAGGGATTCGTAGTCTACGGTTATGCTCAGGGGTGTGCCGACTTCGTCCTGCCTACGGTAGCGCCGTCCTATAGAGCCGGCTTGGTCGTACTGAACGGAAAAATCACGGCGGAGTTCTTCTACGATTTTCATGGCCTTTTCTGGCATACCCGCCTTGCGCATCAGGGGCAGGACCGCGGCCTTGACCGGGGCCAGAGCAGGATGAAGCCTCAACACAGTCCGGCGGTCGTCCGCCGGGCCATCCTCGTCGTAGGCGTCGACGAGAAAGGCGAGCGTCGATCGGTCGGCACCCGCGGACGGTTCGATAACATAGGGTACGTAGCGTTCACGGGAGTCCTGGTGGAAGAAGCTCAAGTCTTTTCCCGACTTGTCCATGTGGCACCTCAGGTCGAAGTCGGTACGGTTGGCTATACCCTCTAGCTCCTGCCAGCCGATCGGAAATTCGTACTCGACGTCGGCGCAGCCCTTCGCGTAGTGTGCCAGTTCATCACTGGCGTGACATCGCAGCCGTAGTTTTTCCGGTTTGATTCCGTAGTCCGTGTACCATCTCATCCGGTGTTGTTGCCAGTAGTCGTACCAGGCGTCGTCATCTCCCGGCTTTACAAAAAACTCAAGTTCCATCTGCTCGAACTCTCGCGTCCGGAAAAGAAAGTTCCCGGGCGTGATCTCGTTGCGGAAACTCTTTCCCATCTGTCCTATGCCGAAAGGTGGACTCATCCGGGTCGAGTTCACGACGTTGATGAAGTTAACGAAGATCCCCTGGGCGGTCTCCGGCCTCATGTAGACCGTTGCTGCTTCATCTTCCACGGCACCCATGAAGGTCTTGAACATGAGATTGAAGTTCCTCGGTTCGGTTAGTTCTCCGCCACACTCGGGGCACTCGTCGGTTCGGATATGGTCGGCGCGAAAGCGCGATTTGCACTTCTTGCAGTCAACCAAAGGATCGTTGAAGTTGGTCAGGTGGCCGGAAGCTTCCCACACAGTTGGATGCATGAGGATAGAGCAGTCGAGGCCAGCAACGTCCGGTCGAGAGGTAACGGTGTCCCGCCACCACGCTTCTTTGACGTTGCGCTTGAGCTCTATGCCCAGCGGCCCATAATCCCAGCAGCTGTTGAGGCCACCATAGATCTCCGAGGACTGAAACACGAAGCCGCGGCGTTTGCATAGATTTACGATCTTTTCCATCGTTACGTTGACCTCAGGCATTCCGCTCGCTCCTTCTTGTTCGCATCACCGTCATCCCGGTGTCCCCGCGCTGTTCGACCCTGTCGCGGTGACGGCTAGCCCTGCGGGTCCGGCCCAGCGACTGGTCCCGGTCGCGCTACCTTGGCAATGCTCCGAGCCGACTCTCCGCCCCGGGGTTTCACGGAGAACCCGGCGTCCTGCCAGCCGTCGCCCAGCGGGGTTCAGGATAGGGGAAATAACCGATGACAATTATCGGAGAGATCAAGCGGGTTCAACCGGTTTCGTCAATATCCACGATCCAGGCGGCGACGTAGCATAAACCGTTGCGATGGTTTATTAGTCATGAGCCGTAGGAGGGACGACCATGACGAAGGATTCCCATCACCGCATAGTCATAGTGGGTGGCGGTTCGGCCGGCATCGCGGTTGCTGCTCGGTTACGTCGTCTTGGGCAGGCCGACGTCGCTATCATCGAACCGTCGGATAAGCACTATTACCAGCCACTGTGGACCCTGGTCGGTGGTGGGTGCGCGCCAGCGGCGGCGAGTGAACGTGACGAGTCGAAGCTGATCCCCCTGGGAGTTCGATGGATCAAGGACCGAGCGGTAGAGATAGATCCGGATAGTCGTGCGGTGACCATAGGATCGGGGCTCGCGATCGGCTACGATTTCCTCGTCGTATGCCCCGGGATACAGCTCGACTGGGACAAGATTCCCGGGCTTGGTGACGCCCTGGGCAAGGAGGGCGTCTCGAGCAATTACGACTTCGACCTTGCGCCCAAGACCTGGGAGTTCCTCAAGGATCTCCGAGGGGGAACGGCGTTGTTCACGATGCCGACCGGCCCGATCAAGTGTCCGGGCGCGCCACAAAAGACCGCTTATCTGGCGGCGCACTGGTGGCAGCTACAGGGCGTACTCAAGGACATCCACGTGGTCCTAGCCGTTCCGATGCCGAAGTTGTTCGGCGTGCCAGAGTTTCGCGTCGTTCTCGAGCAGGTGGTCGAGCGATACGGCATCGACGTTCGTTTCGAGCACCAGCTGGTCGAGGTGAAGCGGGAGTCCAAGGAAGTGGTCTTCAAGACCGCGAACGAGGGCGAGACGGTGAGCATTCCCTATGACGTGATGCACACGGCCCCTCCGCAGAGCGCGCCCGATTGGATCAAGAAAGGTCCGCTTTCAGCTGACGACGCGACCGGATACGTCGAGGTGGACAAACATACCCACCAGCACCTACGCTGGCCGAACGTGTTCTCCCTGGGCGACGCCTGTAGCACACCCAACTCGAAGACCGGTGCGGCAATACGCAAGCAGGCTCCGGTCGTAGCGAAGAACCTGCTGGCTGTAATGGACGGCAAAGATCCGTCCGAGCGATACGACGGTTACGCTGCTTGTCCGTTCACCACCGCTCGTAACAAGATGCTGCTGGCGGAATTTGATTACAGCATGAAACCTCACCCGACGATTCCGCTGATCGACACCCAGAAGGAAAGGCGCGACATGTGGTACTTGAAGCGATGGGGACTTCCGTTCTTCTACTGGAACCTCATGCTCAGGGGGCTAGGGTAGTCACCCGACCGATGTTTCGTGCGGCGCGTGTCTCCCGGGCGCCGGTAGGCCTGCGAAGGGACCTGGGCATGAGCGAGCAAGAATACGGCATCGAGTACAGCGACGACTCTTTCTGGCAGAAGGTCAAGAGGTTTGCGCTGGCCGCTGGCAAAGAAGTCGTCGAGCGGGCCTTGATTCTCTACTACTGTTTACAGGATGCCGATACGCCTAAGTGGGCCAAGGGCGTGGTCGTGGGTGCGCTCGGGTACTTCATCGTCCCGTTGGATGCTATCCCCGATTTTACGCCGGTTGCCGGCTACAGTGACGACCTGGGCGCGCTCGCCGCGGCCCTGGCGATGGTGGCGGCTCACATCAAGCCCGAGCACAGGGCGAAAGCCGCGGCAAAACTCGAGACATGGTTCGGTTGAACACGAATTCCGTGTTGACGCCACGGGCATCGAGATGACAGAGTGTGCATAGCCGAGACCGAGGCAAACGAGCCGGGCGTCGCTTGCCGGAACTCCGCGTTCCGCTCCACTAGCGTAGCTTCGGAGCGACCTCGCGCATGAAGCGCTCGGGCTGCCAGCAGGCGCTGCCGAGGTCGGCGAGGTCCTGGAACCAGAGGATGATCAGTTCCGCACCGTGGTCAACGAAGAAACGTAGCTGCTCGGCAACCTGCTCGGCGGTACCCACGCACTGTTCGTCGAGAAACTTGCTGACACGCTCGGGCGGCGCTCCTGGCCAGTAGCGTTCGATGTAGGCCAGTCTTTCGGCGTCGTCGGAAAAGACGGCGCAGGTCCGCTCCGCCGAGACTCGAACAGTCGACGGATCACGGCCAACGTTCTCGCAGTGCGCGCGTAGCGCGGCGAGTTTTCTTTCGAATTCTTCTGTCCCCCGGTTGTGGTTCCAGCCGTCAGCGAGTTCGGCAACCATTCTCAGGCCGACTTTTTCGCCCTGGGTCCCGATCCAGATTGGCGGATGGGGTTTCTGCAGAGGCTTGGGTTCGTTGATCGCGTTTTCTACGGAGTAATGCTTACCGGTGACGGTGGCGCGCTCTTCGGTCCACATCGCCTTGAGGATACGGGCGGTGTCGGCCATACGGTCCAGGCGTTCCCGAATGGACGGAAATTGGTAGCCGTAAGCATCGAACTCCTCTTCTTTCCAGCCGGCGCCGATGCCGACATCGACTCGTCCTCCGCTGATGACGTCGACACAGGCGCTGATCTTTGCGAGATAAGCGGGGTTGCGATACAGCGAGCAGGTGACGAGCTGGCCGAGACGGATCTGCGACGTCGCTTCAGCCAGCGCCGCCATTGTCGTCCAGCATTCCAAGGTGGGCTGGACCTCGGCGCGCGGGACCGTGTGGAAGTGATCGTAGAGCCACAACGAATCGTAGCCCAGGTCCTCAAGACGCTGGGCTACCGCCTTGGCGGTGGACCACTGCTCGGTACCCCCTTCAAGGCCCCTCATTTCCAAGCGCCAGCCCTGTGGTACAAAGGTTCCGATCTGCGCCATCGGCCGTTCCTCCCTTTTCGTCGACGCCGGCGCCGATTCGGCCCGGCTCAATCCAGATCACGATTCTTGACGAACATTGCGGTCTGATCTCCAACGTATACGAGTTTTCCCTCCTGTCTAAAGGTGAACTCGTAACGGATGACCAAGCGTGTCCTGCCGATCCGCGTCTTGGTCTCTTGCGACCGCAGAAAGAGCGGTGGGCCACGCCGCGCGAGGTCCTTGAAATCCGCTCTGTGAATTCGGTTCCCGAAGCCGGTCCAGCCCTGGTCCCAGCGGCACCCATGAAAGAACCAGGCGTGCATGCAACCCAGGTTGCCCGTGACCATGATCAACTCCCCAGCGGCTACGTGCGCTGGGTGACGGGCGTCGGTACGCTGCAGCTCGGCAAAGGGCAACGGCTTGGTCGTGTCCATGCGCGCCTCAATTACGCGCTGGGTTCTGTCCATTTCTACGACCTCGTCTACCAGGAAAGCCGCTTCCTCGTACATGTAAGTCGCGAGGAAATATAGCATCTCTTTCCGGTCGTATGGTCCAGGAATATTGCGGCGCGGCACGGTTTCTTCCTCCGCTACAAGCCCAAGCCTGCGGTTCATGCATAATTTACGGTTTCAACGGGATAACGCCAGTTGTACGGTGCGGGGCTCGAGCGGCGGCCGGTTCATGCATTGCTTCTTGCCCAGTCGCCGAGTCGGAGGGAGCTACGATGAAGATAGAAACGCTGATGACCTACCGAGCGACGCTGAAAGAGCCGATCGCCGTTGGTCCGGGACCCTGGGGAACACGGCTCGTCTACGACGTCACCGGCGGCGAGTTCGAGGGCCCGAAACTGCGTGGCCGGCTGCTGGCCAGTGGCGCGGACTGGTTGTTGGTGGATTCGAACGGGGTCGGCAGGCTCGACGTACGTGCAACCTTGGAGACCGATGACGGAGCGTTCGTCTACCTGCGGTACCCCGGCGTGGTCGTCATAAACGACGTGGTCTCCGCCGCGCTTGAGAAAGGGCTGGAGACGCAGTTCGGAGATACCTACTTTTTCACACAGCCTCGTTTCGAGAGCGGTGACGATCGTTACCTGTGGCTGAACAGCGTCGTCGCTGTTGCCGAAGGGCGTCTACTGCCCAACGCCGTGGAGTATCGTGTGTACCAGCTGGGTCTAGATTAGCGTCCAGGGCTCGTCGGTGTGGCTTGCCGGGTATGGGTCGCAGACGCCGAAGCTGTGCGGCGTTTTGGTCGAGTCGGGTGATCGGAGGTCGTTTGGGGCGGCCCGCGATGGAGGGGAACTGGCGCTCGTCGGGCACGGGGTGCGGCCGGCGTTGCTTGTAGGCGCTTCGGTGGGCGCGATCAACGCAGCGTATTACGCGGGTGAGCCCACCACCGCCGGCCTAGATAAGCTGGGTGCCGTCTGGCGTTCCTTGCGCAGACGGGCCGTGTTTCCCGTCACTCCGTATCAGGGATTGATGGGCCTGCTCGCCAGGCGCGACTATCTCATTTCATCGGAACCGCTTCGTTCTCTGCTGCGCGAGAACCTTTTCTATACCCGGGTCGAGGACGCCCGCGTCGCCTGTCGCCTGATAGCGACGGACCTGGTCGATGGTGGCGAAGTGGAAATCTCGGAGGGTGATCTGGTCCAGGCTCTGCTCGCGAGTTGCGCCATCCCGGGAATATTCCCGCCCGTGAGGATTGGCGGTCGTACCCTCGTAGACGGTGGTGTCGCGAGCAACGCGCCTGTCGCGGCCGCTCTGGCCGCCGGGGCGGACCGCGTGATAGTGCTTCCTACGGGAGCGTCCTGTGCCGTCACGCAGCCTCCCCGCGGCGCGTTGAACACCGCGGTACAGGCGCTCAACCTGATGATAATCCGGCAGCTCGGCAGGGAGGTCGATCGTTTCGCCGCTGAAGCACGAGTGCGGGTGGTTCCGCCGCTCTGCCCTCTCGACGTCTCAGCATACGACTTTTCGCGGTCGGGCGATCTCATCGACCGTGCGCAGCGGTCTACCGAGGCGTGGTTGGACGACGGCGGACTGGAACGCAGTGGCATTCCGGCGTCGCTCGCTTTGCACAGCCATAGGGCCTAGTCCTTCCGAGTGCTCCTGCTCGTTGCGGTCCCCCGGTTCATAGAAGGGGGAACAACGGGTTTCGGCTGCAGGCCGGCGATGGTCGCACAACTCTGCTACAATACCCTAAACGCTTGTAATCTGCCGAGCAGCTGTAGTACAAGCAATGTGGGAGTAGTCGGCTGAGCCGCCGCCTCGCCAGGCCGATTCGGGTTCTGTCCTGGAGGCCTGTGGTCAAGCCGGCGGCTTGCGGTGAACGGGGGCGGCCCCGGAGGAGGGCGACCGCGTATGGCTAGAACGGTCAGGGTAGCGGCGGCGCAGCTCGCACCTGTGTTCCTCGACAGAGACGCCACCGTCGATAAGACCTGTGCGGCAATAGCCGAGGCGGCTGCGAACGACGCACAGCTCGTCGTTTTCCCTGAAACTTTCATCCCGGGCTATCCATACTGGGCAATGGTTCTGGACCCGCTCTCGATCAACGAGTTCAATCGAAGGCTGTTCGACGAAGCCGTTGAAATTCCTGGTCCGGCGACCGACGCCTTATGCGCTGCCGCTGAGCAGGCTGAGTGCTACGCGGTCATCGGCTTAAACGAGAGGGACGGGGGGACGCTGTATAACGCGCAGCTATTTGTAGGCCCCGACGGATCTCTGCTTGGCAAGCGGCGCAAGCTGGTTCCCACGAGTTTCGAACGAATGGTGTGGGGCCGGGGCGATGGTAGGGATCTCGAGGTTTTCGAAACCCCCATCGGGAAACTCGGTGCACTGATATGTTTCGAGCACTCGAACGCCCTTTTTCGCTACGCACTCCAGGCGCAGGGGGAGC
Organism: Binatia bacterium; assembly: GCA_046754245.1. Classification (GTDB taxonomy): domain Bacteria; phylum Desulfobacterota; class Binatia; order UBA1149; family UBA1149; genus JBHHVL01. Next base: position 1,847 of record JBHHVL010000013.1, on the reverse strand, counting down.
AGATCCACGTTGCCAACTGGCCGGGAGGCATGCCTGGTCTGAACAACAAGATCGATGCGGCCATCCGTCACTACGCGTTCGAGGCTCAGGCCTTTGTGGTCAACGCCACGGCGGTCGTCACCACGGAGATCATCTCGGCGCTCGGTGAAGGAGGGAGCGTCGACAGCCTGCGGCCGGGAGGAGGATACTCCGCGGTGGTGGCTGCCGGAGGGGACTATCTCGCAGATCCAGTGCTGGAGGGAGAGGGGCTGGTCTACGCGGACCTTGACCTTGGACAGATCGCGGATCGCAAACTCATCGTCGATTCTGCAGGTCACTACGCCCGGCCCGACGTCGTGCACCTGGTGCTGAACCGCCGCCCTCACGGTGTCCTGGAGGTCGAATAGCGGCAACCGGGTTTCAGTCTTCGGTGAACACGCCTTCACCGTTTGCGGCAAAGCGTTCGAGCAGGAATCGCTCCTGAGGTTTTTCGGAGGCCGTTTTCGGTATCTCGTCGACGAGTTGAATGTAACTGGGGACGAAGTTGGCTTCCAGATTTTCGTGGCACCGCTTGAACACCGACGCCGCCGAGAACGAAGCAGGATCAGCCGCGGTAACCGCAGCGACCACGTCTTTCTCGCCCGGGGCTCCGGACGCGGCGCTGACGCCGTACACGAACACGTCGGATACCATCGGGTGCTCGGCGATAACTTTCTCCACGAAGCCCGGATTTACGAAATCGCCGTTGTGGCGTATGCCGCCACCCTTGCGGTAGTCAAAGAAGAACCAGCCGTCGGCGTCGACGTGGCCCATGTCGCCACTGTGAAGCCAGCCCCCAGCGGTCTTCTGCTCTGACGCCTCTTCGTTGCCGAAGTACTCGACCTCGGCCTTGCCGCCTTGTGGTCGGGAGACTATCTCGCCTACGACGCCAGGCGGACAGTCCGCGCCTTCCTCGTCTACGACTTTCATCTCCAGGCCCGGAGCGGGCTTGCCGAAGCTTCCCAGCGGACCAACGCCGGGGGGCTTGAAGGCCAAGCCCCCTTCAACTGCGCCGTACCACTCGAAGACCTGCACGCCGAAACGTTGTTCGAAGGACTCCCAGATCGCCGCCGGCATGCCGGCGCTGATCACCAGGCGCACGGGGTTGTGGCCATCCTCGGGGGCTTCAGGTTCAGCGTACACCGCGGTGGCCATTCCCCCGAGCAGCGAGAAGGTCGTGCACCCCAGCCGGCGGCAGATAGCCCACAGGCGTGATTTCGTGAACTTCGGGCTGAGTACACCGCGCAGTCCCATGTGAAGCGAGGGGCCGAGGGTGACGGCCTGCGCGTTGCCGTGGGTAAGCGAGAGGCCCGTATACGGCCTGTCGCCCGCGCCGTAACCCATCAGGGCTCCGAGCATGCCGAAAAGGCCAAAGCGGTCGTTGGGGAAGACGACCCCCTTGGGATCGCCGGTGGTCCCCGAGGTGTAGATGATCTGAAGCGGATCGCCGGGCGCGCCGAGACGGGCGTCGACTGTAGCCGGAGCCGAAGCCAGCGCTTCGCCGATGGCGGAGAGGCCCGGTGTCGAACGGGCCACGAGATCGAAGTCGCATTCGCCGCTGTCAAGGGCCAGCACCCAGCCGATATCTGGTGCGTCTCTGCGTATCTCGTTGAGCTGCTCGAGGCAGTAGTCCGCGCATACGACACCGCGGCACCCAGCGTCGTTGAGCGTGTAGGCGAGTTTGTCTCCACGCGTACGGGGATCGATGGGTACAAAGACACAGCCGGTGAGGGATGCGGCAACCATGGTCTCCACGAACTCCGGGTGGTTTCTCATCATCAGGGCGAACCGCTCACCCGGCCCGAGACCGCACGCGACGATCGCCGCCG
>JBHHVL010000012.1:0-57252 GCA_046754245.1 Binatia bacterium | reverse complement strand
TGAGATTTCAGTTTCGTCGAGTCGATAGACGGCCTTCAGCTCGTGCTCCGGTGATCGGCTTGAACCGGAACCGGTGTACGACTTCGCTGGAATCTGCAATCGGCACCTCCATCAGTAGCAAGATGGCCTGCCGTACCGCAGAGGGAAGCAGGTGCCACGTCTCGATGATGACCTCCAGTTCCGTGCCAGGTTGTGCCTCCCCGTGCCGAAATCTGGTACAACCAGTGGTACAAACAGCCGTTTCTGGGGGTAGGGGAGTCTCGCCTTTTCGGTAACTTAGAGGCTTTCGGACGGGGGTTCGATTCCCCCGCCCCACTTTTTCGTGGACCACGTGGGACCACCGCAGACCACCGGAGACAACCTAGATTCAATAGGTTACGCCGTCCGTGCGTGCTCCTCCGCTGCAGGGACAGGAGAGCAGGCGACGGCGGCTGGTAGACATAAACTATTCTTCGGCCGCTTCTGCTGTTCCCTACCTGCGCTTCGAGTTCCTAACCGCGGAGATTGCCACGGGCGCGGGGGCTTCGGACTGCTAGTGGCCGAAAACAGAGGCGCTGGTCCCTCGCCCCACGATTTCTTTGGACACCAGACTGGGGAAGAATCTCCCCGCCTGAAGGAGGTGTCCTGTGGGGAAGAAGAGGAAGGCGAGAGTTGGCGGGAGGGGCCGGTTTTCTGTGAAGCGTAAGACGGAGGCGGTCTTACCGGGATCCCGCAGTCGACAATTTCGGCAATTGAGAATGACCGCGTGAAGCCCGGGCTCGAGAGGGCGAAGGTCTTGGCTAGAGCTCTACGGTGCCATCCGGCGGTGCTGGTTTTTCCTGGCTGGGATGTGGCGGCGGAGGCTGCCGCGTAGGTCGCGTCAGTGGCGACCCGCGCGCCGTATCGCCCTGGCCACCGTCTTGTCCGTGACTCGAAGCCTTCGCGCGACCTCGGCCCGGAGCCGAGCAAGGGTTCGGATTGGTTGCCCTGCCTACTATTTCGGCCTTGTGCCACACCGTGGCGTCCAGTAAGCGGCGGCGCCTAGACGCGAACCTGCAGGCCGCCGCTGGCGGGCTATTCCTGGGGAGTCTTCGCGTGTTTCACTGGGGGCCTTGGCCTTATTTTGACACTGGTGGCGTTGGTTGGTATTTATGATTCACAACAATGTTGATAATCAAATGTCCGCCTGCCTCTCCATGAGAAGCGAAGGAGACCCCTGATGTCTGGCTCGGTCGGCCCGTCCCCGGATTCCCGGCAGCCTCTGACCTCCCGCGGCGCTCCGCCTGGTCAGGTTTGCGGAGCGCCGCGGCTCCGCCGCCGCGTTCTGCGGGGCGTGGGGTTGCTCGTTGTTGCCATCGTGGGGATCTGGTGTCTGCTGGCTTGGCGAGCGGGCAGCTTTATCGGCGACCGGCATATGGTAGCGGCGACCCTGGATGATCCGGGTATCGAGGCGTTTTCGCAGCGGAAGCGCTACATCGACGTTGATGGCACGCAGGTAGCCTACATAGACGAGGGCGGCGGCGAACCCTTGATCTTGCTTCACGGCTGTCCTTTTCATGCCTATGAGTGGCGCGACGTTATTCCGATTCTCAGCGCCGAGTACCGGGTCATCGCGCCGGATCTGCTGGGGCTCGGCGACACCCAAGTGCGGTTGGACGACGATTATCGCCTGCCCGGCGACGTTGACATGGTCGTTGGGCTGATGGACTCACTGGGCTTCGCCGATGCCAGCTTCGTTTCCCATGATCACGGGGCGGCGACGCTGCAGCTCATGATGCGGGATCACCCGGAACGGATCCGACGGGCCGTGATTACCAACGCGGAAGCCTACGATCAGTGGCCCAGTGAGCCGGAGCGGCCCTACCTCGAAATTGTGATTCATCCGCTGCTAAACCCGCTCTTCAGGTTCGCGCTCCAGTTCACACCGATCCAGCAAGAAGTGTTCAGCATTGCCGTCCATCGCAAGGAAGCCTTTACGGATGACGTGGTGGCTGCCTACGTGCGTCCGCACATTTCGACGCCGGCGCGGTGGCAGCGCTTCGTCCGCTTCTTCCGGTGGCAGCTCGACCCCGACAACAACATGGAAACGATGCGTGCGGTCGAGGGATTGACGCGGTTCGAGCGGCCGACCTTGATTCTGTGGGGCAAGCAGGACACTAACTTCGGTCCGGCGATCGCCGAACGTCTCGCGGCGGACATACCTGGCTCCGTGGGTATTGTCTGGATGGAACACTCGGCGCACATGCCCATGCAGGAAGAACCCGAGGCTTACGGTGACGCCGTTCTCCGGTTCCTCGCGGGTAGGTTAGATGCCGGCGTAGATACGGCAGCCACACCGACCAACCATAGGGATCCCTCTTGAGGGGTCTGACGCTTCCCAACGACACTTCGCGGCGGCGGGAACGACGGAATGCCTAAGATAGTTGACGAAGCCGAGCAGCGGCGGCGAATTCGCGATGCTGCCCGACGGGTCTTCGCCGAACGCGGTTTCGTCAGTACCGGCCTCGCACACGTGGCGCGAGCGGCGCGTATGCACCGCACGAACCTGTACCACTACTACGCCGACAAGGACGCGCTGATCCGTGACTTGGCAGAGGAGTTGCTGGCGGAGGAAGAAGCGCTTTTCGCACGTGCGCTGGAAGGCGAGGGTAGCCCGCTCCAACGTATCGAGAGCGTGACGGCCGACGTAGCGGCCCTGTTCAGCTACTGGGGAAGTACCGGCAAGCTGATCTTGCAGCTCTGGGCGAATGAGCCGAGGCGCGTGCGCCAAGCCGTGCGCCGCATCCGCGATCGGCTCGCGTCTGCTATTCGCGAAGGTCAGGAGTCCCGTGAAATCTCTGCCACGCTGGCGCCCGACGCCGCTGCCGCCATGGTAGTCGGCCTCCTGGATGGCGTCTTGATCCAGGTATTCCTGGACCGAAAGGCGTTTGCCGACTCCGAGGGTCTGCGAAAGGCCATGTGCGACAGCGTTCGCCGGATCCTCAGTGCCTAGAGCTGGCCTGTTTTCTCTTCAAGAGGCCTGCGGCTGGACGGCGTTGGCCCGAGAGGGGCGGAGCAGGGTAAGCTCGCGATACGGCGCGCAGAAAACGCTTGCGCGAGGCCGGCAATGGCCGGTATAGGCTGGGGAAATGACGCGTGCGATCACATCCGGATTCCTGATCGTTTGTCTGCTGCCGTCTCCGGCGCATTCGCAGGTTGCCCCGGCGGATACGCCAGTATGGGATGCGCGAGGCGCCTGACGAGGCCTAGCAACAAGGAGTATCGCACCGGGCCAAGAGCCAGGGTGGCGGTCGTTGCTACCCCCTTGTGAGGGGGCCAAGGCGTAATTCCGAAAAACCGTCTAGATAAATCCACGCCGGATATGGCAAGGTCGTCTGCGCAGGGGTCTGTCGGCTTGCCGCGAGTCTACCCCTGACACACTTTACACCCGAGGAATGGACCGTATGGAGCGAGTATTCTTGTCAGCCGCCGTTTGCGCGGCGCTGGTCGTTGGCGGCAACGCCGTGGCGGCGACCGACCCTGGTCTTGTCTGTGAGAAAGCCGCGGCTCGGGCGCTGCAGGGTTGTATAGGCTCTTTGACCAAGGAAAGCCGTCGTTGCTACGCGGAGTCCGGCGCTGCCTGCTCAGAGGCTTCTGAGAAGGTCCAGCGGATTCTCGACAAGCTCGGGGGCAAGGTACTGGCCCGTTGTCCGGATCAGCCCACCGTGGCCTCCGCTGGCTTCGGTCCCTTCATGTCTCCGACCACGTTGGTGGCGAGGCTCGAGGAGGCCTGTAGCGGGAACACCGCTACGATGGCGGCCGCATCTTTCGGCGGGCCACAGGCCGCGGCGCTCGGGTCGGCATCCGCCCCCGAGCGGAGCTGTCTGGAGAATGCACACAAACGGGCCTCGCGCTTCTTGAAGAAGTCTTTCTCCCTTCAGAGCAAGTGCATCGTCAAGGCTCGTGGCGGACGGAGCTGTGACAGCGTCGCTACCAAGCAGAAGGTGTCGAAGGCGCAGGCTCGGGCGAGCACGAAGATTGCCAAGCGTTGCGCGGCTCTCGAAGAACTCGTGGCCGTCGCCCCGGCGCGTTTCGTGGCGCGCGCAGGCCACCAGGCCCGCTGTTTGGTTGCGACGGCACACGCTGACCCCGCTCCTCTGGAGCTGGACTGCGGTCCCCGCGCGGGCGTTCCCGTTCCGGCCCGCGCAGCGGCGGTTCAGGTCGTGCTCGACGAGGCGACCTGGGGAACGCGCTGCGGGGATGGTAGCCCCTACGCGTTCTGGATCCGACTGGCGCCCGAGGGATCGCCGGTCGAGCGCGTGGTGTTCCATCTGCAGGGAGGTGGCGCCTGTTTCCAGGAAGAAGACTGCGCGCCCAAGCTTCCCAAGTTCTTCGACGCGCTCGGCGACACCATGCCAAACGCCGGTTGGCTGGCAACGGGTGCGGCCAACCCCTTCAAGGACTGGACCCACGTGTTCTTACCCTACTGCACCCAGGATGCGCACATGGGCAACGGCACCACCAACGTGTTCCCCAGCATCACGGTGCATCGTTTCGGGGCCATCAATGCCAGAGCGGCGCTTCGTTACGTACGCGACGTGATATGGGCGGAAATGGATTCCACGGGAGCAAGCGGATATCGCCCGGATCTGCTCAGCGTGGCCTTTGGCGGGACTTCCGCGGGCGGCTTCGGTGTGCAGTACAACTACCATTTCGTGCTCGACGAGCTGCGCTGGGTCAATACGGCGTCGGTCCCCGATAGCGCGGCGCCCGTCGATAACGGGCTTCCGGTGGGGCTGCTGAGTTTCGGAGCTCCTATCGCCTTCGCGGCGGGAGATGCCGGCGGGTGGGACGTCCGCCCGAACCTGCCCCCGTACTGTTTTGCCGAGGAGTGCATCTTGCACGCGACGCTGCAGGCCGCCAGTGTTCCGCGCTTGAAAGCGACACCGGCTCAACAGTTTCTAAACGTCACCAACCAAGTCGACGAGGTTCAGCGCGACACTACCTTCTTTCTCAGCACTGTCGACTGGACCAACGCCTTGAGGGCCGCCTACTGCCAGAACCAGGGGCTCGCGGGAATACGCTACTTCCTTCCAGCCATACCCGAACCGATTCACGGGATTCTTCAAAGCAGCCGGTTCTCCAGCCTGGACAGCGTCGGTGTTCTCGTAAAGGACTGGCTGCTTGGAGCGGCTATCTCGCCCGATTCCGTGGTCGATCTGGTAGAGGAAGGAGACCTCGCGGCCACCCTGGGCGCGAATCCCTTCAGCTGTTCGGTCAACTGAAAGCTGTCCGGCCTCGCTTGCTCTCTGGGGATCGACCGAAGCTGAGATAGGGGAGAGGGATGGCAAAGCCTGTATGGTGCGCGGTTGGTGGTCGATGATGGCGGAGTGGAATGACGCCGGGGAACAGAGTGTAGCGGCTTGGGGAGAGGCACGGGCCGTCTGCGAAGGTATCAGTCCAATTTGTGACAATCGGATTGACGACCTAGACTGTAACGATCGGTCGGGCGAGCGTAGCGCCTGGCTGAACCCGCAAGTATGAGAACACTGCTCACCTTGGCCATGGCTCTGGCCTGCGCCGCCGCGCTATTGATCGTAGGGATCTTCGCGCTCTCCGAGCTGGGCGGCGAGGTCGTCACGGTGCGCAGTACGCGCGCTGATGGCTCGGTCAAGAGCACCCGCTTGTGGATCGTAGACGACGCCGGAGAAACCTGGCTGCGAGCGGGCATCCCGACGGAACCGTGGCTGGAACACATCGGCGACAACCCGACGATCCAGCTCGTGCGTGCGGGCGATACCAAGCCCTTCGTGGCGCTGGCTGTGCGCACCGCCGAAGCGCGCGATCGCGTTCACGCCCTCATGGCCGCGAAGTACGGCACGGCCGACAAGATAATCTCCTTGATACGCGACTCGAAGGGCTCGGTAGCGGTTCGGCTCCAGGGCCCTGCAACCGGCTCAGCGCTTTCGGATCCGCCCGACCGGTAGTGCGGGCCTATGGACTCGATCAGCCGCCCCGAGAGGGCATCGTGTTCGGGCCTTTACCTACCGGCGCCTGTTCGGAGCCGACGCCGGTCTAGCTGAGTGGAAGACGAGCTAGTCGGTCTCGTTCTTATCCTGGGCGCCGGTATCGGCGCCCAGTGGCTGGCATGGCGCGTTCGGCTCCCGGCCATCTTGTTGCTTCTCACGGCTGGAGTGATCACGGGCCCCCTCACCGGCCTGATCGATCCGGACGCGCTCTTCGGTGACCTCTTGCTTCCGGGGGTGTCGCTCGCGGTCGCGGTAATCCTCTTCGAGGGCGGTCTCAGCCTGCGACTCCGCGAGCTGGGCGACGGTGGCGCCGTAGTCTGGCGGCTGTGTACGATCGGCGCCGCGGTAACCTGGGCGCTGGCCGCCGCCGGCGCTTACTATCTGTTGGGCATGCCGTCGGGTCTGGCGCTGGTGTTTGGAGCAATCCTCATCGTCACGGGACCGACCGTCATCTTGCCGATGCTGCGCCAGCTGAGGCTCTCGCAACCGGCGGCGTCGGTCTTGAAGTGGGAGGGTATCCTCATCGATCCGATCGGTGCGCTGCTGGCCGTCATCACCTTCGAGTCGATCACGCTCGGCGCTGCCGGCACCAACCCGCTGGTTGCGCTGCTGGCGTCTGCCGGCATCGGTGCGATCCTGGGTATAGCGGCCGCCGCACTGCTCGCGTGGATGCTAGGCCGCTACTACGTCCCCGATCACCTGCGCAGCCCGCTGGTCTTGGCCGCCGTGGCCGGCGTCTTCCTGGCGGCGAACGCCGCGGCGCACGAGTCGGGCATACTCGCCGCCACCGTCATGGGCCTGGCCTTGGCGGCCCAACGGCGCGCGCCGACGCGTGAAATTCTCGAGTTCAAAGAGAACCTGCGCGTAGTGCTCATCTCCAGCCTGTTCGTGGTGCTCGCGGCGGGACTCGACCTGGGCGAACTACGCACACTGGCCGGTCCGGGCGCTCTGTTCGTGGCGTGGCTGGTCGTCGTAGTGCGACCGCTGGGCGTGGCCGTGGCGACGGCGGGCTCGACCATGGGCTGGCGCCATCGTCTCGTGCTCATGACGCTGGCACCTCGAGGAATCGTCGCCGCTGCCGTCGCGTCGCTGTTCGCGCTGCAGCTCGCCTACCACCCCTCGATCGACGGCTCGACGCTCATCCCGCTCACCTTCATAGTCATCGTCGGAACGATCCTGGTGTATTCGGTCGCTGCGCCGCTGGCGGCGCGAGCGCTCGGGGTTTCCAACCTGGATCCTCAAGGCGTACTGCTGGTGGGTGCGCGGCCCTGGAATCGTGAACTCGCGCGCGTACTGCAGGACTGCGGCGTCAAGCTGCTTCTCATCGACGACCAGTGGAGCTACGTGCGCGAGGCTCGCATGGCGGGGCTCACCGCCGAGCACACCAACGTCTTGTCCGAGCACCTCGCCGACGAAACAGACCTCGACGGCATCGGCTATATGCTCGCGGTCACACCGAACGACCATACCAATACGCTGTGCGCCGTTCATCTTTCGGAGGTATTCGGCAGCGCGAACGTCTATCAGCTGCCCACCGAGGAAGGCGGGCCCACGCGTAGCGAGCGCGACGCTCCGCTGCACCTGCGTGGGCGGACCTTGTTCGGAGACGACGCGAGCTATCGGCGGATCGCGAGCATGGTCGGCGAGGGGGCAGAAATCCGCCGTACTTCGATGACCGACGAATTCGACCTCGAGGCCTATCGGCAACGTTACGGTGAAACCGCGGTGCCGATGCTGATCATCGATCGCAAGGGCCACGTGTCGATCTTCACCAGCGGCGATACGCCGCGGCCCCACGACGGCGACACCCTGATCGGCCTGGTGAACGAGCCTCGAGAAACTCCGTAGTTTCAACCTCGTACGGCTCTGCAGCATAGAAGGGATGGGGAGCCACATCTCTATGGGTACCTCCAGTTTCGCAGTGGATCGAGTCTTGAGGTCCCGGTTCTGAGCGGACCGCACCGCAACGCGAATATCGCGGTCCGCGGCCTAGGATGGATGAGCGAATCGGCCAGCACGGGGTATTGTGACTAGTCTGCCCTGGTCTCATAATCGCGCCAGGCGGCGGTCCTACCAGTGGAGTTGTGGTTTCCTTTCGTGCCGTAAGGAGGCTCAGCCATGAGTACGCGCAACATGAACTACATGCGCGAGAAGGTGGAGACTCAGTTCAAGCCCATGCTCGAGATGATGCGGGCCGACTTGGTCCCGAACGGGCGTCTGGTGGCGGGCGCCATGGATCTCGTCATCGACCACTACGAGGAGACCTTTCGGGTCATCGACGAGCGCTCCAAGAAGCTCTGCTGGTACGAGTTCTGTCTCACCCCTGAGATCTTTCGCGCGATGGACGTCCACCCTTTTCTCGGCGAGGTCCATCCGACGATCATGGGCATGGGAAACCCCGAGCTGTCTTGGAACTACGTCGACACTGCCGAGCATTCGGGCCTACCGGCGGAGGTCTGCGTGCTCGACAAGTTCATGCTCGGGGCCCTGATGCGCGAGGAGATGCCGCGCGCGGACTTCATCGTTACGGCGAGCGCGCCCTGTGACAGCTCGCGAATCGGTTACCAGATGTTCGAGCGCCTCACCGACTGCCCCGTCTTCCGTCTGGACGCCCCCGTGGACGACTCGCCGGAGGCATACGCGTACTACGCTGGCGAAATCCGCAAGCTCATCGGCTTTCTGGAGGAGCAAACCGGCACCCGCCTCGACACCGACCGGCTACGCGCGGTATGCGAAGAATCCAACCGCACCACCGAAGCGCTTCTCGAGCTTTTCGAGCTCAAGCGCAGCCGGCCCTGTCCTCATTCGGGGGCGGTGGCTTTTAGTTGCTACATGGCGATGCTCAACTCACTGGGCTCGCCGGAGTGCAGGCGTTACGTGGAGTTTCTGCGTGACGACGCGGACGAGGCGGTTCGCGAGGGTCGCGGTGCCCTGGCGGAGGAGAAGCACCGCGTACTGTGGAACTACGTGGCCGTTACCTTCGATCTCGAAATCCACGACTGGCTCGCGGAGAACTTCGGGGCGGTAGTCGTTCTGGACTTGCTCTCGAGCTTCTTCAGGGAAGACCCCATCGATACGACCAGTATGGAGACGATGCTGGAGGGGCTGGCTCGGCGCGGTCTCGAGGCGACCATGGGCAGGCTGCGCGTCAACTCCGTCCGTCTTACCGAGCGTTTTTTGCGCGACTACAAGGACTTCGGCGCCGACTGCGTGGTGTTTCCCGGGCCGGTGGGCTGCAAGCACGTGTGGGCCTGGCTCAACCTGCTCCGCGAGGTCTGCCGGGAAGAGCGCATTCCGATCTGCGCATTCGACTTGGACTGGATCGATTCGCGCGTGCGATCGCAGGACTCCATCCGAGGCCAGATCGACGGGTTCTTCTCGACGGTGATGCAGTGAGGGAGGCGATGATGGAAGCGGCGACCGACTTTCGGGCTCTGGCCGGCCCGATCGAAAACGAGCACGTCAGGGCCTTCAAGGCCTCGGGCGGGCAGGTGGTCGGGTTCTTCTGCGCTCACGCTCCGGAGGAGCTTTTTTGGGCTGCGGGGATGCTCCCGGTGCGAATGCGCGGCACTGGCAGCGAAGATACCTCCTACGCGGACCAGTACCTGGGCTCGGTCAACTGTGGTTTCGTCCGCCACACGCTCGACCGGATCCTGAACGGCGATCTCGCCTTTCTCAACGGCCTGCTCATCGTCAACAGCTGCGATCATATCCGCCGTCTGTTCGATGTCTGCGTAGCCAAGCAAGCGGCGTCGTTTTGTTACTACCTCGACGTACCACACATTCGCAGTGACGACGCGCTCGCGCGCCTGACCGGTCAGCTCGGGGATCTCAGGGACCGGCTCGAGTCCTTCTGCGGGCGGGAGATTACCGACGATCGGCTGTCCGCTGCGATCAAGCTCTACAATCGTACCCGCGCCCTGCTCGGGAGGGCTGCCGAGTTGCGCGCGACCGATCCGCCGCGAGTCAGCGGGAGCGAGGTGCTGGCGATGTCGGTAGCGGCGGCCAGCGTGCCCAAGGATAGGTTCAACCCCTTGCTCGAGCGGCGCATCGAGGAACTCGAGGCCGGCAATGGCAACAGTTCCCCGCGGGGGCCGCGCCTGATGATCGTCGGCGGTACGCTCGACGATCCAGGCTATCTCGAGGTGATCGAGTCACTGGGGGCGACGGTCGTCGCCGACCAACTCTGTTGGGGCTCGAAGGCCTTTGGCAATATGGCCGACGAGGAAGGCGACCCGCTCGAGGCGATCGCCGGGCGGATGTTGGACCACCTCTCTTGCCCGCGAATGATCGCCGATTACGAGCGGCGCCTCGGCGCGCTACTCGAAGCGGTCGATCGATACCAGGTTGACGGCATTGTGTGCGAGCGGCTCAAATTCTGCGACCTCTGGGGTGGTGAGGTCAAGATGCTTCGCGAGTCGTTGAAGCAGGGGCCAGGGGTTCCCTTTCTCGTGCTCGAGCGGGACTACCTGACGGCCGGCGGACTCGGTCAGCTTCGCACCAGGGTTCAGGCCTTCCTAGAGAGCTTCGACTGAGAGGGGGAGGGTGTTGAACGAGCGCTATTGGTCGTTCGCGGTCGGCCGCTGGCCGCGAACCAAACTACGCAGCCTCTATGGCTGGGAGGTGGCAGCATGGGTCATCTAGGGCACCTGAAACAGGAGTACCGTGAGCTGGTGACGCGCCTCGGGGCGGGTCCGGTGGGCATGCCCGAACCGTCGGACGCTCGCGCCCGGGCGGGCTGGCGAGACATTCTCGAGATTCTCTACACGCCGGAAGAAGCTGCGCTGGCGGCGCGGCTTCCGCTCGTACCGGCGGGCGCGGCCGCGATTGCGCCGCGGGTGGAGATGTCCATCGAGGCGCTGTTGCCACGCCTCGACGCCATGGCCGACAAGGGTCTGGTCATGGACCTGATCGATCCCGATACGGGCGAGTCCCGCTACCTGCTCTCGCCCCCGGTGGTCGGCTTTTTCGAGTTCTCGATGATGCGTGCGAAGGACTTAGTGCCGAAAAAACGCATGGCCGAGGCCCTCGACGCCTACACCCACGGTGATGACACCTTCGCCCGGGAGGTCTTCGGCGGCGATACCGTGGTCGGGCGCACCCTGGTTCACGAATCCGCCCTCGGCGACGAGGTTTTGCCCGATGTCCTGGACTGGGAGCGGGCGACGTCCGTCATCGAGGACGCCGAGGCCTTCGCGGTGAGCTATTGCTATTGCCGCCACAAAGCCGAGCACAACGGCAAGCGCTGCGACGCTCCGATGGATACCTGCATGTCGATCAACGCGGGGGCCGAGTTCGTCATCCGCCGCGGGTTTGGCCGCGAGGCCGACAAGGCGGAGGCCATGGACATTCTCGTCTCTTCGCGGGAGAGCGGCATGGTGCACCTGGCCGACAACGTCAGGAACCGGCCGACTTACATCTGCAACTGTTGTGGTTGCTGCTGCGGCCAGCTCTCGGCAATAAACGAGTTCGGAGTGGCCGCGGTCAACCCCAGCGGCTTTCAGGCCGCGCCGGATCTCGATCGCTGCAGGGGCTGCTCGCGTTGCTCGCGGGCCTGTCCGGTAACGGCCATCACGATGGCGCCACAGCGAGTCGGCGCCAAGCGAAAAAACGACCTCATCCCCCAGGTCGACACGAGCCGTTGCATCGGGTGCGGCGTCTGCGTGGCCGCTTGCCGCACCAACGGGGCCATGACCCTGGAGCGGCGGTCGGAGCGCCCCTACGTTCCCGCCAACGCGATCGAGCGCAGCGTCCGCATGGCGCTGGAGCGTGGCCGCCTCGCACACCTCCTTTTCGATCAGGGGTCGAGCCGCGGCAGTCGCTTCCTCAACGGTGCCGTTCAGGCCCTCTGTGCCTTGCCACCGGTCGACAGGGTGCTGGCCAGCGAACAGTTGCGCTCTCGCTTCGTTCGCTACGTGCTCGACAGGGCCGGCAGCGCCGTTCCCTGAGTGCCGTCTCGTCGATTCACAGGGTCTGTCCCGCACGCCGCTGTAAGCGGTCGTCGCCCTTCGCGTGGCTTCAGACTTATTCCAGACGATCCGCTTGCGGGTGTAGTATTGCTTCGCGCTAGACCAATCGACGGAGTATCGTAAAACGATCGTGACTATTTTCCGATACTACCGAGAATGGTCCAGGTGAAAGCCAAGAACCGTCTCTACGGCACCTACACCGACCAGGTTCGTGTCATCGTTACGGGCAGCTGCCGTTTGCGATCTGGTCGTCAGCTTGGTCGCAGTCGAGGTTCAACGCGTCGAAGGCGCTTAGCTTGAGGCAGGCCTGGCAGCGCGCCGCCGCGATGACGCAGTCTTCGATTTCGAGCAGCGTCGGCCCCGCGCAGGCACCCGGGAAGATCGTGACCGGGGCGGTTCCCAGCGCGGCGCAGCTCTTGTCGACCTTCCTCGCGAGCCTGTCCTCGGCCTTGTCGATCTTGGTGTTTGCGGAGAAGACCGCCGCCACGGTCGACTCGAGTGCGGATGCGCTGTTGGCTACCGCGCCCCTGAGTGCGCGTTTCTTGGTCTTGTTGATTTCGCTCAGGACGGTGCCTTCAAGCTTGTCGGCTCGCTTGAGCATCTCGGTCTGGCACTTCGCCGCGTCCTTGTTGGCGGCGTTCGTGAAGAGGTCGGCGTCGTCGACCGGGTCGCCGAAGATCTGGTGGGTAAGCGCCATGGCCCCTGCTGCAGCTGCCTGGTTCACGGTCGCCGAATCGCTGTAGGCGAAGGCCGGGGGCAGGGCGAGCGGGGTACAGCGCTTCGCTTCGTTTCTCACCGTCTTTTCTTCGGCCCTCTGTACCTTGCCCTTGCGGTCGGCGCCGGTGCATCCCTCGAAGCTCATAGTGAGCCTGCCCCTCTGGTAGTCCCTCAGGCACCTCTCGTTGTCCTTTGACTGCGCCTCGCTGACCCTCGCGCCGCTCTTGTTCATCGCGTTGACACAGCCCTGCTTGTCTTTGGCGAGTCCGGTCAAGGGGTCTACGTACCAGGAGGCCTCGAGCGGGCACTCCGACGCCTCGGCGCCGGTCGAGATGGAGGGGTCCGCGTAGCTGAGGCACTGCGGGCAGGCCTGCTCCATGCCGAGTCGCCCGTGCTTGAGCAGGCAGGATCCGCACTCGAAGGCTGGGCTGCCGACCGAGGCGCAGTGCTTGCAGTCCGCCTCGTGGTTCTCCACGAAATAGCCGGTCGGGGCGTCGCTCGGCTCGAGCCGCTGCCACAGGTCGCGGATTCGCCGTGAGCTGTAGGTCATTCCCCACATGCTCTCCTCGTAGCAGTCGGATCTGCCGTCGAGGGTGCAGACGTTGCCATCCACGCTTCGCCCCCACGCTGCGGCGAATTCCCGGGTTGCCACCGTATCAGGGGTCAGCATGGAGACCCCGCTCCGCCCGTAGCTCTGCCGGGCAAGCGGATTCTCCCAGTCCAAGCTGCCGATCTCGTCGATTACCCGCTGCTCGAGATAGTCCACCGTGGCCGGGCACAGCACGCCGCCCTCGTAGGCGCACAGAATCCAGTCGAGGCTGCAGCTGTTGCCAAAGGTCCGCTGCGGGTAGTCTTGCTCGAACATCATCAGCTGCGTCACCGACCCGCAGCCGTGGCTGCAGCCGGTGGCCGCGTAGTTCGGGCCGTCGATCAGAGTGGCCAGCGGGCTGCTGCTCATGAGGTGGTTCTTGGCCGCGACGAGCTGCGAGGTTTCCATCGGGAACAGCTTGAACTCCTTGTCGCCCTCGCAGTAGGGGTCGACGGTAACAGCGACGAAGCCGTCACGGGCGTAGTACTCGACCTGCCCCTGGCCCGCGTAGTTGTTCGCACAGGTTCCCCCGCCGCTGACGATCAGCAGCAGCGGACAGGGGGAATCGCTGCTGCAGGCGGCCGCATCGACCATGCTCTTCATCCGCAGTGGAACCCGGTGCGAGAAGCCGCTCGGCACCAGGTCAATCACCTCTTCCAGGCAGTTGAGCCCCTGCGGGCACTCGGCGTTGGGATCGACGTCCCAGCGGTCGCCGACTCCTGGCAGGTGACTGAGCACCAAGAGCTCGTCGATCAGGCCGACAAAGCCCTCTGCGAGGGTCACCGCCGCGTCCGCCGGCGGTAGCTGGATCAGCAACTCGAGCTGGGCCTGCAGCTGGAAGTCGAGGGTGAGCTCAACGAGAGTCGGCCCGTTGTTGCTGCTCACGACGATCTGCAGGTAGTGAAAGGCTCCGTCGCCGGGCCAGCTCATCGCCATCGGCTCGACCGTAACGCCGCCGAGGGCGTCCCAGAGCTCGACCACCAGCTCGCCGTTGAGCAGGCTCACCGCGGCGGTGTCTTGCACGTAGAACAGGCGTCCGGCCGATACGTCCAGCGCCCGGACCCACATCCCGATGGCCGTCACTGGCCGATCGGTCAGGTCGAAGTCGTGGAGCTCTATCGCGCCCTGGCCGTCGGGGAAATCGGCGGCCCGCCCGTACCAGCCCTCCTGGAAAGCGCTGCGCCGGGCGCTGCCGGTCAACTCGACGGCTATATACCCTTGGCCCAGGCTCGAGAAGTTGTTCTCGAGGTTGTCGACCATCGCGTGTCCATTCTGCGGACCCGCGCCGTCGTCCTCGTCGTCGAAGGTAACCTCGACCCGCGTACCGGCAGTCGCGACGCCTGCGACGCCCACGATGAACAGCGCGACGAGCAACCCCACCGCGCGCCCCCAGGGCGGCGGCTGTTTTCTCCGCCTAGATTTGAGTCTGTACATCGCCGTTCTCAATCTGGCCCGTCGCCAAGACTACGTAGGCCGAGGGTCTATTGTCTACAGCAAATCGCCTGTGGTGTAAGGAGCAGTGGAGCTGTTCGATCCATAAGCAGCCGAGCCTGCCCGCTTGCTCATGCGGTCCCCCTTGGCGGGGGACCTGATCTGCGCTTGCTTTTGGGTGTAGCGGGCAAGGGGCCAGCCTTGACAGTTCAGGCCGAGGGTTTGAGCGGTGAACTCGTAGACTTGATCCGGCAGCGGGCCTCGAGCCCGCGCTGCCGATTCCACGAGCAAATACATCGTCCATCACCGATATGATCTCATCGAAGGGGTAGTCGGCTGCGCCGGAGGTCTCACGTTCGACCAATACACTGCCAAGATGAAACACTAGATACGCTACGCGTTCGCAGTCGATCGTTCGCAACCAGCGCTCGGCGACTCCCAGTTCGAGGATACGGCGGAGCAAATCGATGATGCGACGCTCCTGGTCGTGCGAGAAGGCCCTCGCTACCGAGCCAAGGTTCATCTCGTTGTCTCCAGCGAGCGCGAGCCGGAGGACCTGGTTGCGTGCATAGGTGGATCGCGTCAGTTCGACAACATCGCGTGGCCTCTCTTGGGCTTTCCCCGGGCTCGTGAGAATTCCCTCAGCGGCGTGGACACTACCCTAGAATCCCCTGAGCTCGTCCCGAGCCCGGGGCCGGCCCGTTCCGGGCTAGCTGGACTAATCAGTACAATACTGAGAGAATTCGCCAGATGGCAAAACCGAAGGGTTACGATGTCGACGCCGCGATTGACGGAGCCATGGGTGTTTTCTGGCGTCAGGGCTACGCTGCCACCTCCATCGACGACCTGGAGAAGGCGATGGGGATAAAGCGCTCGAGCCTCTATCACGCCTTCTCGGATAAAGAACGGCTGTTTACTCAAACGTTGCGGCGATACAATCACGAAGTGGCGGGTGACTTCCTCGGCGAGATGGAACGAGGGGGTGGTCTGGCAGCTATTCGCCGTTTCTTCGAACGCCTCCTCGAGTACCATCTGCGGGAAGGGGACAACTACGGATGCCTCATGACGAATAGTGCGACCGAGTTGGCTCCGCACGATCCGGTAGTAAGAGAGCTGGTCTATTCTCATCTGTTGCGTATCGAGCGCAGCTTCCTCCGGGCGCTGAAGGTCGCTCAGGCTCAGGGCGAGGTCGCCGCGGACGCCCCCGTTCGCGACATCGCGCGGCAACTGACGGCGATCAACCACGGCCTGCACGTGATCGCCAAGCTCGAGCCATCACCCGCCTTCTTGAAGGGGATCGTGCGAAACGCGCTCGGTGCGATTCCCCTGGCACGGTGAGCGCTTTTCGGGAGCGCTTTTTTTTGGGTTGTATTGGAACGGTCAGTACAATAAGCTCAGGGCGGGCGGCAGCGAACGTTGAATGACGAGCAAGGATCTTGCGCCGGGAGAAACGAAGAATGGACAGATTCAAGGATCGGTACGGACCGTGGGCAATCGTTACAGGAGCCTCAGCCGGAATCGGGCGGGAGTTCGCGACTCAGATCGCCGCGGAGGGGATCAACCTGGTACTGGTTGCCCGGCGCAAAGAGCTTCTCGATTCGCTCGGCACCGCTCTCGAGAAGGACCACGGGGTTGAAACCGTCGCTGTAAGCGTGGATCTGCGTAACCCTGAGTTTCTCGAGCCGATTCGAGCGGCCACGGAGGGCCGGGAGATCGGACTCTTGGTGAACAACGCGGGGCTGGGAAGGGTCGGTGAATTTCTCGAGAACGATCTCGACGAAGAGGCGGGGATCGTCGATGTGAACGTGCGCGCCCCGATGATGTTGAGCCACACCTACGGGCGCGAGATGGTGAAGCGCAGGCGTGGTGGGATCATGATCGTCGGTTCCATGGTGGCGTTCATGGCGGTTCCGAGAATGGGAAACTACACCGCGACCAAGGCCTACAATTTGATCCTGGGAGAAGTTCTGAATCACGAGCTGAGCCCGCACGGGGTAAAAGTCTCGACGCTTCTTCCCGGCTTCACCGCACCGGGCTTTACCGACAATCTAGATCTGTCTCGAGTCCCCATGCCGATAGCGAAGACCCCGGTGGTGGTTCGCAAAGCGATGCGGGCGATGGGCCGGAAAACGCTGGTGATCCCGGGGGTGATGAACAAGATGATGTACGCCATGGTACCCAAGATGCCTCGGGCGATGAACACGGCGATGATGGGAATGATGATGAAGCGAGTACGCTGGAAAAACTGATCCCGTGCTCATCCTTTTGCTCGACGCATAGCCAACCACTGGTCGCGCAGGACGAACTTCTGGATCTTGCCCGAAGCCGTCGTCGGCAGCTCATCGACGAAGACCCAATCGCGCGGTGCTTTGTGGGGAGCGAGCTGCCCGCGTACGAAACTGTCGAGATCCTCTTCGCTCACTTCTTGCCCGGGTGCCAGACGGACGAAGGCCGCTACCCGCTCGCCCCACTTGTCGTCGGGAATCCCCACGACGGCGACCTCGCTCACGGCCGAATGCGAAAACAGTACCTCCTCGATCTCGCGAGGGTAGATGTTCTCGCCGCCGCGGATGATCATGTCCTTGAGGCGTCCCGCGATTCGGCAGTATCCGCGAGTATCCATTACGCCCAGGTCCCCCGTGTGTAGCCAGCGGTCACCGTCGATCGCCGCTGCCGTGGCCTCGGGGTTGTTGTAGTAGGCATGCATTACCGCGTAACCTCTCGTGCAGATCTCTCCGACCGTTCCAGGCGCGACGACGGCGCCGCTTTCGGTGTCGACGATTCGCACTTCGGTCTGAGGCAAGGGCAATCCTACGGTCTCGGCCTTGTCCTCCGCACTATCGTCAAGCCGTGTCTTGGTGATCGTGCACGAGGCTTCGGTCTGGCCGAACAGCACCGAGAAACGCAACCCGAGCGCGTCCTCGATCCTTCGCACCAGAGCTGCAGGCACGCCAGCACCGCCGGCGCCAACGGTCCGCAACGAGCGGAGATCGCGACTGGAAAAGTCCGGATGCTCCATCATCGCGATCAGAATGGTCGGGACGGCGCCGAGGGCGGTAATCTTCTCGCTCTCGCAGAGTTCAAGAACGCGTGACGGTTCGAAAAACTCCGGCTGCACGAGGGCGGCGCGGCTCGCTAGAGCGCCGAGTACCCCGATCACACAGCCCGCCACGTGAAAGAGCGGCAGCGGGTTGAGCCAGCTGCCTCCGGGTGAAAGCTCGAGGCCGCTGGTTACGAAACGAGCGTTGTTCGTGACGCCCCGATGGTGTAGCACCGCCCCCTTGGGAGCGCCGGTGGTTCCCGAGGTGTACACGATCAGTGCCGGACTCTGAGGGGTTACGCTGGGCAGGGTCTGACTCGGCGAGCCGGACGTCACGAAGTCACTCCAGTCCAAGAACGAAACCACGCTTCGTAATGCAGGGACCTGTTCTCGTATCTCCGCGAGCCCGTCGGCCATCGCGTTTCCGCGAAACTCGGGCACCAAGAAAAGCCCTACGGCCTCCGACTGCGCAAGGGCGTAGGCCAGTTCCCTGGGCCGGTAGGCGGGGTTGAGCGGGACCAGGACGATACCGGCCAGGCCAGCGCCCAGCTGCAGCAGCACCCACTCGGGCAGGTTCGGGGCCCAAACCGCGACGTGGTCGCCGGGCTCGAAACGGCCGAGCAAGGCCCGCGCCGCGCGCTCAGCCTCCTCGAGGAGATCGGCGAAGGTCCATCGGCGTCGAGACCGATGGTCCGCGCTGCCCTCGACCAAGCCGATTTCGTCGCTCATCTCGCCGGCAGCGTCGCGCAACACGCTCCCTACCGTGGTGTCGAGCACCGGCACCGAGGTGTCGGCGGGCACAGAGGATTCGGTCAGCGCCATTTTCGAACTCCGGACTTCATGACTACCTCCCAGTGTGACTCCGTAGTAAGGGGTGGATACGGCTCCTTCTTGGTGACCGGCTCGCACCCGAAGACCGAGCGAAAAGCCCGCTCGCTCGGTCCGGCCGGACCGAGCGCCTCGACCCAACACGGGCTAAGGGAGACACGCGCCGTGTAGGGTTCGGTCGATGACTTCCTGCTTCATCTCGGGAGAGAGGTCGTCGAAGTATGCGGAGTAGCCCGATACCCGTACGAGCAGACCGGGGTACCTCCCGGGGTTGTCGCGAGCGTCGAGGAGGACCGCCGGGTCGAGCACGTTGACCTGCAATTGCATGCAGCCGGCGGCGAGAGCGCCGTCTATCAGAGCCTGGAGTCGCACCGCTCCATCTTTGCCTTGGACGATCCACGGATCGAGCGCGAGGTTGTGGTTCATGCCGTTTGGCGCGAGGGCCGGAGACAGCGAAGCCGCCGAGCGTAACACCGCGGTAGGGCCGGTGCGGTCGTTGCCGCTTCCAGGCGCGATACCGGAAGAGAACGGGTCGCCGGCTCCTCGGCCGCTCGGCAACGCTCCGACCAATTCGCCGAAGGCGACGTGCGCGGTGACGGAATAGAAACCCGGCACGTAGGCGCCGTCTCGGGTACTGCGCCGGCGCGAGAGGGCCTCGCCGAAGAGCGCCATTACCCTGGCCACCCAGCCGTCGGCACGGGCGTCGTCGTTGCCGAACTTCGGCGCGGATCGGAGGCGGGCACGTAGAGCGTCGAAGCCGGCGAAATTCTTACGGCAGGCGTCTACTACCTCGGCGAGAGTAGCGTGTTCGCGGCGGAAGACGACGTGTTCGATAGCGGCGAGACTGTCGCCGACCTCGATTACCCCCACCCCTTGTACCCCGCTGCCGTTGTACAGAGCGCCGCCGGCGCTGGCGTCGGTGGCGCTGTCGATGCAGCCTCGCAGCAGCGTCGAGGTGAGTGGGGTGGGGTGCAGACGGGCGTTCGCCCGTTCGATCGCCGCAAGGTCGTCAAGGAGGCGGTCCACCGCCGCTTCGACCTGTGCGCGCAGGAGGCCAAAAAGGGCTTCCACGTCTGCACAAGTATCGGCCGGCGGGGTGTCGATACCGATACGGCGGCGGTGTCCGAAGCGCCGACCTTGGTTGAGGGCCAGTTCAAGGCAGACTCCGAGGTTGAACAGCGCCGCGTCGGTTGAGAGGAAGCCGCGCCCTGCTGGCACCGGTTCGACGCAGCCCACGTTGCTGTAGTCGCGGCAGTCGGCCCGGTCGAATCCGCGCGACCGCAGCAGCGGTACGATCGCTTCATCGTTGTAAAGGGCCGGCGAGACTGCACCGTCGGCCAGCGAGCGCGCTATGCGCCGGCGATAGGGAGCGGGGCTGAGGCGGTGGATGCGGGCGCTGTAGTTCGGTTGCCTGGTACGCAATCGGTCCATCAGTTCGAGGAACAACCACGAAAGTTCATTGGTGGCGTCGGCGCCGTTTCGGTCGGTGCCCCCGATCGTTACGACTTGTCCGTTGAAAAGCCCGCCGTGGAAACGCGTGGCCCTTGCGCTGAATATGGGCACGATCTCACAGAGCTTGACGGCGAAGCAGCCCAACAGTTCTAACGCGGCCTGGGCATCGAGGCGGCCGGCCGCGACGTCGGCTTCGTAGAGCGGCCACAGCACTTGGTCGAGACGGCCAGGGCAGACGGAGTTGTCGAGGGACTCGTGGTTGAGCGCGATCTGTGCGAGCAAGATCGCCTGCAGGCCCTCGTGGAAGCTGCGCGCCGGGTGGCGCGGTACGTGATCGCAGATGGCGGCTATGTGCAGCAACTCGGCCCGCCTGTCCGCGTCGTACTCGGCCGCAGCAAGCCGCCGTGCCTCATTCCGGTAGCGGATCGAGAAGGCGTCGAGAGCGTCGCACACCCCCTGTACGGCCGAAAGGAAATCGGTCTTGTCGTTGTCGCCGGTGTCACCGAGTCGCGCCAGTCGTGTAGACGCCTGCTTCCTGAGACCGTCAGTGCCTATTGTGACCAGCGTCTCGTAGTCGGGTATGAAGTGAGAGATGCCTCCTGTCTCGTTGATGAGATGAAAGGTCGGGGACAGCTGGTCGGCGACGAAGCGCATCGCTTGCGGCGGCGGAAACGCCCGCGCCGCCAGAAAACGAGGTAGCCAGAACGGCATTACCTCGGCGAGAAGACGCGCGCGATCTAAGCTAGCGATCCGGAAGGGATTGATAGAACGACGGCCGGGCTTCAGGAGATCCTCGATCATCGAGACGCCGTGCAACTCCGGGAACAATCCGCCTCCGACCCGGTGCGACGTGAAGTTTCCAACGAGCAGTTCGCGTTCGTAGATGCGCACCGTCTTGTTGGCGAGTATGTACGCCAACGCGCGGGCCTTGTTTCTTACCAACGGACCGTGACGGTTGGCTCGGCGCCTGAAGAAGCGCGTCACAAACAGCGCGCGTTCGGCGCACAGGGTGTGTGGTTCAGCCAGGACCTCGGCGTGAAGGGTCTGTACGCGGTCCGTCACTACCACGTCAGAAATGGACGTGCCGGAATCGGCGATGGCGGACGACGCAAGCCCTGCGCGGGTCATGATACGGTCACCTCGAGGCCCGCTGTGGCGAGCAGCGCTGTCGCTCTTTGCAGGCTCGAATCGGCACGCGGAAGAAGGGCGAGCCCCGTCTCTCGTTGCCCGATGCGTGGCAGTTTGGCTTCGCCCATCGAGTGGTAGCGGAGAAGCCGAATGCGGTCTATTCCGAGTTCATTCAGAAGCGTTGCGACGGCGGCGAGGTTGGTTTCATCGTCGGTGTGGGTCGGGATGATCGGCATGCGGAAGCTAACCGGTGCCCGGGCCTCGACGAGATTCCTGGCGTTCGCGAGAATGCCGTTGTTGTCGGCTCCGCACAGTTCCCGGTGGCGGTCACGGGCGATGACCTTGAGATCGAAGTGGATAAACTCGAAAAGATCAAGGTGTGGCTGCATACGCCCCCATGAGAACACGCCGCAGGTCTGCAGGCCGACCCTCACCCCCGCTTGGCGGCAAGCCCGCGCCAACGCGACAACGAAGTCCAGTTGTAGGGTCGGCTCGCCGCCCGACAGCGTCACGCCTCCGCCAGAAGAAGCGTAGAAGGGGCGGTCGCGCAGGACTTCTTCGAGTAACGCGTCGACGGATACAAACCTGCCCGAGACCTTCAATGCTCCGAAAGGGCAGCTGTCATCACACGCGCCGCAGCCGTCGCAGGCCTTACGGTCTACGCGAGTGTCGCCGCGAACGAGCGCGCCCTGAGGACAGGCCGTTAGACAGGTTCCTTGCTCGACGCAGCGGTCCGCATAAAAGAACACCTCAGGTTCCGGTCTCATCGATTCCGGGTTGTGACACCAATGGCAGCGGAGCGGACACCCCTTGAAGAACACCGTTGTACGGATGCCGGGTCCATCGTCAACGCTGAAGCGTTGCACGTCAAAGATCAAGCCTTCATCGATCAATACCGGCGCCTCCACGGCAAGCCCAACTCGTGGCCGTCGTCTCCGTGCCAAGTGGGCTCGCGGCCACGGCGCTCGCCGACGAGGTACGAATCATACATCGGCTCTACGACCGTGAAAAGGGCGGTGTCGGCGTGCTAGCCGGACCTGTCGCCTGCCTGCTTGTCGAATACCTCTCTTGCCGTCGCGAGACCGTCGATGCAGACGGGCATTCCCCCGTAGGTGGACATCTGAAGGATCACTTCGGCCACCTCTCGCTTGCTCGCTCCGCATCGGATGGCCGCGATGACGTGGCTCTTGAGTTCGCTGGTGCGGTTGAGTACGCAGAGTGCAGCCACCGCGCACAACTCGCGTTCGCGTTGGGTAAGCACGTCGCGTGTGTAGAGGTTGCCGAAGATATGATCGACCGCTTCCTGGGGGAGTTCGAAGAACTCGAACAACTCGGCGAGGAGCCGCGTTCGTGTCCGCCCCACGAGTGCTTCTGAAACGGCCACAGGATCGTCACCCGGACCTATATCTGCTGCTTTCGTCATGATCGGCTCCTATACTCTAGCTGCGGAAGCTTCCCCTGCCACTTCGTTTGCGCCCGACCGTGAGTCGGGTACTACGAACGCACTGTCAGCTTCCGATTCTCTTCGAGACGTAGTCGTCGTATGCCCGACCGGTAGCGGTGAGCGCCGCATCCAACGCTTCCGCGTCGGCGTTGATACTCTCGCGGACTCCGCGCGCAAGGGCGCGTTTTGATCCTGCCAAAGCCGCTGGCGGCTTGGCGGCGAGCAGGGCCGCAAGGGTGTCGGCGGCAGTCTCGGTTCGGCCGGGCTCTACGATCTCATGGACGATGCCGTAGTTCTTGGCGGTCTCGGCATCGATCTGTTCGCCGAGCATGCACAACTCACGCAGTCGAGCAGGCGCGACAAAGCGGGCGAGGGGAAGGATCGCTACGGGTCCGAAATCAATCTCTGGATGACCGAAAACGGCGCGCGGGGATGCAATGATGAAGTCGGCCATCAACGCGAGATCGAAGCCACCGGCAAGCGCCGGTCCGTCGACCGCTGCGACCACCGGTTTCGGAAACAGGTAGCAGGCTTCGAAGAACTCGCGGAAGCGGTATAGGAACGCGGATCCGCCGGACTCCATTCCCTCTTTCAGGTCGTATCCGGCACAAAAAACGCCGGCACTTCCCGCGAGAACCACGACGTGTACGTCTTCGTTTTCAACGAGTCGTCGGAACGCGTCTTCCAGTTCGTCACGCATTTTCATGGATAGCGCGTTTTTCTTTTTTTCGCGCGCGAGAGTCAGCCGCGCAACGTGTTCGACCGGATCACCCAAGTCGACAAAATCATAGTTCACCCGTTTCTCTCCCAACCGTCCCGTGTTCTTCCGCATTGCCTGTTTGGTTTGGCAGGATTGGTGCGCGAGTCGGGCCACAGGGGCCTCGTCTATTGCGTCGCGTCTTAGCGCACTGTACGTAGCGTTGTCAAACGTCTCTAGAGTTGCTGATTTGCATCGCTCGGGATTTCGCTTGTTGATGCCTCTGTTCCGCGGTGTCTGTCTCTCGGTCTCTTCAGGCGGCGGAACCAGGCGACCGGAGCGAGGAGTCTGATCTCATGAAAACGCGTGCAGCGATACTGGAGCGACGAGGGGGCGCTCTTCGCCTTGAAGAGATCGATCTGGCCGAACCGGGCCGTGGAGAGGTCCGCGTAAAGGTGGAGGCTTGTGGAATATGCCGCAGTGATCTCCACGCGATCGACGGCGGCGAAGATGTAGTATTCCCCGCCGTGCTTGGCCACGAGGCCGCAGGGGTAGTAGACGGCTGCGGAGCTGAGGTCGGGCGGTTGAAAGTCGGCGACAGGGTGATTCTCTCGTGGACCCCGGCTTGCGGCCGGTGCCCGTCGTGTGCACGTGCGCAACCGCAGTTGTGCGCTGGTATTACAATGAGCACCGGTGGTGGTGGCCCGCTTGCGTGGAACGGAAAAGGGGTCGACAGGTTCATGGCTCTGGGGGCGTTCAGCGAATATGCGGTTGTTCCCGAGACGATGGCGATTGCGATCGAGGGGGAGATTCCGGCCGCCCACGCCTGTCTGATCGGTTGCGCGGTCATGACCGGCTATGGCGCCGCGACGAAGACCGCCCGAGTTCGCCGCGGCGAGACGGTCGCCGTAATCGGTTGCGGTGGCGTAGGGCTCGCGGCCGTGCAAGGCGCTCGACTCGCGGGCGCGAATCGGATCTTGGCTGTCGATCCGATTGGAACACGTCGCGAAAAAGCCCTTGCTGTAGGTGCTAGCGATGCGTTTGCACCCGGCGACGCAGCGGGAGCCGTTGGTGCGATTACGGAAGGTGGTGCCGACGTTGCCATCGAGTGTGTGGGACGGACCGAAACGATGCAGGAGGCGTTTGCGATGGTTCGGCCCGGCGGCCGCGCAGTCGTGGTCGGCCTGCCGGAATTCGGCGACCGACTGGAAATAGAACCCGTCTTGCTCTTGTTCGAAAAGTCGATCAAGGGATCGATGTACGGTTCAGCCGAACCGTTGCTCGACTTTCCGGCGTTGGTTTCGCTCTATGACCAAGGCGAACTCGATCTTGGGGCGCTCGTAGCCGATACGCGGCCGTTTGCCGAGATCAACGATGCGATTGCCGAAACGCGTCAGTGCCCAGCGGGCCGAATAGTGGTGACCTTTTGATCTTGGCCCCGTCGAAGTCGACAAGACGCTTGTCGTTTCCGGTATTTTCTAGCCGTCCTGCGGTCTACACAAGCGAGGTGTAACCACCTTGAAGCGTCCGGCGAGGCTGTCGTCGATCCCGGTGGTGTACCAGCGAGAGAAGCGCCGGTCGGACGCGCCGCCCATCAGGCAGGTGTGGGCCTGTTGTTCGGAGAACTCGGTGACCAGCCGATACGACGGAACGAACGAAGTTTCGCGTCCGCCCGATCGGTATATCTGCCCCTGGTGTATCGTGGAGCGACCACCCGGAATGGAAATCGGGCCGTAGTCGAAGCCTGCCCACCGGGGCAAGCGGCCACCGAAGAGCAGGTGCCGCATGACCATGCCCTGCCGGCTTCGCCATCTGGCCGCAGGGCTCGACAACGCCGCGGCGGCCACTCGGGAGAACACCGCGTCTCGTCCTTCGTCTCCGTACCAAGCGCTGTCCGGGCGCAGGAGAAAGCGATCGAAGTTCGCGTAGAAATCGATCGTGGTCCCCGTTTCCTCGAGCAGATGGCGCGCCACGTCGCGCCCACAGGCCCCGGTCAGGACCTCTTCGAGCAGCGCGCGATAGAACCGCTCGAAGAGCTCTGCTCCTTCGGATTCCAGGTCGTAGCAGAGGTCCCAGTTTCGCAGCTTTCGGCCGTTCTCGTTCTCGGGCAGCAAGGGGCCCAAGACCGCGAGAAAGCGCTCGGCTTGGATCGAGTAGAGGTCCATGTGCATCGCCTGCACCGCCTTCACGGTCCAGTCGTCGCGGCCGTCGAGTAAGGCCTTGATGCGCTCGGCGCGATACGAACCCATCGGCATCGTGATCGGTTTGGCGACGCCGAGATGGTTGAGGTCTTCGTTGGCCGTCGCGATGAATCCACACGCGGGGTTGAGCTGGCGCGGCAGCTGCGAGAAGGGGACGAAGCCCTGCCAGTCATTGGCGGGGTCCCATCCTGGAAGAGCGACTAGTCCGTTGGCGCCCGCTCGCCGCAGTGGCATGAGACCCGACATCTGATAGCCGATGTTGCCCTTGGAATCGGCGAGTACCCAGTTCCAGGAGGTCTCTATCTTACCGACTCGATCCATGCCGGTCGCGACGTCGCTTACCCACAGCATGCCGAGCCCGGCCTCGAGGCTCGCGGCGCCGCTACCCGAAGCCGAGGCCCACCGCGTGCTGAGATAATAGCCCGCTACGTTGGGGTCGCCATCAAGAGTACCGTGTTCGTTCTCGTAGAAGTCGACGAGGAGATCCTCGTTTTTCTTTCGCCGGATTCGCTCGTGTCGGACATCAAAGCGCTTCCAGCTCTCTCCCTCGCCGTCCTCGCGTCGATAGCAACCGTTACGACAATCCTCTATCCAAGAGTCGACGGCGTCCATGAAGGTGTAGGTGGCTCCCCAGGCCAGGTCGTTGGTCCTTGCCAGCGCCGCCATGGGCAGACCCGGCATCGTAGCGGCCACGCACCAGCGCTCACCGATCTCGAGCACCACTTCGTACCATACCGACGGCAAGCGGTTTCCCTCTAGGTGGGGATCG
The DNA here is from genome assembly GCA_046754245.1 of Binatia bacterium. GTDB lineage: Bacteria > Desulfobacterota > Binatia > UBA1149 > UBA1149 > JBHHVL01. Next base: position 31,000 of record JBHHVL010000012.1, on the reverse strand, counting down.
TTGGCCAGCAAGGCGCGTCCGCTCGCGGTTTTGCTCCCCGCTATAACCCAGTTGTTTGATGCAACGGTGTGGGGGAGCAGCGAGCTCCAACGCAATTGCGCCGGCACGATGCGTTCCGATAGCGAGACCTTTTTCAGCAGCTCTTCGTCGAGCTCGTCGAGCAAGCCCGGAAACAGCTCTTCGAGCCGGCGGCGGGGGACCTCGGCTTGCACCATCTCGACTAGAAGCCGCTCGATTTCGGCCTGACTCTGGGCCAGGGCTACGTAGCCGCTGAGCCGCATCATAAGGATGCAGTCGGCCACCGACCAGGGTTCGCCGCGATAGCCGAGCAGACGCAGTTCCCAAGGGCCGCGTCGAGCCAAGGCTTCGTTGACCCCCGAGCAATACGCTTCGACTACCGGCAACACGGCCTCGGAAATCCGCTTCACCTCATCGGCCGCGTCTCGTGCCAGGCCGAGCCGACGGAAGAATCGGTCGAGCGCGAGCATTTCTTCGGAGTCGTCCAGTGACTCGCAGGCTCGACCACTTCCGACGATGCGGCTCACCAGCATCTGTAAGCCCCGGTCGTGTGCGTGGCAGTAGCCCAGTCCCCTGTACAGGTCGGCCTCGGTCGAGGCCCGCACGTGCAGGATTCCGTGGCCGTTGCGATCGACGGCAATTCCCTGCTCTCCGCTCAACTCTCGGCGATCGACTCGCATGGCGAGCAAGGTATCAGCGATTCATTCCCATTGCTCAGCCCCTGTTGCTTCTCAACAGCAAAGGGCTGCGCGCCGTTGACAGGACCGATAGAGGGGGCCTACGATGACAAGCTGGGATAGACCACGGGCGGCTCGCGCTGTTCGCCTTCAACTCCCAGCCGCCAACGCCATCGACGGGTCGTCGAGGTGTGAGGCGGGCATACTCGAAGGGGGATGCATCATCTCAAGGGTGGAACGAGGTTGGTGACCTTGAAAAGGTTGGCGTTTGTCGTGGTTCTGTTGATGTTCTCGCCTCTGCAGTCGCATGCGCAGGCGCTCTGCGGCGATTTTGACGACGACGGGCAAGTCACCGTGTCAGATGCCTTTCGGCACCTGCGCTTCGCGGTCGGACTGGGGGAAAGTCTGATGTGTCCCGGTGGTGGCCTACCGAGGACCGGGCAGACCACGGTCTATGGAGCGGGCTCGGACGGCGATGTGCAGGCGGGAGCCCTGCTGTCGTACACGGACAACGGTGACGGCACGATCACGGACGACAACACAGGGTTGATGTGGGAGAAGAAGGACGACTCGGGTGGTATCCACGACAAGGACAACACGTACCTCTGGTCGGCCGGGGTGGTCAGCTCGTCGATCGCGACGACGTTTTTGAGTACGCTGAACGACGTTGCGGGAGGAGGGGCGAACTGCTTTGCCGGCCACTGCGACTGGCGCGTTTCGAACGTGAGGGAATTACAAACCATCGTGGACTACGAGGCGTTCTCCCCGACTGTCGATCCTGTGTTCCACCGGCCGACGACCTGCAGCGGCTGCGCGGACGTGACCCTGACGACCTGCAGCTGTACGATGTGGTCTACGTACTGGTCGTCAACTTCGACCGCTGGCAGTCCGCATACCGCGTGGCTGGTATCTTTCCTCGAAGGCTACGTTTTTCTCGACTTCAAGACTCGCGGCCGGCACGTTCGCGCGGTGCGTGGCGGCTTGTGATCGAAGTTGGGGCGATTTCCTCTTGATGGAGCCTGGTGGGTTGGATGGTCTGACCTGGCGGCCGTTTTGAAAAGCCGCGCAGTTCTTCGTATCCTCAAGGTAGCTGGCCGGACGGCAAGCGTCGGGTCTGCTGCCTTCGGCGCGGCGGTCGCGTGACCCTGATCGCCACCAATTGGCGGGTGAAGGGGTCAGGCCTCTCCTGCAGCGACAACGCGTTCAAATAATAGACAGCGAGGCGGAATGAAGAAAAACAACTATATCGTCATGGGGCTTGCCTTTATCGGGGTGCTGTTTGTCAGCCAGTTGAATGCCGGCCAGAACACAGAAAAAAAGGAGAATAGCGTGGGTGAACCAACCAAGGCGCCGCAGGCCGGAGACAAGGACATTCCGGAAGGCAATCATATCAGGATCGATACCAAGGACGGCGAGATCATGATCGAGCTGTACCCAGACACGGCGCCGAACACGGTGGCCAACTTCAAGGCTCTGGCCGGCAGGGGTTTCTACGACGGTTTGAAGTTCCACCGCGTGATCGCCGGGTTCATGGCCCAGGGCGGGGATCCGGAAGGCAGTGGCATGGGCGGTCCCGGTTACCAGATCAAAGCCGAGTTCAACGAACGCAAGCACGTTCGTGGCACCTTGGCCATGGCGCGGTCGGCCGATCCGGATTCGGCTGGCAGCCAGTTCTACATCTGCTTTGACGCACAACCCCACCTGGACGGCCAGTACACCATCTTTGGCCAGGTCACCGAAGGTATGGAGCTGGTCGACAAGATTCGCCAGGGCGATACGATGAACAAGGTCTCCGTTCTTCCGTAACTGTTTGCCACGAAGAAGATACTTCCTCGGGTACAGGACCGGTTTCTGGAAAGGGCTGAGGGTCGCACCTTGGCGGTGCGACCCTCGAGAAGGCTAGGCGCCTGGGCGTTGGCGACCCAGGCGCCTTTGCGTTGCGCCTGCCTAGCGGTTAGCCGCCTAGGGGACACAGAAAACCCTGACAGGCCGGGTTGCCGCAGCTCTGACCGAGCATGGTTTCCTGCATGCTCCCGAGCGACAGGCTCAGCTCGTCAAAACAGTCGAACTGCGCCTGTCCAGGGCAGGTGTTCGGATCTACGCCGCATACCGCGGCGAGGTCGGGAATGCCCGAACCCGTTCCCGAGCCCGTCCCCGATCCCGTGCCGCCGCCGATAACCGGAGGACATTGCTCGCAGGCGGTTACCAGCGCGTCGTTGAGGGCCGCGCCGAAGCAGGCGCTGGCGCCGGCCTTGGTCTTTACGGTCTTGCCCAGCGGTGCTCCGTCGCCGGACTTTCCTTTGACCTCGACCCCGCCACAGGTATCGGCGCTGAAAGTCGCTACGTAGTTCACGCTAACGCACTGGCCGGCACCTATGGGACTGGCCAGGCAGATCTCTAGCTTGTCGTGGTCGGAATGGTCTTCGTGCTCACCGCTTCCCTGCTCGCTGCCGTCGCAGGAGGCGTCAAACAGTCCTCCGTCGCGCGACGAGAACGCGAGTACCGTGAACGGGCCGAATACGGTCCCGATTCCGATGGGCTGTGAGCAGGATACGTGGATGGTGGTGTCCTCGGCGCCTGCGTTCAAAATCAGGTTGTTCTTGGCGAATCTGCCGTCACTGCGGCTGCCCACGATTTGGAAGGCATCTCCGCTGTTGAGCGTGGCGCTGAATATGGTCGCGCCGTTGTCGACTACGCTCACCGGAGTGCCGTCGTCTCCGTTGAACTGCAGATCCAGCAGGGTCACGCCACCTGAACAGGGACAGGCCGGGGGCGGAGGCAGGCAGATTCCGTCGAAGGTTCCGCCGTTACGCGACGAGAACGCCTCGACCTCGAAGGGGCCGAAGACGGATCCCACCCCGATCGGCTGGGAACAAGACACATGAATCACCGTGTCGACGCCGTCGACGGAGAAGATCAGGTTGTTCTTCTGGAACCTGCCGTCGGATCGCTGGCCGTTGAGCTCGATGGCAGGAGAGCCGGGGCAGAGGTAGTCAGCAAAAATCGAGTTACCATCGGCCGTCACTTCGACGTCGGCGCAGCTCGTTCCCGCGTAGCGCAGCCTCAGGTAAGTGACACCGCCTTCACAGGGACACGCGTCGGCCTCAGCCTGGGCAGCTTCTCCGCACAGACTCGCCCCTTCCAGGCTGCCGTCGACGAGTACCATGCCGGCGGGGAGCTTCTCGCTTAGTTCCACCTGCTCGAGCGGGGTCTGGCCGCTGTTGCAGACCTCTGAATGGAAGAATACGCCGGGCGGGTCACAGACCGGCCAGGCCGAAGAGCTCACGCTGACCACACCGGGGTCTTCAGTGTCCGGGGACGCCCAGGCCACGGCGTCCACGAAGAGAACGCTGCTCAAAGCCGCGGCGCAGAGGACGCCGAGGACAAAAAAAGTGCGGTTCCCCGATCCCCGCGGGTTATAATAGGATCTGCTGTTGCGATTGTGATTTTCAAGATTGGATGTGCGCGATGACATTTCGTTGACCTCCATCCGGCGATGGTTTGTTGGGCGTACATGACAGTCCACGTACGCGTGGGCTCGACGATCGATTCACGGTTGTCGCCGCAGAGCTGTGCAAGTCTCAAGCCAACGCGGCGAGCATCTCTGGAGCCAGTAGTCGCGCGGATTTTACGGGGAAAATACTCGGCAGCGGCGGCTGCGCGGAGCCAAATAAGTGGCGAGACGTCACCGTTCCGACGGTCGTTTTCCGGGTGAGGATCAACCGGGACCGATCCCATCGGGCTTTCACAGAGGCCTCAAAGAGAAGATCGTTTACCGCGCCCCGCGTCACGCGCGCAGTCAGTCGCTGCACCGTAAGCTGCAAAGGTGAGCGCTTAGCGGGATGCAGGACCGGGCCGGCGGGCTTTGGATCGTGTGGACCTGAAGATTCGAATGACTTCGTTGCCGTCGGCGAAGGTTTTGACCGGCTCGAGACTAGCGAAGAGATTCCTGTAGCTCTGCATCTGGTCGTGGTAGCGCTCCGGGTGATGAAAAAAACGCCCGTAGGACCGCTGAGCGGCGATGACGTAGTCGAAGTTTCGCCGATAGGACTGCAGGGGTATCTGGATCAACAAGGGCACGGCTCGCACCTCGTAACGTTGAGGATCGACGAAGGGCGAGTAGGCTTCCAGCGCCACGCGCGAGCCAGCCGGAATGTTCTGTGCGATCCAGCGCCGCGAGTTCTCGCGTGCCAGTAACTGATTAGGACGGAGCGCTTCCTGCGCGGTGTGATAGGCGGGAACGCTCAGGCCCGCCACGACCAGAACGAGGACGAGTGAAAGAGTCGGCGCGCGTCCGCGCTCTAGCCGCTCAGCACGCTGCCATAGGTCTGAAGCGCCGATCGCGAAGAAGAGATAGACAAAGGGCAGTACCGGCAGGAACGTGCGTGCGTTTCGCACCGGCAAGCTAGCGATCGAAACAAAGTAGACGAGGGCGAAAGAAGCGAGAACCAGCGCGGTTTTTCCGTTGCTACGGATAACGACGGGAAGCGACGCAAGAGCAAGGATGCACACCAGCGCTCCGTCAGTGTTCCAGAGGAGCTTCAGATAAAACGCCAAGGCGTTCCCCTCCATGCCGAAGTGTTGCGAGCCGTAGTGGCGAGCCTGGTAGAGGACGTCGCGCAAGAATTCGTCGTAGGCCAGCACGGCGTAAGGGGTGGTGGCAAGGAAGCCGAGGCCGGCGAAGACCGGAACCAGGTAGACCGAGCGACGGGTCCACGCGGCTTTGAAGCCGTAGCGCAGAAAATGCGCGACTACGGGCGAGATCGTTACCAGGGCGGCGGGGTACTTGCTGCCGGCCGCGAAACCGGCCGCCAGGCCGCCGAGCAGATAATAGCGAAAACCGCTCTCGCGCAGGATCTTGAGCGACGCCCAGGTCGCTAAAAGACAGAAGAACACCACGAACATGTTGACCGTTATGTAGCGGCTGTGCGCTACGGGAATTGGCGCAACGGCCATGAGCAGTGCCGCGAGCAGGGCTGTGCGAGGATTTCCCGAGGCCGCGCTCGCGCAGAGGAACAGCAGCCACACCGAAGCGACTCCGACGGCGACCGTGATCGACCTTCCGGCCACGAAGGTCCCCGGGCTTTTCGTGAACCCGGTCCCGTAGATCAGGATCTCTGGTGGACGCAGGTCGTCGAAACTTGCGAAACTTCCGCCAAGTTTCCCCCAGGCGTAGTAGGCGTACTGCGCGGCGGCGTTGACGTAGATGAGCAAGGTGCCCTTGTCGAAATAGTGTGGATTCAAGTCGCCGGTCCGGATCATCCGCTGAGCGATGGCGACTTTGTTGGGCTCGTCGGGATGATAGAGCCCCGGTAGGCCGGACTGTATCCCCCAGAGTCGAAGAGCAAGGGCCAGAATCAGGATTGCCAGAAGGCTGCGTCGTTCGTTGACCGCCACTGCAACCGCCGGAGCCCTCAGAGTCCCTCGAAAAAGACGGTGTACTCTATGGCCTCATCGGTGGCTTCGTGAACACGGATGTGGAGGTCTCGAAAGCGTATCACCCCGTCGTCGGCGTGATAGGTCAGGGTCTGGGTAAAGACGGGACGGGAGAGGTCCTCTCTGGAATACTCTTTGTAGAGCACGGAGTAGTGATCGCCCGATCGCCCCGAGTAGAGCAGTTCGAAATTTGCGTAATCGCGGTTCTCTATTATCCGCGCGGCGTGGACCGGATCGCTGCGCCGGAACATCACGACTTCGGGCTCGAGCGTCCAGGTCGACGTAAGCACCCCTTTGGTTTCCGTCGAAGCGGTGGCGTTACAGCACTCGGTCTTTATCTTCTTGTCGAACAAGCGGCCGTCGCTGGACACCAGCAGGGCCGAAATCCGCCGGGGTTTCGAAACCGTCTTGCCAGCGCCGGCTGATCGCCCCTGCCAGTCGCGCCCTGCTACCAGGACCGCGTAGCTTTCGCCCTCGATCTCGGTCCGGCCCAGGGGCTGCCAGATCTTGTCGCGGCGGTAGGTCTCGCGCCGTCCGCGCTTGTGTCTGGTCATGGAAAAATCAGACTCGGGGCGAAACGTCGCCGTCTCGAGTTGCCGCACGACGTGGTAGTCCTGGATCTTGACCATGGGCTGGTTCACGTAGGCCGTCTGCCTCTTGCCCACGGTGTAGTTGCGACGGACGAGGTGGTGTTCTGGCTCGGGCCCAGCGAGTTCGGGGTATATGGGATAAGTAGGCCCGCACCCGACCAACATCGAAGCCAGCACGATGCCGGTCGCGGCCGCCACGGCGCGCCTCGTCACTGCGGTAATACAATAACGTTGTCGTCGGAACCGGAGTTGCATTGTGTCTTCCCCTGCTGCTCAACAAGCCATCTTACCCTGGCCCCGCCCTCCTTTGCTATACCACGGTGTAGTCTTTGTACTTGTCCAGCAGGCGCCGCGGCTTCTTCAGCGCATCGCGGCGGAAAGGCTCGGCGAGCTCCTGGGTCACCATCAGTTCCAGTACCGTGCACCGTCCCGACGCGGTAGCGGCGCGCAGAGCGTCACCAACCTCGTCGGGATGATCGACGACCACACCGTCGGCACCCATGGCCCGGGCGATCCCCGCGAAGCTCGGGTTGATGAGGTCCGAAGCGACGCAACGGCCCCCGTAGTAGTCGAGTTGGTTTTTCTTCTCCGCTCCCCACTGCTGGTTGTTGAACACCACCGCCGTGACGGGGATGTTCTCGCGCACGCAGGTCATCACCTCGGCGAGGCTCATTCCCCACGCACCGTCGCCCACATAGGCCACCGACGGCCGGTCGGGTCTGGCTACCTTGGCCCCCATGGCGGTGGGAAATGCGTAACCGCAGTTTCCGAATGCCATGGCCGCGAACAGACTCCGCGGGGCTTCAAAACGGAGGTAACTGTTGCTGACCGCGCATACGTTGCCTATGTCGGTGGCGACCATAGCCTCGGCCGGCATCGCCCGCTCGAGTTCCCGCAACGCTCGCCTGGGTGGAATCGGCGAGCCTCCGGCCGAGGAGAGCTCGTTGAGTTCCTCCTCCCAGACGGCGCGCTGGGTCTCCAACTCGGCGAGGCGCCGGGACGCGTTTTCCAGACAGCGCGGTGGGCTCCCCATCGCCCGAAGTCCCGAGAGTAGCTCGGCGGCCGCCGCTTTGGCGTCGCCGTGCACGCCAACCGCTATTTCCTTCACCAGTCCCAGCACCCGGTGGTCGCAGTCGACTTGGATGACCTTGGCTTCGGCCGGCCAGTAATCGATTCCGTACTGGGGCAATGTGCCGAAGGGACCCAGGCGACTGCCCAGCGCGAGCACGACGTCGGCCTGAGCGATCACGCGCATCGCGGTCTTCGAACCCTGGTAACCCAGTGGTCCACACATCAGGGGGTGCGAGGCGGGAAAGACGTCGCTGTGCTGGTAGCAGGCGACCACGGGGGCTCGGAGGTACTCGGCAAGCGCGCGAGCCTCGCGGGTCCCCTCGGCCATGATCACGCCGCCTCCCATCAAGATCACGGGAAACTCGGCGGCGGAGAGTAGCTCGACGGCGGCCGCCAGACTCTCGGGCCCGCCGGCTCCTCTGTCTATCTTCTGGGCCGGAGCAATGGTGGTATCGATCTCGGCGAAAAACAGGTCTCGTGGAACGTTGATCTGCGCCGGACCGCGCTCGGCCATCGCGACGGTGAAGGCCCTATGGGTCAGCTCGGCGATGCGGTCGGCGCGGCCCACGTGGGTTTGGAACTTCGTGATCTTGGAGAAGATCGGAAGCTGATCGGTTTCCTGAAAGCCCCCGAGTCCCACCGTGGCCGTCCCGCCCTCGGGGGTGATGGCGACCACCGGCGAGTGCGCCCAGTAAGCCGCCGCGATGGCGGTCACGAAGTTGGTGATTCCCGGCCCGTTCTGTCCTACACACACGCCGTGGCGGTTGGTGGCCCGCGAGTAGCCGTCGGCCATGTGTGCGGCGTTCTGCTCGTGGGCGACCGAGACGAAACGTATCCCCGCGGGCTCGAAGAGATCGAGCGCGTCCATGTACGCCGACCCCACGATTCCGAAGACTTCGGTCACGCCCTCGGCGGCGAGTTGTTCGACGAAGGCCTCGGATGCTGTCATCTCTGCCATTGCGCTCTGCTCCTGCTGGGACTCCGGAATTTCTAGGTCATGTGGCTTTCAACCACAAAGCAGGTGGCGCGAGAGGGCCGCTCACCCGGTCTTGCGAAGAGGCTGATCGCCTGGTTCTGCGCCGGCTCGCGCGTGGGTGGCCAGCGGCCGTCCGGGAAGCATCACGAACTTCAGATCCGATACGCGCTGGACCAGGAGCGGCTCGAAATCGAGTTCGGCCAGGGCACGGCCCGCTTCGGTATCGCGACCAAAATTCAGCTCGTTGCGCGGGCTCCAGCGGTGGAGGCTCGTACGCCCAACCGTTATCACGCGGGTGAGGAGCTGCTTGAGCATGACCGGGGTGAGCACGCTGGAGGCGAGTTCGCGGGCCGCGGCCGGACCCAGCAGTCGTCGGATGCCGAGCGCGCGGATCAGCAGACACGCAGATCCCAGCCGCGCCGGCAGCGATTGCTCGAGTTCGAGAAACATAGCGACGACGGTCTTGCCGTCGCCGCCGATCGTCCGGTGGGTGATCCGGGTGTTGGGTTCGAGGCCCTCGCGTGGAGATCGTGAGCGATCGAAGTGAAGCGAGGCCCTGTATTTCGGAAACCCCCAGGCCTCGCGCCCGAGATCGATAGCCCTCTGGCTGTCGAGGAAGAGCCAGCGGGTGAAGGTCGCGCAGCGTGGATCGAATGCGGGGGCCAGCAGCGAGGCGCGGTTGCGAAACGCGAATACCGGAGGATCGGCCTCGAGGCTCACGGCAAAGGAGATTACCAGCTCGCGGTAAGGACCGACGTTGGTATCGTGGTAGACGTTGAGCCAGATCTGGGCGATCGCTCGATCGCGGGCCTCCGAATCCCGGCTCAGCACGGGACGGCAGTTCTCTTCGGCGAGCAGGGCCCGGGTGGGCCCGGCTTCGACCGTACCGTGGATTACGTAGGCCTCGGCGTCGTAGCAGTGATAGGGCAGGGCGACGCGATCTCCGGAGGGAAGCGTTGCCGTCGCGGCGTCCGGGTAGCGAGAGAAGAGTCGGTGCTCGCGGCCATTTCTAGCCATGGATGATCGTATGCTACCAAGGGCCGGCCTAGGTCAACCCCGCCGATCGAGACGTCCAGACCCCGGCGGTGCGGGTCGCGGTGGCGCTAAGGGAGAAAGCCGTAGATGATCGGGGCCGGAGGGTGATCAAGATGGTCAAAGGAAGCTGCCTCTGCGGGGGCGTACGGTTTGAACTCGACGGCGAGCTGGGGCCCATGGCCCACTGCCATTGCTCTATTTGTCGAAAGCATCACGGCGCGGCCTTCGGCACTTTCCTGGGCGTAGACAGCGCGAACTTTCGCTGGGTCGCGGGCGAGGACCTGGTGGCGTCCTACGAGTCGTCTCCGGGTAGCCACCGCGGGTTCTGTCGCAACTGCGGGTCATGTCTTCCCATCGTCAACCCCACCGCAGCGAAGCTCTTCGTTCCCGCGGGCGCTCTCGACGACGATCCCGGACAGCGTCCCGGGGCGCACATCTTTGTGGGTTCCAGGGCCAGCTGGGACGAGATTCAAGACGACCTCCCGCAGTTCGAGGCTTTCCCGCCGGGCTTCGGTCCCGAAACCGCCTAGGGGATTACGCGGCCGCCCCGCTGGCTTCAGTTGGACTGCCCGCGCGGGTTTCGACCCCGGGTGCGTGGCCGTGCGCCTAGCAGGTGGGAGGAGAACTTGCGCGCCGCGAGCATGTAGCGCTCCAGTTCTTTGTCGGATAGACCGGGGCTCTCGTTCTCCAGGGCCTTTCGAAACGCGTCGAGTTCGCGCTCGAGCAGGCGCTCGAGCAGTACGCTGTCGAGGTCACGATCCGGCACGCGGGCGATTATAGCGAAGCGCCGGGTCGTTGCCACGCGCTGCAGCGCCGCTATCCGAGTACCCCTCGTTCACGCAGGGCCGCGATCTCGGTCGCGCTGTGGCCGAGCTCGCCGAGTATATCTTCACTGTTCTGGCCCGCTTCTGGGGCCATCCAGCGGGCGGCCACCGGCGTTCGTTCGAAGTCCACCGGCGTGGCCGGCAGCAGCGTGGTGGCGGTGCCGTCGGGAACCTCGATGAAACCGCCGGCCGCGCGTACCTGGGGATCCGCGAGCACTTCGTCGAAGTTCTGCACAGGCGCCCACCAGAGCTCCTCCTGCTCATCGAAGATTGCGCCCCAGCGCTCGAGCGTCTTGGTGGCGAAGATCTCGTCGAGCATGGAGATGAGCTCGGCGGCGTTCGCGGCTCGACCCGCGGGATCGGCGAAACGCGGATCCTCGATCCACTCGGGCCGGCCTACCGCTCTCGCCAGCGATGGCCAGTGGCGCTGGCCTTCGAGGCCGACTATCCAGAACCACCTTCCCTCGCTGTCCTGGTAACTGTTGATGACTGGGTTGAACATGGTCTTGCGGTCACCCAGCTGCATCTGGATTCCGAAACGCATGCAGACGGAGAGGTCGAAGCTCAGCGTGTACAGACCCTGGCGCAGCAGCGATGTGCTGACGAGCTGCCCGCTGCCGGTCTTCTCTCGCGAGTAGAGCGCGGCCGAGACAGCCGCGGCCAATGACATTCCGGCACAGTGGTCTCCCATACCTCCCCGCTGGAAAGGTGGATTTCCCCCGGTCTGGGTGAGCGCGGCCGCGATACCGGAGCGCGCCCAAAAACTCGCGATGTCGTAGGCGGCGCGATCGGCTTCGGGGCCCTCGGTACCGTAACCCGTGATGAGGCCGTAGACGAGGCGCGGATGGCGGGCGAGCAGAGTCTGGGGATCGAGGCCCAGACGGGCCAGTCCGGCGGTTCGTGCGTTGCTGATGAAGACGTCGGCGTTGCCGATGAGCTCGAGGGCGATGGCTTTGCCCTCGTCGGTTCTAAGATCGAGGACGATGCTGCGCTTGCCGCGGTTGTCGTTCTCGAAAATCGGGTTGAAGGGCAAGTCGCTGCCGAGCATGCTCGCGAACAGGCGACAGGGATCACCGATGCCCGGGGGCTCGATCTTGATCACCTCGGCGCCCCAGTCAGCCAAGATCGCGCCGGTGGCCGGGGCCGCGACCCACAGACCCAGCTCGACTACCTTCACTCCGTCCATCGGTCCTGCCATGCCTTTCCTCCCGCGGGGTAGCGGCCACTTTCTTGCAGACGCGCTGAGCTCTGTCGATCAGGAGCCATCTCGGTGAAGGTCCAGCGGGTTGACCAAGCGCGGGGGGGTAGGTTAGCCGAGCAACCGTTCTTCGACGATCTTGCGAACCGCGGCTTGGCCGCAAGAGTCGGCGGGAAGCTCGGTGATCGGTGTTCCCAACAGATCGTGGGACGCGATAGCCTCGTCGTGGGGAATGAGGCCGAGGACTTCCACGCCGATCTTCTCCGCGGACTGGCTCAGCAACTGCTCGTCGCCCACAACACGGTTGAAGACCAGACCCATCTTCTTGCAGTCGATGACCTTTTCTTTGACCACCATGTCCTTGATGACCCCGGCGGTTTGAATGCCCCGCGAGGATGGGTCGCTGATGATCAGCAGGGTGTCCAGGTGGCGGGCGACCTGCCTGTTGATCTGCTCCAGACCGGCCTCGCCGTCGATGAGTATGGTATCGAAACTCTCGGCGAGCACCGATATCGCTCCTCTGAGCAAGCCGTTGACGGGACAGTAGCAACCCAGGGTCTCGGTGCGGCCCATTGCCAGTAGGGCAAAGTCGTCGGTTTCAGTCAGAGCCTCGAGAACCATGTAGTCGAGCTTGTCAGCAATGGCGGCTTTCGCGTCTTCGTTTCCCTTCTTCGCGGTGTTGATGATTTCCTCGCGCACCTGGCCCATGGTCCGATTGACGGTCACCCCGAGGGCGCTGAGCTGTCCCAGCGCTGGATCGGCATCGATCACCAACAGCTTTCCGGCTCTGCCGCTTTCCACGAGAGCGCGTACCATCAACGCCGTCACGACGGTTTTCCCGGTTCCCCCTTTTCCGCAAACGCTTACCAGGTTCGTTCCGTTGGACGCTCGTGTCGACATAACAATCTACTCCTCTGGGGAACCATCAGCGGTAAGCGGCTAATGGCCGCCGAGCGACGGCGTGGGTTTGACCGCCGCTTTTTTTGATTTTTTCTTGTGCCACGTGGAAACCACGTCACGGATGTCGTCGCACACCTCCTTGTCGTGGCAGGAACCGCAATCGAGGTCACAGTCGAGGTCGTAGCCCTTCGACTTCCAGTGTTCCTTGACCAGCTCACTACCGATCTCGACTACCTGCTGCCCAATTCGGTCGAGCACTTGCACGTCTTCCTTGGACGACGTTACAAATACTACCTCCATCGCTTCGACCTTGGGCAGGGTGGACTTGAAGATAGCCATCAGTGCTCTTCCGAGGGTCTCGAAGGAAAACCCACGTGCTCCTACTTCCTTGCTGACCCGGCTCCACATGTTCCGCGAAGAACTCTTGACCATGTAGCCTTCCAGTTGGTCGGCTATGTACTGTCCCTGGTGAAGCGACTGGTGGTCCTCGGCGCCGAGGTTCTTTCCTCCTATCAAGATTACCTGGCCGAAGGGCAAGCCGGTCCCGGCGGCCTCCTGGATGTCGGGACCGACGAGAGAGACGATTCCGTCCCTTACCAACGACGGCGTTGTCGTCCAGATCACGAAAGCGCAGGATCCCGCTACCGGGTTGCCGAGTTCGGCAAAGGTTTCCGAGCGAAAGATGATTCCGCGATTCGCCCCGGCCCCCACGCGGACGGGCAGCCCCTCTTGGAGCTTCGTTACCGAGTGTGGGCAGGCGAACTCCCTCGTCGGACGGCCCTTTGAGCGCATCTCGGTTACGTAGGCCGCGACCTTCCGCAGCTCCGCGTCAAAGCCCGCCATGAGCGTTACCGTCAAAAGCCGTGGCTACCATCGTAAAGAACCAGACGACGATCTATCTGCCCGTTCCATCAACCCAGCCCCATCGCCGTGAAGAACTGCGAAACCTTGTTTTTCACCTCGTCGACGGAGGTATAGCGCTGGTCGAAAAGATCGAGGCCGATGTGCAGGAACGGCACGCCTATGTCACGGCAGGTCTCTCGCATGATTCCCGCTGTCGCCGCGCCATCTTTGTGGCCCATGTGTCCAGGCCAGATTACGCAGTCGATCTTGTAGTCCCTTACGATGCGAACGATGTCCGAGGAGAAGTTCTCCGCGGTTCCGCGAGCCTGGCGGACCATCGGCACGTCCATCAGATTACGTTTGGCGAGATCGTGGAGGATGGTCTCCTCGCTCGAGGTATCGATCAGCGTGTAAGGAAAGTTGCTGAACATATCCATGACCAGGACGGCGCCCCACTCCTCCTCCAACCAAGGCATGAACTCGAAGATCCACCCGTAAGGCATGATGTCGAACCAGAGCAGTCGGATCCTTTCTTCGAGGCCGTCACGGGCACTCTTGCCCTCCCTCACGCGGTCCTCGCCGACTTCCACGAGCTGCCTGAACCAAGCGGTGCACTTGGGGTCGCCGGCGACGAAACACTGGCTGATGGCAAAGGCCTGTGCGCCCCCTATTTCCCAGCCGTGAGGGCAGGGCACTGCACGCCTAAGCTCGTTGTATTCCTGCCACAGGGAGTAGACCTTGTTCGACTCCTCGCATACCTCACGGAGCCGATCGAGGTCGAGCTTCCGCTGGGTGTGCTCCTCGAGAAAGGAGGCCATCTGCCGCAGCTCGTTGGCAAAGTAGTTGATCGCCCGCTCGTCGGAAGTATAGGGTGGATCGGGGCTGAACAGAGGAACATCTTTCCAGGCCCTGTTGTGTTGAAGGACCTGCTGAAGCATCGTTGTTCCATCGCAGGGCGACAGCAGGCCCACGATCGCCGTTGGTACCGGCATGAGACCCGACTCTATATAGTACATGGGCAGCCGGATGGCCGTACAGAGATCGGTTCCGAGGCCGAGTTCTTCTGCTCCCTGGAGGTCATCGAGGAGATAGGGGGCGGAGGCTCCGAGGAAGGGGGTTTCCATGATCATGAACCAGGGGAGGTCCATGGCGTTGAACAGTTCCGGAGCGGTGCAGTAGTAGGCGCCGATAAACGGTTTGTTGTTTGTTACACAGTCGACGATTTCCGTTTTCGAATCCAACAGTATCTTGATCAGCTTGGCCTGGAGTAGCATTTCCGGGGCCTCGATCTGGTCGACTGCCTCGTAGAGGAACGCGAACCAGTCGTGCTCTTGCTGGTAGCGCGCCAGAGATCTGGCTTTTGCCTCTGCCCTGTCCATTGCTACCTACCGATGGTTTCGAGGAAGGCCTGGATCCTGGTTCTAAGTTGTCCCGTACCGCTCGAGACGTACTCACGATCGATTTGTATGAAGGGGACGCCGGCTTCCTTAAAGTCGAGTTTGTTCATGTAGTGCTCGGCGCACCAGAAGTCGCAGAACATCATGCGTTCGCCAATGACTCCGTCGACCGAGAATTCCTTGATCATGTCCTTGAGAAATTTAGCCCTGCGCGGCTGGTCACCGTTCATCCTCGGGCAGGAGGGGCGCTCCTGGATATAGTACCGGGCCAGCGCCCAAATCGGGTCTTCTTCTTCCGCCTCGGCGTCGACCCACATCGTCCTGGTTCCGAAGCAGATCGAGTCGGTGACGACGAGCCCCCCCTGCTTTTCGATTACGTCGACGTATTCCGGATCGTCCAACTCGCTTCCGACGATCATCAGTCGTGCCCGGTAGTCGGGTTTGGTTTCGGAGAGTTCGAGTTCGTCGAGCAAGGTTTCGAGGAGTGGGTTGTAGCGCCCGGCGGGCATGGCGGTGCCAGCGACCATGACGGCAAGGGTTTGTGCCCCCGAGATGGGCGGGTTTTCGTGTTTTCGGAGCGCGTAGAGTCGACGCTGGAGCTGGCGCGTCGCGTTGTGAACTTTGATCGCCTTTCGAAGACGTTCGGTGGAGATCTGCACGTCGAAGTGTTGTTCGATGTTTCTTTTCAGTATGTTGATCTCTTCGTAGTACCACTCGACCTGGGCGTCCGTAACTTTCTTTGGGAGGCTCATGATCGTAAGGAAGGGAGTGTCGACGTTGCGTTTCCAGTTGTCGTAGATTCGGCGTAGGTGATCGCAACTGTTGATGCAGACGAGACCGTCGAGAAAGTCGTAGTCTCCCTGAAGCGCGAGGTTGAAGCAGTGACGTGGGAAACTGCAGTTGATGCTGCTGAAGAAGGCGTCGGATAGCTCGGTCCCGGTACTGCCGGTGCCTCGCATGCGGAAGGGGAGAATTCCGGCCGCCGTCAGCAGCTCGGTAGGAACGTGCGAGCAGAAGTAGCCCACCACCTTGCCTCCGCCGTCCTTCCACTGCTCAACCGCCGAATTGGAGATGCCCCCGGCTACTTGGAAAAATTCTCGTAACGCCTCTGATTCCAGATGGGTGTTCACAACCGCTCCGTTCGTTCGTCTTGCCGCGGAGTTCCAGCCGACTGTTGCAGCTTTTCCTTGGCGATGAGCGCGGCGCCAATGGCACCAGCGACCTGGGGATCCAGCGGCAGCGGCTTCACCTCGACGCCGAGCTTTTCTTGCAGGGCCTTGGCCAGTCCCGCGTTCTTCGAACACCCCCCGGTAAGTGCCAGGTCTTCGCAGAGGCCCACCCTGCGTATCATCGAGTAGACGCGATTGGCCACCGCGTTGTTGATTCCAGCGACGATGTTGGGCAGCTCGACGCCTTCGTTGATGAGCGTAATGACTTCCGACTCGGCGAACACGCTGCACTGACTGGTGATGGTCGCCGCGCTGGTGCCCTGGGCAGAGAGAGCCGAAATGCCGTCCAGGCCGCAGTCGAGAGTCCTGGCCATTGCCTCGAAGAATCTTCCCGTGCCGGCGGCACAGCGGTCGTTCATCACGAACTCGATGACCCTGCCACTCTCGTCGATGGATATGACCTTACAGTCCTGGCCGCCGATGTCGACGACGGTTCTTAGCGTAGGACTGAGCCAGTGCGCGCCACGGGCATGACAGGTGATTTCCGAGACGTTCTCGTTGGCGAAAGGTACCTTGAGACGCCCGTAGCCCGTGCCGATGACGTAACCGAGGTCATCGAGGGAGGACAGCCCGGCCATCTCGATGGCTTCGTTCATCGCCACACGCGCCGTCTCTTCGGGCCTGGTCGTTGAGGGGGTGATAAAATGGGAGACGATCGAGTCTTGGTTCAGTACAACGGCTTTGGCCGTGGCCGATCCGAGATCACAGCCGCCGACGAACATGCCAGCTCCTGGTATTTGTAGGTCTTTTCATAACGACCCGAGGCGGCATGCAGCGCGTAACGCTAGAAAATGTCGAACGAGATAAACGTTTCGACGACTACATTCTTGGGCGAATCACCGACCTAAGGCAAGGCCATCGACGGACGGGCTTGTTGAGAATTCCGCCGAGCGGCCTGGGCTGGTTTGATTATGGTCCTGCCGTTAAGCTAGAGCGTCGCGGCGTGGCAGCGCGGTTTAGGGAATATGGAGCAGTGAAGATTCAGCGACGAGAGTATTGGGGGCCGCCCGAGTTATCACGCGAGCCCCCGCCGGGTTTCGACTGAGGGAAGCATTGATCGCTTCGCCCTTGGCCGTGCTGGCCGCGACAGCGGCTACTATCGGGACCTTGCACACGCTCCTGGGCCCCGATCACTATCTCCCTTTCATCGCCATGGCGCGGGCGCGGCGCTGGTCCATCGCCAAGACGATCTACGTCACCCTTGCCTGTGGATCGGCCCACGTAGCGAGTTCCGTGGTGCTTGGCCTTGCCGGGATACTCGCCGGTTGGAGTGTGGGCAGCTTGAACCGCTTCGAGGGGACGAGGGGCGAGCTGGCCGCGTGGTTGTTGCTCGGTTTCGGTCTGGCCTACACGATCTGGGGCCTGAGGCGGGCGATCCGCAAGCAGCCACATACGCACTGGCATACCCACGTCGACGGCACCCGACACCGCCACGAGCATACCCACGACGGTGAGCACCTCCAGGTTCACAGCGACGAGTTCGCGCCGGACCTGGCCACGCCCGAGCGCAGCATCACCCCCTGGATGCTGTTTACCGTCTTTCTGTTCGGGCCCTGTGAACCTCTGATTCCCATACTGATGTACCCCGCGGCCGAAAGGAGCTGGGGGGGGTTGGTGATGATCACGGCGGTTTTTTCCGCCTGCACGCTTGCGACGATGCTCGCGACGGTGGTCACGGGTTACTACGGACTGTCGGCCGCGAGGCTCGGTCGCCTCGAGCGATACTCGCACGCGCTCGCTGGCTTGGCCCTGATGGCCTGTGGACTCGGGATGCGGCTCGGGGCCTGAGCGGCCTCAGGCGGGCTCGTCTGTGCTGGTCGCGGACGCGAAGCCCCGGAACACGGCGTCGAGACTGGCGTCGACCACCCGCTCACGCGGCTGCCAGGGGTATTCTGGAACGGTTATCAGACTGTGCGCCAGTCCGTGGAGCAGGCAGATCAGCGTTTGGGTGACCAGTGCGGGATCACCGCTCCGGAAATCCCCGTCGGCCATGGCCTCTCGAACGAGGCTCTCGACGATGGAGAAGCGCCGGACCAGGTCGGCGCTCTCGACGAAGTAGCGCTCGAGGCTTTCCTCCACCGCGTCTTCGTTGAGGTAGATCACGCGGTAGTGATCCGGGTGCTCTAGCCAGTAGGCAACGAAACAACGGGCGAAGGCGCGCAGTTTTTCCGGTGCGCCGGCGGCGCGCTCGACCGCCGCCGTGCAGCGGCCCAGGACCTCGTCGAAGATGTCTCCCCAGATGTGCCTAAGCACCGCCCGTTTGTTGGCGAAGTACTGGTAGATGGTCATCGGGGCGCATCCGGCTCTGGCGGCGATGCGACGCATGGAAACGCTCTCGAAGCCCTCTTCGACGAAAAGCTCTCTCGCGGCCGCGACCAGGCGTCGTCGAAAGGCCTCCTCGTGCTCGCGGGTTCGTCTGGGGCGCCCGGCGGGGCGCTTGCCGCTCAGGCCTATGTCTTTGTTTTTCTGCAGCTTCCTGCCGTTCAAACAAACGGGTCTTGACTTTAACATACGCGTATAATAAATACTAGCCCATCGAGCGTTTTGGCATGGCGACGCTGGCCATGAGCGAGGTGCCAGAGGGATGTCCGTATGAAGACCACGGTTGCCGCTGTTTGCTCGCTCTGCGAAGCCAGTTGCGGAATCCTCGTTGATACCGATGGCGACCAAATCCTCAAGGTTCGGGGCGATCCCGAGGATCCGCTTAGCAAGGGGCACATCTGCCCAAAGGCCGTCGGCCTAAGAGACCTCCACGAGGACCCGGACCTCAAGCGACAGCCACTACGCAGGATCGGGGAGGTCTGGCACGAGGTTTCCTGGGACGAAGCCCTCGACGAAGTCGCTGAGCGGCTCTGCGGGCTGCGGCAACGACACGGTCATGACTCGGTGGCTGCCTACTTCGGAACTCCGACTCTACATAGCTACAGCGCCGTTCTCTCTTCGGTCGTCTTTTTGGAGGCCCTGGGTACGCGCAACTACTACACGTCCAATTCTGTCGACGCACTGCCACGCCTCTTGACCTCGTACTTGCTGTACGGATCGCAAGCGCTGTTGCCAGTTCCGGATCTCGATCGAGCGTCTTTCCTGCTGATTCTCGGTGCCAACCCGGTGGTCTCCAATGGCAGTGTGATGACCAGCCCAGGCTGCGAGCGTCGCCTCAAAGCCATAGGTGCCCGCGGCGGACGCATCGTCCTCATCGATCCGCGGCGCAGTGAAACCGCCGCGCTGGCGGACCGACACCACTTCATCAAGCCGGGTTCCGACGCCCTGCTGGTACTGGCCATGCTGCGTACGATCTTTGCACAGGGCCTTTTCCGCTCCGAGAAAGTCGCCGACTACCTCTACGGAATAGACCAATTGCGGGAATTGGTGGAGCCCTTCAAGCCCGAGGAGGTCAGCGGCGCGACGGGAATATCGGCCGGAACGATCGTCGGCCTGGCCCGTGATTTCGCCTCGGCGCCGACGGCTGTGTGCTACGGAAGAATGGGCACTTCGACCCAGGGCTTTGGGACCCTGGCGACCTGGGCGGTGGACTGTTTGAATATCGTCACCGGAAACCTTGACAGACCAGGTGGCGCGATGTTCTCCAACCCGGCCGTCGATCTTGCCGCGGTGGCGGCTCGACTCGGCCAGACCGGTAGCTTCGGTCGCTACAAGAGCCGCGTAAGCGGATTTCCTGAGTTCAGCGGCGAGCTGCCGGCGGCTGCACTGGCCGAGGAAATGGCAACCGAAGGAGAGGGACGGGTCCGCGCTCTGGTGACCCACGCGGGGAACCCGGTGCTTTCATTTCCGAACGGCGGACGTTTGGAAGCGGCCTTGCCCAAGCTCGATTTCATGGTAGCCATCGATGTTTACTTGAACGAAACCACCAGGCACGCTGACATCCTACTGCCGCCCACAGTGGGATTGGAACGCGAACACTACTCCATGGTTCAGTACGCGATGGCAGTGAGAAACACCGCTCGATACGGGGGCGCGGCGGTTTTGCCACGGGCCGACGCCCGTCACGATTGGCAGATACTGCTGGGGCTTGCCCGAAGAATTCTGGAGAGAGGCGGACCAGGGCCGCGCCTGTTCTCGACCCTGCTCAAGCGCGAATCGCTCTTTGATCCGCGCCGGGTGCTGAGCTTCGCGATGCGCTTTGGCCCCCACGGTCCGGGCTGGAAACCCTGGGCCTCGGGGCTGACGCTGAAAAAGCTTCGCGCCAATCCCGGTGGCGTGGACCTAGGCGCGCTCAGGTCGGCTTTGCCGGGTCTGCTCCAGACCTCTGATAGTCGCGTCCACCTAGTACCCGCCCAGATGCTGGCGGAGGTCGAGCGCATAAAAATGGACTTTCTCTGCGCCGATGCCGGTGCCGGGGAGGTCGCAGCCGAGGGTTCACTGCGACTGATCGGACGCAGAGATCTGCGGAGCGCGAATTCCTGGATGCATAACTGTGGCGTCCTCCAGGGTGGGAGAGATCGCTGTACGCTTCTGATCAACCCACAAGACGCGGGACGCCGGGGAATCGAGGACGGTCAGGTCGTCGAGATTCGCTCCTCGACCGCAGCTGTCGAGGCGGTGGTCACGCTGAGCTCCGAGATGATGGCCGGGGTGGTGAGCCTTCCCCATGGTTGGGGACACCACCGCGAGGGGACCGAGCTGGCCGTGGCGAGCAAGAAACCCGGCGTGAGTTTCAACGACATCTCCGATGACCGGCGCGTTGACCGGTTCTCGGGCTGCGCAGACTTCAACGGCATCCCGGTCGAGGTAACCGGACTGGCGCGGCAATAGACCGCCGGTTCGGGGAAGCGAAAGCGAGGGGAAAAACGATGGATGATCTTCAGACCCGAAGCTACTGGCTCAGCCTCGACGAATACAGACCCGAGCCACCGCTGAGCGAGGACATCACGGTAGACGTCGCCATGATTGGAGGCGGGTTCACCAGCCTATGGGCAGCCTACCTGATGCTCTCCGAAAACCCCGGCCTGCGCGTAGCCCTGCTCGAGGCCAGCGCGATCGGGTACGGTGCGTCGGGCCGTAACGGCGGCTTTGCGATGACCCTGGTGCACCGCACGCTCAGCCATCTCGCGGACTTCGTTGGCGACGAGGAAGCCAGGAAGATCTACCTGGCCGCCGAGCAGGCGGTGGAACACCTCAATGCCACGATAGAGAAAGAGTCGATCGCCTGCGACGTACAGGCCAACGGACTCCTCACCCTCTCCAACGGCGAGCCTCAGGACCGTATCATCGAAAACGAAGTGGCCACCGCTGAGCGCCTGGGTATGGGTTCGAAGATCCGATACCTGGACAAGGAGGCCGCACGTGAACGAATCCACTCGGATAAGATACGTTGCGGCTTTCGCGAAGAGGCCTGCACGCTCGTCAACCCTGCGCGACTCGCCCGCGGCCTCAAAAAGGTGGTCATGGACAAGGGGGCGATTGTCTATGAGGGCACTCCCGTGGGGTCCTGGGAGGAGCGTTCCGACCGCGTGCTGGTCCGCGTACCCGGTGCGACCGTTACCGCCGATCGCGTGCTCCTGGCCGGCAACGCGTACTCGACGGCCTGGAAGCCGACGCGCGGATCGATTCTTCCTTTCTACAGCTACATCTGCCTGACCCGTCCGCTCAGCGACGCCGAATGGCGCAGCGTGGGATGGGAAGGGCGCGAGGGCGCCGAGGACCGCCGCGTCGGGCTCCACTACTTCCGGCCTACCGTAGACGGGCGCATTCTCTGGGGCGGTCGCGACCCGGTGTTCCACCCCGACGGCCCAAAGGCCAGCTACGACCGCGACGAGCGCGTGTTTTCGAGGATGCGGGAGAGCTTCGAGTGGTTTTTCCCCCAGCTAGGCGAGGTCGCCTTCGAACACCGCTGGGGAGGTCCGGTGGGTGTGACCGGCAACTTCCTGCCTTGCGTAGGCTGGTTCGGCAGCGGCGTCCGGCGCGTGGCCTACGCGTACGGATACAACGGTCACGGCGTGGCGATCGCCAACCTTGCCGCCCACTCTGTCGCCGACATGTTCGCGGATCGCAAGAGCGAGTGGACCGATCTGTGGTTCGTTGGCAAGCCCCCGGTCGGTCTCGGACCGCGCTGGCTACGCGACCCTCTCGTCCGGGCGATGGTGAACGCGCAGATAAAGGCCGACGACGAAGAGCGTGAGATCAAGGACCCGCTGGTCGTGCGAGTCCTTAACCGGCTGACCGACGCCGATCTTCGCATCGGTTGATCGGGTGGACGTATCGGCTACCGGTTAGGCTTCGGCTCTATCACGTGTTCACGGCCGGGGCGCGCACCTCGTCTTCGAGCCCGTCGAAGAAAAAGAAAGGGGGTCAAATCGCGGCTTGCGACACCTCCCCTCGGTATCGCCGCGGCCACCGTACCTACGGCCGTCAGGCGAGCACGTGCAAACCTGGCGCAACACGAGAAATGCCGCCGGCATAGACTTACCGACGTCCTACGGAACAAGTTGCAAGCCGCGATTTGACCCCGTTCCCGTCGGGTTCGACTCCTTGGGTTATTGACCCCGCATTGGCATGGTGGTGTCGGGCGCCAGGGGTATGGTCATCCCACCACCGACGCGTGCACGAGGTCGGATACGCGCTGTAGCCTGTCGGTATTGTGCGACTCTTCGAGCAAGCCGGTGGATAGAAAAACACAGGTGAGGTCACGCAGGGGGTCCACCCAGAACATGTTGCTCCCCGCTCCCAACCCGCCGAAGGTACGGGGACTCGCCATCGAGCCGAAGGGGGTGGGGAAAACGCCTTCTCCACGGAGGAAAAAGCCGAGACCCAGCACCGCCGGGAAGGGCTCCCAACCGCGCATCCCCACGGTGTAGGCCCACATGCCATTCGTGCGGTTGCCGGTGTAGTTGCGGGTGGCGAGGTCGATGATAGCCGGGGAGAGTATCCGTACGCCGTCGAGTTCCCCACCGCCCCGGAGCATGTTCGCGAAGCGGTTGAGGTCAAGCGCGGTGAAGAGACATCCGGCCGCGGGTATCTCCGAGTCCGCCTCGAGCAGGCCGCCTAGCATCTCGACCGTATCGGGTTCGAAGAGCCCGCTGCGACGGTCACGCGCGACCACGGGACACATGCGTTCGGCCAGGTCTTCACGTTTACCCATAGCCGTGTCCTTCATGGCCAAGGGCTCGAAGAGGTCCTCGGCGAGGATCTGCCGGAAACTGCGCTCGCGGCCTTCCACGCGGCGCACCATCTCCGCGATGATTGCGTGGGCGACGATCGCGGAGTAGTGGACGCGTTCGCCCGGGACGCTTTCCACCGCGCTGGCGCAGGTCGCCGCCACCACCGCCTCGAGATCACCCAGGAGCGAGAAGTCGATAGGAGGCGGACCGAACATGAGACCGGCCGTGTGGGTGAGCAGCTGGTAGAGGGTGATGTTCTCTTTGCCCCGACAGCCGAACTCCGGGATGACGTCGGCGACCTTGGTGGTTAGCGACAGCTCTCCCCGGTCGATTCGGTTGAGCGCGATGGCTACGGTGAACTGCTTGGCCACAGACATCGAGAGAAATACGTTTTCGTCCCGGAGCTTGGTCTTGGCAGCGCGGTCGGCGTAGCCGAACGAGGCGAGGGCCGCGATCTCGCCGCCTCGCGCGACGCAGAGGGCCGCTCCGTCGTAGTGTTCATCGGCTATGTCACGCTCGATTGCGGTTCCCAGTCTAGCCAGCCTCTCTTTGTCGAAGCCGAGCGCCCCGGCCTGTTCGGTGATCATTGGTCTTTGTCCTCCAGTTCAAGCGGCTTTTCTTGCGACCCCGAGCGATGATGGCGGCAGTTCGGCGAGGCGAAGACGCGCCGCAGCGGAGATTGTCCGGTTTATCCTTCTTCACGCAAGGCCGTCATGGCGATCGAGCAACCGGCGACTGGCTTGACACACCACCGCCCTTGCTGGAATAGCATCGAGGTTCGGGCCGGGTAGGTCCGTCTTGGGCTACCAACGCGACTCCCTGGTGCGCTCGCGTACTCTCGCATGATGACCAATAGGATGGAGGAAAGACGATGAAGCTCTACGATACCTCGTACGCGATCAGCCCGCGCCGGGTGCGCGTCTTCTTGGCCGAGAAGGGCGTCGAGGTGGAAACGGTTCAGGTCGATCTTCTCAAGGGGGAGCACAAGTCGCCCGCCTATCGCAAGATCGCACCCAACGCCCGCGTGCCCGCGCTGGAGCTCGACGACGGTTCGGTCATCCTCGAGACCGTCGCCATCTGCCGTTATTTTGAAGGTTTGCACCCCGATCCGCCGTTGATGGGTGCGGGTATCCTGGACGCTGCCGTCGTCGAGATGTGGCAGCGTCGAGTGGAATTCGAGTTGATGTTGCCCATGGCTATGACCTTTCGGCACACCCACCCGATGATGGCCGAGCTCGAGCGCCAGGTGCCAGAGTACGGAGAAGTGCAGCGCGAGGTAGGGAACGCTGGACTTGCCATGCTCGAGAGGGAACTCGCCGATCGTGAGTTCATAGCTGGCCCACGCTACACCATCGCCGACATCACGGCCTTTGTCTCGGTAGACTTTTTCTCTCTGGTGGGATTCGAGATCTCGCAAGATCAGACGAATCTCAAACGTTGGTTCGAAGCCGTCTCGAGCCGACCGAGTGCGACGGTATGAGGCGGCAGCCTAGATTGTTACCACAACGGAGGAAAGCATGATCGATCTATACACCGCCTCGACACCGAACGGCTGGAAAGTTTCCATCGCGCTCGAAGAACTCGAGATGCCCTACAAGGTCTGTCCCGTAGAGCTGATGAAGGGGGAGCAGAAGCGTCCGGAATATCTGGCCATCAACCCCAACGGTCGCATACCGACCATCGTGGACCGGGACGCCGATGATTTCGCCGTGTTCGAGTCGGGAGCGATTCTCATCTACCTGGCTGAGAAAGCGGGCAAGCTCCTTCCCACGGACGCCAAGGGCCGTTCTCTCGTCATTCAGTGGCTCATGTTTCAGATGGGAGGCGTAGGACCCATGATGGGACAGGCGAACGTCTTCTTCCGCTATTTCCCCGAAAAGATCCAGGCGGCCATCGATCGTTACCAGAACGAGTCGAAGCGGCTTTTTGAGGTGCTAGATCGCCGCCTCGAGGACAGCGAGTATCTCGCCGGTGACTACAGCATCGCCGACATCGCCAACTGGTCCTGGGTACGTACCCACGCCTGGTCCGGCGTGGACGTGGACGACCTTCCGAACCTGAGGCGGTGGATCGACACGCTGGCGGCTC
Source organism: Binatia bacterium (assembly GCA_046754245.1). Taxonomy (GTDB): domain Bacteria; phylum Desulfobacterota; class Binatia; order UBA1149; family UBA1149; genus JBHHVL01. Next base: position 5,600 of record JBHHVL010000012.1, on the reverse strand, counting down.
GTCCGGCCTGTGAAAAAGGCGTGAAGGTCCCCGTCGACGTCACCGAAATGCTCAAGGAACAAGGCAAGAACGCCGAGGACTTCGCCAAGAGCGCGCGTACCATGGTCACCCGCTAGTTTTCTGGGGGAGGAGGGGTAGACAAATCTTTTCGATGAGTTAAATGGAATCTTGCCCGGGACTCTGCCTCTGGTCGCCACCGGCGCTTTGTTGGATCAACGGTTTGAAGCCGTTGGTGAAGCTAAGAACAGGAGGTTTCCGTGAATGAGGATTGCACAGGTTGCGCCGCTCTTTGAAAGCGTGCCGCCTAGGTTTTATGGAGGTACGGAGCGAGTAGTATCTTACCTGACCGAAGAGCTAGTGAGACAGGGACACGAGGTGACCCTGTTTTCCTCGGGGGATTCGGTAACGAGCGCCCATCACGAAGCGATATCGCCGCACGCGTTGAGGCTGGATGCTTCGTGCGTAGATCCCCTGGCCCATTACGTCGTCATGCTCGAACGTGTTTTCGCACTGGCTGAGCGTTTCGACGTCATCCATTTCCACATCGACTATTTCCATTTCCCCTTGGCCCGCCGTCACGATGTCGCCCACGTGACGACGCTGCACGGTCGGCTCGACCTGCCGGATATCGAGCCCCTCTACGAGGAGTTTCCCGAGATGCCGCTGGTGTCGATCTCGGACGCTCAACGTGAGCCCCTGCCCTGGGTCAACTGGCAGGGGACCGTCTACCACGGCCTGCCCGACGATCTCTACGGCTTTCGTGACTCCCCGGGGCGCTATCTGGCCTTCGTCGGGCGTATCTGTCCGGAGAAACGCGTTGACTGGGCGATCGAGATCGCCATACGCAGCGGCATGCCTCTCAAGATCGCCGCCAAGGTGGACGCGGCCGATCGCGAGTACTTCAAGTCCAGGATCGAGAGGCTCCTCGATCACAAGCTGATCGAATTCGTCGGCGAGGTCGGAGAGAGCGAGAAGGAAGAGCTGCTAGGTGGCGCTCACGCGCTGCTTTTTCCCATAGACTGGCCCGAACCCTTCGGCCTGGCGATGATCGAGGCGATGGCCTGCGGTACGCCGGTGATAGCGTTCGGGCGAGGCTCGGTTCCGGAGGTCGTAGACGATGGCGAGACGGGCTTCGTCGTCGCTGACGTTGACGATGCGGTGGAGGCGGTGGAGCGTGTCAAGACCCTGAGTCGACGGGGTTGTCGTGCGGTGTTCGAACGGCGCTTTGATGTCAGAAGGATGGCCAGGGATTACCTCTCCGTGTACTCCCGGCTGCTGGACCACAGTCTGGAAGTCGGGACCGCCGCCTGACCGGCCGACATGAGCGAACTCATCCGTGTGGCAGAGAAGTACTACATTCTGGCTTCCTCTGCGCTCGCGGATGGTCGCACCCGGGTACTCAAGCACAACGAGACCTTCGCGGTCTTCGACAGCTACGGCGACATCAAGCCGGTGGGCAGGACGGCGCAGGGACTCTTTCACGAGGGGACCCGCTTTCTTTCCCAGAGCGTTTTGAAGCTGGAGTCGCAGTCCCCCCTGTTGCTCAGTTCGACGGTTCTCGAAAACAACACCGTACTCACCGTGGACCTGACGAATCCTGACGTCTACGTCGGTGAAGAGTTGCACATTCCACACGGTACCCTCCATATCGCTCGCTCGGGTTTCCTGTGGGAGGGGTCCTATTATCAGCGCCTGCGGTTGACCAACTACGGGTCTTCGGCCATCGAGACGGGGCTCACGGTACAGTTCGAAAGCGACTTCGTCGACATATTCGAGCTGCGGGGAACCGAACGCGAGCGCCGGGGCGAGTATGGGGAACCGGTTGTTCGAGGAGACTCGGTCGTACTCCGCTACCGGGGCCTGGACGGTGTGAGCCGTTCCGCGCACATACTCTGCTCTCCTACACCAGCGGCGCTGAGCAAGTCGGAAGTCCGGTTCGACGTCAAACTCGATCCCGAGGAACAAGACGATCTCTATCTGACGGTCTCGTGTGAGAACGGGGATGGTCGTGTCAGCCAGAGCTCCTACGCGAGCACGAGGCAGAAGGCCTCACGCAACCTGGCGGCCGAGGTCGCGAGGGAGTGTGAGGTCTCTACGTCCAACGAGCATTTCAACTCGTGGCTGCAGCGGTCGATGGCGGATCTCCGGATGATGATTACCGAAACACCCATGGGGCCTTATCCCTACGCCGGGGTACCCTGGTACAGCACCCCGTTTGGGCGCGACGGAATCATAACCGCGCTCGAGACCCTTTGGGTGAAGCCGGATCTCGCGAAGGGAGTACTCCGCTATCTTGCCTCGACTCAGGCCGCGGAGGTGGATCAGGGGCACGACGCGGAACCCGGCAAGATAGTGCACGAGCAGCGCAAGGGTGAGATGCCCGCGCTCGGCGAGGTTCCGTTCGGGTCTTACTACGGCACGGTGGACGCCACGCCTCTGTTCGTGCTGCTGGCCGGTGCCTACTACGAGCGCTCTGGTGATCTGCAATTCGCCGAGGAGCTCTGGCCGCACATCGAGAGGGCGCTGGAGTGGATAGACAGTTCGGGTGATCTGGACGGCGATGGTTTTGTAGAATACCAACGTCACAGCCCCGAGGGTTTGATCAACCAAGGGTGGAAGGATTCTCACGACGCGATCTTCCACGCTGACGGCTCCTTGGCCGAAGGCCCGACTGCGCTCTGTGAGGTTCAGGGGTACGTATTCGCGGCCAAGCGCAAAGCGGCGCTGTTGGCCCGCGCCTTGAAAAAGCCCAAACTCGCGCGGGTCCTGGCGTCGGAAGCCGCCGATCTGAGGAAAAAGTTCGTGAGCAGTTTCTGGTGCGAGCGTCTGTCTACTTACGTCCTTGCCCTGGATGGGCGCAAGGGCCAGTGCCGGGTTCGCAGCTCCAACGCCGGCCAGTCGCTGTTTACCGGTATCGCCACCGCAGAACACGCGCAGCGGGTGGCGGAGGGTCTCTTTTCGGAGGCGTTTTTTTCGGGTTGGGGAATCCGTACCATCGCGGCCGGCGAGGCTCGCTACAATCCGATATCTTATCACAACGGTTCGGTGTGGCCTCACGACAACGCGCTGATAGGCTGGGGACTGGCGCAATACGGGCGCAACGATCTCGCGGTTCGTATCCTCGAGGGGCTTTTCGATGCCAGCGTATTTGTCGATCTTTGCAGGTTGCCGGAGCTGATGTGTGGTTTTGCCAGGCGGCCGGGCAAGGGTCCCACCCTTTATCCGGTCGCGTGTGCACCGCAGGCCTGGTCTGCGGCTTCGGTGTTCATGCTTCTGCAAGCCGCCCTGGGATTGACCGTCGACGCGTCCAGGGTGCAGATTCGGTTCGTCCGACCGGTCTTGCCACCCTTCCTGGAGAGGGTAGAGATAGACGGCCTCGAGGTCGGACCCTACGCCGCGGACGTCGTCCTCCACCGCCACCCGAACGACGTCGGGATTCAGGTGAAGCGTCGCGACGGACCGGTGGACGTCGTCTGTATCAAGTAGACACGCACGTCAGGGGGAGGGGTGTGCGGGCGGTGTTGTTCGAGGCCGCCGCCGTGGTGTAGGCTATCTTATTCTCTATTCGGAAGTGACGAAATGCGTTTGAGGCAAATCGCCCTGGTCGCGCGAGATCTCGACCCCGTGGTGGACGGTCTGTGCCGAACCCTGGGACTGGAAGTCGGCTTTAACGATCCTGGGGTCGCGGCCTTCGGACTGCGCAACGCGGTGATTCCGGTGGGCGATACTTTTCTCGAGGTGGTTTCGCCGCTGCGGGAGAACACCAGCGCGGGACGTTTTCTTGAACGCCGCGGCGGTGACGGCGGCTACATGGTCATGCTGCAGACCGATGACCTCGAGGCCGACCGAAGGCGGCTCGATGGGCTTGGGGTAAGGGTAGTCTGGGAGATCACCCTGGACGATATCGCGGGCGTGCACCTGCATCCGCGCGATCTCGGCGGCGCGATCGTCTCGCTCGACCAACCCCGGCCACCGGAGTCGTGGCGCTGGGCGGGCCCCGACTGGAGGGGCGCGGTGCGAACCGACACCTGCAGCGCCATCATAGGCGTCGAGATTGAAACTGCCGAACCGGCCGCGACCGCGGCCCGCTGGTCAGAGGTACTCGCGATTCCGGCCCGCGTCCGCGGCGACGGCTGTCATGAAATCGTTCTCGACGGTGGAGTCATAACTTTCGTGGCGGAAACCGGGGGCCGAGGCGACGGCGTGCGCGGATTCAGCGTTCGGGCAACTGGGGGCGAGCGCGGGGAGTACGATATGTTCGGTATCCGCATCGTCCTCGAGTAAAGGGACCTAGCTTACTACCGTAACCGGCGCGTGATTCCACTTTTCAAGCATTTCCCGGTTCTGGCCGAAAAGCTTCCTTACCTTGCCCTCGGGGATTTCCCCACCCCTGTTCGCAAGCTCGGTCGCCTGGGATCCAGCATCGGAGCCGGGGCGCTCTATCTCAAACACGACGGTCTCAGCGGCAAGGTTTACGGCGGCAACAAGGTGAGGAAGCTCGAGTTTCTTCTCGGCAAGGCCCTGCGGGATGGAGCCCGGGAGCTGCTCACCTTCGGCTACGCGGGCTCGAACCACGCGCTGGCCACGGCGATATACGCCGAGTCTTTGGGCTTGCGAACCATTTCCATGTTATTGCCCCAGCCCAACGCCCGCTACCTCAGGCAGAACCTGCTCATGAGCCTGCGTTACGACGCGGGACTCCACCAGCACAACGGCGTCAACGCCCTCGTGCTTGCGAGTCTGGTTCAGCTGCTGAGTCACCGCCTCCGCCGTGGCCGATGGCCGCGGGTCATCATGCCGGGCGGTTCTTCTCCATGGGGTACGGTGGGTTACGTCAACGCCGCCTACGAGGTCGCCGAGCAGGTTCGCGGAGGCGAGTTGCCCGAGCCGCAGCGGATCTACGTGGCGCTTGGTTCCATGGGTACCGCCGTCGGACTGATGCTCGGCCTGCGCGCTATGGGCCTTTCCACCTCCGTGGTCGCGGTGAGGATAGTCGACGAAGCGACCGCGAACCCGAGTCGCATGGTGAGGCTTTTTCGCCGGACCAACGGGCTCCTGCGTTCGCTGGATCCGTCGTTTCCACAGGTCCGGCTCGGGGTTGACGAAGTGGAGATTCGGCACGGGTTCTTCGGCGAGCGCTACGGTCAGTTCACCGAGGAGGGGATGGAGGCGGTGCGGCGTGCCTACGCGGAGGAGGGCCTCAAACTCGAGGGGACCTACACGGGCAAGACCCTGGCGGCGCTAATCGACGACGCCGGCCGAGGGACTCTCGCGAAGGGAACGACCCTGTTCTGGAATACCTATAACGCGCGTGACCTCTCGGAGGCCGCCGCTGGAATCGACTACCGTCGTTTGCCAGTGGCGTTCCACCGCTATTTCGAGCAAAACCCCCAGCTCCTGGATCGGGGTTAGTACGGTATTTTCTGCAGGCGCCCGTCGAAACGGACATTCTACTTATAAAAAGCAACACGGTCTCATGAAAGAAATGGGTGACGTGTCACGTAATTATGGCGCCATTTGCCGGACAAAATAGGTGGTCGCTACAGTGTAGCGTCCAGTAATTGATGTCCGTGTATGTCCGCGGAAAATACGTGACACGT
>JBHHVL010000011.1:0-59412 GCA_046754245.1 Binatia bacterium | reverse complement strand
CCGAAAGTGGCGTTACAGGGATAAGAAGGATCCTAGTCCTATCGCCGGAATCACGACCCTCAAGAGCCTCCCCACACGCTTCGATCTAAAGGGCAAGGACGGCGTCGTCCGTTCACTGACGGCACCGATCGCTTTGCCTGTAATAATGCGGGTCACCGACGACAGTGGGGCCTGCTTTGAAACAGTATTTTCGTCTTGCGCCCACAACGAGGGCCGCAAGATCAAGTGTCGGGGGGACACCCCGGCCTGCACGGGTGGTGTCCCGGCCGCGCCCGGCGCAGACCGTATGGTGGATCTCGACCTGGGCGCGGCCTCGCCCTTTCCCGAACCGAGTCCGCTGCGTTCGGCGTGCATGTCTCAGCAATCGCTTGTTACCGGGTCGCTGGGTGATCAGATGACGCTCCTTGACGACGTACTCGGAAGTCCGGCTGAGCGCGGTGGCCAGCGCCGCATGCGCGTGGAGTTCCGCCATCACCACTGGCCGCACCTCGGCTTTGATGATCCTCAGAACTGCGAGTGGGAGGGGGTACAGGCGGGTCTTGAGCCACTCCCGGAGCTTGATCTCATCGTACCGGCTCTGGCAGCGGCCGGCGATGAGATCCTGATGCGCATGAGCGGTACTCCGGCTCTGCTGTCGTCGGATTGTGTTGCGGCTTGCACCGCCAACAAACTTCTCCGCCCGGACGGTGAGATCTGTACCTGCAACAACGCCTCGAGTCAGGATCCTGCCGGCTACTCGATGTTTCCGCCTTCCGCGTACGAACAGGACTTCGTGGACTTTTGGGGATGCGTCATCAAACACTACGCGTTGCTCGGCGCGCGCAAGTTCGAGATATGGAACGAGCCGAACATTCCCGGTTCTTTCCGGCCAGACCCCACCGATGGCCGAGACGAGCAGTCGCAGTTCCTCGAGATGTTCGAGCAGATGCGATTCGCCATAGAGCAAAGGCTCGCCAGCGACCCCGATCTCACGGCGTTAGCGCCGACAATCGAGATCGGCGGGCCCGCTCTGTCGATTTTCAGGGGCGCGATAAATGACAATCCCCCGCTACTCCCGGCGCTGCTGCAGCGGGTGGACCAGAATGGGGGCGAACTCGACTTCGTGTCTTTCCATATGTACACGGACGATCCCGGTTTCCCCTTTGCCGAGGGAGCCATAGACCAGGTCCGCGGCTGGCTTCCAGGCGGGTGGAGCGACACGCAGCTCTCTGTCAACGAGTGGCAGACCTCTCTTGGTACACACTACTGTCAACTAGGCCCGAACCTCCTGTCCGCGCCGGTCGCCGGCCTCGATCCCAGCTCCAACTGTGACCACCGCGGCGCTGGCTACGCCGTCTACATGCTGGCGGGCTTTGTGAGCGCCGGCAACGACGTCGCTCCCTACGTCTTCGAGGTGCTCGACCGTAACGACCTCGCCCCCGACGATTTCTATGAAACCGGCATGGGGCTGATTACTTCTCACGGCCTGCCCAAACCGGAAGCCGTCGCGATGTGGGCGGCCTCGCAGTTGAACGGAGAGCTGCTCGGCTCGAGCATGGAGATCTTCGGCGATCGGAGTTTCGGATGGATCGCGGCCCGCGACGGCGACGGCGTGGTCCACCTGCTGCTGGGGCAATTCGATTCCGAGGGCGAGATGCACTTCATGCGCACATACGTCGCCGCGGGATTCGACTTGGTCGAGCTGATCGCCGGTTGCGGATGCGACGGCGCGGGTGACAAGACCCAACAAAACCGCTGTCTGCGTGCGGTTCTTGACCAGGTATCCTCGAGCGGCGACAGGCCCGCCACTCTGGCTCAGCTCTGCCCCACGCTCAGCGGTGGTGAGCAAACGGCGGTTCTCGACGGTCTGGTGTCGCGGGAGGCCCGAGAGCCCTTGGTTGGAACGCCGATGAAGGTAAGCGTGGGCATCCGTGAAATCGGCTGTATGACCCGACAGGTCGAGATCTTCGAGATAGGCCCCGGCATGACGACCACCGAATCGTTCCGTGCCGAGAATCCGCCGCCATCAACGGTGGGCGATTTCAATTCGCTCTACACCGACGAGGAGTGGAAGAGGGTTGGCACCAACCTTTGGGCCGAAGCCAAGACCCCGACGCGGGTTTATCAAGTTGAAGCAGGCAAACCACTCGAACACCTGACGGTGCCGGCTTACGGTGCCGTGTATCTTCGCATCTTCTAAAGTGACCGTTGATCGTGCCCGCGCATACCATGAGTGACCAAACGTCTCGTTGGGCGACTACCACTCGGTGTATTCCAGCACCCGGCTTGCGGCGCTGGATACGACACGATCACGGCGTGGATCCACCACGTCGCAGATCCGATTCATCGCTTTGGTAACCTCGTCGGGATCATGGCGGGCGACGTATTCTAACACGGCCTAGGAGTAGAGTTGGCTCTGCACTTCCAGAGGCGCTTCGCCGTGCTTTCGGCACGGTCGTGTACGGCGTCGGGTACGGGTAGGCGCCTTCGCATGGCGATCGGTATCGTCCTGGCGCGACTTTTTCTGATATACTAGCCGTAGTTGGTTGGGTAACTCCCGCCTCTGCCGCCATGAAAAGCCGCCGGATCTCGCGAACCCCGCGTCGGGTTCGTCTACGTGACCACCCTTTCCCTGGATCACCATGACCAAGCTCGGCAACCAGCGTGGAGCCGCGTCCGGCGGATCCAAACAATGGGGCGACGCTTTGGCCGACAAGGCGGTGCTGACCCGGCAGCTTCTCTCCCCCTCGATGGGCGCCCTGATATGCACGCTGTTAGTCGCGCTGGCGGCTACGGTCATGATGAACGGGCACTGGCGCACAGACAACATCCAGCGTACCACCGCCACTTTCCGAAACGTCTTAGATCTCTCGATCACCCACGACGTCGAGTTCATTACGGCGATCCTCGATGAGATCGTGACTAGACGTCCGGACATAAGAACAAGCTTTGTCGCGAGACAACGCGATACGCTTCTCGATGACACGAAGGCCCACTTCGCCCAACTGCGGCAACGCTACCAGATTACTCACTTCTACTTTCACGACCCACTGCGGAGAAATTTCCTGCGCGTCCACGACCCCGGGCGTCACGGTGATGTGATCGAACGCTTTACCGCACTGCAAGCGGAGAAAACAGGAGAGACCGTCGCCGGCATTGAACTCGGGGTACTCGGCACGCTGACCCTACGAGTCGTTGCCCCCTGGTGGAGTGAGGGAGAACTGCTCGGTTACCTGGAGATAGGCAAGGAAATCGACGATATCATCGGCGACCTGCACCGTTCACTGGGCATCGGCCTGGCCCTGTACGTCGACAAAGAGCACTTGAACCGGAAGGACTGGGAACTCGGCCGCAAATTGCTCGATCGGCCCGGACGCTGGGATCCCCTGCCGGATCACGTTCTCCTCGCCTCACATGGTCAAGAAATTCCCCCGCAGCGGCTCGCGTCCCTGGACCTCGACCGGCATTCGGAGAGCTGGGAAATACCGGTGAAAGAGCAGAGCGTAGGCGATTCGAATCTAGTCGCGACCACGCAGCCGTTTCGAGACGCTAGCGGCAAACGCCTCGGCCACTTCCTGATCAGTCAAGACCTCAGCCGGGCAAGACAGGTCCACCAAGCCGAACTCCTATTGATCGCGGGCGCTTACGCTGGGGGGTTCCTTTTTCTGGCCCTACTCCTTCGCCGCCGTACCGGGCACATAGCGGCGAACATCGCGGAGACCCAGGCAGCGCTACAAGCGGCAAACACGGACCTGCGCGAACTGGACCAACGCAAGACGGACTTCTTATCCACGGTGTCACATGAACTTCGTACACCACTTACTTGCATCCAGTCGGCGGCAAGCATCATCCAGCGCTACCATGAAACCAAACCCGAGGTCGCCGGGCGCTTCGGCCGCACGATATCTTCAGAGGCCAGGCGCCTGGGGCGTCTGATCGACGACCTACTCGACCTGACGAGAATCGAGTCGGGCCGAGCGGAATGGAATGCTGACGCGATCGACGTCAAGGCGATCGTGAACCGAGTGGTCGAGTTCTTCGCTCCGGCAGCCTTGCGGGAGGGTATCACGGTCGAGTCACGGGTGCCCGAAACCCTGCCGCCGGCATGGTGTGACGGCGACCGACTCACGCAAGTTCTGACCAACCTCATGAACAACGCAACCAAATTCACGCCACGGGGCGGCAACATTATCGTCAAGGTGGCAGAGGAGGAAACGTCACTGCTCTTTACGGTCCGAGATACCGGGATAGGTATTCCAGACGCGGAACTGGAAAGGGTATTTGACCGCTTCCACCAAGTCGCCTCGACGACATACAACACCGGCAAACCGTCGGGTACGGGCCTCGGCCTGGCAATTTGCCGCGATATAGTGGAGTGGCATGGTGGCCGTATCTGGGCCGAGCGCGCGGGTCCTCGAGGACTGACCGTGGCGTTCACAGTACCGATAGCGGACGAGCCAGAGTTCATCTCGCAGTCCCCCAACGGGGGCTCGGCCGACGGGGTCCTCAACGAACTACGCTAGAACCCTGGTCCCGCCACTCGACCGTCGACCCAAAGGCGCCTTGGGCGCCCTACTCCAAGCCGCAGGCACAGCCGAAGCCGGCTCCGCACTCTACGCCGGTAGCGCCGCAGTCCCCGGGCGCACCACAAGTGCAAAAAGGATCGCCACCTCGAGACGGTAACTCGAAAGCGGTCACGCACACCCGTTCCGGGGGACACGCGCCACCGCACACTCCGGGCGTGCCGCCGCAGGCCGTGGCATCCTCGGGAATGCATCCGCAAGCCGGTGTTGTCGCGAGACGACCCTCAGCCGTTTGCCCGCGGTGAGCCTCAGTCGCCGCACCGGAGAAATGCCAGCAGGTGCAGCCCGGTTCTTGAACAGCCAGGAGTTTTTCCTCAGATCCCAGCCCGAGTCGGGCATGGACAGGACAGCGCTATCGCCGCCGCCGCTGAACAGTTCCAGCTCCATCGAAACCGTGCGCGGGTCGTCGGCACCGAGAGCCAGGGGAAAGCCGAGGCCCGCGTCCTTGATCGCGAGGACCAGCTTCTGCTTCCCGTTCTTGTTCTTGATCGATAGCTTCTTTGCCGAGACCGGATGGTCAGCCGCCGAAGCGACACAAGCGACCAGAGCCAGCATAAGGACCGATACTACAAGGCAGCGTGTTGCAACCACCGGATCCTCCGTCAACGGCCCTGCCGTCTCAAAACGACTACTCCTGGGCCTGCCATGGCCAGCCCCGCGGCAAACCGCGGTAACGAAAGGGCAAGCGAAACGCCAAGCGCTAGCGCGTATTTCGTGGCAAGGCGCATCTCACTCACGGCTGTGGAACGGCCGCCAGTTCTCGGCCCCTGATAGGCCGCAATATTCGAGATCACCTATACAACCCGTGCCGCCCGATGTGCTCTGGGACAGCACTGTGGTCGTCGTCGTTGTCGTTGTCGTCGTGATGGTAGTCGCCGTACAGCAGAGCACCGGCTCTATCGGCGGCCCTATGGGCGGCGGAATGATCTCTCTGAGTAGCCTGAGCGCGTCCGCCGCGGTGACTGAGTTACCTGCCGGGATACAGACTTCGGCGGATGTCGGCCATGGCGCCGCGAGCAGGCCTCCCAGTATGACCGCCACCGCTATATACATGCGCCAGAGTCGCAAGGGCCAGATAGATCTCCCGCTAGAGCGGCCTATCGCCAACTCGCTGGAACAAGCAAGCGATTTTTTCCCGTCCGAAGGGCAGCTTGAATCCACTTTTCTGACTCTACGAAAGTCAGGGCAGGCCAGAGCCTCCGGGGAAACCCGAAGCGGTTCATTTCAAGCGGGACAACGGGCGCCGGATCGCAGAATCTGAGGCGCTAGGAATAGATCTGTCTCGTGTCCTCCCCTATGGGGGGTTGTCAAACTGCGCGGTGACCGACCGCGTTATTGTCTGTCCTTGAGATACTTACCCTGGAGCCAGGTGAGCTTGATGCCAACGATCAGGACGCCGATGGGTTTGCCGTCCGCCATGACCGGCACGGAGACCTGAACGCTGTCCATCTCTGTGCTTTCGTCGAACGTCACCGGACCGATGTAGACCTTGCCCCCGTCCTCGAAGGCCTCTATCCACTTCCTTTCGTCCCCCTGCCAGTAGTCGGTCGTTGTGGGATAGGTCGCAACGTTGGCTCCTTGCCGATCAGTCAAGATAATCTCACTGTAGGTCGCGTGCTCGAAGGTGACCAAGGTCTTGAAGAATCTCCCGATCTCGTTCTCCTGCAGAGATTCCTTGAACGGCGTGAACTCCTTCGTGCTCGTCCATTCCTTGTCGATCTCTCCGATCTCCTCAAGGGAAGCGTTTCTCTCGTTCTGCCTGAGAACCGCACGCATTACGGCTTCATTAGCGGCGAGGTCCTGAGCGCTTTCTATCTTGTTCCGCAGGAGCTTCGCCAGGTATCCCTGCGAGAATTCAGCCCGAGCCTGCGCAACCTGAAACGACATCGCAATCAGGACTGCTAACAGGATTCTTTCCCCCATTTGCATCGTCTCCCTCCCCGCTACATCTGGTGAGACGGTCCGGTCCATGGTACGGAGCTAACTAATTATTGTATCATATCACTACGTTTCCGAAACTACAGAATCGCTCGTGGTGCAGATCCCGATCGATCTTGAACGCCGATCCCGAACCAGGCCGAGCACTGATTCTGATCTAACCCCGTTACCTTACGGCGGGCTGATTCCCGGCCGCAAGGGAGAAATCTGCACGCCACGCCGCCACCAGCTGCGACGTGGCCGCCGGCTCGATGCGAAGGCTGCGTCTAGGGCTGCTGGGATACTGATGGCTCGGAACCCTCAACGCGGGCTTCACCACGAATGTTTCAGGATTTGCGAAATACGGGCACTCGATGTTTGGTAAGTCGTTGGTATCGCTCGAGCGAGTTTCCGATCAGAATTCTCGAAAACCGAGTCCGTGATCATTTCTTCGTTAGGCCGAAGATCGAGGGATGCGCCTCGCGCTGCGGCGCCCGCTTTGCCGCGATAGATAAGGAGCGAGAGTCATGAGCATCTATGAGCGTTACATCTTTCCGCGCATCGTCGATAAGATCATGCAGTCGAAGCCCATCCGCATACAGCGCTCGAAGGTCGTACCCCTCGCCGAGGGCCGCATCCTCGAGATCGGAATCGGCTCCGGACTCAACCTCGCCTACTATGACAAGGGAAAGCTGGAGAAGCTCTGGGGGCTCGACCCGTCGGCCGAGTTGCGCGTTTTCGCCGAGAGGCGAGCGATGGAGACGGGTATCGACGTCGAGTTCATCGGTCTCACCGGAGAGGACATTCCTTTGGAGGCCGCGAGCGTCGACACGGTGCTCGTGACCTACACGCTCTGTACGATTCCGGACCCGATCGCGGCTTTGCGCGAGATGCGCCGCGTACTGCGCCCCGGCGGCCGCCTCGTCTATACTGAGCACGGCCTCGCCCCCGACGAGAACGTGCGGCGTTGGCAAAACCGCCTCAACGGTTTCTGGGCCAAGATTGCCGGCGGGTGCAATCTCAACCGCGACATCCCGGCTCTCCTAGCGCAAACCGACTTCCGCTCGGAATCGGCCGAAACCATGTATATTCCCGGCCTTAAGCCGATGAGCTTCAACTACTGGGGCACGGCGACTCCAGGCTAAGAACGGGGCTGTCGAACTGCCGAAGGCCGGGGGAACTTGTACCCGACAAGCGACAATACCTGCGCGATACGGATCGGGCGATATCCAACTTCTATTTCCTCGCTCGTTCGCTTGTCAAGACAAGTTAGTCGTTTGCACGACGCTGACCCTATTACCTCAACGCCCCCACCCATGCAGATGGCCCCACGGCAGTGGTAGGCGCCATCACCCGGATGGGGGGGAGCCGCGGTTGTGACTCGCCGAGGGTTATTTATTAAGCGACCGGGCGGGGCCGGCCCTAAATCCCTTCGTACCGGAAATGTAAACCATGTCTCCGGAACGGACCCGGCGCAAGAATGGCGGAGAGGGTGGGATTCGAACCCACGGACCCCAAGGGGTCACACGATTTCGAGTCGTGCTCCTTCAGCCGGACTCGGACACCTCTCCACGAAAAGCCATAGAATCAACCGACACTCCCTGTCACTTCGCCAGCGAACGCGGGCCCAACAGCACAGGGCCCGCACCTCAAGGCAGCGGTTGAACCGACGCCGAAATATAGCCGGCGGCCGTCGCCGGAATCAAACACGCTGTGCCGTCGCTGCCCGCCTGCCCTTATTCGACATCTCGCCTGGAGGAGAAGAACGCCCGCAGTAGCGCGGCTGATATATCCGACATGAGCCCAGCCTCAACGACAAAGCGATGATTGAGTCTTTCGTCGGAGGCTATCGCGTAGAGCGACGAAGCGGCTCCGGCTTTCGGGTCGCTCGCGGCGTATACGAGCCTCTCTACGCGCGCTTGCACCAGGGCTCCCATGCACATCACGCAAGGCTCGAGTGTCACGTAAAGACAGCCCCCACAACGATGGTTCTCAAGCTTCTGCGCCGCGGCGCGGAGCGCGACTACCTCCGCATGTGCTGTCGGGTCGTTATCGAGGATGCTCCTGTTGTGGCCCGTCGCGATCACCTCGTCTTCGCGAACCAGCACCGCGCCGACGGGTACCTCGCCGAGTTCAGAGGCCGCCCTGGCCTCGTCGAGCGCCATCTCCATGAAGCGTCGATCGGTCACCGTCGCGACGCTGGTGGGGCGATGATGCGGCCCCGCGTCGTGTCTTGCAGCGGGAGTTGCTTGGCCGGAGGTGGTGAGGGGGCAGCCTTAGGCGGGGTCCTCGGCTTCGGCCTAGCCTCCGTGGCCTTGGGCGGATGGGCCCGGCGAGCAGCCCTCGGAGCCTGCGCCGGCGGCTCAGGTTCAGCGGGCTCGAAGGTAGGAGGAAGGGGGATCATCAACGCCCCGACGGCCGCGAGCAGCGCGACCAGAATAATTATGTACCCCCACGTACGCGGCACTGCTACTTCACCTCGGAAGGGAAGCTTACGGACCCACGGTCCGAAAATCAATCGGATCGGACAAAACCGTCACCACCGCCACGATTGGGGGCCAGCCGCACAACGCCCCGCCCGCGCCGTACCGTGAAAGCCTCGGAAGACGGCCCGCCATTCAGGGAGACGGGCAGGTAAGAACGAACGACTGTCCAACCGCCACCTTGAGCATGAGCAGCGCATCGCCAGCGGTCAACGTATTACTGTTGTTTACGTCACATACCGATAGCGCGCAGGTTTCGGTTCCAACCGCGGCTTTGAGCGCAAACAGCGCGTCGCCCGCCGAGATAGAGCCGGTGTTGGACGGATCACCACATCCGACGAACAAGCAGTCGTCGGCACAGGGATTTCCGAGTACGAAAGGCGTTCCGCTGTCGCATTCCTCGGGAGTCTCCACCGTACCGTTTCCGCATACAGAGCAGCTCCCGTCCGAGGTTCCCGAACAGGTACCGAACGCACAGGTATCGTTGATCGTGCAAGCGATGCCGTCGTCGCAGGGGTTGGTGTTGTTAGCGAACGTACATCCCGTCAGCCCCGAACAGATGTCCGTCGTACAGACGTTGCCGTCATCACAGAGGCTGCCGGTGGGCGTGTTGATACAGCTGTTGGTGCCCTGGTCACAACTGTCGACCGTGCAGGCTATGCCGTCGTCACAGGACTGCGAATGTACACAGGCGCTCGTCACACAGCTGTCCTGAGTACATCCGTCGCCGTCGTCACACAGAGGCACAGCTGGGTATCCTGGCGTTTGAGCTATACAGCCCTCATCCTGACATCCGGCGCTACATCCGTCGCCGTCGACGGTATTGCCATCGTCACAGCTTTCGCCCTGATCGATCTCGTTGTTCCCGCAGACGGGACAGCCGGTGAGGTTCGCGTTGACGACCAAGGTCGCCGTGGGGCTCACGGTACCGCTAAGATCAGGCGGCTTGGCCGCATCGCGATAAGTAATGAGATTGTTACCGGTACTGGTGGCCAGCAGTTGACCGCCAACGTCTAGGGTCATGCTCTCCCTAATGGTCAGACTGTTGTCGCCGAATCCACCGGCGTTGTTGATGGTGGCCGTGGAATTCATGGTCAGGCGGCAGGTGTCTATATCGATGTCGCCGTTGGAGCTCAGAGCGGGCGTACCGTTGGCGACTATGGTCCCGGCCATCACCATGTCTTTATCCACGTCCAGGTTCACGAAACCGGCGTTGCCACCGCTACTCGCCGAGACGTCTACGCTGCCGTGCAGTATGAGGTTTCCCAGGGGCAGGACATCCAGACCGCCCCCACCACCAAATCCCCCTCCGGTAAGATCGATGGTCGCCGTCGAGGCTATGGTGGTATCGTTGCCCGAACTGAGTTCAACCAGACCTCCGGCTCCTTGCGACCCCTTGGTCTTCGCTTGAATTTCTCCCTCGACGACCAGGTCCGTCCCCGCGTCCAGCACCACGAATTCAGCCCCGTCACCGTCAGGAGCCGCACCGTTGGCAAGCATCTTGACGAACTGCCCGAACACCATTCGGCCCCCAGCGGCGAAGTCCTGGTCGCCACCGAAACCAGCCAACCCGTCCGCGGACGCGTGCCCCTCGGTGCTGAGCAACAGCCTGTTGCCCGCCTTGCCACCGTCGATGACAAGGTCGCCGCCGGCGCTTACCGTTATCGCGCCACCGTCGCCGTCGCTGTTGGTGGAGTCGGCGGTGATGTCTTCGTTGAGGGTTACGTTACCACCGGCGTCTATATCGATCTCGCCACCACCAAACTCACCACCGTTCACGTCGATGGTACCGTTGATCGTCAGATCGTTGCCAGCCGTTAGAAAGAGTATGCCCCCGAACCCAGCGGCGCCTGAGGAAGCCAGGACGTTACCGTCGAGAACCAACGAGCCCTTGGTAGACTCGATGTCAAGTTCTCCGCCGTCGGCGTCGACCGAATTCTGGGCTTTGACGTTGATCTGCTGGCTTATCAGAATGTCTCCGACGGCTTGGATTACGACTACAGCCGGCTCCGGTGCCGCGGCGGAGATCTTGCCGTTAAGGGTAATGGTACCGCTGCTGCCAGCCGAGCAGGTCCCGAGCCCGGCCAGCGCACAGGTAGAATCGTTCAGGCAGACGGTGGTCCCGTCCCCCGAACAGGCGCGGCGGGCGGTTATAGTAGCCTCGCCACCCGCGGTTCCACCAAATCCGTCCGGCCCCTTTACCTTCAGGCCAACGTTGTTGACGTTGACGTTGAGTTCCCCGCAGAGAATGCTTCCAGCGCCTGATCCGAAGTCAAACTTGCCGGCACCGGTAACGTTGACGGTCCTCAGGCCAAAGTCGAGTACCGCTCCGCTGTTGACGGCGACGGTGGTCGCTACCACACAGGGATCCGCGGTCGGCAGGCACACCTCGTCGGCCGTACCAGCCGCCTCGGCCGCGGAAAGCGCCAGTAGCGAAGCCGTTCCCAGTCCAAACAAGCAGAGGAGCGTTCTGCAGACGAAAGATCGAATCACTGGCCCGCCCTCCCACTACGCAGATCCGTATCGCGAGAGGCGTTGCCGACGGCCTCGACGCCGCTTAGATCGTGGTCACGACCGGTAGCCAGGACGCCATGGGATCCGTTGCCGGAGAGTCGCGCCTCGATGTTGCCGCCACGACCAGAAAGACGCAGACCCGAGCCAAGGTTGTCGCTCGCGTTGGAATCGATCACCCCTCCACCGATACTTCGTACCCACATCCCGTGTCGGCCGTTGCCGGTGGCGATGACCCCCACGAGCCGTGCCGAAGTTCCCCGAAGCGCCAGCCCGTCACGCCTGTTGCCAGTAACCTCCACATTCTCCGCGAGTTGAAGCGACTGTCGTCCGCTTGCCCGAATTCCGGTAACGAAACCCACTACCTGGCCGTAGCCGCCGCGAATGACCGCGCCCAGGCTGCCGCCGTCGATCACGCGAATGCCGACGCCGGATCCCGTACCCACGATGGACAGGCCGGCCATGTCGAGAGTGATGGATTCATCCCCGCGTCCGGCGCGTATGAGCAAACCGTCGGCTTCGCAACGGCTGCTTACCACTGGATCCCCGGGCCTGAGCGTCGTGTCTGACACGACAACGTCACCGCAGGCGCAGGCGACGCGGCTTCCGCCGACCGAGTCACCACAAAGCGCGGCGAGGGACGGTGCTGCCGGCATGAGGAGTGCGGCCACCGCGACTAAGGCCGCGAAGCGCGGCGCAACAAAACTGACTGTCAAGATACTATTGTTTTTCATGGTCATTTCTTATGGAACGGCAGCGCCGTCGCCGATACTACTCTCGGCAAGCCAGCCCGCAACGAGACTCTCGTACAAGGCTAGATCCGGAATTTGTAAATATGCAAGGCCATAACGACTGAAACAAATCTGGCTCGCAAACCCCACAGCGGGTAACGCGCTGCATCAAGCTCGGCTTTGGCAAAAACCAGGGCGAGTGCCTACCCACCAGCCGCCCTCGCCTGGGGGGGGGGGGGAGCAGAGCCCCCAGCAAGCGGCCCCTGGACGAACGCTTGGGGCCACAAGCAGCGCATTCCTGACCGATCCCGGAAAGCATAACACCGCTCGCCCCCGATCGTCACCCGAAAATCGCTCTCGTCTCCGGACAGGTGCCTCTCGTAACTCGTCGCGGGCGCGCGCTTCCCCCTGTCCTTTTTGGGCGCTCTGCGATAGAGCTTCTTTGTTGATGTCTGGAGGAGGATATGGAGTTCGCAGTAGTACTCGAAGACACCAGTGCTGACAACAGCGAGAGCGGCACTCAACAGCTTGTAGAACGGGCTCGCGACGCTGAAGATCTCGGATTCGACGCGGTATTTCTTCCAGACCACTACGTTTTCGAGGAACTGGGCGAACTGAACCTGCGGACTGCCGCCTATGACCCCTTCCTGGTGATGGCGGCTCTTGCCCAAACAACCAAGCGAATCAAGTTGTTCTCGCACGTCGCCTGCGTGTTGTTTCGCCACCCCGCGATGCTTGCCAGGCTGTTCGCCCAGATCGACGAAGCCAGCGGCGGACGCGTCGTGGCTGGGCTGGGTGCGGGTTGGACCCGTGCCGAATTCGAGATGATGGGTATCGATTTCCCTTCCCCTGCTACTCGGCTGCAGGTTCTCGATGAGACCGTCGACGTGCTGCGCGGTCTCTGGACGCACGAGCGTTTCAGCTACGCTGGCGACCACTTTACCTTGACCGAAGCCGTGTGCCTGCCTCGCCCGCTGCAGGAACCCGGCCCGCCCATCATGCTGGGTGGCAGCGGTAAGGGCATCCTGGAACGCGCCGGACGCTGGGCCGACATCATACATATGGTGCCCGCCACCGGCACGGCTGGTACCATCACGCTCAGCGAGATCAGAAAATTCAGCGATGACGCGATTCCGATCAAGATCCAGCAGGTTCGCGACGCCGAAGCCGCGGCGGGGAGACCGTTCGGGAGCGTGGCCTTTGCGACAACGACCTTCAATCTCACTTTCACCAAGACCCCCGAGCACACCAAGGAGACCTGCGAAGGCGTCGGGGGAATGTTCGGCCTGTCGGCCGAAGACGTGTTCAAGCATCCGGTAAACTTGATCGGGTCGCCGGAAGAGATGGTTGACGAACTGCAGCGCCGACGGGAACAACACGGGCTTTCGCTGCTCGGAATACGGGCGAACGCGGTCAACGATCTCCGCTTGCTCGCCGACGAAGTCCTGCCGAAACTCCGCTGAGACCGGCCCGGCAGCTGACAGGTCGAGCCCCTCGCCAGGGCTGGGAACGAGACGCCCGGCAAGCGCGTAGCGGCGCGCCGGCCAGGCTTTACTCCCTCCGGGCGCGGCGTTAACATGTCGGCAGGCGGCGGTGTCGCGGCCAGAGGCGAGAGCCGCGGCGGTGGTTTCACCCCTTATGAAAGTCACGAGACAGAGGCTCATTGGAGCACTGGCGGTTTGGACGCTCTACCTGTTCCAGTCGCTGCTAGTTCCGCAGCTCCACCACGTACGCGGAGAACACCACCCGGCCCGATACGAGGGGGTCCACGGGGAACGGACCTCGGTCCCGCGCTCGTACTCGTGGATACGGCCGGATACAAGGAACAACCCTCGTCGCAATCGCGGTGGCCCCAAGCTGGACTCGGACGTCTGTGGGCTGTGCTCCACGCTCAACGCTCCGATCGTTACCGTCTTGTGTCAGCAGCTAGGGGTTGACCGCGGGAACACCGAAAGTCCGCCAACGCGGATTTGGTCTGGCGCTACCGTCGCCTCTTTTCGAATCCCCGTAAGCCGCGGTCCACCGCCCTTCCTCGAAGTCTGAGAATCCGCCCGCGTCGGGCGAAGGACGTGTAGCCAGTACGGCGGTTGGCGCCCACGCAACCGCTGGAAAGACCGAGGACGCGACGATGACAACACCCGTTTGGCCGGCTCTACTCACGCTGTTGCTAATGGCCGCGCCCTGGGCAGCGGCCGCCGAGGACATCAGTAGTCGGGACCATCAAATCCAGGATCTCTACCAGAAGATCGAGGCCATCGAACGCCGCCACGAGGAAGAACTCCGAGAGCTCCGCGAGGAAGTCGAAGTTCTGAGGCGACAGGCCGAAGAGCAAGGCGCCGCGCGCTTTGACGGCGGCTCGAACGCGACAACCCCCGTAAGACCCGCGCCCCAAGGCCAGATGCTCAACGTTTTCAATCCAAGGGTGACGGTGTTCGGAAATTTCCTCGCCCGCAGTGACAGCAAGAGGGTCGAGAACGCCGAGGGGCAGAACATAGCGGATCGCTTCATCCTCCGGGAAGTAGAACTCGACTTCAGGGCCGCGATCGATCCTTGGGCCGACGGAGTCATCATCACCACGCTCGAATCCGAAGTCCCGGGCGAGTACACGACCTCGGTGGAAGAAGGATACGTGGCACTGAAAAAACTGCCCCTGCTCGACGAGGCGCCTCTTGGGCTGAAGGTCAGGGTGGGACGCTTTCGACCGGTTTTTGGTCGCTTCAACGCCATACACACCCACGACCTACCACAGAGCACCCGCCCCCGCTCATTGAAAAACTTCCTGGGAGAGGAAGGCTACGTCCAGGACGGCCTTTCGGCACGGTTTTTCCTTCCGTCCCCGGGCGACGCGAGCGTGGCCGAGGCCTACGTTGCCGTGCTCAACGGAGGCGGCATCCCGGTCGGAGAGGCCAACGCAGGCGAAGATCCTGCCTGGCTCGGCCACCTCAAGCTCTACAACGAACTCGCCGACGGCCAGGACCTGGAAGTCGGTCTTTCGGCCTGGCTCGGCAAGGGCGACGAAGCCGGGCGCGCCGACTCGCGCCTCTACGGACTCGATCTCACCTACAGATGGCAACCGCCGGCCCGCGCCCGATGGAGATCCTTTGTCGCCGGCGGCGAACTCTATGCAGCCGACTTGGAAGCGCCGTCGCTTTCAACCAGCCCGCTGGGCTACTACGTCTGGTCTCAGTACCAGTTCAACCAGAACGCCTACCTGGGACTCCGTTGGGATTTTGCCGAAGAGCCGGAAGACGAGAACTTGGAGACAAGAACATGGAGCGTCTTCCTGAGCTACTATACGACCGAATTTCTCAGGTTGCGGCTCGGCTTCGAGCACTCCTTCAGCGACATCCCCGAACTCGATTCCCTCGACACGGGTCTGCTGGAGATGAATTTCGTCTTTGGTTCTCACCCCGTCGAACCCTACTGGGTGAACCGATGATAAGGAGAACAGCCTCTAGCCTGCTCCGAGTCGTTCCGCGCTTCGCCGCCTGCTTCCTGCTCTGGAGTGCTACCGCGTGGCTGCCATCGGTAGCCCCTACGGCATGGGCCGCGACCGGCGAGCCTTCCTCCGAACGACCGCTCAGGGTCGTTGCGACCCTCGGCGTGCTTGCGGATCTGGCGTCCGAACTCGGCGGCGAGCTGGTAGAGGTGGATCTGCTCGCTGATCCGCGGCAAGACCCTCACTTCGTGCAGGCCCGACCCACGCTCATGAAAAAAGCCAGGCGCGCGGACATATTTCTCGAGTTTGGGCTGGCTCTGGACCTGTGGGCCGACAGGGTAATAGAAGGCTCAGGTAACACGTCCATACAGCGCGGATCTCCGGGGCTCGTTACCGTCGCTTCGGGGCTCGCGGCCCTCGAGGTACCGGCGGTCGTCTCGCGGGCCGCGGGAGACGTCCACCCGCAAGGAAACCCCCACGCATGGCTTGACCCCGCCAACGTCCGTTTGTTGGCCGGCAATATCGCCGCGGGCTTTGCGCGTGTCGCGCCTGATAAATCCGCGATCTGGAAACGTCGTCTCGAGGCTTTCCTCCAGCGTCTGGACCTGGCGTTGTTCGGACAGGAACTCACCCGGCGTGTGGGCGGCGCTAAGCTGGCTCGCCTCGCGCGCGACGGAGAGCTCCGGCGTTACCTCAAGGACAAGTCACTACTGGGTGCGGCGGGCGGATGGCTCGAAAAGGCGCGTCCCCTGAGGGGAAAAGTCGCGGTAAGCTACCACAGTACCTGGTCCTATTTCGCGCGCCGGTTCGGACTCATCATCCCCCTGCACGTCGAAGAGAAACCCGGCATCCCGCCGTCGGCCAAGCACAGGGATCGGGTGGTCGAACTCGTGCGAGACCATCAAGGCTCGCTCTTACTGATGGCAGGGTATTACGAGCGGAGCGCGATCGATTTTGTCGCGCGGCATACGGGAGCGAAGGTTGTCGAGCTGCCGGTACAACCGGGGGCGTCGGAAGGCGTCGAATCCTACTTTGAGTTGATGGACTACATCATATCCTCGTTAGTCGAAGCGGTCGGGTGAGAGGGTGTCGGAGTTTCTGTCATCAATGGCCTTGCCAGCAACGGCGTGCCTTCTGCTGGCGGGCATACACGTTTATCTCGGCATCCACGTCATCGAACGAAAGGTCATTTTCGTCGACCTCGCTCTCGCGCAGATCGCGGCGTTGGGCAGCGTCTACGCGTTGGTCCTGGGTTACGATCATGATCTCGACGCCTGGGTGATCAAGGGCTTCTCCCTCGCCTTCGCGATTCTCGGAGCAGCCGTTTTCTCGCTCACCAGGCAGGTCCGCGAACGGGTGCCGCAAGAGGCCGTCATCGGAATCAGCTACGCCGTTGCACTATCAGCGGCTCTGTTGGCCAGCGCTCACCTGCCCCACGGGGCAGACGAAATGCGCCGGCTTCTCTCTGGCAGTATACTCTGGGTCGAGCCAGCGACACTTCAATACACCGGCCTGCTCTACGCTGCGGTGGGTCTGTTTCATTTCGTCTTCAGGGAGAGGTTCCTTCTTATCTCCTTGCATCCCGAGACTGCGGGGAAACAGGGGATCAACCTGCGCCTGTGGGATTTTCTTTTCTACGTATCGTTCGCCGTCGTGGTAACGAGTTCGGTCGCCATCGCCGGCGTCCTGCTCGTGTTCGCATACCTGATCGTACCCGCCGCGACGGCGGTACTGTTCAGCGATGAAGTGCGAAGCCGCCTGCTGATCGGCTGGACGATCGGTGCGCTGGTAAGCCTCTGCGGCGTGAGTCTCTCCTACTTCAGCGACCTGCCCTCCGGCCCGCTGATAGTCGTGTGCCTTGTCGGCTTCTTGGTCTTGGCGGCCCTCTACCGTTCTGTCCGGACCGCCGCGGCACCACTGCGGCGGTCGCTCTACGTCGGCCTCGCTTCCGTCCTCGTGCTGGCCCTCGCGCTGGCGACCACCCGACTTGGACCTAGGCCCGACAACGATATCGTGAAGCTGGCCGGCAGTCGCCGTGCGTCGGATAGAATCGCGGCGATCGGGTCTGCCATGACGGACGGCGAAGACTTCGTCGAGTTGCGCTCTTACCTGCCGAGGCTCTTGAACGACTCCCAGCCGGCGGTACGGCTGGCAACAATAGGGCTGGTATCCGCTCGCAGAGAGACCACTCTCATCGACAGGGTGCTCGGCGCCTTGCACGACGTTGACGATCGGGTACGCGAGGCGGCCATCCGCTGCATCGCGAATATCGGGGATCGACGAAGCACGGCGGCCTTGCTCGCCGCCCTCGGCACAGAAGAAGACGAATACCTGCGGGTGGAACTCGCACACGCGATGGTGGAGCTGGGCGATCCACGCGGCTTCCCGACTCTCATCGACATCATGGATTCGAGCGCCCTCGCCGAGGTCAGAAAGGAAGCCCTTCACCGTCTCTCGTCCCACGCGGATGTGCCGATCGCGTTCGACCCGGAACTTTCGCCGGAACAAAATGACGCGGCCGTCGGCCGCATACGCGCCTGGTGGGCAAGAAGCAATGCTCTGCTGCGCTGGGATCCGCAGAGCCGAAAGTTCTCACCCGCGGCGACCGATCGGTGATCCTCGCACCGCTGTTGATTGCCCAGTACCCGGGATAAACAGCGGGCAGGAGGGAACACCATGGCAGTCGATACCGAGCACGAGGGAGCCGTGTACACGGTCACCATATCTCGCCCAGAACGGCGCAACGCGGTGGATCGCGATACCGCCCAGGATCTCGCGGCGGCGTTCCGGAGCTTTGACGATAACCCCGACTGGCACGTCGCGGTGCTCTATGGAGCCGGTGGAAACTTCTGCGCCGGCGCGGATCTTAAAGCGGTCGCCGCCGGCCAGGGCAACAAGGTAAGCGCCGATGGCGACGGACCGATGGGACCGACACGTCTGGTGCTGAACAAACCGGTTATAGCCGCCGTAAGCGGCTACGCGGTGGCCGGCGGGCT
Source organism: Binatia bacterium (assembly GCA_046754245.1). Classification (GTDB taxonomy): domain Bacteria; phylum Desulfobacterota; class Binatia; order UBA1149; family UBA1149; genus JBHHVL01. Next base: position 40,773 of record JBHHVL010000011.1, on the reverse strand, counting down.
CGAACTCGCGCTCTGGTGCGACATGCGGGTAGTGGACAGAACAGCGGTCTTCGGAGTCTACTGCCGACGCTGGGGCGTCCCCCTGATCGACGGGGGCACCGTGCGGTTGCCACGGGTGATCGGAATGGGCAGGGCGATGGACATGATTCTTACCGGGCGGCCCGTAGACGCTGAGGAGGCCTACCGGATCGGACTCGCGGACCGCCTGGTCGACAACGGAGAGGCGTTGGCGGCAGCGCAGGATCTGGCCAGAACACTCTCCGGCTTTCCGCAGGCCTGCCTCCGCGCCGACAGGCTGTCCGCCCACGAGCAGTGGGGTCGTGAGATGGGCGATGCGATCCGTGACGAGTGCCGTCGAGGGATGACGGTCATCGCCAGTGGCGAAACCGCTGCCGGCGCGGCGCGATTCCTCGCCGGCGAGGGACGGCACGGAGAATTCTAGATCTCGCCGCGGGGGCTTAACTGGCCTGGTCACCTGTAGTAGGAAAGAGCCCATGCATGCCGTCATCTGCAAGCAACACGGTCCCCCCGAGAACTTGGTTTTTGAGGAAATCGAGCAGGTTCCGCTTGAAGCCGGACAGGTCCGTGTCGCCGTCCACGCCTGCGGTGTGAACTTCCCCGACACCCTGATCATTCAGGACAAGTACCAGTTCAAACCGGCCCTCCCCTTCTCTCCCGGCGGTGAAGTGGCCGGAATCGTCCGCGAGGTCGCTTCCGACGTCGACGGTTTCAAGGAAGGAGACCGGGTGATCGCCGTGCTGGTCTTTGGCGGCTACGCCGACGAGGTGGTTACCGAAGCCACGAATCTCATGCCCATGCCCGACGGAATGGACTTCGTTACCGCCGCGGGCTTCACGATGACCTACGGTACCTCGATCCACGCCCTCAACGACCGTGCGCGACTGCAGGCAGGCGAAAACCTTCTGGTCCTCGGAGCGGCGGGTGGCGTGGGCCTAGCGGCCGTCGAGATCGGTAAAGCGCTCGGCGCCCGTGTCATCGCGGCTGCCAGTGATCCAGACAAACTCCTGGTATGTCAGGAACATGGAGCGGATGAACTCATCGATTACTCGAAGGAAGATCTCAAGCAACGGACCAAGGAGCTCACCGGCGGCGCAGGTGCGGACGTCGTCTACGACCCGGTCGGCGGAGACGCCTTTGACGCGGCTACCCGTTGCATCAACTGGAAAGGGAGACTTCTGGTGGTCGGTTTCGCCAGCGGCCGCATCCCGCAGCTCCCGGTCAACCTGACGCTGTTGAAAGGTTGTCAGGTGGTGGGTGTCTTCTGGGGCGCGTTCACCCGCTACGAGCCAGAGGCCAACGCGAGGAACCTGCGACAGCTCGCCGAATGGTTCGCCGCGGGAATCATCAAACCGCACGTCTGCGCGAGCTATCCCCTTTCGCGGGCCGCAGAAGCCATGAACCTCATGCTCAAGCGCAGGGTGCGGGGCAAGGTAGTGCTGACCACCGATAACCTGGCGGCCTGAGGGTTCCCTTCTCCAGAACTCCGCCTAACCGACACCTCGGGCGAGTTCCGCAAGCTGGTCGAGAACGGGTAGCACCTTCTCGTCCTCTTCCGGCATGAGGAAGAAAACCGCGCGGCTGATCCCGGAGTCACGGTAGCGCCCAAGCGTACCCTCGTCGGGGACCGCCGCGTAAATGGTCACTTCCACCTCGGCGGGATCACGGCCGAGTTCGGCGGCGAGTTCGTGGAAAGTATTCATCTGAGCTTCGACCTCGTGCCGGCCACGGCCGGCTATGGGAATCCAGCCGTCCCCGTAACGCAGGGCTCTTCTTATGGCCCAGGGGGCTTCCCCGGCCACGTGTATCGGTGGATGGGGCTGCTGAACCGGCTTTGGCCAGGAGTAGATCGGATCGAAATCGACGAATTCACCGTGGTATTCGGCCTCTTCATCCCGCCATATGGCCTTCATGGCCTCGACGCGCTCGCGCATCAGCTTCCACCGCCGGCTTGCGTCGGTCCCGTGGTTGGCCATCTCTTCCACGTTCCAGCCTCCCCCCACACCGAACAAGAAGCGCCCGTTCGAGATCCGGTCGAGGGTCGCGACTTCTTTCGCCAGGGTGATCGGATCGTGCTGAGCAACGAGGCTGATTCCCGTACCCAGTTTTAGGTTCTCGGTAACCGCCGCCGCCGCGGCCAGGCTGAGGAGCGGACTGTATAAATCGTAGTACATGCGGGGCAGGTCAGCTCCTCCCGGCCACGGAGTGCTCCGGCACACCGGGATGTGGGTGTGTTCGGCGACCCACAGGGACTCGAAACCCCGTTCTTCCAAGGCGAGGGCGAGACTCACTGGAGAGATGGAGTATTGGGTTGGAAAGATCGTCGCACCGTATTTCATCGCTTAGCTCCCTATCGGATGCTGCCAAGCCGCCAACCCAGTACCCACCGCGTGCACCCTCCACCGCTACGGGTGTCTTGCCGATGTTTCGTCGTACGGGTTGTCGGCGCCGGCATCGTAAACACGGCGCCGACCCGACCAGCCTCGTGATGATAGCGCCAAGCGAGCCTACGCGCTACGTTCGCCTCCGGCTTCGAAAGCCGGGAGCCTGATGAAAAACACCGTCCCTCGGTCCTCGGACGATTCGAAGTCGACCGCGCCCCCGAGGTACTTCTCCCCAAAGAGTTTCATGGAATAGGTCCCTACTCCCCGGCCTTGCTTGCTCTTGGTGCTGAAGGAGCGCTGAAAGATGCGCAGAGCCACGTCCTCGGGAATAACCCCCGGGTTACGCACGAAAAAGACGTGCTCGTTCTCGCATCTCGCGTAGCGCAGCCCTACGCACTGTCCGAGCTCGATGGCTTCGAACGCGTTCTTCACCATGTTCGTAAGCACGCGAATCAGGAGCGTCGGATCCGTCGTGACCTCAGCGTCGGCCTCGCTCGCTTCGATGTCCAGGTGTTTACCGCGCGACACGGCGTGCGCGTCGAATATCGTTCTCACCCTCTCGAGGATCTCGGCGACCGCAACCGTGTCCTTGGACACGTCGAGCTTTCCGTTCTCGGCCTGGGCCAGTCTTCGTTGATCCTCGACCTCATCGGCGAGTTGCCTGGATAGCCCCTGGATTTTCTGAGCCACGTGTGGTGGAACCTGCTCACCGCTCCTGCGGAGAACACCGCTCCATCCCATCAGCCCCCCGATGGTGTTGAGGATGTCGTGGAAAAAAGTCCGCTCGAGCTCGCGGCGTCGTTTCTCGGCACTGATATCGTTGAGAATCAGAAACGTAAACTTTTCGCCTTGAATCTCGACCGGGGTCGCCCGAACCCTCAGCTCCAGGCAATCGCTGTACCCGCCGTTTTCTACCCGTAGCAGGCATTCGGATGTTATGGGCTCGCCGCTTTCCTGGCTGCGCAGGATCGAGAGCACCGTTCCACAGGACCGGCAGGCCTTCGAGGTACCGCATCCTCCCGGCGCCTTCTCCGCCTGCACGCAGCCGACGAGCTCTCCAGGGCGGTATCCGACCAAGGTCACAGGGTCGTCACTGCCGATCAGGCGTCTGAACTCCTCGTTCGCCACCAGTACCTGACGCTCGGCGTTGAGCACCATGAGGTGGCCGTCGAAAGACCTGCTCAGAGCCTGAAACAGCTCGTCTCCCTGGAGTATCGCCCGCGACGCCGTGAGCTCGGCGAGGCCGGCCCGCTCCGCCGGGGCAAAGAAGGTATTCTTCTCTCCCGCTGCCACTTGGTCCCTCGACACACGCTGTTTCGTCACGACTCCAGCACCTCAAACCGCGGGGTTTTTCCCGTCTTTTCCCCCTAGTGCCGATTTTAGCAGGGCGCCATGGCCGCGGCGGCACTTTCTTGTCGATGCCGCCCGTAGCTCTCAGTTGCCGGCCTCTTGGTTGACACGGCAGCGCAGGGTGGGTTAGAAATTGAGGCCTCCTCAATTTCCGGGGTTCCGGCACTCGATATCTAGGGGCAGACCATGGATGAAAGCTCAAGAACCAAGGCGACCCACAGCGAGTGGGCCTTTCCATTTCCCCCACCCGGTAGGCCCAAGAGCGGCTCGGTCGGGAGCATTCCTCCACGCTCGGCCTACCGCTGGCCCTACCGGTCGCTGGACGAAGAGAGGGAACTTCCCTGCCGCGGCGTCGACTCGCCGGTCCCGCTCGATGAATTCAAGCGGGAGCTGCGCGCCCGCAGCAACTGCGACGACGTCGGCGTCATATCCGTCGATGACCCGGCCGTTGCCCACGAATTCGACGAGATTCGCTATATATACCCACACGCGAAGTCTCTGATTTGCCTGATAGGAGAGGAGAACAAGCCCGCGCTTCAGTCGCGTTACCTACCCACCGCCAACCACGAGCTCTACAGCTGCGAGGAGCGTATCTTCGGAATGGGGCGTCTGTCCATCGCTTACATCAAGACGCTGGGAGGTGAAGGACTCTCAACCACCATTGGCTGGCCGCAGGAAGTGAGCCGGCGCTGGGCCGATAAGATCTGGCCCTTGAGCCACAAGCTCGTGGCCCAGGCGGCCGGCCTCGGCGTGATCGGACTCAGCCGTAACTTCCTCCACCGCAAGTTCGGGGCCTACTGCCTCATCGACACACTCATCACCAACCTCGAGTTTGCGGAGTACGACGGCCCGATCGCTTGGAATCCCTGCCTAGAGTGCAACCTCTGCGTCGCCTCATGTCCCACGGAGGCGATTCGTGCCGACGGAGATTTCGATTTCTTCGCCTGTTATAATCACACCTATCGCGACTCCATTCCGGGTTTTCTTGACCTCGTTCGCGATCTCGGCGAAGCCAAGCCGAAAAGGTTCCTCAAGCGCTGGACCGACATCGAGATTGCAGCCCTGTGGCAGTCCCTCGCTTACAGGGTGGAATACCGGTGTTTCAACTGTGTGGCGACCTGCCCGGCCGAGCTCCACGAGGACTTCCACGCCGACAAAGCCGTGCGCCGCCGCTATCTCGACGAAACCCTCAAACCCCTTGCTACCGCCCGGCTACAAGAGGAGCAACGGTTCGTGATAGATACGCCGACGGCCCGCCGAAAATACGGGATTCCCCCCGGAGAGTGGCGCACCCCGGCCGACCCCGCACAGCCGGCCTCCAAGGTAGTACGTCTCGTGGACCTTCACCGCGTCCGCACACAGGACATCGACGCGATGATGAGAAACATGCCTCAGTACTTCCGCGACGTCGAAGCCGGCGGCCTCGAATTCACGACACAGTTCACCTTCGAAGGTCGTGGAGGTGGAGACTGGGTGATGCGCATCGCCAACAGGCGTTGCGCGGTAAGACCCGGAACGACGGATTCCGCCGATCTCGGCATCCGCTGCGACGGCGCGGTCTTTCTGGCCATCCACAGGGCCGAACTCAGCCCGCTGCTGGCGGTGGTGACCGGCCGGCTGAAACTGACGGGAGATCCCCGCCTGTTCCTCACCTTCGCGCGGATTTTCGCTCAACCCAGCGGAAACAGCTGGCTGCATCGGATGGCGCACAGGATCGGCGCTTACCCTTTCCTCCAACCGCTGACCACGCGGCTCGGCCGCGGCCTGGACAGGCTAGCGCTCCGCCGAACGGATTCGGGTAAACGGCGGTGACGATGAATTGCTCGGCCACCAAGCCCGCGCGCCGCGCAAAGGCCCTCAACAGGCCTGCCCGGCCGCGCCGCAGCTCCTGGCGACAGGACCCTCAAGGCAGGCGCAGCCGTGTCCTCACCAACGCGGCCCAGCTTTTCGGCGAACGCGGTTATCGGGAGGTCCGTACTGGCGACATCGCCCGCGCCGCCGGCGTAGCCGAAGGGACGCTCTACTACTACTTCGGTTCCAAGAACGGCCTGCTCCAGGCGGCGGCCGAGCACTACGGCCGGGGACTCGTCGAGGCGATGTTCGACGGCGTCGAGGGAAACTCCCCCGGCACCGAACTAACAGGCATGATTCGGAGAACCTTCGCCTACGTCGGGACCAACGACACCCGCTTTGGCGTCTTCCTGCTGGCCGCCGACCCCACCAACGGCCGGATCGCCAGTCTGGCGAACCGCGAGGTCATAGTTGATCGGCTAGCGCTCTTCTTCGCCCGGCTCAAGGACCGAGGTCTCATTCGGCCCTCTAGCCCGCGCATCCAGGCCAAGCTCTGCTTCGGCCTGGTAGAAGCCGCGCTACGAGAGTGCTTCGTCGACGCCGAGCCTGCTACTGAGGGGATCTATATCCACGAAGTAGTCGAATGCATCAACGGAATGCTCGGGCTATAGCCCCGTTGCCCGGCCGTCCGCTGCGCTGGCTCGCCGCGGCGTGATCTCCTCGCCGAAACCACCGAGGGCACGAGAGCATGGCACCGAGAGCGCCTTGGTTCGGGTTGGGCACCAGCGTAGGATCCGGTCCCGCGCCGGTGGAAAAACCTGGTCGCGTGTCGCCGACCGGCGAAGGGAGGAAGATCATGGCTGAAAGCGTCTACAAGATCATCGAACTCGTAGGGACCAGCACCGAGTCCTGGGAGAAGGCCGCTCAAGCGGCGGTTTCCCGGGCGTCGGAGAGTCTCCGTGACCTGCGCGTGGCCGAGGTGTCGGAACTCGACATGCACATACAAGACGGCAAGGTCGAAGCCTATCGGGCGAAGGTAAAGCTGTCTTTCAAGTACGAAGGAACAGGCTGAGGGCCCGGCGCTCGGACACGCGACGGCCGGAAGTCCGTCCGCCGAAGGGCGGGCCTCCGGCCCTTCGGCGTGTCGCGCTCGCGGCCCGCTTGCTGTCCTCGACCCCAGGCTCTCCTGGAACAGCAAACACCCAGCGAGAGTTCAGCAAAATCTGTCCGGGCTGGACGCTTGCCAGTCTGCCTTCCAGCCTTCGGGAACCGAATCCTCCGAAAGCAGACACCCCTGGGGGAGATAATCGTAGATCTCGCCGAAATGCTTGTAACTGAAGCCGTCAACCTGCCTGAAGACATGGTGTGGCCGGATCGCCCCCGCGCTACTCAGGCCCACTGCCCCGACGAGTTCCCGCAGACTCGCTACTGTCGCTCCGTGGAAGCGGGCGACCCTCCTGGCCTTGTCGGCCACGTCGAGGCCGACGACCCTGGAAGGGTCCTGGGTGGCGACACCGACCGGACAGCTGTTCTCGTTGCATCGTCTCGACTGAATACATCCGAGCGCAAACATCATGGCACGCGCCGCGTTACACAAGTCCGCGCCCAGCGCGATGACCCTGAACAGATGAAAGCCCGTGACCATCTTGCCCGCGGCGATAACCCGTACCTTGTCCCTCATCCCCACTCCTCGCAGAGCGTTGTTGACGAACAACAGTCCATGACGCAGCGGCATGCCCACCGAGTTCGATAGTTCTACCGGCGCGGCTCCGGTGCCCCCTTCCGCACCATCGACCGTGATAAAGTCGGGGAGCATTCCGGTCTCTACCATGGCCTTGCACAACCCGAGGAACTCGGGTCGATGGCCAACGCAGAACTTGAATCCCACCGGTTTGCCGCCCGAAAGCTCGCGTAGCCGGGCCATGAACTCGAGCATCTCCTTGGGAGAAGTAAAGGCGCTGTGGGCAGATGGCGAAATGACGTCCTCACCCAGAGCTACGCCCCGTATGGCGGCGATCTCGGGGCTGAGCTTCGCCGCGGGCAGTATGCCACCGTGCCCCGGCTTGGCCCCCTGGGAGACCTTTACCTCGACCATCTTCACGACCTCACGCCCGGCTTCATCGGCGAAGCGCTGCGGATCGAAACGTCCTTCTCTACCGCGGCATCCAAAGTAGCCGGTACCGATCTGCCAGACGAGATCCCCCCCCGGTTCCAGATGGTAAGGGCTGATTCCGCCCTCGCCGGTGTTGTGGGCGAACCCGCCCATCTTCGCCCCGTGGTTGAGAGCGAGGATGGCATTCTTGCTCAAGGAGCCAAAGCTCATGGCGGAAATGTTGAGCGGGGACGCGAGGTAGGGGTGCGCGCACTGCTCTCCCCCGATCTCAACCCGGAGATCCAGGTCCGAACAGGTCTTGGGCGACATCGAGTGGTTGATCCACTCGTAGCCCACGCGCTGAACGTCCCTTTGGGTTCCGAAGGGCAAGGTATCGAGTTCACCCTTGGCGCGCTGGTAGACCGTTGAGCGGAATTCACGGCTAAACGGCGTACCGTCGATATTCGACTCGACGAAGTACTGCTGTATCGCCGGCCGCAGCTGCTCCATTAGGTGGCGGCCGTGCCCGACCACTGGGTATACGCGCAACAGAGAGTGTTTACGCTGGATAACGTCGTAGAGGCCCACGCCAATCAACGGACCGACCACAACCAAGAGCCACAGCAGCGCTGGCCATAGGGTCGACGCGACGGAGATCGCAAGCGGCAACACCAAGGCGAAGAGGAAAAAGAGTCTTCTAATCAAAGCACACCCACGACGAGGTCCGCGGTTCGGTGGAGGAACCGGGCGACTATAGAGGGTGAATCCCGCGGGCGCGAGCGAAAAGCAGGGGTTTCGAGGGAAGCACGAGCAGGGTTTTTTCCCAAAACTCGAAAATCCCCAGGGGCCCCCTGGAACTTTTGCGAAAAATGAATTAGTCTCCGCTGGCTTATGCGATATTAAGGGGTTGAAAAGTCCTGAGGTTCGGGGCTCTTGGGCCTCTTGTGCATAACTCGGAACCTAGAGTCCATGTGCTTTTCCATGGCATGAGGCTTGCTGTAAGTTAAGCAGGGTGAATTCTCGAAAGGCCGTAATATAAAGTCGGCTAAACAGACGAGACCAATAGGAGGTCCTTCGCTATGAAGCTCGCTCTCTCCTTAGTTGCTCTTTTTCTACTCCTGGCAAGCCAGGTCACGGCGGTGGCCCGCACAGCCGAGGAAAATTACGGGAAATACTGTCTGAAATGCCACGGCGAAAGCGGCCAGGGGGATGGCCCCGCCGCCGACGTACTCGACGTTCCGGCCGGTGACTTCACCGACTGCGAACACATGAAGGCGCTCGACAACGAATATCTTCTCAAGATCATCAAGGGTGGCGGCGAGGCCGTGGAAAAATCGCCGCAAATGCCGGCCGCTGGGAAAGTACCGGAAGACGAAATACCCGCGCTAGTCGATTTCGTGCGCGAGTTCTGCGAAGACTGACAATCCCAGCGTGGACCTCCGAGCAACCGAGCGCTGCGGTATGCCCCTAGCCTGGGCCCTGGTCCTGGTGTTGGGGGGTGGCGCCTTTCTTCTTGCCGGCTGTGACGGTCCGGATGCCAACGCTTCCCTCAAGCAGCCTCTCAACTACAACCACAACGTGCACGTCGAGAAGGCGGGAATGTCCTGTACGAAGTGCCACGCGGGAGCTGAAAAGGGTGCCAGGGCCACCTTCCCCGCCGATATCTACTGTGACGCTTGTCACTCGTCGCCACGTACCGGTTCGGCCGAAGAAGCCAAGTTGCTCGAAATGCTCGAGAACGAGATTCCGCTGGCCTGGAAACAGGTCACGCACATCGCCCCCCACGTGTACTTTAGCCACAGGCGCCACGTGGCGCTGGGTAATATCGACTGTTCAGCCTGCCACGGAGAGATGGGGCAGCGAACCGTTCCCATCGAACAGCCGGTCGTAGACTTCAGTGGTAGGGCCGGTATGTTCCGTTGTATCAAGTGCCACAGGGCCAGCGGAAGCCGTTACGCGCGAATAGACTGCGTCGACTGCCACCGTTGATAATGCTTGATGCCGGCCAAACAGGAGGATTCACGCGTGGAGCTTAGCCGCAGACGGTTTCTTCAAATGCTCAGCGCTGCTGGGGTGTCGGCAAGCTCGGCGAGCTGGCTGCTGGACCGTGTCGAAGCGCTTCAGGAGGACGGTGCTCTACCCTCCGCCCCCGGTCCTGGAGAAGAATCGTGGCTGCCGACCGCCTGCGGCATATGTCAAGGCGGCTGCGGCTTACTCGTCAGACGGATCGACGGCATTCCCGTAGGCGTTCGTGGAAACCCGGGACATCCGGTCAACAAGGGCAAATTGTGCCCGGCCGCCCACGCATCCGTGCAAATGCTCTACAGTCCGGACCGGGTTCGCCAGCCCCTGCTGAGAACCGGAAGGCGCAGGCACCCGGTGTGGGAAGAGATTTCATGGGAAGAGGCCGAATCGGCGATAGTCAAACGCATCGACAGCCTTCTCAAGAAGGACATGGCCAACCGCATCGCCTTTCTTGACGGCCGGCGTGCCGGCCTGGGCCGCGACATCGCCCACGTGTTCTTGCTAGGTCTTGGATCCTCGAACTACGTCAGCACCCATGAGACCCCGGAAAATGCGATCGCCACCGAGATGTTTGGCTGGAAACGGGCGCCCGGTTTCGACCTGGAAAACGCCCTTGTAATCGGCATGTTCGGCTTCGACGGTTTTGGTACCGACGGCGCGCCGGTGTGGCAGAGCCAGGTCTACGCACACTCACGCGAGCGGACCATCGACCGGCCGATTTATATCAGCGTCACCCCCAGACTTCTGGGCTCGGCTGCCAAGGCCGACCACTGGCTGCCGGCGCGGCCAGGAACCGAAGGGATCGTTGCTTTGGCCATGGCCAACCAGATCCTCACCGACGGCAGAGAAAACCGTGCCTTCCTCGAGCAACATACCGACTGGTACAACGACTCTTCGCGAACGCTGCGCCAACTCGTCCGCGAGATCACGCCGGCGGTCGCATCCGACATCACCGGGGTTCCCGGAGATCGCATCGTGTCGATGGCTAGGATCTTCGCCGACCACTCTCCGGCCGTTGCCCTGGCTGGCCAGGGGTCGCCTGGCCGGACCATGGCGACCATGACCCACGTTGCCGTTAACCTGCTCAACCTGGTAACCGGCAGCCTCGGTTCTCCGGGAGGCGCGACGGAGCGCCCCCTTGCTCCCGTAACCGCGGTCTGGGAGTTCAAGTCCGGCATCGACGCAGCGAGATCCGCAGCTGGGTCGGCCGCCCGCCTGGCCGACCTCGAGAAAGCGTTGGCGCCGAACCACCCTTCACGAATAGAGCTGCTCTTTGTCAGAGACGCGCATCCGGTCTTCGAGTCGGGCCGGGCGGACGCGTTCGAAAAGGCGCTGGTTGACATGAAAGGTCTGGTGGTGGCCTTCGCCACGGAGATCAACGAAACCGCCATGCTCGCAGACCTCATCCTCCCTGAGCCAACTTTTCTCGAGAGATGGGACCTGCTCACCGACACGCCGGTATTCCCCAGAAGTCACGTGTCGCTGCAACAGCCGGCTTTGTCGCCACTGTTCGAGAGCCGTCAATCCGAGGAGGTGCTCGCCAGTGTGAACACGGCTCTGGGAACGAAGTCGAGTGTGAGCTTCAAGGCGTCGAGCGCCGAAAAACTCGTTCGGGCCGCGACTGCTGGCCTCTACGCGGACAAGCGCGGGGGCAGCTGCGACGCCACCCGTGACGGCGATGACACGTCGGCTTCGTCGAGCTCGAGGGCTTTCTGGAGTGACCTGAAACGCGACTCTGTGTGGGCTCTGAAATCCGCTCTGGTAAAGCCAGCCAGACCGCTGAAACGTATTGTTACTACGCCGCGCGCGGCCTTGAACCTCGAGGGCAGCGTCGGGACGGATAAGCTGCGGAGCCTCACGCTGCCCGTGCCCAAGGGAGACTGGCACGTCTACCCTTACCAGCTGGTCACCTTCCGTGTTCCTGAACTCAGAAACGGCGAGACCACGAACTACCCTATCATGATGGAACTCGGCGGCCACTGGGGAGACGCGATCTGGGATACCTGGATCGAGTTACACCCCCGCACCGCAGCCGAGGCAACGGTGGAAAATGGAAGCAGGGTCCGGGTGGTATCGGAGCTGGGTCAGATCGACGCGGTCGCTCGAGTCACAGAAGCGATTCCACCGGGGGTCGTGGCGATTCCCGTAGGCCTGGGCCACAGGGTCGGATCTACAGCGGCGGGCGTCGGCTCCAATCCGAACACCATCGTCGAAAACAACATCACGAACGGGGTGACCCTCGCGATCGAAACCGTTAGTCGCGTCAAGATGGAAGCTTTGTAAACGGACTGGAGATACACGATGCCTCAATGGGGAATGGTAATCGATCTGGACCGCTGCACGGGCTGTGGTGCCTGCGCAGCCGCCTGCCAGTCGGAGAACAACGTTCCTGTGGTATCTCGCGAAGAAGCACAGATGGGGCGCTCTCTGGGCTGGGTACACATGGTACACGAAGTCGAGGGAACCTTTCCAAACGTTCGCGTGAAGAGCTACCCGCGAATCTGCATGCACTGCGAAAAGGCGCCCTGTACCTACGTATGCCCGGTACACGCGACCTACGTGGCGGAAGACGGGATCGTGGCCCAGATATACCCCCAGTGCATAGGCTGTCGCTACTGCATGGCGGCCTGTCCCTACACTGTCAAGACCTTCAACTGGTACGAGCCCGACTGGTCGGAAGACCTGCGAAAAGCCAGAAATCCGGACGTATCCCTGCGTCCGAAAGGCGTCGTCGAGAAATGCACGTTTTGCTCACACCGCCTTCAGAAAGCCAGAGAACAAGCGCGCGCCGAGAGCAGACCGCTGCGTGACGAAGACTACCAGCCAGCCTGCGTCGAGGTCTGTCCGGCCGACGCGATGGTCTTTGGCGATCTCGAACACGAACTCAGCGAGGTGGCTGAGCTGGCCCACAGTCCTCGGGCCGAGAAGTTGCTCGAGGACCTAGGTACCGAACCCAAGGTAATATACCTGCGGAGCAGGGGCGGACATGAAGGTTGATCGCGAGCGCATAGAATCGGATTTGCTGCGATCGGTGGAGCACACGAGCAGCCGTTTTTACTTCGCGCTGCTTGGCATCATCATCGTCATCGCGTGGGGAAGTTACGCGTACTTCACCCAGGTGGTCTACGGCCTGGGCGTCACGGGCATGCAGCAACCCGTCACCTGGGGCTTCTACATCGTCAATTTCGTCTTCTTCATCGGGATCAGCCACGCCGGTACGCTGATTTCTGCGATCCTGAGACTCTCAAAGGCCGAGTGGCGACGGCCGATCACCCGAATGGCCGAGGTCATCACGGGTATCGTCCTCGCCATCGGGGGGCTCCACCCTATCATCGACCTCGGCAGGCCGGACCGGATTCTTCACATCTTCTACAACGGCCGCCTCCAGTCTCCACTGCTCTGGGACGTCACGGCGATCACGGCCTACTTCGCAGCCTCGACGGTATACCTCTACATCCCGATGATTCCCGACATTGCGAGGATCCGGGATCGGGGCGTGAGGCCGCGTTGGCTCTACCGGCTGCTGTCCTGGGGCTGGGTAGGAACGGCCGAGCAAAAGCGCGTGCTGGAAAAGGCGATAAACATTCTCATGATCATGGTGATCCCGATCGCGGTATCGGTACACACCGTAATATCCTTTATCTTCGCGATGACGCTGCAGCCGGGCTGGCACTCGACGATCTTCGGGCCCTATTTCGTGGTTGGCGCTATCTATTCGGGAATCGCCGCGTTGTTCCTCGTGATGATCGTTTTTAGGCGGGTGTACCACCTAGAGAATTATCTCAAGGAAATACACCTCCAGCAGTTGAGCCGCTTGCTGCTGATCATGGCCATCATCTGGTTCTACTTCACGTTCGCCGAGTATCTGACTGGGGTCTACGGAGCGGAGCCTACCGAGATGAAGATACTGCTCTATAAGTTTACCGGAAGGTACGCGATTCCCTTCTGGCTCATGATCTTCGTCAATTTCCTGTTGCCAGTGGTCGTCCTTAGTACTAAGCGCTTGTGCACGACCACTGGTATTTGCGTCGTATCGATCGGCGTTACACTGGGCATGTGGCTGGAGCGGCTCAACATCGTTGTGCCCACGCTGGAGAACCCCGCCCTCTCCTTTCCTCCGCATTTCTACATACCATCTTGGGTAGAGTGGGGTATGTTCGCATGGGGGGTAGGCGTATTCTGCTTGGGCTTCGCCTTGTTCGCCAAGTTTTTTCCGCTCATATCTATCTGGGAGATCGAAGAAGGCATGGAGGAGTCGCGAGAAGAAGTCGACGAGCGTATGCTTTCCTACCAACCGGAAATCGGTGATGCAGCGGTGGCGCCGCGCTGAGAAACGAGATGATCAACCGCGTAATAGATTTCTTGCAATACTTCACCATCGCGTTCATGTGGACCTTTGCGGTCGCGATCACCATCTGGGTCGTACGGCTCGGGTTCGTATCCTACGAGCTGGCCGACGCTTTCACGGCTTCGGTGGGCATAACGATGGTTGCTATCCCTATCTTCTGGGCGCTCGCCGGCGTTCTCACTTACACCTTCTTCGGATTGCGGCGCGGCGCGAAGGAAGACGGGCGCCGGGTGGCCCCGGACGAGCCTCTGGCCTAGCCGCGCTTTTCTATCTCTGGACCACAACGGTTGGCGCGAGCCCCGGCGATACTGTAAAGAACCCAGACACGCCGCGCGGTTCGCGGTGTTTGACGGAGATAGATTCCCGCAATGCACGCCGCTCTGAAGTTCACCAAGGGCTTACTAAGATCCCCGCTGCGCGTGAAGATCTGGCTGCTGTTGCTCGTCGCCGTGAACCTGCTGGGCCCGCTCGCCTTCCTCGATCGCCTCGAGGCCAGGGTGGTACTGGTGGTGTTCCTGGCCGGCGCCGGTTTGATGGTTGGATTGACGGCCCTCAGCGGATTTACCCGCCTGCTTGGACTCGGTCACGTGCTCTGGGTTCCGTTGCTCTGCTTCTTGTGGGCGCGGCTGAACGAAATTCCGGCGAACGACGCCTTCGGCCTGTGGCTACGCTTGCTGATGTCCGCCAACGCGGTGTCGCTGATTCTGGACCTCAGCGACGTCGTTCGTTACCTCCGCGGCGAACGAGCCGAGGTGGTCGAAGGACTCTGACCGGTTACGCCGGTCTACGGTTGGACGCCGGAACAGTCGGCGAGGCAGAATCCCGGTCCCGCTCCGTTGTTCACACCGTCGTCGCAGACCTCGCCGGCGGTCGCGTTGACCGTCGAGTCACCACAGCTGGCCAGCGTGCAATCAGCGTCACAGGTAGCCGACTCCCCGCCGTCGTCACACTGTTCCGCGCCGGCGACGATCCCGTTGCCGCACGCGCTGAGCGTACAGTTGCTGTCGCATCCATCACCGTCGATCAGGTTCCCGTCATCGCAGGTCTCACCGGCGCTCGCGTTGACGGTCAAATCACCGCAGGAAGCCAGACTGCAGTCCGCGTCGCAGGTGGCCGACTCCCCGCCGTCGTCACAGCTCTCACCCGCCGTCACGTTGACGGTCGAGTCACCGCAGCTGGCCAGCGTGCAGTCAGCGTCACAGGTAGCGGACTCGCCGACGTCGTCACACTGCTCTGAAGCACTTACGTTGACGGTTCCGTCTCCGCACAGGGCAAACGTGCAGTTGGCGTCACAGGAAGCCGATTCTCCACTGTCATCGCACTGCTCGCCCGAAGTCACGTTGGTCGTCCCGTCGCCACAGAAGACGAAGGTGCAGTCCAGATCACAGCTAACCGACTCCCCACCGTCGTCACACTGTTCCCCGGCGGTCGCGTTGATGTTCGAATCTCCGCAAGCGGCCAGCGTGCAGTCAGCGTCGCAGGCGACCGATTCTCCGCCGTCGTCACACTGTTCCCCGGCGGTGACGACACCGTTACCACAGGCCGTGAAAGTGCAGTTCGAATCACAGCCATCGCCACTGATCAAGTTGCCGTCATCACAGGTCTCACCGGCGCTACCGTTCTGAATACCGTCGCCGCATGAAGAAACCGTACAGTTGGCGTTACACGCAAGCGACTCCCCGCCGTCGTCACACTGCTCGCCCGAAGTCACGTTGGTCGTCCCGTCGCCACAGAAGACAAAAGAACAGTCGGCATCGCAGCTAGCCGACTCGCCGGCGTCGTCACACTGTTCTCCAGCGGTGATCACGCCGTTGCCGCAACCCGTCGGCGTACAGTTGGAATCACAACCGTCTCCGTCTGCGAGGTTACCGTCATCGCAAACTTCGCCGCTGGTGAGGTTGGTGAGGCCGTCGCCACAACTCGCCAAGGTGCAGTCCGCGTCGCACGTAGCCGTTTCTCCGGCACCGTCACACTGCTCGGTTCCGTTTGCAACACCGTCGCCACAGAGCTGGACCACCGAACAGTCGCTGATACAGAAGCCCTCACCGGATCCGTTGCCCGCGCCATCGTCACAGCTCTCCGTCCCGTTGGCTACGCCGTCTCCGCAGGCCTGAACCGCCGAACAGTCGCTGATACAAAAGCCCTCGCCGCCGCCGTTACCAGCACCGTCGTCACAGACCTCGCCCGCCGAACCGTTGATCGTCCCGTCACCGCACGCCGCGACGCTACAATCCGCATCACATAAAGCTGATTCTCCACCGTCGTCACACTGCTCGCCAAGAGTGACGACTCCGTTACCACAACCCGTGAAGGTGCAGTTCGCATCACAGCCATCGCCGCTAACGGTGTTGGCGTCATCGCACTGCTCACCAGACGCGGAATTTAGAACACCGTCACCGCAAACCGGCAGCGTACAATCCGCGTCGCAGGCCGCAGACTGGCCCGCATCGTCACACTGCTCGCCGGCGGTCGCGTTGGTAGCTCCATCGCCGCATACCGCGGCGGTACAGTCGACGTCGCAGGTGGCCGATTCGCCGCCGTCGTCACATTGCTCGCCGGACGTTATGATCCCGTTTCCGCACGCCGTAAAGGTACAGTTCGAATCACATCCGTCGCCGTCCGCGAGATTTCCATCGTCACACTGCTCACCAGGGCTGACAACGGAATTACCGCATGCCGTGAGTGTACAGTTCGAGTCACACCCGTCGCCCTCTATTACGTTGCCGTCGTCGCAGACTTCTCCGGCCGAAACGTTCTGCACGCCATCGCCACAGCTCGCCGCGGTACAGTCGACATCGCAGGAGGCCGATTCTCCGGCGTCATCACACTGCTCTCCGGCCGTGGCGTTGGCCGTGCCATCACCGCACGTCGCCGTCGTACAGTCAGAGTCACAGGTCACCGACTCGCCACCGTCGTCACACTGCTCGCCCGCGGTGAGGTTCAGCGTTGCGTCTCCACAAACCGCACTGCTGCAGTCGGCGTCGCAGGTGGCCGATTCCGCGCCGTCGTCACACTGCTCACCCGACGTGACGTTGGTAATCGCGTCTCCGCAAATTGATATTGTACAGTTTGCGTTACATGCGACGGATTCCCCGCCGTCGTCACAGATCTCGCCCGAAGTAACGTTTAACGTACCGTCTCCACACGAGGCCAGCGTACAGTCGGCGTCACAGGTAGCGGATTCTACGACCGTGTCGCACTGCTCGACAGCGGATGTATTGAGGGTGCCGTCCCCACACGACGCGACCGTACAGTCGCTGTTACAGGTCGCCGATTCCGCGCCGTCGTCACACTGTTCGCCCAGAGTCACGACGCCATTGCCACAACCGGTCACCGTGCAGTTTGAATCACAGCCGTCACCGTCAACGAGATTGCCGTCGTCACATCCTTCTCCGCCAGCAGATATACCGTTCCCGCAGGCGCTTACCGTACAGTTGGAATCACAACCATCACCGTCCGTGAGGTTAGCGTCGTCGCATATCTCGCCTGACGTGACGTTGATCGTCCCGTCTCCACATGAGGCGAAGGAGCAATCGACGTCGCAGGTTATCGACTCCACACCATCGTCGCACTGCTCACCCAGGGTAACGACGCCGTTGCCACAGCCCGTCAGCGTACAGTTCGAATCACATCCGTCGCCGTCGACGAGGTTAGCGTCGTCGCAGCTCTCGCCAGTGGTAAGTATACCGTTGCCACAACCCGTCACGGTGCAGTTCGAATCACATCCGTCGCCATTTACGGTGTTCCCGTCGTCACAGCTCTCACCGGCTAGCGCGTTGGTGGTAGCGTCTCCGCAGCTCGCGGGCGTACAATCGGCGTCACAGAGGGCCGATACGCCGCCATCGTCGCACTGCTCGCCCACCGTGACTATGCCGTTTCCACAGGAAGTGATGGTACAGTTCGCGTCGCAGCCGTCGCCACTGACCGTGTTCCCGTCGTCGCACTGCTCGCCGATGGTAACGACGCCGTTGCCGCAACCACTCAGAGTACAGTTGGCGTCGCATCCGTCCCCGTCTATCAGGTTGCCGTCATCGCACTGTTCGCCAGCCGTCGAGTTGGCGGTACCGTCGCCGCACGATGAAAAAGTACAGTCTACGTCGCAGGATACAGACTCACCGCCCGCGTCACACTGTTCCCCCGCGGTCGTGTTGACCGTGGCGTCCCCACAGGCGGGGAAGGTGCAGTCAAAATCACAGTTAATAGATTCGCCGGCGTCATCACACTGCTCGCCGGTGGTCACTACACCGTTGCCGCAACCGGTGAGTGTGCAGTTGTTGTCACATCCGTCGCCGCTGAGCAGGTTACCGTCGTCGCAAACCTCGGCGCCTGCAATTACGCCATTACCACAACCCGTAGGCTTACAGTTGGAATCACAACCATCACCGTCAACGAAATTTGCATCGTCGCACTGCTCACCAGGCGTTACCACGCCGTTGCCGCAACCGGTGAAAGTACAGTTGGAATCGCACCCGTCGTTACTCAGAAGGTTGCCGTCGTCACAGACCTCCCCGGTGGTAACAATCCCGTTACCACAGCCAGTGGGTGTACAGTTGGAATCACAGCCGTCATCATTGATGACGTTACCGTCGTCGCACTGCTCGCCGGTGGTGACGATACCGTTACCGCACTGAGTAGGCGTGCAGTTCAAGTCACATCCGTCGTCGTTGACGAGATTGCCGTCGTCACAGCTCTCACCAGCGGTGATGATGCCGTTGCCGCAGCCGGTAGTACGGCAGTTGGTATCGCAACCGTCGCCATCTAGAGCGTTACCGTCATCGCACTCTTCCCCGGCCAAGACGTTGACCGTCGAATCACCGCACGAAACCAGGGTACAGTCGACGTCGCAGGTGGCCGACTGCCCCCCGTCATCACACTGTTCGTTGATAGCAAGAATTCCGTCCCCGCAACCCACCAGGGTGCAGTCGGTGCGGCAGTTCGCGTTTGGATCGGTATCGGTGTTTCCGGCACCATCGTCGCAGAGTTCTGGAGGCGTTATGATACCATTACCGCAGGCCGTGAACGTACAGTTGGTGTCGCATCCGTCGCCGTCCACGAGATTCGCGTCGTCGCACTCTTCTCCAAGAGCCGGGTGCAAGATGCCGTCACCGCAGATCTCCGGCACGCAGACAGCGTCGCATCCGTCACCGCTGGCCGTGTTGCCGTCATCGCACAGCTCGGTAGCGCAGGCTGAGCCGTTTCCACAAAACGCTAGCCGACAGTCGCGGTCGCAACCATCACAGCTCGTCCGGTTCCCGTCGTCACAGCTCTCACCAACATCGATGATCCCGTCGCCGCAATAGCTCGTACCAACGAAGATCTGCGGAATTACTTGGAAGACCTGCTCCTGTATCTGGTCGTTGATCGCGTGAAATAGGTCCTGCGGGGTAAACGGAATTCCTGTAGGGTCGCCCAAGACCGTCGGAAAACCCATCGCATCGAGATCGCCGGTGCAGGCCCTCTCAACCGTCTTCCCCAACGCGATCAGTGGTTTTACGAGTTTCCTGTCCGCGCGGTCGAAGCCGGTGGTGCGAACCGTCCCGGGGAAAGCCATGAGTGCCGTGCAGTCGAAGAGTCCGCCGCCCAGTTTGCCATCCTTGCGGAAGCAGTCTACGCGACCACGGATGAGCTTGGTGAGGGCGCCGCGGATCTTGCTCCCTATTTCCGAACGGCAGAAGGATTCATCGAGGGGAAGGAACCCGCTGTTAGGGGAGTAGAACAACACCGTCGCCGCGTTGGCGGCGGCTGAGCCAATATCTACAGCGCAGCTCTCTACATCATCCCAACTGCTGGGAGCGAGAATACAGATTCCCCCCACGCCCACCGCGAACGGATCCAACAACTTGCACTTCTTGGTCAGCCTGCCGCGAGGGGTAAGCGCCTTGCGCAACCTCGCGTCAGTGCGAAAATCCCCCGTACCGGGCCCCAGCGGAAAAGGGTCTGCCAAGCAGTCTACGGCGGCGCTGATGGTCCCGCGCGCTTTGCGATTGGCGCACTGTAGACGGGCCTTGAGCACAGCTCCAACGGAACGAGAAGCCGTTTTCGCAACCTGGTGCCTACACTTGAGTTCCTGTTTGGTGAGCGCGCTGCTCAGCGCAGGCGAGATCAGGGCCAGCGCCATAGCGGCGACGAAAAATCTAGACGGTAGCCTCACGGTTCTTTGATGTCCTCCGTTGTTTCTCCCTTGCGGGCGAGGGTCACGTTCAATACGTGGCGGCGCTCCCCCC
Source organism: Binatia bacterium (assembly GCA_046754245.1). GTDB lineage: Bacteria > Desulfobacterota > Binatia > UBA1149 > UBA1149 > JBHHVL01. The sequence goes on along the minus strand of JBHHVL010000011.1, from coordinate 20,541 downwards.
AAACGAGACAAGCAGGCCAATTTGGGACTAGCAACAGCTAACCTAAAAAACCCCGATAAGGGGGGCAAGATCAAGGGTGAAAAATGCAGCTCGGGGCTACAACGCCGTCGAAGCACGCCATTACCGGACTTTTTCGGTACCTCGGCGGCCGGATGCCGGCGAAAAACAACCCAGCGCATGGCCATCGGCGCCTGCGGACAAGGGAACAGGGCCACCCATGCGGGGGACAAGACCCCGAACGAACCCGCGGCGGCGGCTCGATTGGGGCGCCGACGGCTGCTGCCACCCAGCCACGGAGGGGTCACTCAACGCTCAGCCGTAGGCCTGAGACTCGGAGCCGTTCTCGCGGTCCGGGGTCCGCGATGGAGACAAGAAATCCTTGACAAGCCCTGCCAAGACCGTCGGCAGGTCTTCGGCAATGAAGGTGTAGCTATCGCTTACCACTTCCAAGCGGGCGTGGGGGAAGTCCACATCGTCGATAGGACGCTTCGTGGCCAAGCCAAAAGCGATCGGAAGCCGCCGCAGTGCCCCGACGCGAAGGCTCCGTACGACGACGAACACACCACCGGGAATACTCCCTAGCCACTTCAGGTAAGGAAGCAACTTCGGCGGAAAATTCTCGCAGGCATCACAGGGCGTGAGCACCAGATGAGACACACGCTCGGGGTGATCGGTCACTACCAGTTGACAGATCGCCCCTCCGGAATCGTTCCCCACCAGCACAACCTCATCGAGTTCCAAGGCATCCATGAACTCCACAACTAGCCTGGCGACCCCACGCGGGCTTTGGGCGGCTCGTGTTTTCATCGGAACACGGTGCGAACCCAGGGGCCAGTCCGGCACTATGCAACGAAGCTCTCCCGCCAGTTCCGCCACCGGCTTGCGCCACAGATTTCCGTCAACCAGAAATCCGTGCACGAAAAGCACCGGCCGCCCGGTCCCGCATTCTCGGCAGCGAATCCTCTCCTGCCCGAGTTCGATTTCCTTATTAGTCTCGGCACTGAACGGATCCGACATAGCAGTTCGCCTCCCCACCCCCTCTGGAGTAATAGTTACCGACACGAAGGGTCCGGCTGGCGTTTCAGCGCGGCAGCGACTACCGATGATTCGAGCAGTTCCTCGCCACCGATGATGAGCGAAAGCATGAGAAGGGAATGAACGTCCTACATCCAACCGGCTCTAGCGCGAACGAGGCCCAAGCCTACGATGCCTATACGGAAGCCCCGGACGAGGCCGAGAGTCTTGTCCCGCTCGCGTTTCTCCCGCCGCGCCCGGACTTCGACGTCCAGGCTGAACAAGAAAAGTACCGTACCCAGGAGCATCAAGGCACAGGCCGCGGGTCCCGCCACCGCTTTCGGGGCAAGAAGGACCTGCTCCTGGCGGTGTTCAGAAAGACCGAGGAGGAGTTCGTCGTACGGCTCGCGCAGGCCACGGTCGTCAGCGTCGGCGACCCCTGGCAGCAGCTACGCGCCGGTTGTCAGGCCGTGCTCGACGCCTGCCTGGATCCGGAGATGCAGCGGATCGTCCTTCTCGACGTGCCCGCGGTCCTGGGCTGGCAGACCTGGCACGAGGTCGAGTCGGAGTACGCGCTGGGATTTCTCGCGGCCGGGCTACAGATGGCCATGGAGGAAGGGGTTATCGAGCAGCAGCCTACTACCCCTCTGGCTCACCTGCTCTTCGGCGCACTGGGCGAGGCCGCACAGATGATCGTCCGAGCCGATGACGTCGAAGCGACAAGACGAATCGTAGGAAGGAGTTTCGACCGCCTCCTGGAAAAGCTGCGAGTCGCCCAGGACTGAGAAGTTGGTTACCCGAGAGCAAGCGCCTCCCGCACCCCGCGGCGACAAGAAGATAATCAAGGTTCTGTTCGTGTGCATGGGTAACATCTGCCGATCGCCAACAGCGGCGGCGGCGTTCCGACGCCTGGTAGAGTCCAGTGAGTTCTCCGACCGGATAGTGGTGGATTCGGCTGGTACCTACGCCTATCACGCTGGAAACGGCGCCGATTCCCGTGCGACCGCAGCCGCGCGCCAGCGCGGCCTCGATCTCAGCGGCCACCGGGCGCGCAAGGTCACGGAGGCCGACTTCGATAACTTCGATTACATACTGGCCATGGACCGCGATAACTACCACGATCTTCTGGCCCTGCGGCCGGCGACGAACGGCAAACCCGTCGCGTTGTTCCTCGATTACGCTCCCGAACTCGGCGTCGACGAGGTGCCCGATCCCTACTACGGTGGAGAGCGCGGCTTCGACCACGTCATAGATTTGGTAGAGGCGGCTTCAGAGGGCCTGCTCGCGGACGTGGTTACACTGCTCGAAGATTGTGAACGACCTCCTCACTAGCGTCGAAGAGGTACTGGGCAAACGCCCCAGCGGCGTCACTCCGCTTGCCGGTGGCTGCATAGCCGAAGTATACAGGTTGGATTTCACCGGCGGTGAACGACTCGTGGCCAAGGTATCGGACTCGGGCGGACTGGAGCCCGAAGGCTGGATGCTCCGCTACCTCGAGACCCACAGCCGACTGCCCGTTCCCGCCCTTCACCACAGCGACGACCGACTGCTGTTGATCGAATACGTCGACAACGACGGCGGTATCCTCGGTCCCTCGGCACAGGAACACGCGGCCGAGCTGCTGGCTGATCTCCACTCCGTGACCAGCAAACGCCATGGCCTGGAGCGGGATACCTTGATCGGGAGCCTGACCCAGCCCAACCGCGAAAGTAGCAGCTGGGTGGAGTTCTTTCGGGATCGGCGGCTGAACTACATCGGGAGGCGTGCTCTTGACGCCGGAACGCTGAGCCCCTCGACCTTCGGCCGCCTGGAGAACCTGTGTAGCCGTCTCGACGAGTGGATCATCGAGCCGCGCGAGGCTTCGCTGTTGCACGGCGACGTGTGGGGCGGGAACATCCTCGGCTCGGGTGGACGCATCGCCGCGTTCGTCGACCCCGCGATCTACTACGGCGACGTGGAGATTGAACTCGCCTTCTCTACCTTGTTCTCGACCTTTGGGGAACCCTTCTTCCGGCGCTACTCGCAGCTCCGGCCCCTCGCCGAGGGCTTCTTCGAACAACGTCGCGACCTATACAACCTCTATCCTTTGCTCGTGCACACGGTTCTCTTCGGCAGCAGCTACGCCGCTGCTGTCGACGCCACGCTGAGACGGTTCGTAGCCTGAGCCGGCCCGGGAAGCCGAGCGCCCACTCGCTGACGCCGCGGCCCGGTTCGATCGGTACCTAACCCTCGCCATGCCGATGTCCCGGGGTTCAGCGCGATACCCAAGGGTTTCCCGCTATCGCGAAACGGAACAGCTCCTCTCGCGCTCGGGATATTCCGACGCGACGACTACGGACCACCTCTGGGCGCCATCGCCGCGGCGTCAGCAAGAGGTGTCTCCGCTCGTGGCGACCGCCGGCGAGGAACCGAGGGTCGGCAAGAAGGTCGCAGCCGTCATCTTCCAGAGTGATGCCCAAGGCCTGGCAGAGCTTACCTGGACCGTTGCTGATCGCGTAGCCACGGGGCGGCTTGCTGCCGACCGTCGCTCTTCCCCGCGCGCGCATCATGTGGTCCAGGCCTTCCAGCGGTTGCACTGCCCGGATGAGGACCGCCTGGCCACTGCCCTCGGGACCGGTGACTACGTTGAAACACAAGGACCGATGAATGCGGTACACATAGGCGCTCCCCGGCGGTCCGAACATCGAGCGGTTGCGTTCGTTCGGTCCGCCGAAGGCGTGGGAGGCCGGGTCGTCTTCGCAGTAGGCCTCGGTCTCGACAATGAGTGCCCTGAGCGGCCGGCCTCTACCACGGCTGGTTATCGTACAACCCAGCAAGGCCGGCGCCGCCCGGATCGCGTCCGCCAGAGATTCTCTTAGCTTCTGCATGCCTCGATCGCCCTACCCGCAACCGCGCCGATCCTCACGTAAGGCCGTTCCTACTAACGCGATGCGCTGTAGGGAAACCAGCGATGGGCTCCTTCGATTGAACAAGTCGATTGACCATGACCACGGGACTGTTCTACCATCTGGGTGCTAACCGTGCTCCGTCGCCAAGTCACGCCAAGGACAGGCGGCGTCCCGGAGCGCCAGGAGGTGTGCCATGTTATCCAGAAGCGTCGTGTCCCTTTCGCGGTCGCTGGCTCTGGCTCCGCTGGTATTGGCCCTGGCGGCCGCCACGACCTGGTCAACCCGCCCCTGCTGGGCCGGCGTCGAGCCGGGTGAAGTCATCACCGCCGAGAACGTGCAAAAGATCGACGGCCTCGTCGCCGAGGGTGTCAAGTGGGCGGTATCAAACGGTATGGACATGCGCATCGTACCCTACGAACGCATCTCGCTTCCCGTGGCCTACCGGGAGGCGACTGAAAAATACTCCGACCAATGTAGAATCGGTAAACACGGAGAACTCGAGAACTGGGTAGCGGGCCGTCCCTTTCCGAAGATAGACTCCAACGACCCCCAGGCCGCTCGGAAGGTCATGTACAACTTCGAGCGTACCCATTATTTCACCGACGACCTCAACATGCACCTGGTAGACGCCGACACCGGTTCGCTCTACCTCGACTCCAAGGGCAGTCGCCACTATACGGTCGAGCGTCACTTCGTCGCCGAGTGGTTGAGGGTGTTGCGGTACCAGGGACGTCTTCATGATGTTTCGCACGACCTCGATACCGACCAGGACATCTTCGCCAAATCAGGCCTGTACCCCATCATCGAGCCATTTGATCTAAAAGGCGTGGGTGGCATAGCCTACCGATATCGGGATCTGCTTCGTCAAGACGACACCTGGCTGTACCTCCCTCAGCTGCGCCGCGTTCGGCGTATGTCCAGTGCTCAGCGCTCCGACGCGCTTTTCGGCCAGGACATAGACGTCGACAGTTACGGGGGCTACGCGGGCCAGATCCCCTGGTTCGAGTGGCGCTTGCTGGGCGAGAAACCGATGCTCGCGTCGCTTCACGGCAAACGCCTTCCCCCCGAACCGTGCACCAAAGACGGAGGCATGACCTTCTGCGAAAGCTGGGAAAAACGTCCCGACGTCTACGTGATCGAAGGTATTCCCCAGGCGCCCAACTACGCCTACTCTCGGCGCGTGATCTACGTAGACAAGGAGACCTACTTCATCATCTACTCGGACCTCTACGACCAGGGCGGTGAACTGTGGAAGGTGGTCATGCAGAGCATCAGGACCTCGAAGCGACCCAACCCCTCTGTCGCCTACGAGTACGACGAGCCTAGAATGTTCATCTACGCCTTCAGCGTCATCGACCTGCAGCTCATGCATGGCACGCGCGCGGCCATCCCGGGAATGGCCTTTCCGGATGAAGCAGGTTGGTACATCGACGTGGGCTTTGACAGCGATTATTCCGCTGACGAAGACTGGTTCACGATCGCCGGGCTGATATCCGAAGGCCGCTGATCCGCGGCGGCGCCCTCGCCTAAGAAGACCGGCTCTTGGCCCCTCCTAGGAAGGCCGGGCGCTCGCCGCCTCCGTGAAGCACCAGGCTCGCACCGCTGACGTAAGCCGACATGGACGAGGCCAAGAACAAGCAGGCGTCGCCGACCTCGGTGGGTTCCCCCAGCCGCCCCAGCGGCACCGTGGCTTCGACCGCGGCTATGCCCTTGTCGTCACCGTAGTGCAGCCCCGCCCTCTCGGTCCGGATCATGCCCGCCGTCACCGCGTTGACCCGAACCTTCGGGGCCCACTCCACTGCCAACGTCTGGGTTAGGCTGATAAGTCCGGCCTTGGCGGCGGCGTACGCCGCGGTGCCAGGCGAGGGCCGCGTCGCGCTCACGCTGGCAACATTGATGATCACCCCCCCCTCAGCCTGCTCCTGCATCACAGCGTTGGCGCGCTGGGAAAAGTTGAGCGGTGCAACGAGATTGAGACTGATGATGGCCTCCGAAAACCGTGGCGAAGCCGTGGCCGCCTCGGCGGGCGGCGAACCACCGGCGTTGTTCACCAGGACGTCGAGACGGCCGAAGCGTTGGACGGTTTCTTCCACGACCCTGTCGGTCTGCGCTGGTTCGCGAACGTCCGCCTGCACGAACACCGCCACGCTGTTGCCGGCTTCGGGCAACCCCTCTGGCTCGCTGCGACCACAGATCACCACCTCCGCGCCGGCCTCCAGAAATCGCGCCGAGATGCCGCGACCTACCCCCTTGCCACCCCCGGTTACGATCACCACGCGGCCGCGCATGTCCAGTGGGTCAGTCATGATACTTCCGACAGGTCCATGCGCCGGGCCAACCGCTCACGGTGGTAGCTGGCGTCACCGAGAAGGGTCTCGCTGGACTTCGCGCGCTTGAGGTAGAGATGAACGTCGTATTCCCAGCTAAAGCCTACTCCGCCGTGGATCTGCAGACTCTCGGCGGCGCAGTGGAAGTAGGCCTCCGAGCAATAGGCCTTGGCGAGCGACGCCAGCAAAGGCAGCTCGGGATCGCCCTCCGCCGCCGCCCAACCGGCGTAGTAGGCAGCCGAGCGCGCCGACTCGACCATGAGCATCATGTCCGCACACTTGTGCTTTATCGCCTGAAAGGAGCCTATGGGCCGATCGAACTGTACCCTTTCCTTGGCGTAGTTGACACTCATGTCCAGGCAGCTCTGCGCACCGCCGACCTGCTCCGCCGCTAGCGCCACCGCGGCCAGGTCGAGTGTACGCGCGAGGGCGGGCCAGCCTTGCCGCCACTGCCCCATCAGGGCCGAAGCCGGCACCCGAACGCCGTCGAGCGACAGCTCGGCCTGGCGGCGGGTCTGATCCATTGTACCCAAGGAGCGGCGCTCGAGCCCGTCGCTGTCGGCTGGTATCAGAAACAGGCTCACACCGTCTTCACCTTCAGAACCTTCCTCGCGCACCGCGACCACGAAAAGGTCGGCACTGGAGCCGTCCGGCACGAAGGTCTTCGTGCCATAGAGGAGGTAGTCGCCACCGTCCCGACGAGCGACCGCCTCGATCCCGCCCGCGTCCCAGCGACCGCTGGGTTCGCTAAAGGCCAGTGTCGCGAGCGTCTCCCCGGCGGCGACGCCAGGCAGGTAGCACCGCTTCTGTTCCTCGTTGCCTCCGAGCACCAGCGCGTTGCCCCCAAGGCAAACGCTCGAGAAGAACGGCGAGCAGAGCAGCGCAGCGCCCATTTCTTCCATCAGAGCCACCAGTTCTACGTAACCCAGGCCCAGCCCCCCGTAAGCCTCCGGAACGATGATCGCGGGCCAGCCCAGCTCCTCCGCCATACGCTTCCACAGCGACTCTTCCCAGCCACGCTCGCTCTGCATGGCGCGTCTGACCTGCTCGGAGGACGAATGATCCGTGAGGAAAGACCTAGCCGATCTCCGCAGTTCTTCCTGCTCCGGTGAAAACGCGAAGTTCAACTTAGCCGTCCCCGCTGCGACGTTCGCGAATGGCAGTGACGGGCGTCACGACCCGTACACCCTCTCGGCGGGCGGCGATTTCTCCAGCAACTCTCGCACCGCCGCGCCGACTTCTGCCGCCTTCCAGCGCCGGCCCTTGTCTATTTCCGGCCCGTGCCGCCAGCCCTGCGCCAGGCTGATACTGCCGCCCGACAGCTCGAAGGTGCACCCGCTGACCTCTCTAGAATCGGCGCTCCCCAGCCACACGACGAGGGGAGCGACGTTTTCGGGATCCATCTTGTCGAAGCCGCTTTCGGGCTTGGCCATCATCTCGGCGAAGGTCTGTTCAGTCATTCGTGTGCGCGCAGCCGGCGCGATGGCGTTGGCTGTAACCCCGTATCGGGCGAGTTCTACGGCCTGCACGAGAGTGAGCGCGGCGATACCGGCTTTGGCCGCGGAGTAGGTCGCCTGGGCCACGCTGCCCTGCAACCCCGCCCCCGAGCTGGTGTTGACGATACGCGCGTCGACCTCCTCACCGGCCTTGGACCGCTCTCGCCAGTAAGCGCAAGCGTGGCGCGAGGTGCAGAAGTGCCCTTTCAGGTGCACGCGTATAACAGCGTCCCACTCTTCTTCCGAGCAGCTCACGAACATGCGGTCTCTCAAGAATCCGGCGTTGTTGACGACGACGTCGAGACCCCCGAAGCTCTCCAGCGCGGTTTGCACGAGTCGCTTGGCACCCGCCCAGTCGGCGACGTCGTCGCAGTTGAGGACGGCCTCACCACCAAACCTCCGTATTTCCTCGACAACTTCCGCCGCCGGACCTCGAGAGTGCCCACTGCCGTCGACCTCGGCGCCGAGGTCGTTGACGACTACCCTGGCACCCTGCCTCGCGAACTCCAGGGCGTGGCCGCGCCCGATCCCACGGCCGGCCCCGGTGACGATGACGATCCTTCCTTCACATATTCCGCTCACTTGCTGCTCCCATCGCCTCCGCCTCGCCTCGTGGTTCGCGCGGCCCCAGGCGCCAAGACATGACCCCGGCGCCCCATCACAGACGCTCTATTATCGTGACGTTCGCCTGGCCACCGCCTTCGCACATGGTCTGGAGACCGTAGCGGCCGCCGCTGCGCTCGAGTTCGTGCAGCAACGTAGTCAACAACCGAGCTCCGGTCGCACCGAGTGGATGACCGAGGGCTATGGCACCGCCGTTGACGTTTACCTTGTCCAGATCGGCGCCGGTCTCCTTTTGCCAGGCAAGTACCACGGAGGCGAAGGCCTCGTTTATCTCAACCAGGTCTATGTCGTCCAGGCTCATCGCGCTCTTCTCCAGCGCCCGCCGCGTGGCGGGAATCGGGGCGGTGAGCATCCACAGTGGATCGGCACCACGGACGCTGAGGTGGTGAAAGCGGGCCTTCGGCACGAGTCCGTGCTCCTTGACGGCCGATTCCGACGCTACCAGGAGGGCCGAAGCCGCGTCCGAGATTTGGCTGGCCACAGCTGCGGTTAGCCGGCCGCCCTCTTCCAGACTCGGAAGCGCGGACATTTTTTCCAGAGAAGTGCCTCTGCGCGGGCCTTCATCAACGCTCACACCGTCGTAGGCGACTATCTCTCGCTTGAAACGTCCCTCGTCGATCGCGCGTATAGCGCGCTCGTGACTCTGGAGCGCGAATCGTTCCATGTCCTCACGCGTGCAGTTCCACTTCTCCGCGATCATTTCCGCCGAGCGAAACTGGGATACCTCCTGTGCCCCGTAGCGCTCCAGCCAACCCCGAGATCCGGAGAAGGGATCAGAGAAACCGTACTGTTCTCCCGCCGTCATCGCCGCGGAAATGGGTATGAGGCTCATGCTCTGCACGCCCCCGGCGACGATGAGGTCGTTGGTGCCGCTCATCACCGCCTGGGCGGCAAAATGGGCCGCCTGCTGTGACGAGCCGCACTGGCGATCGATGGTCGTACCGGGCACCTCGTCTGGAAGCCCGGCCGCGAGCCAGCAGGTGCGGGCGATGTCGCCGGCCTGGGGACCGATGGTATCCACGCAGCCGAAGAATACGTCCTCCACCGCCGCCGGATCCACGTCGTTGCGCTCGAACAGGGCGCCCAGCACGCGCGCCCCGAGGTCCGCCGGATGGACCCCAGCGAGCGCGCCGTGTCTTTTGCCCACCGGGGTCCGAAGCGCGTCGATGATATATGCTTCTGCCATTTCCTCTTCTCCCTCGTCAGTCCAGTATCCAGCGCGGCAGCGCCACTCCGTCGGCGATTTCCTGGAACGCCACCCGCACGGCTCTTCCTATGACGATCTCCGCCGCGCCGACCTCGTTGATCTCCCCTCCCTCGGTGGCCACAACGTTGCCGACGATTCGTATCCGCGGGTCCTCGTCCAGCGCCACCACGACCACGTTGAAAGGCGCAACGTCGGCGAAGGCCGGCAACAGAGGCGGGTGAGGAAAGGCCACCGACCAGATTCGTCCACGGCCCGACGTCTTCTGCCAGCGATGATCGACGGACTGACAACCGGGACACATGGGCCTCGGAGGGAAGCGCAGAGTCCCACAGTCGGAGCAAGCCTGGACCACGAGCTCGCCGCGGAGTGCGGCCTGCCAGAAAGCCGCGTCCGCGGGATCGTCGGTGGCCGGTAATGGGATACCTTCGATCACGACTACACTCCCCGCAGCAGCACGGCACCGTTGGGTACCACGTAGGCGCTGGTGACCAGACAGTTCTCGGCGTCCTCCACCTGGGCGGTGGAGGACCCGCGGATCTGGCGCACGGCCTCGGTCAACAGGTTCATGCCGTGGATGTAGGCTTCCGAGAGGCTGCCACCGGATGTGTTCACCGGCAGCCTTCCACCTAGCTCTATGGCCCCACCGTCGGTGAACGCCCCGCCCTCACCACGCCCGCAAAAACCGAAGGCCTCCAGGCTGAGCGGAATCAAGGGACTGAAGGCGTCGTAGATCTGCGCGACCCTGACTTCTTGCGGGCCGAAGTCCGCTTGACGCCAGAGGTTCGCGGCCGTCGCCCAGGACGATCCTCTCAGTGGATCCTCGCCGTGATAGTCCGTCATCAGCTGGTACTGGCGGGTCATGCCCTGAGAAACGGCATGGATATAGGCCGGTTTGTGGCGGCAATCCTTGGCACGATCGCTGCCGACGATGACCAAGGCCACGGCGCCGTCGCTTTCCAGACAGTTGTCGTAGAGACAGAGTGGCTCCGATATCCAGCGGGATTCCATGTACTGCTCGCGCGTTAGACGCCGCTCGTACATCGTCGCCCGGGGGTTGCGGTTGGCGTGGCGCCGCAGGGCCAACGCGACGTTGGCCAGATGGTCGCGGGTTACACCGTATTCATGCATGTAGCGTCTGGTCAGCAGAGCCACCTCGTCCACTGGACGCAAGAGCCCCTGGGGCCTCGAATACTTCCAGTGGTCGTGGAGCCTCTCGCCTACCTTGGCCCAGACCCGCTTGCTCTTGTCTCCCCTCTTGCGCGAGCGCCACAACACGCCCACCCTGGCCACACCGCTCGCGATCGCCATGGCCAGGTGCGCGACCGCCCCGCAACCGGCGCCACCGCCGTAGCCCACCTGGCTGAAGAACGTAAGGTCGCCGAGGCCCACAGCCCTCGCGACTTCGAACTCGAGCGTATCCTCCATCGTGAAGGAGCTGAGCGCGTCGACCTCGGAGGGTTCGATTCCGGCGTCGTCCAGGGCGCCTTTGATTACGCCGCAGGCGAGTTCGAGTTCCGCGGGTTCGAGTGCTTTCGCGAACTCGCTCTCGGCGATGCCCACTATGGCGGTGACGTCCTTCAGCAATGCTCGACCCTCACGCGGCCGCTCCGTTCTGGCCGAGGATTGCCTCGGCCACCCGCGCCCTGTGCCAGCTCGGCGTACCCCAGGAGTTTTCCAGGGCCCAGGCCCTCTTCATCCAGATGTGGAGGTCCGCCTCCCAGGTGTAGCCGATGGCCCCGTGTACCTGGAGCGCGGCCTTGGCCGCCCTCGTCGCCGCCTCATCCGCAGCCGCCTTGGCGTGCGATACGTGCAGACCGCGCGACCCCTGGGCGGTGGCGACAGAGTACGCCGCCCGATAGACCACCGGTTTCGCGAACTCGACGGCTATCTGGGCGTCGGCCAGCATGTGTTTCACAGCCTGAAAGGAGCCTATGGGCCTGCCGAACTGCTCGCGCTCGCCGGCGTACGCGACGGCCATGTCGATGAGCTGCTGGCCCACACCGAGCTGCTGAGCCGCAACCGCGAGAGCTCCCCTCTCTATCGCTTCTTCGAGAAGCCGGCGAGCTTCTTGTCCACGCGCGACGGGGCTGCACTGCCCGGACCCGGGCCTGACGCTGAACAGCCTGAGAGAGGGGTCGATGCAGGGTTGAGGTTCAAGCTCCAGCTGCTCTCGTTCCATTGCGTAGAGGTCTCCGGCCTCGAAGAACAAGCTGAGATCGGCGACGCCGGCTCCGCTGACGAGGAACGAAAGCGGGTCACCAACGGCGACTACCACCTCGCCAGAGACCACGCTCTCCAGCCACCGCTCCCGAGGCTCGCCGTCTTCGAGCGACGCGAGCAGGGCCACGCCAACGGCGGCGGTCTCCGCAACCGGCTCCGGCAGGGCGACCCTCCCGCACTCCTCCAGGGCCAGCACCAGATCGCGTTCGTCCATCCCCAGCCCACCGTACTCTTGTGGAACCAGCAAGCCGAGGAGACCGATTTCCGCCAGTGCTCGCCAGCGCTCCGGGCTGTGTCCGTCGTCGCTGTCCCAGAGCAAACGGATCTGACCCGCGCTGCAGTGTTTCGCGAGGAAACCGCGCAGGCTGGTCTGGAACATGAGCTGCTCTTGGTCGAAGTCAAAACGCACGGTTAGCCCCTCGGGAGCCCCAGTAATCGCTCCGCTATGAGGTTACGTTGTATCTCGTTGGTACCCGCGTAGATGGGACCGGCTAGCGCGAAGAGGAATCCGTCCAGCCACTCGCCTACCCCCGCGGCCGCCGGGGCTCGGGGCAGCAGCTGCCCCCGGGGACCGAGGATGGCCAGCGCCGTCTCGTGCATGCTCAGGTCCATCTCCGACCAGAATATCTTGTTGAGGCTAGCCTCGACGCCTATGCTCCCGCCCGCGAGCAGCCGCGAAGCAGTGCGATAGGTGCTGAGGGAGTAGGCCTCGGCGTTCATCCAGCTCCGCACCACCGAGTCACGCAGACAGGGGTCGGTCTTCTGCTGGTCACGGCAGTAGAGTTCGATCAGGCGTCTGGCGCTCGCCTGGTAGCGCGCTGGGCTTCGCAACATCAGGCCCCGCTCGAAGCCCGCAGTCGCCATGGCGACCTTCCAACCCTGGTTCTCCTCTCCCAGACGGTTTTCGAGGGGAACACGCACGTCGTCGAAAAAAACTTCGGCGAAGCCGGTCTCGCCGTCCAGCTGGGCTATTGGACGCACCCTCACACCCTCGGCATCAAGAGGTACGAGCAGGAAGCTCAGCCCGTGGTGGCGTTTGGAGCCCGGATCGGTTCGAAAGATTCCAAAGAGCCAGTCTGCGAACGCGCCGCGCGAGCACCATGTCTTCTGGCCGTTGATGAGGTACCCATCCCCTTCGCGGCGAGCGCTAGCGCGAATCGCGGCCATGTCGCTCCCGGCGTCGGGTTCGGACCAACCCTGCGCCCACACCTCCTCCCCGGAGGCCATCGCCGGCAGGTAACGCAGCTTTTGCTCTTCGGTGCCGTATTCCATGAGCGTGGGACCGAGCAAGAACACGCCGTTCTGGTTCACCCGACCGGGAGCGTCGGCCCTGAAGTACTCCTCCTCGAAGATCAGCCATTCGACGAGGTTGGCCCCGCGCCCCCCGTAGCACTCCGGCCAGCTCACCATGGCCCAGCGTCCCTCGTTTAGCCTCCGCTCCCAGCTGCGGTGCTGCTCGAAACCCTCGGCGGTATCCATGGAAGCCAGGGGCTGCTCGGGCACGTTCTGTACCAACCAGCTCCGGGCCTCTTCCCTGAAGGCCTGCTCCGCGGCCGTGAAACTCAGATCCATGATCGGCTAGTCCTCGGGTTTCTCGCTCGGTGGTTTGAAGCTCGCCGCTCGCTTCTCGACGAACGCGTCGCGGGCCTCCTGGGAATCCGGCGAACCATAGAGCTCGAGCGTGAAACCCTGTTCGAAACGATAGCTCTTCTTGATGTCCAGCAGCTCGATGCCGTTTAACGACTCCTTGGCCAAGCGCAGCGCCCTGGGGCTCTTGGCCGCGATTCTGCGTGCCAGCGCTCGAGCCTCAGGCAACAGTTGTTCCGGACTCACCACCATCTCCAGCGCGCCCAGGCGCCAGGCCTCACGCGCGTCAATGGGCTCGCCGCTGTAGAGCATGCGCCTGACTTTCTGTATGGGGAACATGCGCAGGAGATGCGAAGCCGCCCCCAGAGCCCCTCTATCGATCTCTGGGAGTCCAAAGCTCGCGTCCTCGGACGCGAGTATGATATCGGCCGAACCCACCAAGCCTATCCCGCCGCCGAGCACGAAACCGTGGGCCGCCGCGATCACCGGAACCGGGCAGTCGTGGATGGCCGCAAAGGCGTCGTAGCAGCCCTTGTTGACGCGGGTGATCAAGCCCGCGTCGGCGGCCAGCTCCTTGACGTCCACGCCGGCGCAAAAGCCGCGGCCCTCGGCCCTGAGCAGCACCACGTTGACGTCAGCCCGCTCGCCCAGCGATCGCAGGCTCGCCGCCAGTTCTTCCCAGGCCTCCGCGTTGAGCGCGTTGACCGGAGGCCGATCGATGATCAGTTCGGCCAAGCCAGAGTCCACGACTGTCTTGATAGGCATCTCCAAATCCCTCACTTGGCTAGAGCGGCGAGCCTTGACTCGGCCTCTTCAACGATGCCGCCGATGAGCTCGGCGCAGCTCGGCCTATCGCTCAGCAATCCCGCCACGGTACCGCTGGGCATAACTCCCTCGGCCGGTTTGCCCTCCACCATGGCCCTGCGAATCAGGACCGGCGCGTTGGCCGCCATGATGACCTGCGAACGGCTCAGCCCCTGGTCGGCGCTCAGCGCCAGCGCCGACGACAGCAACTGGCCCAGCGTCGCCCCGCTCAACCTGCGATAGGCCAGGCCGCTACCGAGGGCGCCTATCAAGCGGCCAAGGGGACCATTGGATTCCAGCCCTTTTACCAGCTCGTTTAGCACCACCCTGTGCGGCAACCCGTCGACCTCGGTCGTAACCCCGATATCGCCCACCGTCGCCGCGAAGTAGCGCTCGGCGGTTGCCGGCGGAACCGGGCTCTCCATTGTCAGGAGAAAGCGGGTCCCCATGGCTATCCCGGCGGCACCCCAGGCCAGGGCGGCCGCCAGGCCGCGTCCATCGTAGAAGCCCCCGGCCGCGACCACCGGCACCTTGACCGCGTCGAGCACCTGGGGCAGCAGCAGCGAGGTGGGCACCACGCCGGTGTGGCCGCCCCCTTCACCGCCCTGTGCTATGACGACGTCGGCGCCTAGCTGCACGGCCTTCTCGGCGTGGCGCGCGGCGCCGACGGTCGGCACGCATACCACACCGGAGTTCTTGAGTCGTTCTATGAACGAGGGCTCGGGCGAACGGCTGTAGCTCGCCGCCCTCACGCCGTGGGTGATGATGAGATCGACGATCTCGGTAGCTCCGGGCTGCTCCATGAGGAAGTTGACGCCGAAGGGCCGGTCGGTAAGCTCCTTCACCCGGGCCATGGCCTGGTCAGCTTCTTCGGGCCTGAGGGTGGCCGCAGCCAGGAAGCCCATCGCACCCGCGTTGCAACTCGCCGCAACCAGCTCGGGGGTGGATACCCAACCCATGGCCGTCTGGATGATCGGATAGCGCATGCCCAGCATGTCGCAGATCTCTGTCTTCAACGCGGCCAGTCTCCCTCCCCCCCTCTCGTTCATCGATCCCTGAACACCGTCGCACGCAGGTCCCCGGGGTCGAGTCGCTCGCGGATGAGGCGAAGCTGCTCGACCGAAGGCCTGGAGGTTTCGGCGAGATCCTCGGAAAGTGCGAGTTCGAAACCGGTCTCTCGCCGCACCCGTTCCAGCGTCACCCCGGGGTGCAGCGACCGCAGGCGCAGACTGTTCGACGGTCCCGCGAAATCCATGACCGCGAGATCGCTGACCACCAGACGGAAATCGTGGAAGTCCCGTCTTACACCGGCGCCCCAGCGTTCGGCCTGGTAACCCACCCCCGAAGCCATGTCGACGCGCTCGACGAAGCTCCGCGGACTGTGCCTGGGAACAAAGAAGCTACAAGGATGGTTGATGGTGTTTCCCGGTATACCCCGCACACCGAGAAGCTGCACCTTGGGCCGTCGAGGATCACCTATGAAGCTGATGTTGGTGAAACCGTACCGATCGATCTGTGCCGGCGAGGTCATGGCGTGACGCCTGCCGCCCCAGACCAGGTCAAATACGCCGCGAAAAGGCAGCCAGCCTTCGACCTTGGGCTGGTATCCATCGCGGGAACCGAGAGGAACCGGTTCCGATACCAGCAAGCACTCGCCATCGGTCATCAATAAGTCCGGGCTGAAGGTCAGCCTGGCGAGGCCAGCGGCGAGACGCGGTACGATGCCCAGGCCGGAGGCGAGGACTTCTCCTTCGCCGCGCCACGCCTCGGCCGCCGCTGAAATGCAGAGCTCGGCAAGGGTGAACCCTTCCCTGGCTTTGGACTCGACCATTGGTACGCTAGAACACCGTCGGTTCTATAGCCTCCAAGCGGGCGTCGCCGCCCACGGCTTCGATGTAGGTTTTGTGATCGACGTCCACGTAGCGCTCCCTGTAGTCACGCCAGCCCTCCTCGCCCCCAGAGGCCGCGTAGGTCCTGAGGTGCTCGGCGTCGATTCCATAGCCGGGAGAACAGGAGGTAGGGTGGGCGCCGAACACCAGCTCCACGACGCCGTCGACCACGCTGCGGTTGAGGCAGAGGGTATGAACGCAGCCGGCCGCGGCGAAGTCCTCGCTGTTGACTATTCGCTCACAGCTAACGTAGCGGCGGCTCGCAGCGGCGCAGAATAGATCATCGAAGTAGGGGTCCGGCCCTAGAATCTGGCCGTTGCCGCTCTCGTCGGCCTGGTCGACGTGAACGAGGGCGGCGTCGAGCCGGAGCGCCGGCATGGCGAGGAGGGTCTCAGCGTCGTCGTAAGGCGACCGGACGGTCTTGAGCTCCGGATTGAGGCGCTCGACGTCGCAGGCCAAGCCCGCACGAGTGGGCAGGAAAGGAAGCCTCAGTGCGGCCGCCTTGAGACCCCACTGGAACATGCCCTCGTCGATCTCCATGACCTCGAGCTTGCCCGACTGCCTGGCCTCCCTGAAGTGGGGATCGAGAGGGATGAGGTCGAGTGTGACAAAGCCGAACACCAGCTTACGCAGCTTGCCAGCGGCACAGAGCATGCCAACGTCAGGGCCGCCGTAGGACACCAGGCACAGGTCCTTTAGCCCGGATCGAAGGATCTCGCGCACCAGCGCCATGGGCTTTCGTCGGGCACCCCAACCGCCTATTCCGATGGTCATACCGTCGTCGAGTTCGGCGACTACCTCGGCGGCTGTCATGCGCTTATTCAACACTCAGGCCCTTGCAGCGGCGGCGGGCCCGTCAAAGGCCTTCCGCCAAAATGTAACACGTTCTATTACCAAGGCGCCCAACCTTGGTAAAGGCCAGCCGCGGCGTTGAAACAATGTTCGCAATGCCGTAGCTCAACAGCACGGATTCTCGCGGTGATCTTCGACTACGCCACATCAAAGCCCGAGGAACTCGCCCTCGATGACCTCTTCAGGCGGCGCAGCTGGGCTGAGCTCTATAAGCGTAGCTCACGGGTGGCTCGTTTCCTTGTCGACGAGCTTGGCCTGCAGCCTACTGACCACGTAGCCGTTTTGATGGGCAACCGCGTCGAGTACGTCGAACTGGTCCTTGGTGCCATGCAGGCGGGGGTATGGCTCACGCCAATAAACAGCCACCTCCAGTCCCACGAAATAGCATACATCCTCGAGGACTCGGGAAGCGGGGTGCTGTTCTGCGACGACGATCACCGCTCCCTGTTCCCCCGAGCCGGCGACAACCTCCGAGTGCTCGTGGCCGGCGACGAGCTTGACGCGGTCCTGTCGGCCTGTTCCAGCGAAGCCATGCCACTGGACGGCCCGCCCGGCGCCGTGATGATCTACACCAGTGGGACCACCGGTCGCCCCAAGGGAGTAAAGCGCGCCCGTCCTTCAAGCCTGGGGGAGGCCTTCGAGGCCGCGGCCGGCGCGGGAAGGACGATCGGACTGGACGGGAGCGGACCACACCTCGTAACCGGACCGCTGTACCACGCCGCGCCGCTGCTGTTCGCGGTCTACGACCTCCTCAACGGCGCCCCGCTGGTCATCATGCCACGCTGGGAGGAGACCCGGGCGCTTTCCTTGATCGAAGACCGCGGGATTCGCCACAGCCACATGGTCCCGACGATGTTCGTTCGCCTGCTGCGCCTGCCAGAAGGACTCCGGCGGTCCTTCGACCCGTCCTCCATGAGACTGCTGCTACACGGCGCCGCGCCGGTTTCACCGGCCGTCAAAGCCCGCATGATCGAGTGGTGGGGAGAGATCCTGGTGGAGTACTGGGGCGCGACGGAGAGCGGGGTGTGTACCTTGGTCGATTCGGCCGACTGGCTGGCCCGCCCCGGCACCGTGGGCCGGGCGACGCAAAACTTCGAGGTCTTTGCCGTCGACGGAAGCGGCCGGCGCCTGCCCGCCGGCGAGCTGGGAAAACTCTACTGCCGCCACAAACTTCTCCCCGACCCGTTCGAGTACCACCGTGACCCCGCCAAGACCGCCGAGGCCTACCTCGAGCCAGCGGTGTTTACGCTCAGCGACCTGGGCCGCGTCGACGCGGATGGCTACGTCTTCCTCTGCGACCGTGAATCCAACACCATCATCTCCGGCGGCGTGAACGTCTATCCAGCGGAGATCGAGCAGGTCCTGCAGCAGCACGACGCGGTGGCCGACGCAGCGGTCTTCGGCGTTCCCGACGACGAGTGGGGGGAGTCGGTAAAAGCCGCCGTCGAGCTGCTCGACGGCTTCAAGGCCTCCGCCGGTCTCGAAGAGGACATCCTCGCCCACGCGAGGACCCGTCTCGCCGCCTACAAGGTGCCACGCTCCGTCGATTTCGAAGATCGCCTCCCTCGCTTCCCCAGCGGCAAGCTCCACACGCGGCTGCTTCGAGATCGCTACTGGGAGCACCTGGAGCGCAAGGTCTGAAAGACGACCGGGCCAGAGGAACGGGTAATACGTGGCCAGAGCATTCGAGCACTTACTCTCTCCGGGTCGCATAGGATCGCTCGGCCTTCGTAACCGCATAGTCATGTCGCCCATGGGCTCGAACCTGGCCCGAAAAGACGGCAGCCTCGGCGAGCGTATCATTCGCTATTACGAGGAACGGGCGCGCGGTGGTGTCGGGCTGATCATAGTGGGTGTGGGCGCCGTCGCTTACCCGGCCGGCGCCTGCAACCCCAACCAGGTGGCCGTATCCGACGACTGCTTCATCCCCGGTCTAAGTGAGCTCACGCGGCGCGTCCACGCCCACGGTGCGAAGATAGCCATCCAGCTTCAGCACGCCGGTAAAGTTGCCACCCAGGACATCGCCGCCGGTCGGCCGATGTGGGTGCCTTCGGTGCTGCCCATGAAAATGGGTGACCTTTTCGACGATCTCAGGCCGGAGGAAATATCCGCAGTCACCGCCTATCTGGCGGAGCCCGGCGCCGAGATCGCGTTTCACGAAATGGACGGAAGGGACATAAGCGCGCTCACCGCGATGTTCGCCGACGCCGCCCGTCGGGCTCGGCGCGCCGGGTTTGACGGCGTCGAGCTTCACGCGGCGCACGGCTACGTGCTCTCCGCTTTCCTCTCGCCAGCCAGCAACAAGCGCGAGGACAGATACGGCGGTTCGCTGGAAAACCGTGCACGCCTGCTGCTCGAGGTCATCGGCGCGGTCAGAGGGAGCGTGGGGAACGGCTACCCGCTCTGGTGCCGCTTGGACGCGACCGAGTTCCGCACCCCAGGGGGGATCACCCTCGAAGACGCGCGACGGACCGCGATTCTGGCTGAAGCAGCGGGCGTCGACGCCGTACACCTCAGCGCCTACGCCGACCCCACCTGTGGCGTGGCGTTCACCGACGCGCCGTTGGTCCACCGGCCCTGTGGTTACCTCGATCTCGCCGCGGCGGTCAAGAAAGGGCTCAAGGTTCCGGTCATAGCCGTCGGCCGCATAGAACCCGGAGAAGCCGAGAAAGCGATCGCTTCGGGAAAAGCGGATTTTGTGGCCATGGCGCGCAAGCTGCTGGCCGACCCCGAGCTGCCGCTCAAGCTCGCGGCCAACAGGCCCGAAGACATCAGGCCCTGCATTTACTGCTACAGCTGCGTGGGACAGATATTTCTCAACCAGAGCTGCCACTGCACCGTTAATCCGGCCACCGGACGGGAGACCGAATTCGAGATCGAGCCTGCGCAGCGACCCAAGCGGATTCTTATCGCCGGTGGCGGCCCCGCCGGCCTCGAGGCCGCTCGCGTCGCGACCCTTCGAGGCCACAGCGTCACGCTCTGCGAAAAAAGCCGGCGCCTGGGCGGTGCGCTGCGCTTCTCCTCGCTGGTCTGCGAAGAAAACGGCCGCCTGCTCGCTTACTTCGAGACCCAGCTGCGTAAGCTCGGGGTCGATCTGAGGTTGGGTTGCGAGGTCACCCCCAGCCTGGCGAATGAACTCGGTGCTGAGCTGGTCCTGGTAGCGGTGGGCGCAGGCCACCGCAAACCGGCGATTCCCGGCATCGACCACAAGAAGGTGTTCGACGGCTCGCGGCTTCGTTCGTTGCTGGGAACACGAGGCAAGGTCTCACTCGCCCGCGGGCTGAGTCGCTACTGGATGCCGCTGGGCAAGCGCGTCACCGTGATCGGCGGGGGCCTGGTAGGCATCGAGCTGGCCGATTTCCTGAGCGAGCGCGGCCGGGAGCTGTGCGTGCTAGAGCACTCTGACTACTTGGCGACGGAAATGGCCTTGCCAAGGCGCTGGCGGGTACTGCACGTTCTACGTGAACGTGGCGTAGAGCTGCTGACCGGTGCGGAGGTCAAGGAAATCACCGACGAGGGCCTGATCTACCAAAGCAGGACCGGCGAGTGCTGCTCACAAAGGGCGGACTCGGTGGTTCTGGCCAGCGGCCTCTGTGAAAACCGCGGTCTGGCCCAAGCCTTGGAGCGTGAGGG
>JBHHVL010000010.1:0-65843 GCA_046754245.1 Binatia bacterium | reverse complement strand
GGCCCCGACGCTCGGCACCATCGCGTCGTACATGAAGAGGGTATAGAGAAGCCCGCCCCCTACGCCGCAAAGAAAGTAATATTTCAGAAAGAACGCGCTTCCCCAACGCTGCTCGAGTTCGGATCCGAACATCCACAACATCAGCATGTTGAGGCCCAGGTGCCAGATGCCGCCGTGCAGGAACTGGTAACTGGCCAGTCGCCACAGTTCCCCTGAGAGCACCAGCGGCCCTACCAGCGAAAAATGCACGAGGAAAAAGTTCTGGCCACCGACAACCTGAAGAACGTAAGCGCTGAGGTTGGCGATCATGAGGCCCTTGATGGCCGCGGGAATAGGACCCTCGGGACCTAGGCCTATACCGAAAGGCCCACCTCGACGGGGGCTGCCATAGCCTCTCATGGAACTCATGAACTTCCGGCGCCTCTAGGAAAAACCACGGGTCTCAGAACTCGACCGTGGTGAGCCAGTGCTCGTAGCCGGAGCGCTTGCCCTTGATTATCTCGAAGAACTCCTCCTGGAGTTTGAGGGTAATGGGACCCGGCTTGCCCGGACCCACCCTCCGGTCGTCGAGCGAGGCGATCGGCGTGATCTCCGCCGCCGTACCGGTCAGCCAGGCTTCGTCGGCTATGTAGACTTCGTCGCGGGTGAAGCGCTCCTCCACCACCTCGATCCCCCGCGCTCTGAGCAGGGTGATAGCCGTGTCGCGTGTAATACCTTCGAGTATGGTCGCGATTGGTGGGGTCTTTACCCTCCCGCCTCTGGCGATGAAGAGGTTCTCGCCGCAACCCTCGGCCGCGTAGCCGTCCACGTCGAGCATCAGAGACTCGTCGTAGCCGGCGTTGCGAGCCTCCACGCTCGCGAGTATCGAGTTCACGTAATGACCGACGGCCTTGGCCTTGGTCATGAGGCTGTTGACGTGGTAGCGCTGAAACGATGAGGTCTTTACGCGAATGCCGTTACTGAGTCCGTCCTCGCCCAGATACGCGCCCCAGGGCCAGACCGCGACGCTGAGGTGCACCGGATTGCCGGCAGCCGCGAGGCCCATCTCGCCCTCGCCGATGAACAGCAGCGGACGCAGGTAGCACTCCTCGAGACGGTTCGCCTTGACCGTTTCCAGGCAGGCCGAGACCACCGCATCGGCTCGCCAAGGATTGTCCATGCCCAGGATCTGAGCGGACTGCTCCAGTCGCGTCACGTGCTCGTTCAAACGAAAGATCCGGGACTGCCCGTCCTCGCAGCGATAGCAGCGTATTCCCTCGAACACACCCAATCCGTAGTGGAGGGTATGCGAAAGAACGTGAACGCGTGCCTCGTCCCAGGGAACGAGTGCGCCATCCATCCAGATCAGTTCAGCCTTTTCCACCTTAGAACTCGTATACGCCCGGTGCGTGAACGTCAATTCACCGGGAACGCAGCCGGGCCGTCGGGAAGTAGCGCTCGTAGAGGCGACGCACCTCCCCGCGCACTCGGCTACACTCGGCGAGCATGGCCGCGGCCGCATCCGATCCCCGGAAACCCAGCCTGCGGGCGATCAAGCGCAGGCCATCAGCGTCGCTCGCCAGTTCCTCCACCGGCCTGTCGCGCTCGAGACGGAGCCTTGATTCAACGCGGCGGAGAAAACGGTAGTAGCGCGCGAGATCTTGTCCCTGGGCGCGGGGGACGACTCCCGAGTCAACCAGCTCCTGCAGGGCTTCGAGGGTCGCGCGTTTGGCTCTGAGCCGCTTGTTCTCGGCACCGTGCTTGAGCTGCAGCATCTGTACGACCGACTCTATATCGGCGATGCCACCGCGTCCGGTCTTGATGTTGAGTTCACCGCCGCCCCGCTGCCCGAGTTCGTCCTCCACCTGAGCGCGCAACTCGTCGATCGCCGCCACTTCCGCATCGTCAAGCCCCTGGCCGTAAACGCAGGCTTCGACTGCCTCCTCGACGCGGCGAGCCAGGGTTTTGGGGCCGTAGATCACACGAGCCCTCAGCAGGGCCTGGCGTTCCCACAGGCGGGCTTCCTTCTCGTGATAGGCGAGAAAGCGTTCCAGCGAACTGACCAGGGGCCCGCTTCGCCCCGACGGCCGCAGCCGGGCATCGATCGGATAGACTATGCCGTCACGGGTGGGCGACTGCAGGAGGCTCAGGATCTTCTGCGCCAGCCGGGTACACGCCGCGTGGGCGTCCGAATCGAAGGTCTTGTTGCGGCCAGCATAGATGAATATCAAATCGAGATCGGAGCCGTAACCGAGTTCCCTCCCGCCGAGCTTCCCCATGGCCACGATGCAGAGCCTTGCCTTCCCGCGCGATGGATCGCGCCCCAATCCCAGCAGTCGGCGCGCGTGCGCGGCCGTCGCGGACAAGCACACCTCGGCCAGCAAGCTGAGCTGTGCCACCACATCGTCGCTGTCGAGCGTGGCCGAAAGATCGTTTAGGCCGACGCGCACCAGTTCCGACGCCTTGAACCGCCGCAGGCCCGAGAGCACCTGCTCCTCATCCGCGTCGTCGCCTATTTCGGCGGCCAGCGCGGCCTCTAGATCTGCGCGGCATTGCAACGCAGGCCGTTGGTCGGAGCGAACCAAGGAATCGAGGAGCTCCGGGTGACCCACGAGCTGGGCTGCAAGAAAGGAACTACCGGCAAACAGTTCCACGAGGATTTTCATGGTGGCCGGTGAACCGCTGAGAAGCGCGAGGTAACTCGTGTGCGCTCCCGTTCGGATCAGAAACTCCACGAGATGGTCCAGAGCCCGCTGCGGATCCGCGGAAGCCGCAACCGCCTCCAACAAATCACCGGCCATCGCCTCCACCGCCCTGCGTCTCTGCGGGCTGGCCGGCCCCCTCAACCTTCCCCGGTAGAGCTGCGCCAAGCTCAGCGCAGCGCGCCGTCCATCGGCGAAGCCCATTTCCTCCAAGCGTGTAACGGCCCGCTCTTCCTCGCCGTCGGCGATCAGCCCCAGTAGCACGAGCTGCCTGTTCGACCGGCGGGACTGCTCGCCGGGATCCCGCCGCAGTTCGAGAAAACGCAGGAAGGCCTCGTGCACGTTACCGGTATGGCGTTTCCAGTCGCGCTCGAAGTCGGCTACCTCGTTCCCGCTGGCGGCCATTCCCCGCCTGCCCGTCCCGTAGCCCAACCGGCGTGCCAGCCACCGCAAGCCCTCCTCGGTCGTCGGAAGCTCTTGGGTCTGCCGCCGTTCCTCCACCTGCACGGCGTGCTCGACGTTGCGCAGGAAGCGGTAAGCCTCGTCGAGCGTGGCGGCGTCGGCCTCCGAGAGCAGGCCTTTCTCTCGCAGCACCTCGATCGCGTCCATGGTGCCCCTGCAGCGCACGGCGGCGTCATGACCGCCGTGTATCAGCTGCAAGACCTGAACGACGAACTCCAGCTCGCGAATACCGCCAAACCCGGTCTTGACGTTGCGCCGGTCGTGGGGTTCCGAGGCTAGTTCCGCGTCGATGCGGTCCTTCATGTTGCGGAAATCCTCGATGGTCAGGTAGTCCAGATGCCGACGGTAGATGAAGGGCTGCACCTCGCGGATGAAACGTTCGCCTACCTCCAGCTCGCCGGCAACGGCTCTCGCCTTGGCGAGAGCCCCGCGCTCCCAGGTATCGCCCCAGCCTTCGTAGTACGATAAGGCGGCGTCTACGGAATTGATCGGCGCCCCCCGGGCACCTTCCGGTCTCAGCCTCAGGTCCACCCTGAAGACGACGCCCTCCGCCGTAGCCTCCCCTACCACGCGGGTGATGGAAGCCGCCAGCTTGGAGAAGAACCCACGCGGAGGAGGCGATCCCGGCGCCACTGAGTCGGTCTCGTAAAGATAGACCACGTCGATGTCGGAACTGTAGTTGAGTTCCTCCGCACCCAGCTTCCCCAGCCCCAGCACCACGAAACCCACCGGTGAGTGGTCCGGGCGAAGGAGGTCTCCTTGCTCCGCGACCTGAAACTCTCGAAGGCGCCGGGTGGCGATTTCGAGACAGAAGTCAGCCAGACCACTGAGCGCACGAACCGTACCACGGAGGCTGTCGAGACCGAGAAGGTCCCTGGCGCCGATGCGAAACATCTCGAGGTTGGCCAACGAACGCAGTCGCCTCGCGAGCTCGTCGGCGTCCTCGGCGTCGGCGGCGCCGATCTCACGAGCCAGCTCGGCCAGGCTCGGGGCAGGCTCTAGGTAGCGAGCCGCGCAGCGCGGCCAGCTCTTCCCCATGGATACCAGGGCACGGACCATCGCCGGACTCGAACCGAGCACGGCCGCGAGGTCCTCGAGTCCATCGACCGGCCAGGACAGCAGAGGCCCGTCCCCTCCCGATTCCAACAGTCGTTCGAATGCAGCGAGCCCGTGCCTCGGGGAAGGAGCACGAGACAGTGCGTACGCAAGCGTCCGGCGCCAGCTCCGGTCGCCCAGGCTTTCGAGAGAATCCGGCAGGCTGATGCTAGACGCCTCGCTCATGAAACGTCACGATGAAAAAAATACGGGCAGAGAGTCCGACCCCCGGACGCTCTGCCCAATACCAGGCATCCTCTAGAACAACGGTCCCTCAGAGCACGGACTTGAGTGCGGGAGCGGCCTTGAAGGCTACGGTTTTCGACGCCCCGATCTGAAGCTCCTCGCCGGTGCGCGGGTTGCGCCCGGTACGCGCTTTGCGCCTTCGCACCGTAAAGGTCCCAAAGCCGGAAAGCGCCAGCCGCTTTTCCTTTCTGATTCCCTTCGCGATGGTTTCGATCGTAGCATCCACGGCCCCAGCGGCGCCGCGCTTCGAGAGGCCCGTGGTTTTGGCTACAGCTTCGATGAGTTCCGCCTTGGTCATTCCACCCTCCTTCCTTCTTCTTCCCTAACGGTTCATCTATCCCTGGCCACTGCGGCCCAGCGACGAATTACTATGGGGGCGAAAGTCGCTGCGTGTCAACAACATCCGGGCCACTTGCGCAACGGCATGAGGCTAACCGGAGCTTTCCAACGGAGCTCGCCCGGCGACAACCCCGGCGTCGACCAGCCAGCCGCTCAGCTCCGACAACGCTCGCTCCCCCAGCGCCCGCCGCTTCTCCCGGCCCCGGATCCTCCGCCCCTCCAGCGGAGGGAAGAGACCGTAGTTCGCGTTCATCGGCTGGAAGTTCTTCTTGCTGTCTTCGGTGATGTAGGCCAGCAAGGATCCCAGAGCCGTAGACGGCGGCGGATACACCGAAGCCCGAGAGCCCAGCGCACGGGCGGCGTTGATACCGCACAACAAACCCGTAGCGCAAGACTCCACGTAGCCTTCAACGCCGGTGAGTTGCCCCGCGACAAAAACGCCGCGACGAGCCCTGAGTTGCAACCCGCGGTCCAGCAACTTCGGGGCGTTGATATAGGTATTGCGGTGCAGACTACCGAGCCGTACAAATTCGGCTCGCTCCATACCTGGAATGAGTCGAAACACCCGCCGTTGTTCGGGGTAGGTCATCTTTGTCTGGAATCCCACCATGCTGAACAGGCGTCCCGCGCCGTCGTCTTGCCTGAGCTGTAACACCGCCCAGGCCTGTGCACCACTCCGAGGGTCATGCAAACCAACCGGTTTCATCGGACCGAACCTCAGGGTGTCACGTCCACGACGGGCGAGCTCCTCGACTGGCATGCATCCCTCGAAATAGGCACAGCGTTCGAAGCCCTTGAGGGGCATGTGCTTCGCCGCCCGGATTTCGTCAACCAGCCGTTCGTATTGCCTGCGGTTCAGCGGGCAGTTGATGTAGTCGTCCCCACCCTTACCGTAACGAGCAGCCCTGAAGGCCCTGCTCATGTCGATGGAATCGGCGGTGACGATGGGTGAAATCGCGTCGTAGAAATAGAGGTGGTCGTCGCCGAATACCCGGGCGAGGGCCTCGCTCAACGCCGGAGAGGTAAGCGGACCGGTAGCCACCACGGTCACACCACGGTCGGGAATGGCGGTCAACTCCGCGCGGTGGATTCGCACACGGTCAAGCCGCGAGATCTCCTCTTCCACGCGGCGAGAAAACTCCACTCGGTCAACCGCGAGAGCCGAACCCGCGGGTACAGATACCGAGTCGGCGACTCGCATGATAAGCGAGTCGAGCATCCGCATCTCTTCCTTGAGAATCCCGACCGCGGTCAACCTCGTGTTGTCGCGGAACGAGTTCGAGCAGACCAACTCCGCCAGTCCACTGGTGGCGTGAGCCTCGGTCCCACGGCCGGGCCGCATCTCGAACAGGTCTACGGCGGCCCCCCTGCGCGCCAGCTGCCAGGCGGCCTCGCAGCCCGCCAGGCCACCCCCGATCACGGTAACGCTGCGCTCGCCCATCGGCGCTAACCCGACACCCCAGACTCGACCGGACGGCGTCGGCCGGTCGCTTCAGTCCTCGGAGGGGTGCGCGGTCACTCCCCCCTCTGTGCCAGCATCCGAAGCAACGGTAGAAGCCCTTTCCCCGCCGGTCCCGCCGCTGGCCTTCTTCACTGGGCCCCGCTTCTTCGCGGCCTTCTTCGCCGTCTTTTTCCTTGTGGCCTTCTTCTTGCTCGCTTTCTTCTTTGTCGCTTTCTTCTTTGTCGCTTTCTGCTTGCTCGCTTTCTTCTTCACGCTGCCGCGGGCACGTCGATCGAGGATCAGCTGCACCGCATCACTCTCGCTTATCGAAGCCGGGTTTTCCATGTCGCGCGGCAGCGACGCGTTGGTCTCCCCGTCGGTCGCGTATGGTCCGTAGCGCCCATTGAGAACGCGAACGTCGGCTCCGCCAAGGGCCTCGACCTTCTCGAATACCCTGATGGGTTCGGCCCGTCGCCCGCGCGAATGCACCTTCTCCTGCGCCAACAACTCGAGCGCCCGCTTCAGATCTATCGACAGTGGGTCGTCGCCGTCCTCGAGACTCCGGGATTCATCACCACGCTTGATGTAGGGACCATAACGCCCGTTGAAGGCGAGTATCTCCACCCCCTGTTCGTCCTTTCCGACGCTGCGAGGCAGGGAAAGCAACCCAAGCGCCACTTCCAGGGTTACCGACGCCGGGTCCATACCGCGCAGCAGCGACGCCATGGGAGGTTTCTGCTTGTCGCTGTCGGAGGGATCACCGAGCTGGACGTAGGGACCGAAACGACCCTGCTTGAGGTAAACCGGCAACCCGCTTTCCGGGTGTTGTCCCAGTACTTCAGGCCCCTTCGCACCCTCTTCGATGAACTCCGTCATGACCTCTACGGTCAACTCATCGGGGCAGCTGGTGTCGGGGATGGTGGCCGTCTCCTCGCCCCGCTGCAGGTAGGGCCCGTAGCGGCCGACCCGTACAACTATCGCTCTGCCGCTTTCGTCGGTACCCATGGGGATGGAACAGACGGTGCGAGGGTCGATGTCCTCCGCTTTCTTATCGAGCAGCGGCCGCAGGCCAGGCTCGCCATCGCCGTAGTAAAACTCGCGAAGGTAGGGGGCCGCTTCGTGCTCGCCTCGCGAGATCGCGTCCAGCCGGTCTTCCATCGCCGCGGTAAAACTCTGGTCAATGAGGTGACCGAAGTGCTCCACCATCAAGTGGACGACGGCAAAAGCCGTAAAGGTAGGGACCAGCGCCGACCCCTTCTTGAAGGTGTACTCCCTTCTCTGGATGGTATCTATGATGCTCGCGTAGGTGCTTGGGCGGCCTATACCGGACTCCTCCATGAGTTTGACCAAGGACGCTTCGGTGAGACGCGGCGGTGGCTGGGTGACGTGCTCGTCGCTCTCCATGTAGACCAAACCGACGGGGTCGCCAGCGGCTACCCGCGGCAGCAGGACCTCCCGGTCTGCCAGCGCAGCCTCTGGATCGTCGCTACCTTCAACGTAGGCCCGAAGATAGCCCGGAAAATCGATGACGTTACCGTTGGCCTGGAAGAGGGCGTCGTGGTCTTCGAGCCACGCCGCGACCCTCAGCTGCATGCGGCGGCCTCGGGCGTCGAGCATCTGACACGCCATGGTCCGCTTCCAGATCAAATCGTAGACCTTGAGTTCGTCGGAACTGACCCTCCCGGCGATCTCCGCGGGCGGCGAAAACGCCTCGCCGGCCGGACGTATCGCCTCGTGTGCTTCCTGGGCGTTCTTGACCTTGTTGCGAAAGCCGCGAGGTTTCGGCGGCAAGTAATCCCGGCCGTACATGCGTTCCACCGCGTCACGTGTCGCACGCAAGGCTTCCGGCGCCAGGGCGACCGAATCCGTCCGCATGTAGGTGATAAAGCCCATCTCGTAGAGCCGCTGGGCCGCCCTCATCGTGCGCCGAGAGTCGAAGCCGAGTTTTCTGCCTCCCTCCTGTTGAAGAGTAGACGTCGTGAAGGGCGGCGACGGAGAACGGCTGAAGGGCTTTTCTTCCGTTGAATCTACGCGGAAATCCGCGGCAGCGAACTTGGTCCGCAGCTCCTCGGCACGATCCGCTTCGAGCAGGACGACGTCGTCTCGTTTGAGCTCACCGCTGTCGGGGTCAAAGTCCTTCCCGCCGGCGAGCCTCTTCCCACCGAGGGAGTAGAGGCGCGCCGGAAAACGCTTGCCTTCGGAGGTCTCGAACGTCGCGGAGAGGTCCCAGTACCTCGCCGCTCGGAACCGCATGCGGGCCTTCTCCCTGTCGACGAGCATGCGTATGGCAACGCTCTGCACGCGTCCGGCCGAAAGGCGGGGCTTGATCTTACGCCACAAGATCGGTGAGACCTCGTAGCCGTAAAGGCGGTCGATGATGCGGCGCGCTTCTTGGGCTTGCACGAGGTTCTCATCGACCTCTCGAGTCTCTTCTATGGCCTGCAGCACCGCCTCACGCGTGATCTCGTGAAACACCATGCGTCGCGTCGGTATCTTCGGTTTGAGGAGCTGTACGAGGTGCCAGCTGATGGCTTCGCCCTCCCGGTCCTCATCGGTGGCGAGCAGAAGCTCATCCGCCTGCTGAAGTTTCTTCTTCAGATCGCTGATGACCTTCTTTTTCTCCGGAGAGACCACGTATAGAGGGGCGAAGTCGTTCTCCACGTCGACGCCCAAGCGTGCCCACTTTTCCTTCTTGTACTTCGCGGGAACCTCCGAAGCGTTGCCCGGCAGGTCCCGTACGTGTCCGACGCTGGACTCCACAATGTAGCCGTCGCCCAGGAAACGCCTGAGGGTACGGGCCTTGGTCGGAGATTCGACGATTACCAGACGCCGGTTCAACTCATTTGTCCTGTCGTAAACACTTCATACGTTCGCACGCCACTGAGCAGCGCCTGTACCCGCTGCTCCACGGACGGTGGCCAACGCGGCCCCCGGCCGGCAGGCCGGTCACGCACAGCGCCGAAAGCTTCCGTCCGGCAACCGCCGGGCGAGACCGGCAAGCTCAAGCGCAGTTAACAACTCCATTACGCGTGAATCGTCAAACGCGACCCTTTCGATGAGTTGGTCCACGTGGCTGGGGCCGGCGTCGAGCAGATCCAGGATGCAGCGCCCATCGGCCCCTATTTCCGGGCTCTTTTGCTCAAACGACGGGAGTTTGGTCGGGGACCCCTCCGCGACCTTCAGGCCAATTGAATCAAAGAGGTCCCGGGCTTGCAGAAGTGGGGGGCAACCCTGCCTGATGAGGTCGTTGGTGCCGCGCGAGAGGCGAGAATCGACGTTTCCTGGAACCGCGAGCACTTCACGCCCCTGCTCCAGCGCGAGCCTGGCGCTAATGCGAGAACCGCTGCGCATGTCGGCTTCAACAACGACTGTCGCCAGCGAAAGCCCGGTGATGATTCGGTTGCGACGGGGAAAGTTGCGGCCGAGCGGAGCGGCGCCGGGCGGCTGCTCGCCGAGGACGGTGTAGTCGCTCACCATCCTCTCGAACAACGCGCGGTTGCTGGACGGGTAAACCGAATCGAGCCCCCCGGCCATCACCGCTATACTCTGTCCCCCATCCAGCGCACCACGGTGTGCGGCGGCATCGATACCGAGCGCCAGTCCGCTCACAACGCATAGGCCGGCCAGAGCGGCTTGCCCCGCGAGTTCCCTCGCCACCGCTACGCCGTAAGCACTGGCCCTCCTCGCACCCACCACCGCGACCGCCGGTTCGAAAAGGGCCGGCGATCGCCCGCGGTAGTAGATCAGCAGCGGCGGATCGGGAATCTCCCGGAGAAGCGGCGGGTAGTCGACCGAGTTAATGTGGGCGAGCTTGATGCCCTGCTCAGCACAGCGGTCCCGTATACGGCGTGGCTCGTCCCAGCCATCGATGGCGCGAAGCGCAGCGATCGCCCTGCCACTGAAACCACTCGCGCGCAGGCTGGATTCGGAAGCCCGGAGAATCGCCCCTGCGGAACCGAAGGCCCCGACCAGCTCTCTCCACGGGGCCTGCCAGGCGCTACAGCACTGCGCGAGTCCTATGCAGCACAGATCCTCGTCTTCGTAGACGCCGCCCACGGGCCGAGTTGTAACCAGCAAGGGCCCTGGTTGGCAATTACCTACGATTAATCATGCGACTCCGGTCCCTGAGCCGCCGAAGACAGATCCGCCAGTAGCTCCTCGAAGGTGTGACTGGAAAAAGCGAAACCCGTACCCGTGGAACGCCCTGCCAGGAGGGCGCGGTCGCCCGACTCAACGAAAAGGAGTTCCAGCCGCAGAACCGCCGGCGAGCCGGCGACGAAGTCGGGCGCCATTACCACCGGGTAGGTGGAACCGAGCAGTTCAACGCCTCCGTCACCAAGGACCACACGCCGGTTGGCCTTGACGCGCCCACCTATGGCAGCCACCCGGAACCCGTCGGCGAGGAGTACCTCGCGAACCGCCGCCGCGGCGTCCGCCTGGCCGTGGCTTATCTCTACCGCGGCCGCGTATCCATCGGGCACGAACGATTCGTGGTGGGGCTGCCGAACGCTGCACGCACAGAGCGTGCAGACAAGCGCCAGGAATACCGCTTCGCTTCTCACGATCCCACGCTCGCCAAGAAGTTGCCGAGCAAGGCCTTGCCTTCAACCGTAAGTATGGACTCCGGGTGAAACTGTACGCCGTCGACCTGAAGGTCCCGGTGCCGTATCGCCATGATCTCCCCCTGGGCCGTCCACGCGCTTACTTCAAGTTCAGCGGGCATGCTTTCCTTGTCCACGGAGAGAGAATGGTAACGAGTCGCGATGAAGCCCTGGGGCAAGCCGTCGAACAAGCCACGTGAATCGTGCTCTATCGGCGACGTCTTGCCGTGCATCAAACGTTCGGCCCGTACGACCTTGCCTCCGAAAGCCTGCGCGATGCACTGGTGTCCGAGACAGACCCCCAGCAGCGGGACGCGTCCCGCAAAGGAGCGCACGAACTCGACCGATACACCCGCTTCGTCTGGCGTACAGGGCCCCGGTGAAACCACGACACCGTCGGGTTTCATCGCGCGGGCCTCGTCAACCGTGATGGCGTCGTTGCGGTAGACGTGCACCTCGCTACCCAGCTCCTCGAGGTACTGGACGAGGTTGTAGGTAAACGAATCATAGTTGTCGATCATGAGTAGCATGAGCGTGGTTCTGCATACCAGCCCCGTGAAGAATTGTCATGGGAAATAACACCGATGTCTTTGACCGTACCGCCGGTAACGCCTTCTCATGCCGTCGTGCTCGCCTGGACCAATACCTGCGCACACCAGGGGGTGGAAAGCTACCGAGTAAGAGTGGAAGCCAGGGTGACCAGCGGCCTTCCCCAGCTCACCGTGGTCGGCCTGCCCGACGCGGCCGTGCGCGAGGGCCGGGAGAGGGTGCGATCGGCCATCCGTGCGACGGTAGCTGACTTCCCCACCGGACGCGGACTGGTCAACTTGTCCCCCGCCTCGCGGCGCAAGGCGGGAGCCACTTTCGACCTGGCCGTGGCCGTTGCCCTGCTCACCGCCGCTGAACTCTGCCCACAAGCCGCGGTCGCCGAAACGGCTTTCCTCGGGGAGCTCGGCCTCGACGGATGCCTGGTGCCGGTTGCCGGCTGTCTGCCCGCTGCACTGTGTGCCGCCAGAAGCGGTCTCAAGAGGCTGGTCGTACCGCGCAGCAACGCCGACGAAGCCGCGATCGCCAACAACCTGGAAATCTATCCGGCGGGTTCCCTGGAAGAAGCCTTGGGACTGATCCGTTCCGGCTTTGACACCGCGCCCCACAGGATCGACGCCGCGGCGTTGCTCGAACTCGCGCGGGTGGCCGACGAGGAGGAGGACCTCGCGGACATACGAGGACAGTACCTCGCGAAAAGAGCGCTGGAGATCGCCGCTGCCGGCAGCCACCACCTCCTGATGTGCGGCCCTCCAGGCTGCGGCAAGACGATGCTGGCGCGCCGGTTGAGGTCCTTGCTGCCGCCGATGTCCATGGACGAGGCCGTAGAAACGACGGCCATCCACAGCATCGCCGGACTCGGCCGTCCCGCGGCGCGTTTCAGCCTGCGGCCCTTCCGCTCGCCTCATCACAGCGCCAGTGGGGCTGGACTCATCGGTGGCGGTGCCCTGCCCTTGCCCGGCGAAATTAGCCTGGCCCACAACGGGGTCCTCTTCCTGGACGAGTTACCGGAGTTCGCCCCTCACATCCTCAACCAGTTGCGCGAACCTCTGGAAGAAGGAAGGCTCACGATTTCTCGCGCCGGTGGCAACCTGACCTTTCCGTCTCGCTTTGTTCTGGTCGCAGCCATGAACCCCTGTCCTTGCGGCTTCTACGCCAGCGGCGTCCAGGAATGTAGCTGCAGTCCCAGTAGCGTCGTCCGTTACCGCTCCCGCGTCAGCGGCCCGCTTCTGGATCGCATCGACCTGCACGTCAATCTGCTACCGGTTGATTTCTCCGAATTCAGCACCACTCCAAGCGGTGAGAACAGCGAAGTCGTGCGAACGAGGGTGAACCGAGCGCTGGAGCGCAGAGCCGCCCGCGACGGATCCGACATCCCCACGAACGCCGAAGCCTCGAGACTGCTGGCGAGAGCCGTTCCACGGATGGCACTGACGATGAGGGCGCTGAAGAGGATACTCGCGGTCGCCAGCACCATCGCAGATCTCGCCGACCGCGACGAGATCGAGTCTCCCCACCTCGCCGAAGCCCTGCAGTACCGATCCACGCTCCATCCCCCCGACCAGCGGCTCGACGCCAAGGGCAGCCTGCACTTGCCTTGACATCTACGCGCCTACAAGCACAGATTAACGGGCGTGGAGCGCTCCGCCGGAGTTCAAGGGTTTGCTGTCTCCAGGAAAAGATAAACTCATCGGCACCGCGGTCTTTTGCCTTGGTCTGGCGCTCGTCCTGGGCGAGCCGCTCGCCGCGATGGCTTCGTCGCCCAAGCCGGCCGGGCTCGCTCGCAGCCGGGTGGTCGAAACCACCTTCAAGAGCGTCGACGCTACCGTTGCCGGGCAATGGGACTTCCCCGTGAACGGTTCGGCGCCCCTGATCGTGCTCATCCCCCCGACGGGAAAGATAGACCGCAACGGGTGGCCGCCTGGCTCGGACGACGCGAGCGAGAAGGGCATCTACGAGCAGCTCGCCGACGCCCTCGTGGCCAAGGGCTTCGCCGTTTTCCGCTACGACGTTCCCGGTGCCGGACGCAGCAGCCCGGGCCGCTGGTCTACCCCCCGTTCGAGCGCGCTCGAGGCCTACACGAGGGCCGTGGACCACGCCCGGATAGATCCGCAACGGGTGTTCCTACTCGGACACAGCAGCGGCAGCTCGACCATCGCCGCGATCTTCTCGCGTTTTCAGCAGGTCAACCCCCTGGCCGGGGTCATCCTTCTCGCCAACACGGTTGGAGAAAGGGAGATTCTCGAGATCAGCGTCCCTATCCTCGTCATCGTGGGAGACAAATACCCTGACGATCTCTATCAGCACGGACGTTTCGTGGCCGACGCGAGGACCAACGCGGCCGACCGCGAGCTGGAGACCACCTTGGTCAGCATCGAAGGCGCTGACCATTCGATCCTCGCGACCGTTCCCGGAAGACGGGGAACACGCTTCTCGATCGACCCCCGGGCCACCGACGCCATCATCAAGTGGCTACTGGAAAAGATCGGCTGAGCGGGGCCTTTTTCCGTTTTGCCCCCCCATCGGCGGGGGCCAGCCGCGGCGAAGCACTACCGGCGTCGGGCCACTCTGCTAATGTAGTGTTTTGGACCGTTTAATTGGGGCGCCGCCGAGGCGGTTCCCGATCCGGCCGCATCATGAAAGCTTTCCCCACTGTTGTTACCTGCCTTTCGGCGGCCGCCCTGGTCGCCACCGCGTGCAGCCGCGGCAACGACGCCGCCGACCTCCTCCAACGAGCGCTCCCCTTGGTGGAACTGAGTGAATCCCGCCGCGAGGACGTGAAAGTCCAACTGTCCGCCGTCGGCGACGTCCGCGCCAGCGCCAAGGTGGACATTAAACCCCAGGTCGACGGCGTCATCGCCCGGCTCAACTTCCAGGAGGGTGGCGAGG
Source organism: Binatia bacterium (assembly GCA_046754245.1). Classification (GTDB taxonomy): domain Bacteria; phylum Desulfobacterota; class Binatia; order UBA1149; family UBA1149; genus JBHHVL01. Next base: position 51,543 of record JBHHVL010000010.1, on the reverse strand, counting down.
TGAAGGCCGGCCAGCTGCTAGTGGCCCTTGAAGACGGCAAGGCGCGGGCGTCCCTGGCTCTAGCGGTGGCCACGCTCGACAGCGCCCGCGCGCGGCTGGTGCTGGCTTCCCGCAAGCTGGCGCGCCAACGCCAGCTGCTCGCCGAGGAGCTGGTCTCCGCGGAGGAGTTCGATTCAGTGGAGACCGCGCATCTCGCCGCCAAGGCCGCTGTTGAAGAGCGTGAAGCTTCGGTTCTACTCGCCAGGCGCAGACTCGAAGACTTCCACCTGCTCGCGCCTCTTGACGGCCAGGCAGGTGAACGTGCGGTCAACGTCGGTGATTACGTGAAGAAAGGGACGACCCTGGTATCGATCATCGATACCAGATCGGTGGAGGTGAGTTTCGGCGTCCCCGACCGTTACAGTGGCCGGGTCGCGAAGGGGATGAGGGTCATCGTTAGCGTTCCGGGGAGGTCCGATACCGTCGAGGGAGAGGTAGTTCTCATCGATCCCGCGGTGGACCCTCGCACACGACGCCTCCGGCTCAAGGCGGTGGTCGACAACAATGACGCCCTCTTGAAGGACGGGCAGTTCGTAGAGCTGAGCATGGTAATCGAAGTGAGAGAGAACCGCATCGTCATCCCCGAAGAAGCCGTGCTGCCGCGAGCAGGGCGTTCCTGGGTCTACGTCGTCGAAGACGGTGTGGCGCGGAGCCGTGAAGTTACCGTAGGAGCACGACTCCCCGAACGCATTGAAATCATCTCCGGTCTCCAGGCAGGCGAACAACTCGTGGTAGCGGGACAGCACAGGCTGCAGGACGGCGACCGGGTCTCACCGCGGGCGAAGTAGCCGATGTTTCTGCCCGAGGTCTGCATCAAGCGGCCGACGCTGGCCACCGTCATGTCCCTGGGCCTGCTCGTCATCGGCATAGTAGGTTACGGCCGGCTCCCCGTCCGTGAACTGCCCGACGTCGACGTGCCCGTCATCTCAGTATCCACGGTACTTCCGGGCGCCAGCCCAGAGGTCGTAGAAACCGAGATCACAGAGCTTCTCGAAGAAGAACTCAACGGCATCTCTGGGGTGGAGTTCATGCGGTCGGTATCTACGGAGCAGGTGAGCCGTATCACGCTGCAGTTCGATCTGGCGAGAAACATCGACGCCGCCGCCGAGGACGTACGGGACAAGGTCTCGCGGGTGCGTCGCAGGCTCCCGGACGAAGCGGAGGAGCCGAGGGTATCCAAAGTAGATCTCGACGCCCAGGCGATAATGTGGCTCGCCCTCCATTCTCCGACCCGCACGGCCTTTGAACTCATGAGCGTGGCCGACAGGGTTATCAAGCCACGCTTGCAAGGGGTCAGCGGGGTCGGCCGTGTTATCGTGGGCGGTTCCAACCGGCCGGCCATGCGGGTGGAACTCGATCGCGAACTCATGGCTGCCTATGGTCTCACGGTCACCGACGTCGAGAGGGCACTGAGGCGGGAAAACGTCGAGATCCCTTCGGGCCGAGTCGAGGGAAAGTGGAGGGAGTTCATCGTCAGGACCGAAGCCGAATTCGACAGCCCCGAAGGGTTCGCCGATCTCATAGTCGCGTATCGCAGCCAGCAACCCATTCGACTCGCCGACCTCGGTACGGTTAGGGAGGGCTATCGCAACGAGCGGACGCTGGCTCGCTTCAACGGAATACGCACCTCGGGACTGGGAATAGTGAAACAGTCCGGGGCCAATACCCTGACCGTGGCGGCAGAGGTAAGAGCACTCGCTGCCGAGCTCCGGGAAGAACTCCCGGAGGGCTATGACCTCAAGGTAGCCTTCGACCAATCGGGCTTCATCAGTGATTCAGTCAGGGAGGTCAAGAAATCCCTGCTGGTCGCCGGCGGGTTGGTGGTACTCATTATATTCATCTTCCTCCAGAGCGCGCGCACGACTCTTATCCCCAGCGTAGCCATGCCCGTCGCCATCACCTTCACCTTCGCGGCGATATATTTTCTCGGCTTTTCCATCAACACCCTCACCCTTCTGGCGCTCACTCTCGTTATCGGGGTGGTCGTCGACGACGCCATCATCGTCCTCGAGAACATATACCGGCACATGGAGCAAGGCGCGGACAGAATCGAAGCGGCACTCACCGGGAGTTCCGAGATCGCTTTCGCGGTGATCGCGACCACCCTCACGCTCCTCGCGGTGTTTGTTCCCATCGCGTTTCTGTCGGGAACCGTCGGGCGTTTCTTCTACGAGTTCGGCATTTCGGTAGCCGTCGCCGTGAGCGCTTCGAGCTTCGTCGCGCTGACCCTCACCCCGATGCTCTGCTCGCGATTCTTGTCGGTCGGATCCACGGCAGCCCGCGGCGGCACGGTCGGTCGGCTCGCGAGACGATTCGATGGCTACGTGAGCTGGCTGTCGGCCAGTTACAGGCGACTTCTGGAATGGACCCTGGATCATCCAGCCGGGATCGCCACCGTGCTGGTGATGGCCTTGGTCCTCAGCGTGGTGTTGTTTCTATCGGTGGGTAAGGAATTCCTTCCACAAGACGACCGTGGCTACTTCATCGCCGTCATCAAGACTCCCGAAGGCTCCACGCTCTCCTACCATGACCGTTACCAACGCGAGGTAGAGAAGCTACTCGATGAAACCCCCGAGGTCCGGTCTTACTTCTCGGTAGTCGCCATCAGCCGCGGTGGCCCAGGCAAGGTCAACTCCGGGATCATGTTTGTCCGCCTACAGCCCCACGAGGAGCGCGCGCGTAGCATGCAGGAGATCCTCGGCTACCTCCGCGGGAGGGCGTCCGCCGTTGCGGGAGCCGACGTCTACTTCCTCACGTCGAACGCTCTCCAGCGTACGGGCCGGAGCAAACCCTTTCAGTTCGTGTTGCAGCACAACGATTTCCAGCGCCTCGGAGAAGGCTCGCAAACGATCAAACGGGCGCTGGCCGAAACCGGGGGTTTCATCGATCTCGACGTCGATCTCGACCTCAACAAGCCCAAGCTCACCGTCTCGATAGACAGAGCCAAGGCCGCCGCACTGGGAATCTCAGCCAACGAAATCGCGAACACCCTCCGCATCCTGCTCGGTGGGGCCGAGGTATCCAATTACAAGCGCGGTAACGAGCGCTACGATCTGCTACTCCAGCTCAAGGCGGCGGACAGGTTCGCTCCACGCGACCTGTCCAACATCTATACCCGCACCTCGAGCGGTGACCTGGTCACACTCGCGAACGTCGTCGAGGTCGAAGAAGGAATCGGTCCGAGCGCCCTCAATCACTACGACCGCAAGCGCTCGGTGATCATAGACGCCAACCTCGAGGACCTCGACCTCGGCCAGGCGCTCGCGCGAGCCCGCCGCCTGGCGGAGGAACTGCTGCCGCCCGGATTTACCACCACCGTCGCCGGCCAGTCGCGTGAGTACCGGAAGGGGTCAGAAGGGCTGGCGTTTACCTTCTTCTTCGCACTGATCGCCATCTACCTGGTACTGTCGGCGCAGTTCGAGAGTTTCCTCCACCCGTTCACCATCATGCTGGCGCTTCCTCTTGCCATGCTGGGGGCGCTGGCCGGGCTCGTGCTCGGGGGGATGACGCTGAACGTCTACAGCTTCATCGGCGTCATCATGTTGATGGGTCTCGTTACGAAGAATTCCATCCTGCTCGTCGACTACATCAACATACTTCGGCGCCGTGGATTCGAGGTGCGGGAGGCGATAGTCGAAGCCGGTGGAACGCGCTTGCGGCCGATACTGATGACGGCCATCTCCACGATCTTCGGGATCTTGCCCATCGCGATGGGCGTGGGTCCGGGTGCGGAAAGCCGGAGGCCACTCGGTGTCGCGGTAGTAGCCGGAATGCTGACGTCGACGGCGTTGACCCTGCTGGTGGTACCCGTCTACTACAGCCTTCTAGACGGACTCGTCGCCCGCATCGCGGAGAAAAGAAAAGCGTGCAAACGGTAACGTCTACACGCTTTGTTTCACGTCGGAACTCGTGGTGTCCGAGTTGCCCACCGCCCGAAATCGGGGGTGGACCCCGCACAGAGGTCTAGCCGCCGAGGACGGCTTCCTTGAAGGCCTTGGCTACGGTAAACGCGGCCTTGGTCCTCGCCGGAATCTGTATGGTCTCTCCGGTCTGAGGGTTTCGCCCCAAGCGGGCTTTGGTCTCCCTCTTCTTGAACGTACCCAGGCCTGGTAACTTTACGGGGTCCCCAGACTTGACGGCCGAGACGATTATGTCGGCAAGACCTTCGAGCACCTGGCCAGCCTGAGCCTTGCTCAGGTCTGTCGCTTCGGCCAACTTTTCTACTAGCTGTGTCTTGGTCATCTTCCCCCCTTTTTCGGGTGTGTTTAGAGTTCTTGAGGCTGGTTTTACGTGGCTCCATGCTTAGGGACGCGGACCCTGCTGTCAAGTCTCGGACCCGCATTTAACGCACTTTTGGGGCCAATTTCCGCCCCGTTTCCGGCCTCTCTTCGGCGCCCTCTAGTAGAAGGTCTCCACGAACTCGATCAGCCCGAGATCCCTAAGGCATGAAAAAATGTAGCCCTTTATCTCCTCGACGGTGTCGTAACGCAGTACTTCGCGGGCCACGACTTCGGCGTCACTACGGCTGACGGTGCGGATAAGTTTTTTTACCACCGGTATGTAGTTGGGGCCCATGCTGAGCTCGTCGAGCCCTATGCCCAGCAGAAACAGGGTGCACATCGGATCGCCGGCCATCTCCCCACACATGCTTACCCGGCGTCCCGCCGAGTGTGCGGCGTCAACCACGGTCTCGACCGATTGCAGCACGGCTGGGTGCAGCGGCTGATACATCGATGCCACCCGGCGGTTATCCCGATCCACAGCCAGCGTATACTGTATGAGGTCGTTGGTACCAATGGAGAGGAAGTCTACTTCGCGGATGATTTGCGACGATCGCAGCACCGCGGCCGGCACTTCAATCATCGCGCCCAGCTCCACGTCGGGGGGAATGCCAACACCCTCGCTTTCCAGGTCAGCAACACACTCGCCGTATATTTCCTTGACGCGCCGTAACTCTTCGACGCTCGTGACCATGGGGAAAAGAATTCGCAGGTCGTGCTCAGAGCCGGCTCGCAGTATCGCACGGATCTGTTCCCTGAAAAGGCTCTCGCAGTCCAGGGATATCCGCAGCGAGCGCCAACCGAGGAACGGGTTGGCCTCGTCGTCCTCGCTCCCGGTGAAGGGGTACTTGTCCGCGCCGAGATCGAGGGTACGAATGGTCACCGGTCCTGGAGAAGCCCGAGTTACGACCGTGCGGTAGAGCTTGACCTGTTCTTCCTCGCTCGGAAAATCTCGGTAAGAGAGGAAGGGGAATTCGGTTCTGTAGAGCCCCACGCCTTCGGCACCGTGGCGCTCGGCGAAATCCAGGTCCCCGAGTAGCCCCACGTTGGCGAGCAGAGCGACCCTGTGGCCGTCGGTCGTCTCCGCGTGGTGGTCCCGAATGACCTCGAGCTTCTTGTGGAAGGCGCGATAGTCGGACGCCAGGCGCTGGTACTCGGCGAGCACCTCGCCTGTTGGACGTATATAGACCGTCCCTGAATTACCGTCGACTATGATGTTGTCGCCGTCGACGCAGGCGGCTATCACCCCCTCTACACCCACGACGGTGGGGATCTCGAGCGACTTCGCCAGGATGGCCGCGTGAGAAGTCGTTCCCCCGCTGGCGGTGATAATCCCCTTGAGTTCCCTTGGGTCAACCAGAGCGAGATCGGAGAGGGTGAGTTCGTGGGCCACGAGCACGGCGTCTTCGCTGACACCATCGAGAGCGCTCGCCACCCCCATCAGGTTACCGAGCAGCCGTTGGCCAACGTCGCGGACCTCGGCGACTCTCTCCCGCAGGTAGTCATCGGCCATGTTCCGGAAGCTCTCGACGTATTCGTCTATGACCCGCTTCAGCGCCGATTCAGCCGCTAGACCCTCCGCGATACGGGTCGTCACTTTTCGGTAGAAGGAGGGGTCCTCTAGCACCATCTTCAGCGCTTCGTAGAGCGCGCCGCCCACCTCGGGAACGAGCCGCCGCATTCTCAGCCTCGCCTGTTCTACTTCCCCCGTGCTGCGGTCCAGCGCCTCACGAAAACGGCGGATTTCCTCGTCTTCACCGGCGCCTTGCAGTTCCTCGACCTCGTCCAGGCTCGCCGGTTTGGGAACACAGAAGGCCCGCCCCGTGCCGAAGCCCGGCGACGCCGCGTGGCCGTTGAGGTGCATGGGTCCCTCGTGCCAGCTCTCCTCCCTGACACGGGGTTGGCGAGACTCGTACTTCTCCAACCTCTCGATCGCACGGGCCATTCCCCTGCGATAACGCTCGCGCTCCTCTTCTTCCCTCTGCAGCCGTTCCGACAAGTGGGCGTTGACCATCACCGCTCGGACGTGGCCGGCAACGGCCCTGAGCACCCTCACTTCGTCATCGGCAAAACGGCGGCGCCGGCGGGTCTGCACGACCAGAACGCCCTGGATGACGTCACCTTCGCCCACCGGAACGCCGAGAAAGGAATGGTATTTCTCCTCGCCCAACTCGGGAAAGAACTTGAAGCTTTCGTGGGACAAGGCGTCCTCAACGGACAGCGGCTTTCGATCCTTCACGACCATTCCCACGAGCCCCTCGTCCGCGCTCATAGTAACTCGACCAATACTGCGGGGCGGCAGGCCTTCGGTGGCCGCGAGCGTGAGGGTTTCGGTCTGCGGATCGTAGCTGTAGAGAGAACACACCTCGCAATCCATGGCCGGCGCCATGAGCCGCACCACGCCTTCGAGGGCCTCCTGCGAATCCTCGGTATGCCCGACGAGCACCGTGATCTCTTCGAGTAGCTTGAGGTGACCGCGTTCCTTTACCCGAGCAGAGCCCCCGCTCTTGTTTCTTGCGTTTCGATCAGAAATGGCCGCACCCTTGTGGCGGATCATACACCACCCCCCCGAGACCGTACAATCGAACGGCGCCCAAGAGGCGGCCTGCGCAGCGCCACACCACCGTCGAGTTCCTCGGCCCTGTCGATGAGGGAACGTACGTGATTCCCCGCCGCACGGACACTGCTCGCGACGCTGCGGCCTCGCGCGAGTCCCGCAGCGACCGCGCTCGCGAAGGCGCAACCGGTGCCGTGCAACCGCGGCCCCTCGCGCCGCCGGGCGGGGAAACGCCGGAGCCTCTTTCCGTCCCACATCAGGTCCAGCGCTTCGCCCTCGAGGTGACCGCCTTTTACGACCACAGCCCGCGGTCCCGACGCGGCGAGGAACTTGGCGGCCGCGGCCATGCTGCGCTCGCAGTCGACCTCGAATCCGCTGAACGACGCAGCCTCGGCAAGATTGACGGTGAGCACGGTAGCAACAGGGAAGAGTCTCTTTTGCAAGGCCCGGGCCACCCCCTCCCCTACGAGGCTCCCTCCCTCACCCGCCTCGAGAACCGGATCGAGCACAAGCGGGAGGCCGTGTCCCGCAACCCTTTTCGCTACGGCCAAGACGATCGCTTCGGTGGGCGTCTGACCGCACTTGACAACCGACACTGGCACCTGGCTCAGGACTTCATCGATCTGCTCGCCCACGAGTGCGGCGCTTACGGGTCTGACCTTGCAAACGCCGTGGCCCGCCTGCACGGTAATGGCTGTAAGCGCCGCCACCGAGTTCACGCCCAGCGCGTCGAGGGTCCTCAGGTCAGCCTGCACGCCGGCACCGCAAGAAGGGTCAAACCCGGCAATGGCGAGCACGAAGCCCGGACTACGCATAGATGGCACCAACAAACCCTATATTGGCGAGCGGCCTGGGCAAATCCACTCGCCGCTCGGTTTTGCCGGCGTCCAAGACCCCGCCGTTGACCCCTGGACCAGCGGTATATAACCTTAGATCGGCTTCCGCATGAAGAGAATCGGATGGGTGATCGCGATTCTGTCCATCGTCGTGGGCGCCGCGGCGGGTGCGGTGGGCTTTACCCTCTACGACCAGTACTGGGCCCAGTTGCCTCCACTCGACAACTTGCTGGACTACCGTCCCCCAGTGGCAACCCGGGTGTACGCCGACGACGGGTCACTCGTCGGCGAGTTCTTCTTCGAGAAGCGCTACCTCACTCCCATCAACAACATTACCCCACTGGTCCAAAACGCCTTCATCGCTGCCGAAGACTCCGATTTTCGGTCTCACAGGGGCATAGACCCCAAGAGCATAGTGCGCGCCTTCGTTGCCAACCTGCGTGCTGGAGGAGTGGTCCAGGGCGGCAGCACCATCACACAACAGGTGGTCAAGGCACTCGTTCTGTCGCCCGAGCGCAGCTACAAGCGCAAGCTCAGGGAGATCATGCTGTCGCTGAGACTCGAGCAGGAACTGACCAAAGACGAGATACTCTATCTCTACCTCAACGAAATCTACCTCGGCGACGGAAACTACGGTGTCGGCGCCGCGGCAAGGTCCTATTTCGGCAAAGCCGTCACCGAACTCACGGCGGGAGAAGCCGCCCTACTGGCCGGTCTTCCGCAAGCACCGAGCAGGTACTCGCCCACGCGCAACCCCGCCGGCGCGAGAAGCCGCCAGCTCTACGTACTCAGGCGTATGCACGAAGAGGGGTTCATCGACGCGCGGCAATACGCGGAAGCGGTGAGGGAAGCGCCACCGGTCCTCGCAAAAGACGAGGGCAGGTACGGATCGGGCAGCTACTACACCGAGTACGTCCGGCAGTACCTCGGCGACAACTACGGTAAACAGGCCACCTATCACAAGGGCTTCAACATCTACACGGGAATGAACATTGCGATGCAGCGAGCCGCCGAAGTCGCTGTCGCCAACGGCATCAATCGTATCGATGGGATGCTGGGCTACCGGGGTCCGGTGGGCCGCGTTGAAGGTAAGGAACTCGAGGAGCGGCTCCAGCGCGACGGGGTCGACCTGGGACTCGAGGTTCTGGAGGAGAATACGGTTTACGAAGGCGTCGTGACTCGGGTCGACGGCTCCCTGATCACGGTCGTGGTGGGCCCGCAGGCCGGTATCGTCGACGTCGCCGACGTCAAGTGGCATCGCGAGGCCGCGCGGCGAGAGTTCCTCGAGGGCGACATCGTCGAAGTTGTCCCCGTGTGGAGCGAGGGAGCACCGTCCCTACTGCTCAACCAGAGCCCGGCGATACAAGCAGCGCTGCTGGCGATCGACCCCCACGACGGGCAGGTCAAGGCCATGGTGGGGGGCTACGCTTTCGAGAGCAGCCAGTTCAACCGAGCCACCCAGGCGAAGAGGCAGCCGGGCTCCGCCTTCAAGCCCTTCATTTACGCGAGCGCCTTGGACAACGGCTACACCCCGGCGAGCGTGGTACTCGACGCACCGATTCAGTACGTAGACCACGACACGATCTGGAAGCCCCAGAATTATAGCCGCCGGTTCTATGGCCCCACCCCGCTGCGCAGGGCGCTGGAAAAATCCCGCAACGTGGTGACCATCAGGATAGTCCATGACCTCGGAGTCGACACGGTGGTCGACTACGTGTCGAAGTTCGGCTTCAAGCGACCCATAGGCCGCAATCTTTCGGTGGGCCTCGGCACGACGGAACTCACCCTGCTCGAGCTCGTCGGGGGCTACACGGTCTTCGCCAATGCGGGGGAGCGGCACGAGCCGATCTTCATTACTCGAGTGGAAGACGCCAGAGGATACATTCTCGAGGAAAACAGCCCCCGGCCCGCGCGGGTGATCTCTCCCCAGACCGCCTATCTCATGACCAGCCTGCTGAGGGGCGTGATAGAAAACGGTACGGGTCGTGGCGTACGCGCACTCAACAGGCCTGCGGGCGGCAAGACCGGCACGACCAACGAGCAACGCGACGCCTGGTTCGTCGGCTTTACTCCCGACTTGGTGGCCGGAATCTGGGTCGGCTTCGACGATTACCGTGAAATCGGCCCACAGGGTACAGGCGGCAAGATTGCAGCTCCGGTATGGCTGGACTTTATGAAAACCGCGCTGGACGGTCGTCCGGTAACCGACTTCGACATCCCCGAGGGCATTAGCTGCGTCCACATAGACCCGGATTCCGGCCTCCGAGCGACCTTCGATAACCTCACCGCAAAGCTCGAGTGCTTCAAGAGCGGCACCGAACCCACAGAATTCGTTCCCCTCTGGGAGACGCAGGCCGAACGCACTCGTCCTTCCGACGTGCCAGAAACCCTCGGCAAGAGGACGAGGCGCCACCCCTTCAGGGCCGGACACTGAGGGTCGCGGCGACGTCCGGTCTCGGGACCGGTCATCCTCCACCGAAACCGTCGGCCGTGAACAGGTCCGACCGACACCGACTATAGTCCCCACCTGGTTCGCAACAGGTCGAGGGTAGCGCGCGACCAAGGAGCCAGCTCGCCTCCCTCGCGGCCGTCGTCGTAAGAGCCATCGGAACCGAGGACACCGAGCACCGCGTCGACCGAGGCCACCAGAGCGGCGAGGTCATAGCCACCCTCGAGCAACAGGACCATGCGCCCGCCGGCGTAGGTCTCGGCGAGTTCCCTGAGGCGGGCCGTCATGAAGGCGAAATCCTTTTCGTCCAGGTCGATGGCCGCCAAGGGGTCGTCCCGGTGAGCGTCGAAACCCGCAGAAACCAAGACGAATTCAGGTTCAAAGGCGGTGGCGATCGGAATCAATACCTCGCGAATCGCCGCGCGATAGTCGTGTCCCGTTGAAGCGGCGGCCATGGGCAGGTTGACGGTACAGCCCTCGCCCGCCGACCTTCCGGTTTCTTCGCTCGCCCCGCTGCCCGGATAGAATGGATACTGGTGCATAGACGCGTACATCACGCTGTCGACGTCGTAGAAGAGATGCTGGGTGCCGTTGCCGTGGTGCACGTCCCAGTCGACCACGAGGACGCGGCTCAGCCGGCGGACCTCGAGCAGGTGGCGGGCCACGACGGCCGCGTTGTTGAAGAGACAAAAACCCATGGCGCGGTCCCGTTCGGCGTGGTGGCCCGGCGGACGAAGCGCGGCGAAGCCGTTGTCGAAGGCGCGATCCATCACCCCGTCAGCGAGATCAATTGCCGCTCCCGCCGCGAGCCGAGCAGCCTCGAACGAACGGTCACACGCCGTGGTGTCTGGATCAAATCGTGAGCGGGGGTGATCGGCGCTGCGGGCTACCGTGGCGAGGTGGTCTGGGCTGTGTACGCGAAGCAGCTCCCTCTCCTCCGCCAAACGCCCGTCGACTCGTGGAAGCGCGGCCCAGGTCGGTCCCGAAAACAAGCTTCTCAATGCTTGGAGTCTCTCCGCCCGTTCGGGGTGTCCGGAACCGGTGTCGTGCAGGCCAAAGCGCTCGTCGCATACCAACGCGGTGGTCGCCATACCCGTTGTTTAGCCGTATGCGCCCGGCCCTCGCAAGCACGCCGCCGCCGGTACCGGCCACCGAAGCCCGGTGGGCGCCTCCCGGGCGCTCGGTTGACAGCAGACTCGCACCTTCCTAGCGTAAGCGCACGGCCCGACAGGCCGCGAGGAACCGTCATGTTCGGCTTAGGCCCAACCGAGCTCATCGTCATACTGGTAATCGCCCTTCTGGTGATAGGACCGAAGAAGCTCCCTGACCTGGCGCGCTCGCTTGGCAAGGGGCTCGCCGAGTTCCGGCGTGCGACCTCCGACATCACCACCGAACTGGACAACGCCCGCATCATGATGGAAGAAGAGGTCAACAGCGCGACCAAAGGCGAGGAAACGGCGTCTCGAGCCAGCGACAGCGACGACGAGAAGGCCGGCGCCGAGCCGCCCGACGGCGAAACCGTTCCCCCCAGAAACCGCGAGAACTGATGGCCGATGTCGAGCTCCCACTGAGCGAGCACCTCGAAGAGCTTCGTAGACGCCTGGTCCGAAGCCTCCTGGCGACGGCGGTGGCGTTCGCGTTCTGCTATCCCCAGGCCGAGTTTTTCTTCGACCTGCTGACGGCGCCGCTCATCGCGGCGTCGACAGACACCGGAATAACCGCAACGCTCATAGGTACCGGAGTCGCCGAAGCCTTCTTCACGCGACTGAAGGTTGCTTTCATCGCGTCGGTTTTTGTGGCGCTACCCGTCATCCTCTACCAGATCTGGCTCTTCGTCTTGCCGGCGCTGCGGGCCAGAGAACTCGGCTACGTTAGATCCTTCGTCGTCTTCGGTAGCGGCTTTTTCGCCGCGGGCGGCGTATTTTGTTATCGCGTGGTCCTACCGATCGGAATCCCTTTCTTTCTCTCCGAGTATACCCGCATCGGCGTCGAGCCTACGCTGCGCATCAGCGAGTACATGTCTTTCGCCGCACGAATGATCCTCGCCTTCGGCATTACCTTTGAAATGCCCATAGCGACCTTCTTCCTCGCCCGCATGGGACTGGTAACCCATACAACACTGATCGGCGCATCCCGTTACGCGGTCTTGGTCCTGTTCATCTTGGCGGCCATCCTCACCCCCCCGGACGTCGTGTCCCAGCTGCTGATGGCCGTCCCGCTACTCATACTCTACGGCATCTCGATCGGCGTGGCCTGGGTAAGCAGCCGCGACAAGCGAAGCGGCCGAGATTCCCTCTAGTCCATGAGTTCGCCGAGCAGATCGGCTGCAAGCTCGGCCCTCAGCTCGGGCGCCGCCGATGAGAATACGATCTCGTGGTCCACCGATAGATAGTCGAGGAGGGCACGGGCCTGTGCGAGAAAATCCGGGACCACCAGAACCACCACCAGAGCCTTGCCGGAAGCGTATTCGGTGTCTACCGATCGCATGACCCCTACCCCCTCGTAGGACTCGAGCAGAACCTTTAGATAGACGCTCGCCCTCCTCGCCAGGACGAAGAAAAACGCATAGACGCCGAGTTCTTCGTGGTAGCAATCCCGCGGGAGCTCCATCAGTGGTAAAGCTGCGAGAGGTCGAAGTAGAGGAAGCTCTGCTCCTCGCATTTCCGGCACTCCACCCTCACCAGCCGCAGGACTCGCTCCTCGCTGCGCGCGCTTCCCTCGCCGAGGTTGGTGAGAAAGCCACCGCAGTGGCAGCGCCGCTGCTGGATCGCGTCGTCCATGCGGTCAAAAGAACCGACCCTTATCGCGGTCTCTGCACTCGCCCCTGGCAGCGAAGCGAGAACACGCCGGGTACGGGCGCGCCTGACAGCCCTGTACGCCACCGACGCCAGCGCCACCAGCAGCGCCAGAGTGAGAGCCAGACCCACGGCCTCAGCGCCCGAACTGCTCCAGCAGCGGGGGCAGATCCAGATCCAGCGGCTCCGCGTACTCTGCTTCACCGACGGGCCCCGCCAAGGGCTCTTTCAGCGCCTCCAGGAAGCGATCCACAGGGGCGGCGCCAAGGCCGGCCAGCGGACCCCTTACCCTGATCGGTACGTTCAGGCTCCCGTCGGAATCCCTCAATCGCGCTATCGGCGCGAAAGCGCCCAGCGCGCGATCGACCGCGTCCCGGTCGATCCTCAGGTCGGCCTCCAGCGACAGGCCGCCCTCCCCGAATCCCGCGGATCCCCTCAGGCGGGCTTCGCCCAGCGAAGCCCGCAGCGGCGAGACGACCAATCCCTGCCCGTCGAAGCGAAAATCGGCATGGAGCGACTCAAAGGCGGTGAAAGGAGATTCGTCCGCGAGCTCGTCGCCGTCGCCGACGGTCAGAGTCGCCACGCCAACAGCCTGGGATACCGAGCGGGTGACCTCCGCCAGCAGGTCGAACCCCAGGATCCGGCCCCGGTGCAGGCCCACGCGGCCCGATACGGTCGTGGCCGGACCCCGACCGTGAACGGCAAAGATGGCGTCGAGCCCGCCTTCGCCGCCGAGTCCCGCACCCTGCGAAACAGCCTCCACGACTTGCTCAAACGCGACGTCGTCGAGTATGCCGCCGAACTCCAGGGATCCCTCCTCGGAAGGAACGTACGCGCCGGTCAGCGTCGCCCTACCACCCCACAACGACAGATCCAGCGCGCTCAGGGTAAGCTTACCCCGCCACCAGTTCAGCCCCAGCCGTATTTCCGGCAGAAACACCGCACCCAGCTGGAAATCCTGTGCGGAAATCGACGCCGACACGTCGGTGTTTATCGCCAGCAGGGCTCCCATCGCGTCGGTACGGCCGGCACTGACTTCGAGATCATCGCCGAGCTTCATGGTGAGAGCGGGAACCGAAGCCTGGTAACGGATGAGAGGATTGGCCCTCGTCCCACTCACCCGGATGAGTCCGGAAACCGTGCCCCTGGGCAGCCACGCGCCATCGAGCCCAACGGAGCGCATAAGAGTGGTCAGGTCGAGGTCTGCCAGAGAGGCACGAAAGCCGACGACCCCGTCCTTCCTGAGTTCCGTCCAACCGCTTACCTGGGTTTTCATTCCTCGCCAGCCCAGCCGGCCGCTCATCACCCGCAGCCGCCTGTCGTCGATGGAGAGGGACAGATCCAGCTCCGCAGACTCTTCGCGCTCGAAGGCGCTGATTCCACAGCTACCGCTCAGCCTCAGGTCAAATCCCTCGGCGGGGAGGTCTTCGGTACTGGTCTCGCCGACAAAGCCCTCACCCGTACCGGCCAGGGCGAGTCGGCCGGAGAGCCAACGGGGAAGCCCTTCGGGAATCCCTTCTCGCAACCGATCCATCGGCGCGGAGGGCAGCGAGAACTCGAGCCGCAAGAAATGGCCGCCGCTCGGGCCGACACCGGGTCTGACGCTGCCGGCGACGCTGAGCGGGGAATCGTCACCGTAGAGGGTCGCACGCAGCGAAAAAGCCAACCCCTGGTCCTCCGCTTCGAGGGAGAGCTGCGCGTTTTTCAGTTCCAAGAAAGCCGGAGGGTCGAAAGTGCGATCCTCGAGAAGCACGCGGCCGTCGGTCACGGCGTTGAGGCCGGCCAGATACTCGAAGGCCCCCAGTCCGTCCCCGTCCTGCGGTGCCCTGTGTCCCCAGTCCAGGATGGTGCTCCCATCCTCGTACCGGAGGAGGTGGAGCACCGGCGCGATCGCTTCCACCGATGCGATTTCAACCCGCCCGGTGAACAGCAAACCGAGCCGTGGCCGCACGCGCAGCGCCCGTATGGTAGCGAGTTCGTCGATCTTGCCCGCCCGGCTCCTGCTGATCTTCAGGTCGCGCAGCTCGACCGCCGGAAGCGGCGAGAAGCTGAATCCGACGCCCGACGAGGAGACGCTGACCCCGCGGTATTCTGAGGCCGCCTCGGCAAAGACGTCGAAATTCCGGTTCACGACGGTTACCAGGGTCGACAGGGCAAATCCCAGCGCCGCCGCGAGGGCTACGGTTGCGGCGACCGCGAGCTTACGCACGCCCGCCATCCTCGGCGCGCTCGCGTTGACTGAAGTGCCACGCAGGGATACCCAGAGTCGGTCGCGCCGTCACGGCGGCGGCAGAATCAGTGGAGATGGCGTTCCAAAACATAGCGGTTGTCAAAGGCGAGGGGCCAGTCGCGCGCATCATACTCAACCGCCCTGACGAAAGGAACGCGATGTCGGCAGCCATGGGTCGGGAAATACAGCAAGCGGTTGCCGCCATCAACGCCGAGCCCCGCGTTCGGGTGGTCGTCGTGAGCGGAGCCGGTACGGCCTTTAGCGCGGGCGGCGACATCAAGAGCCTCGCCAAAGAAGCGGGACTCGCAGAGACCGGGGAAGGACTCGGTGGTGGCGCCGCGTTCTACCGCTCCTTTCTATCTGTAAAGCGACTCGAGGTCCCCACCATCGCCGCGATAAACGGTCACGCTATCGGCGCGGGGCTCTGCTTCGCGCTGGGCTGTGATCTGCGGGTCATGCACGCCAAGGCCAAGGTCGGCGTGACCTTTGTAAAGCTCGGTATCCATCCGGGGATGGCGGCCACCTGGCATCTGCCGGGCCTGGTGGGTCCCGCCGTGTCTGCGGAGCTTCTCTACACCGGTCGCCTCGTAGGCGCAGAGGAGGCTCTGTCGATGGGGCTCGTCAACAGGACTGCCGCCGAGGATTTCGAGGCGGTCGTCGAGGAACTGGCGTCCGAGATAGCCGCCAACGCTCCGCTAGCGATCCGCGCTCTGAAGAAAACGCTTGCGTGCAGCGGCGTACGCAGCCTCGATGAAACCCTGGAGACGGAAGCACGGGCTCAGGCCGAGACCTTCACGACCGAAGACGCAGCCGAAGGCATAAAGGCTGTACTCGAAAAACGCCGGCCGCAGTTCAGGGGGCGCTGACGTCGGATTCCCTGTAATTGCTCACTTTCCACCCCTCCTCCACGCGCCTCACCGTCACCAGCACCCGCTTGTGGAACGCAGCCGATCCCGGCGGGGTGACCGTAAGAACGTAAGCGTAGGTCGCGTCGTTTTCGGCTTCTTTCCAGACCTTTTCCCGGCGATAGTGTATACGTGGTTTCATCGCCTCCGAATCCGGAACAACTCCCCCCACGAGCCGAATCTCCTCCCCCACCTTCTCGGTAGCCAGACCGGTGCTCAGGCCCTTGGCGGCTGCGAGATCGATGCGCACGTAATGCGCGTCGAGAAAATCCCGTGCCGCGGCCGCCGCCGCGCTCTCCCCCGAGTCGCAACCCGGCAGAAGAAGGATGGCGAACACCAAGAGCGAATTCCCTCTATTCATCTTTGCGAAAGAGCCCTTCCAGCTGATCCCGAGCGCTCCTGTCGAGCGCATCCGCGGGCGGGGTGGCGCCCCGAAAGAAATCACAAAAGTTTGCCGCCTCCTTGTCCACGACCCTGTCCGCAGCGCTCTCGTTGCACTGGTTGTACGCGCTCTCATCGTGAAACGCGCAGTTACGACAACAATGCAGGTAGGCCGAGCAGCGTTCGCAGAGGCTGTTGCGCGGCAACAGCCCTTCCCAACGATGTTCGGCCCCACAACTCCTACAACGAAGGCTGCTCTGCTCAGGCATGGCCTATACCCACCTTTTCACGCAGCCACATGCCCAGCGCGTCGAGCATCGCGTCCACCGCTCCCTCCTCTTCAAAACGATGACCGACGCCGGGGAATATCCGCAGATCGACTTGACCACCCGCGGCTTCACCAATCAGCGTGGCGTGACTGCAGGGAACGACTCGATCACTGTCTCCGTGCATGACCAGGAGCGGCAAGACCAGCCGTTCCAACGAGGCGAGGAGATCGAAACGCTCGATGTCCTCTAGGAAACTCGATCTGAGCACGCGTTCTCCCCAGTCTCGGTAGCCCCGGCTCCGCCAGCGCTGGAGATCCGATTCGTCCATGCCGCGGGTAAACAGGGAAGGATCCGCCACGGCCGCTATGGTCGCAACGCCGGCGAGTCTGTCTTGCTGGAGCGATGCGGCGCGTAGCGCGACCATGCCGCCGAGACTCGACCCGACCAGCACGCACCGAGCCGGGTCAAAACCGTAGACGAAGTCGATCGCCCCCAGCGCGTCTTCGACCTCCCCGCTGACCGTGAGATCCGCGAAATCTCCCTCGGATTCCCCGAGGTAGGAGAAATCGAAGCGCAGCACCGAAAGCCCGTCAGCGACGAAACGTTCGACGATCGCGGTCTGTTTCGTTCCCTGGCGGGTGGATTCCATGCCGTGGCACAGTACCAGCCAGGGGCCCCGGCCCTGGGCGACCCTGTGGATGTCCCCCACGAGCATGTTGCCACGCCGGCCGGGGAACTCTACCCTTTCACCGCGCAGCGCACGTTCGATTTCTCTTTCGTTTTGCGGCACTACCCGCCATTGTTACCATAGGCCGTGGTGACCCCGAAACCTCGCTCTCCGATGGCCCTGGCCTCTACGCTGTTCGCCGAGCGCGTCGGGGTCGAGTCTGGACTCGACCCCGACTGCCCGCTGGCCCGTTGTTTCGAGGCCTTTTCTCGCTACCTCGCAAACGAGCTCGGCCATTCACCCCACACCCTCAGGGCATACCTGGGAGACGCGGCGTGCTACGTCGATTTCCTGTGCCGCCGCGGTTTCATTACCACGCGCAGCCCCGGCGCCGCCGATCTAATCGACGCTGGCTCGGGCGCCTTGCGTGCCTGGCTGGCCTCGAGGCTCGAGGGCGCGCGCCGGAGCACGGTCACGCGTAACCTCGCTTCTCTGAGGGTGCTCTTCGCTTTCCTCGCCCGCGACGGCGCGATGGAGAACCCCGCCGAAGAGGTGGCGACACCCAAGGTGCCAAGACTGCTCCCCCCCTGTCTCCCGCTCGACGACGTCCAGACCCTGCTGGAATCCGTAAGCGGATCCGACTCTGCCGCGCTCAGGGACCGAGCTCTCCTGGAGGTCATATACTCTTGTGGCCTGCGGGCGTCCGAGTGTGTAGGGATGGACTGGGACGACCTGGATCCCGATCTCGGGGTGGTGCGCGTGGTCGGCAAGGGGGCCAAGGAAAGGGTCGTTCCGATAGGGCCCGACGCGCTGGTCGCCCTGGCCGACTACAGACGCGGCTGGAAGCGTCCCCGCACCGACGAGCGGGCCGTGTTCTTGAACCAACGTGGCAGCCGGTTGAGCGCCAGAAGCGTCGGACGGGTGGTCGAGCGAAGGCTGCTCGCAGCGGGGATAGCCGGCAGGGCAAGCCCTCACACGCTGCGGCACTCCTTCGCCACCCACCTCCTCGAACACGGCGCTGATCTGAGGGCCATCCAGGAAATGCTCGGCCACGCGTCGATCTCGACGACGCAAAAATACACCCACCTAGATCTCAAGCAGCTGAGCCGGGTCTACGACCGCGCACACCCCCGAGCCTGAGGCGGCCGGCCCGATCCTGGGCTATCGTTGACAATAGTGGCGCCAAGCGTCAAGTAGGCATCCGTGATGCACGCAACGACCATAATCGCCGTCAGGCTCGACGGCCGAGTCGCGATGGCCGGTGACGGTCAGGTCAGCGCCGGTGAAACCATAATGAAACACTCGGCCCGCAAAGTGCGCCGCCTGTACGGCGGCAAGGTCCTGGGGGGCTTCGCCGGTGCGACGGCTGATGCGTTTACCCTCTTCGAGAAGTTCGAGGCCAAGCTGGAACAGTACAGCGGCAACCTCGCGCGATCCGCCGTGGAACTCGCCAAGGACTGGCGCAGCGACCGCATCCTGCGAAGGCTCGAGGCGATGCTGGTGGTAGCAGACAAGGAGGCGTCGCTGCTGGTTTCGGGGATGGGAGACGTCATAGAACCTGACGACGGCATCATCGCTATTGGCTCGGGTGGCAGCTACGCGCTCGCGGCTGCTCGTGCGTTGGTCGCGCACGCTGACCTCGACGCCGCCACCGTCGCGAGGGAAGCCATGAAGATTGCCGAATCCATCTGCGTCTACACCAACGGTAACGTCACCCTGGAGGAACTCGAGTGAACGAGTATCCGATGACGCCGAGAGAGATCGTTTCCGAACTCGACCGTTACATCGTTGGACAAGGAGCCGCGAAGCGAGCAGTTGCGATCGCGCTCCGCAACAGATGGCGGCGGCTCCAGGTTGCCCCAGAACTGCGTGAGGAGATAGCTCCCAAGAACATCATCATGATCGGCCCTACGGGTGTCGGCAAGACCGAGATTTCACGTCGACTCGCGAAGCTGGCTGACGCGCCCTTCGTCAAGGTCGAGGCCACCCGATTCACCGAGGTGGGTTACGTAGGCAGAGACGTGGAATCGATCATCCGAGACCTGACCGAGCTTTCCGCCGCCATGGTGCAGGAAGAAGAGACCGCCAAAGTGCAGGTAAAAGCCAAGCAACTAGCGGAGGAACGAATCCTCGACGCGTTGCTTCCCGGTGAACCGGCACCTGCCGAGCTCAGCGGCGGTCCGGCCACGCTGCCCGAGGACACGGAGACCAGAGAAAAGTTGCGGCGACTGCTCAGGGATGGGCAGCTCGACGATCGAGTGGTCGAGATCGAACCCAACATCCAGGCCCCGTCTTTCGAGATCCTCACGCCGCAAAACCTCGAAGATGCCTCGAGCAGCTTCAGGGACACGCTCAGCAGCATGTTCCAGGGGATGCAGCCTCGCCAGCGCAAGGTGAAGGTCGGTGAAGCGCTCGAGTTGATAGCCGCTCAAGAGGCCGAAGGTCTCATCGACAAGGGGGAGGTGGCGGCCGAGGCCGTGCGCCGCGCCGAAGAAAACGGGATAGTGTTCATCGACGAGATCGACAAGATTTGCGGACGCGGTGGCGCCCAAGGCGCCGGACCCGACGTATCCAGGGAAGGCGTCCAGCGAGACCTTCTTCCCATAGTCGAGGGATCGTCGGTAAAGACACGGCACGGCATGGTGAGAACGGACCACGTGCTGTTCATCGCCTCAGGAGCGTTCAACGTCTCCAAGCCTTCGGATCTGATACCCGAATTCCAGGGGCGCTTCCCGGTACGCGTGGAACTCGACGCGCTGGGGAAAGACGATTTTGTCCGCATACTCACGGAACCGCAGAACTCGCTTTCCAAGCAGTACACGGCGCTTCTTCAGACCGAAGGCGTGACGCTGAGCTTCGACGAGTCAGCCATCAGCGAGATCGCTTCCATGGCCGCGGAGGTGAACAACAGGTCGGAGAACGTGGGCGCCCGTCGCCTTCATACGATCATGGAACGCCTGCTCGACGACATTTCCTTTGAGGCCCCCGAACGCTCGGGCACCACCTCGAACATCGACGCCTCCTACGTGCGCGAGAAACTGGCAGCGATCATGGAAGATCAGGACCTGTCTCGCTATATTCTCTAGCTCAGGCTGCTCGCCGAGGGCCGCGCAGGGATTTTATTGGATGGACAAGCTAATCGCCAAGGCCGAGGTGCTGCTCGAAGCGCTCCCATACATCAGGCGCTTCGCCGGTAGAACCATAGTGATCAAGTACGGCGGCCACGCCATGGTCGACGAAGAACTCCGCTCCGGTTTTGCGGTGGACCTGGTCCTACTCAAGTCCCTGGGCCTCAACCCGGTCGTCGTGCACGGGGGGGGACCCCAGATCGGCGAGACCCTCGATCGGCTGGGTATCGCGAGCAGCTTCGTGCGCGGCATGAGGGTAACCGACAAAGCCACGATGGACATCGTCGAGATGGTGCTCGGCGGTCAGATCAACATGAGCATAGTCTCGATGATACAAGCGCACGGGGGACGGGCCGTCGGCCTCAGCGGAAAGGACGGAAACCTAGTGCAGGCCCAGAAGATGAACGTGCCGGCGTCGGCGGACGGCGATCCCGTCGACCTCGGCATGGTCGGCAGCGTCAAGAACGTCGACCCCCAGCTTCTGCACAAGCTCATCGCAACAGACTTCATACCGGTGGTGGCGCCCATCGGTGCCGACGGTGGTGGGCAGTCCTACAACATCAACGCCGACGTCGTAGCCTCGAGTCTCGCCCAGGCTATTGGCGCGGCGAAACTCATGATGTTAACGGACGTCGACGGCATCATGAACGCGAGGGGGGAAGTACAGGCCTTCATTACCGTCCGTCAGGCGCGCGAGTGGATAGCCGACGGTTCGATCAACGAGGGCATGATACCCAAGGTAGAGTGCGCGGTCTCGGCGCTCGAACAAGGCGTGGGGCAGGTACACGTCATAGACGGAAGGGTCAGCCACGCCGTGCTGTTGGAGATATTTACCCGCCGGGGTGTCGGCACCGAAGTTGTCCTGGAGCCCCCGGGTGAAGACGGCGACAAGAGATGACCGCGGCGGCTACGGTGGTCGGCCTCACCGACCGTTTCATGGTGGGAAACTACGCCCGTTTTCCGGTGGCTTTCGTGCGGGGCGAAGGCCGGCGGCTGTGGGACGAAAGCGGCAAACGGTACCTGGATTTCTTCAGCGGGCTCGGGGTCAGTTCACTGGGACACGGTCACCCCGGCCTGGTCGCGGCGATCCGCGACCAGGCGACGAAGCTCCTGCACGCCTCCAACCTCTACTACCAAGAGCCAGCCGCCCTGCTCGCCAGGGAACTCGTGGAGCGAAGCTTCGCCGACCGGGTGTTCTTCTGCAACAGCGGCACCGAGGCCGTCGAAGCCGCGATCAAGATGGCGAGACGAGCCGACCCCGATCGCCACGAGATCGTTGCCACCCTGGGCTCCTTCCACGGCCGCACCCTGGGCGCACTCGCGGCCACCGGACAACCCGCCCTCAAAGAGGGCTTTGGCCCGCTTCCTGGGGGCTTCGTGCACGTACCGTTCGACGACGTTGCGGCCATGGACGCCGCCGTGGGACCCAGAACCGCCGCGGTGATCGTCGAACCGATCCTCGGTGAGGGGGGCGTGGTCGTCCCCGACCCCGGCTATCTGCCGGCGCTGAGGGAGGTTTGCGACCGCGCCGGCGCCCTGCTGGTGATCGACGAGGTCCAGACCGGCGTAGGGAGAACAGGCAAGTTCTACGCCCACGAGATCTTCGGCGTGAGCCCCGACATCGTGGCGTCGGCCAAGGGCCTCGCCGGAGGCCTGCCCATCGGCGCGGTGTTGGCGACCGAGTCCGCCTGCAGCGCGCTGGTCCCGGGAAGCCACGGGTCGACCTTCGGCGCCAATCCGCTGGTCTGCCGCGCCGCGCTCGCGGTACTTGAGAGCTTTGACGACGAAGCGATCCTCGACAACTGTGTCGTGCAGGGGCGACGCCTCATGGCGGGCCTCGAAGAACTGTGCGGCGGTCGTGACGACATAGTAGCGCTTCGGGGACTGGGCCTGATGATCGGGGTCGAGTTCGCCTGCTCCACCAGGCCCCTGGTGCTGGCCGCGCTCGACCGGGGTCTCATACTCAACTCGACGGCCGGGAACGTTCTGCGATTTCTTCCACCGCTCAACGTTACCGAGGATGAAATCGACGAAGGACTCGAGATGCTCGCCACCGTGCTGGAGGAGGGATACAGCGATGAAGCGTGACCTCGTATCTCTTCATGACCTTGGTAGCGACGAGCTGCGTGGCCTGCTCTCGCTGGCGGCGGAGCTCAAAGCGAAGCTCGAGGCCGGGGAAGAACACGCTCTGCTCAAAGGCCGGACCATGGCGCTCGTGTTCGAGAAGCCGAGTCTGCGTACCCGGGTCACGTTCGAAACCGGTATGGCGCAGCTCGGCGGGCACACGGTCTACCTTGCTCCCGACGACATAGGACTGGGCAAACGCGAGAGCGTGGGCGACGTCGCACGTACCCTGTCCCAGTGGATCGACGTGATCGTCGCGCGCACCTTCAACCACGCCACCGTAGCGGAACTCGCGGCGCACGCCAGCGTACCGGTGATCAACGGCCTCACCGACCTGCTCCACCCCTGCCAGGTACTCGCGGACTGCCTCACCCTGCAGGAGCTCCGGCCCGAGCTTGACGCTCTTTCGATCGTGTTCGTCGGCGACGGTAACAACGTCGTTAACTCGTGGCTCGTAGCGGCCGCAAAGCTGGGTTTGAACTTCACGCTGGTGTGCCCTCCGGGTTACGAACCAGACGCGGAGATACTCCAACTCGCGAGGTCGGCCGTGGGGGCAAGCGTAACGATAACCAACGACCTGGAGGCGGGAACGGCCGGCGCCGACGTGCTCTATACCGACGTCTGGACGAGCATGGGCCAGGAAGCCGAGTCCGAGACAAGGCTCGAGGCCTTCGCCTCCTACCAGCTCAATCAGGCCGTGGTCGACAATGCCTCACGCGACGTTATTGTAATGCACGACTTGCCGGCGCACCGTGGGCAGGAAATTACCGATGAGGTGCTGGACGGCCCGCGTTCCGTGGTGATGCGGCAAGCGGAGAATCGCCTGCACGTCCAGAAAGCGGTGCTCGCCTGGCTGCTGGGTGCAGCGGAGGCCCAAGCTGAGTAAGGAAATACGAAAGATAGTCCTCGCGTACAGCGGTGGGCTCGACACCTCGGTGATACTCAAGTGGTTGCTGGATCGCTACGACTGCGAAGTCGTGGCCTACGCCGCCGACCTCGGCCAGGGCGAAGAACTCGACGGCCTCCGCGAAAAGGCCTTGGATACGGGCGCTACTGAAGTGTACGTCGAGGACCTCCGCGAGGAGTTCGTCTCCGACTTCGTCTTCCCGATGCTGCGTGCCGCCGCGATCTACGAAGGCAACTACCTTCTCGGCACCTCCATAGCCCGGCCGCTAATAGCGAAACGTCAGGTAGAGATAGCCGAGGAGACCGGTGCAGACGCGGTCAGTCACGGCGCCACCGGCAAGGGCAACGACCAGGTTCGCTTCGAGCTGACCTTTTCGGCGCTCGCTCCATCGCTCGAAATCGTGGCACCGTGGAGGAGCTGGGATCTCGACTCGAGAAGTCGTCTCTTTGCCTTTGCCGAAGCGCACGGGATCCAAGTTCCGGGGACCAAGGCCCGTAGCTACAGCATGGACCGCAACGTCTTCCACGTCAGTTACGAAGGCCACGACCTCGAAGACCCATGGAACGAGCCCCTCGAGGACATGTTCCTGACCACGACGGCTCCGGAGAACGCTCCGGACAGTCCTGAGTACGTGGAGATCGAGTACCAGACGGGCGACCCCGTCGCGCTCGATGGAGAACAGCTCGCCCCCTACGAGCTGCTGCGCAGGCTCAACGACAAGGCCGGAAGGCACGGCGTCGGCCGAGCCGACGTGGTCGAAAACCGCTACGTTGGAATGAAAT
Source organism: Binatia bacterium (assembly GCA_046754245.1). Classification (GTDB taxonomy): domain Bacteria; phylum Desulfobacterota; class Binatia; order UBA1149; family UBA1149; genus JBHHVL01. Next base: position 27,194 of record JBHHVL010000010.1, on the reverse strand, counting down.
CCCGGGGCGTGTACGAGACACCGGGAGGCACGGTGCTTTCCGTCGCCCACCGGGGCCTGGAAGCGCTGGTGCTCGACAGGGAGGTAATGCACCTGAGGGACAGCCTGATTCCTCGCTACTCCGAGATGGTCTACTACGGCTACTGGTTTTCTCCCGAACGAGAGATGCTTCAGGCCGCGATCGACGAAAGCCAACGCGTGGTCAGCGGAACCGTCAGACTGAAGCTTTACAAGGGAAGCGCGTCTGTCGTAGGGAGGAAGTCTGATAACTCGCTCTACGTGCCGGAGCTGGCGACTTTCGAAGAAGACAGCGCGTACAGCCAGGGTGACGCGAGCGGGTTCATTCGCCTGAACAGCCTGCGCCTGAGAATACGCAACAGGATCATGGCCAAGGACAGGGGCTGAGGTCCTTCGCCAGCGAGAACTCCCGATGGTCGGTGACAACAAGAAGGGGGCCAAGACGCGCAAGGCCCCGTCGAGCCGAACCTGGGGCGGGCGCTTCGCGTCGGCCACCGACGCCGGGGCCCAGGCTTTCACGGCCTCGATTGGTTTCGATCTGCGCCTGTATCCATACGACGTCCGCGTGAGCCAGGCGCACGCCCGCATGCTTGCGGCCAGCGGGATCATAACGTCGAAGGAGAGCGAGCGGATCGTGGCGGCCCTCGCCGCGATCGAAGAGGAGCTCGAGGCGGGCAGATTTGTTCCGGCGCTCTCAGACGAAGACATACACATGGCCATCGAACGCCGGTTGATCGAGAAGACCGGCGACGTGGGTGCCAAGCTCCACGCCGCACGCAGCCGCAACGACCAGGTCGTGACCGACGTCAAGCTGTTCATCAAAGACGCGATCTCGGCCCTCGGAAGCCGCCTGACGTCACTTCGGGGCGCTCTCAGAGACGTGATCCGGCGCCACCCCGGCGCCATCATGCCTGGCTACACGCACATGCAACGGGCCCAACCCGTGTTGCTGGGCCACCACATGCTCGCGTACCACGATATGTTCGAGCGTGACGGTTCGCGGCTCTCGGACTGCCTCAAGAGAACGGACGTGCTGCCTCTTGGGTCGGGCGCGCTGGCTGGTACGACTCTGCCGATCAAGAGTTCTCTGGTCGCGAAGGAGCTGGGCTTCTCCAGGGTCACCGACAACAGCATGGACGCGGTTGCCGACCGCGACTTCGTCATCGAGTTCTTGTCGGTGGTAGCCATACTCTTTTCCCACCTGAGCCGCCTTGCGACCGACGTCACCGTGTGGGCGACGTCGGAGTTCGGCTTCGTGCACCTCGACGACGCGTTCTCCACCGGCAGTTCTATGATGCCGCAAAAGAAGAACCCCGACATCGCCGAACTCGTCCGGGGCAAGTCGGGGCGGGCCTTCGGCAACCTCATGGCTGTACTCACCGTGATGAAGGGTCTGCCGTTGAGCTACAACAGCGACCTGCAAGAGGACAAGGAGGCTCTGTTCGACAGCGCCGACACGGCCATCGCCTCGGTCGACGCGATGGCCAAGCTGCTCGCTTCCCTGAGCTTTGACGAAGAGGCGATGGCGGCCGCGGCTTCCGACGGCCTCCTGCTGGCCACCGACCTCGCGGAGTATCTGGTTGCGCGTGGAGTACCGTTTCGCGAGGCCCACGAGATTACCGGACGGGTCGTCCGCCACTGCCTGGAAACCGGCGTTGATCTCGGCGAGTTGGGCGCTGCTGACCTCAGGGGCTTCTCCGAAGAGTTTGGAGACGACGTCAGCACCATCCTTAGCGCGGAGCGGGCGGTCGCCAGGCGGCGGTCGCCAGGCGGCACATCGGGAACCAATATCGCCAAGCGCATGAAGGAACTCGACGGGTGAACACCGCGGGTGCGCTCAGATACCCGGTGGTCCTCGTCCTTGCGGCTGGCGTGCTGGCCTGTGGGTTGAAGACCCCGCCGCGGCCGCCTGAAGACACCGCGCCGGTATTCCCAACCCTCCCGCAGGCCCGGCGTGACGCCGACGGCAGCGTCAGCCTCTCGTGGAAACGGCCGACGCGCAGCGCCGACGGCCGCACCCTACACGACCTCGCCGGTTTCGTCATTGAAAAGAGGCAGGCCGACGGAAGCTACCGAGAGATCGCCGTGGTCGAGACCGGTGACGCGGAGCTGGTGCGGCCCCGCCGGAGCTTCGTCTACGTCGATGTGCAGCCGTCGGCGACGGATCAACGCTACCGCCTCCGCGCCTTTCTCGCCGACGGCCAGCAGGGGCGGGCCGTGGAGATGACGGCGCGGTGAACTACGCGGCCGTCTTCCCCGGCCAAGGTGCTCAACGGGCGGGGATGGGCAAGGACTTTCACAACGCCTTCGCCGAAGCCCGTGATGTATACGAACGTGCGTCGCAGGCCCTAGGACTCGACCTCGAGGCCCTGTGCTTCGGTGAGGACCCAAGGCTCGGACTCACCGAATACCAACAGCCGGCGATTCTGACCACCGAAATCGCGATGCTGCAGGTGCTCCGCTCGCGCTTCGGCCTTGAGCCTACCTGCTGGGGGGGACACAGCCTGGGCGAATACACCGCGATGGTCGCGGCGTCCGTGATCCCGCTCGAAGAAGCCGTCGTGCTGGTGCGTGAACGCGGGCGGCTGATCCAGGACCTCGTTCCCCCGGAGCAGGGCGGGATGGTCGCCGTCATGGCCCGCGACCTCGACCTCGACGCCCTCCACGAAACCCTCGCTGGCCTGGAGCTGGACGTGGCCAACTACAACTCGAGCAGCCAGGTAGTACTGAGCGGAAGAGTGGCCGAAGTAGAGAGGGCCGGCGAGAGGATACGCGAGCACCCCGCGCTTTGCAGGGCGCGCATCGTCTCCCTCAACGTCTCGGCTCCGTTTCATTCACGGTTGATGTCGGCGGCGAGCGATCGCTTCCGCCCGCTTCTGGAAAAGAGCAGTCTCCACTGGCGAGTCGAGCTGGCAGGCACGGTCGTTTCCAACTTTGGCGGAGGCTTCCACCTCCCCCAGCGTGAGGCTCTGACGACAGCCCTCGCCGGGCAGCTCTGCTCACCCGTGCGCTGGATAGACAACATGAAGGCCCTGATCGCGAACAGCGAGGCGATCGTGGAGATCGGTCCCGCGAGGCCGCTGCGGGCTTTTTTCGCGAGCCTTGGCGTGAGAGCGACAACCGTCACCACGGCCCGCGAAGCGGCAACCGAATTCGCCAACCCCCGGACCACCTGAACGGGCTGCCGGTTCGCGTTCGGAATTCTTGGATACTATATTCGGTTCTTCCGACTTTGCGCAGGGTGAACATGGATGCTTTCAACAGGCGGGAAGGCGAGCTGCACGTCGAAGGCGTGGCGGTCGAGGCCATCGTATCCGAGGTGGGTACTCCCTGCTTCGTCTACAGCCTGGCGGCTCTGCGAGACCGATACAGCCGCTACGTGGAGGGCTTCGGCTCCCAGCGTCACCTCGTCTGTTACTCGGTCAAGGCCAACTCCAACCTGGCCGTCCTCAGGGCCCTCGCCAACGAAGGAAGCGGCTTCGACGTCGTGTCGGGCGGTGAACTCACGCGCGTTCTCGCCGCCGGGGGCGACGCGGGCAAGGTCGTTTTCTCGGGGGTAGGAAAACAGGAGTGGGAGATACGCGCCGCTCTCGACGCCGGTATCCTCCTGTTCAACGTCGAATCGTCGGCGGAACTCGATCTCATCGACCGCGTAGCGAGGGAGAACGGAGTACGTGCGCCGGTGGCGTTGCGCGTCAACCCCGACGTCGACGCGCGTACCCACCCATACATCTCCACCGGACTGAAGAGCAGCAAGTTCGGCCTACCCATCGAAGGCTGCCTGGAGCACTACGGCCGCGCTCACGACATGGAGGGCTTGAAAGTGATGGGGGTCGACTGCCACATCGGCTCCCAGCTCACGTCGGCCGAACCTGTCGCCGAGGCGGCTCGACGAATGGCGGGTCTCGTCGACAGGCTCGGAGAGGCGGGAATCACCGTCGAATATCTAGACATGGGTGGAGGGCTCGGCGTAGTCTACGACGACGAGACCCCGCCGCAGCCGGAGGCCTACGCCGGCGCCTTGGTCGAGGCCTTGGGCGAACGCGCCCTGACTCTTATCGTGGAGCCCGGTCGTTCGATCGCCGCCAACGCGGGGGCGTTGGTCACCCGCGTGCTCTTCCACAAGGTCAACGGTGACAAGCGCTTCATCGTCGTGGACGCCGCCATGAACGACCTCGCCCGCCCCTCGCTCTACTCGGCTTACCACACCATCGAAGCCGTGAGCCCATGCCAGGAGACGACGATCGCGGACGTCGTCGGACCGGTCTGCGAAAGCGGGGATTTTTTCGCCAGGGAGCGCGAGGTACCTGAAGTTGCGCCAGGTGGACTCCTGTCCATCATGAGCGCAGGCGCCTACGGCTATGTCATGGCATCGAATTACAACAGCCGACCGCGGCCGGCAGAGGTGTTGGTGGACGGGGAGCGGTGGGACGTGGTAGGCAAGCGGGAGACGCTAGAGTCGCTGTTCGCGGGAGAGAGCATTCCGCCCGCGCTGCTCGAGTCCTGAGGTCTAGGGACGACGAAAACGATGGAACTCCAGTTCGCCAAACTCCACGGCTGCGAGAACGACTACCTCTATGTAGACTGCAGGGAGCGCCCACTCGAAAACGCGCCAGAAGTAGCCCGCCTCGTCTCCGACCGCCGGGCGGGGGTGGGAAGCGACGGCTTGATATGCGTGTACCGATGCGACAGCGCCGATTTCCGTATGGAGATGTTCAACGCTGATGGCAGCCGCGGGGCCATGTGCGGTAACGGCATCAGGGGCCTGGGGAAGTACGTCTTCGATCGCGGCATGACCGACAGCGACCGCCTGTCGGTCGCCACCGATAGCGGCGTGAAGACCCTGCGACTTCACCACGACAAGGGCCTCGTGCACAGCGTGACCGTCGATATGGGAGAGGCGATACTCGAGGCGTCGGCGATACCGGCTGAGGGCGACGGGCCTCTCATCGATATCCCGCTGGAGGTGGATGGACGCAGCTGGACGGTGACCTGTGTGTCCATGGGCAACCCCCACTGTGTCACCTTCGACGAGGACCCAGACGGTCTTGATCTCGAGAGAACCGGTCCGGGCTTCGCATCCCTCCCCTTCTTCCCGGCTGGCGTCAACACGGAGTTCGTCCGGGTCGACAGCCCTAGCCGCCTCACCATGAGGGTGTGGGAGCGCGGATCGGGTGAGACCATGGCCTGCGGTTCGGGAGCCTGCGCGGCGGTGGTGGCCGCGGCGCTCAGCGGCCGGGCCGAGCGGCGGGCGACGGTCTGTCTACGAGGCGGCGAACTGGAAATAGACTACCTCGACGACGGCCGCGTCATGATGACGGGACCGACAGTCGAGGTATTCTCGGGTACCATGATCGTACCCCAGGGTGGAAGCGATGTTTGAAGGAACCTACACGGCGCTCGTGACGCCGTTTTCGGATGGCGAAGTCGACGTACCCGCGCTCAGGGCGCTGGTACGGGAACAGGTAGAGGCCGGTGTTGACGGCGTCGTGCCCTGCGGCAGCACTGGGGAATCGGCTACGCTGAGTCACGGTGAACACGAAACCGTGATCGAAGTGACCATCGACGAAGCGGCCGGGAGGCTCAAGGTTATCGCCGGCACCGGCTCGAACTCGACCGCCGAAGCCGCCAGGCTCACGGCCTTTGCCGCGGCCGCGGGCGCCGACGGCGCCCTGCTAATCTCGCCCTACTACAACAAACCCACGCAAGAGGGACACGTCGTTCATTACCAAGAGGTGGCCGCCGCCAGCGACCTGCCCATCATCGTCTACAATATCCCTGGGCGCACGGGCGTGAACATGGTTCCCGAGACCATCGCGAGACTGGCAGAAATCCCAACCGTGGTAGCTTTGAAGGACGCGGCCGGTTCGATGGATCAGGCCATGAGGGTCATGGAACTCGCGGGCGACGACTTTACTGTGCTCTCGGGGGACGACAGCCTCACCTTGCCGCTCATGGCCCTCGGCGCCAAGGGCGTGATCGCGGTGACCGCGAATCTGCTGCCGACGGAGCTCTCGGCGCTGGTCGCCGCGGCACGAAGCGGCGACTTTCTGGAGGCACGGCGCGTGCACCGGAAACTGCTTCCCCTGATGCGGGCGATGGTGCTGGAGACCAACCCCATCCCGGTCAAGACGGCCATGGCCATGGCCGGTAAGATCTCGGGTGAGCTGCGCTTGCCGCTGACCCCCATGGGTGAGGAGAACAAGAGGAGGCTCGAGCGAGTGCTGGAAAGCTACGGCCTGGTGAACCGCTGATGGCCGCCTCGGTCGCGATAACAGTATGCGGCGCTGCCGGTCGAATGGGACGACGAATCATAGCGCTCGCGGCTCGGTCGAAAACGATCACCGTAGCCGGGGCTGTCGAAGCCAGAGACTCGGAGTTTCTCGGAGAGGACGCGGGCGAACTCGCCGGTTCGGACCGTCTCGGTGTAGCGCTGCGGTCGGGGCTTGACGAGGGATGGGCCGAGGGATCGGTGATCGTCGACTTCACCCACGCGGCGGCATCGCTCGAACACCTCGAGTTCGCCTCGGAACACGCCACCCCCATCGTGGTGGGATCTACCGGAATGTCCGAGGAGCAGCGGGAGAGCGCGCGGCGACTCGCCTCGACCGTACCCACCGTGATGGCGGCGAACATGAGCGTAGGGATCAACGTTCTCATCGACTTGCTGGAAGAGGCTGTGCGCAAACTCGGTCCGGATTTCGACTGCGAGATAGTGGAGCTGCACCACCGCCGCAAGAAGGACGCGCCAAGCGGCACGGCCCTGGCGCTCGCCGAAACCGCCGCTGCAGCATCCGGATCTCGGCGACGTCTGGTGCTGTCGCGTGAGGGCCTCGTCGGAGAACGGGACGACGAGGAGATCGGTGTGGTCGCGTTGCGAGGTGGTGACGCGCCGGGCGATCACACGGTAATGCTCGTAGGCCAGGGGGAGCGTCTCGAGCTCACCCACCGCGCCTACTCACGCGACTGCCTGGCTTCGGGCGCGTTGAAGGCTGCGGTCTGGATCGCGGACCGCAAGGCCGGGCTTTACTCCATGCGCGACGTTATCGGTCTTCGCTGAACGCCTGCCTCGACCGGCCAGGCCAAGACCAGCGTTTGCGGGTCCGCTTCGCAACGTATAAACAATCTGGAATTCATAACTCCTTGGAATAGCAGGGGAAACCGATGTCGCCTACGCCCTGCTCGGCAGCTGTCACTCGGCGCTACGGAGGATGGGTTCATGTCCCACAGGGCTTTTGTCGCGGTAGGTACCAACCTTGGGAAGAAAGAGGCGAACTACCTCAAGGCTCTCGAAAAAATCGAGGAGCTGCCAGACACCCGCATCACCGGGCGCAGTTCGCTTTACGAGACCGAACCGCACGGCAAGGCGCGCAATTGGTTCCTCAACGCGGTCGTAGAGCTCAGTACCGGCCTCGAAGCACGGGAGTTAATGGCCGGGCTGCGAAAAATCGAAGACTCCATGGGCCGTAAGCGCGATCCCAAGAAGACCACGGTCTCGAGAATAATTGACCTAGATATCCTCCTGTTCGACACTGAGATCGTCGACACGAAGAAGTTGACCATACCCCACCCCGAAATGCAGTTCCGACGCTTCGTGCTCTTGCCCATGAGCGAACTCGCCCCGTCGCTGGTGCATCCGAAGCTGGAACAGACGATCTCGTCGCTGCTGGTGGCGACCACCGACACCAAGAGGGTAACGCTCTACCGCAGGGGGCTGGGCGGCCGGGGGTAACAGGAAGGGAAGCAGAATATGAAGATTTTCGTAGACAGCGCCGACGTAGAAGAGATCAGAGAAGCCGCCTCCTGGGGTTTCATCGACGGCGTCACCACCAACCCCTCCCTGGTCGCCAAGAGCGGGCGCCGGCTCGAAGAGGCCCTCGGCGAAATCTGCGAGATCGTCGACGGCCCGGTCAGCGCCGAGGTGATTTCCGTCGAAGCCGGCAAGATGATCGAAGAGGGGCGGCGCCTCGCGGCCATGCATCCCAACATCGTGGTCAAGTGTCCGATGATAGCCGAAGGGTTGAAGGCGACCCGCCAGCTCTCGGAGGAAGGCATCCGGGTCAACGTCACCCTGGTCTTTCAGGCTTCTCAAGCCCTGCTCGCGGCAAAAGCAGGGGCCGCCTTCATCAGCCCCTTCGTGGGCCGTCTCGACGACGTGGGCGAGGACGGCATGGGCCTGATCGCCACCCTTGTGGAGACCTTCGACAACTACGACTACCCGGCGGAAATACTGGTCGCCAGCGTCCGCAGCCCCGGGCACGCCGTCGAAGCCGCGAGGCTCGGAGCCGACATTGCGACCTGCCCCTTCAAGGTACTGGGACAGATGATGAAACACCCGCTGACCGACGCGGGCCTGGAGAGGTTTCTCGCCGATTACCACAAGACGATGAACTAGCCGGCTTCGTCGTCGAGCGCTCGGAGAATTCGGCGCGCGAGGTCGCGGAGGCGCACACACCCCCGTTTGATCCGAGGCAGCCGCGCCTTTGACGCGCTCGGCCCGGCCTCCATCAGCTCCAGCAGTGCCTCGTACTCCCCCAGGAAATCGGAGAACAGCGCAAGGGATTCCTTGCCGGCGAAGCGCGGACCGACGAGGCGCTGGAACCCTTTCGCCCTCTCAAGGGGGTAACGAAAACGTTCGAGTTCGCGCGAGTCGAGACGCCCCTCCATGCCGGCGGCTACCATGTCGCGACCGTCGAGTGCCATTCGCTCGAGTAGCTCGACGTGGGTACGCACGATGTCGGGATAGCGCAGCCAGTAGCAGCCGGCGACGAAAGCCACGCAGAAGAAGAGGATCCCAGTCGTACGTCGCTTGGCCCAGAGCCCGATCATCATGGCGCCCAGGGATTATTACACAAAGTGCCTTGCGGCATCCATCCTTGTCTTGACGCAATGCCCCAGCGGGCCTACCCTCGTAATGGACCGGAACGAATGGGCGGTCGCGGCCGGTTCAGGCGGTTACAGGCTTGAGAGAGCTTCCTAAAGTATACTTCGAACGCCTGCTCGAGAGTGCGCCCGACATTGTCATCGCTGTCGACAACTCGGGCAACGTGATCTTCTACAACGACGGCGCGGAACAGACCCTCGGCTACAACGCCGAAGAGGTCCTTGGCAAGACCGTCCTCAATGTCTACCCCTCTCGGGAAGAGGCGCGCAGGGTCATGGCCGCGTTGCGCTCGGAGGCCGACGGTGGAAAGGGGCGCGTCAAGAACTTCGAAACCGCCTTCGTCAGCAAGGGTGGGAAAGAGGTCCCGGTCGCGATTTCCGGGTCCATCATCTACGACGGTAGGGGCCATGAACGCGGGAGCATGGGCTTCGCCAAGGATCTGAGCGAGCTGAGGCGGCACGAGCAGATGCACACCCTCGCGGAGGTCGCGGTGGGTCTCGCGCACGAGATCAACACGCCGCTGGAGGTTGCCGTCAACCAGGCCGCGATGCTCGAACGCTACCTCAAGCGCCAGGCCACCGAGGAAGACTACCCCATAGAACACGACCGCGTCGACGCCATCAACCGTGCACTCAGACGCATACAGAGCATAGTCGAACGGGTTGGAGAGATGGCCGACAGCGGCCGCTACGGCACCACCGAGTATCTCCCTGGACGACTCATGACGGATCTGGGGCTCGAGAGCGGGCCCATGGTTATCAACGGAGACGCGGTCCGCAACAACCTCGAGGGAAAGACCATCATGGTCGTCGACGACGACGAATCGGTGTGTGGGTCCATGGCCGACCTGCTCGAGGCAGAGGGCTGCCAGGTCCTGCGGGCCAACTCCGGCCTGACCGCCCTTCGGCGCCTGGAACAGTCGAAGGTCGACATGGTAATCAGCGACGTGGTAATGCCCGACATGGATGGTTATGATCTCTTCACCGAGCTACGGTCGCGGGGAACCGGGATACCGGTTGTACTGATGACGGCCTACTACTACGACAAGGACCACGTCATCAAGCGCTCCCGCGCTGGGGGTCTGACCGACGTGATTTTCAAGAAACCCATCGATCCTGACCGATTGCTGCAGCTCATCGACGCCAGGGTGGGTGGCTGACTAGGCGGCTCCGGCCTTGCGACTCGGGAACCATGGCGATACGCATCAACCGTGTATATACCCGTAGCGGCGACGACGGCTCGACCGGTCTCGCGGACGGGTCGCGGCAACCCAAGCACGGTCTGCGTGTGAGCGCCTACGGCGAGGTAGACGAACTCAACAGCACCGTCGGCCTGGTGGTCGCGGCCCTTGAAGAGCCTCCCTACACCGGCTCCCCCGACGCCGCGCGGGTTCGGGAACAACTCGGCCAGGTGCAGCAGGAGCTCTTCGACCTCGGCGGTGAACTCGCCACTCCCCCCGGCTCCGAACGCGAAGACATGGCGAGAATCGGGCAGGACCAGGTATCGAGGCTCGAGGGCTGGATAGACGAACTCCAGGCCGAACTCAGCGAGCTAAAGTCTTTCGTACTGCCGGGTGGAGGCACGGCGGGCGCGTTGCTGCACCTCGCCAGAACCGTCTGCCGGCGCGCCGAGCGATCGGTCTGCGCCCTGTTGGCCGAGGACGACGGCTGCCCCGGTCCGCTCGGCTACCTCAACCGGCTGAGCGACCTGCTGTTCGTGCAGGCCCGCTGGATGGCTCTAAAGAGCGGCAAGGACGAGACCCTCTGGCTCCACGGCCTCGGCCGCACAGAAGGCGGGAAGCCCCGCGGGGATCCAGGGTCGTGAGCGGGCAGCTCTACCTCAAACAGCTACAACTCGGCCCCATGGCCAACTACGTCTACCTGGTGGGCGATCCAGTGAAGCGAGAGGCGGTGGTGGTCGACCCGGCCTGGGACATAGGCGCCATCCTCGACCGGCTCGACGCCGACGACATGCGGCTCGCCGGCGCGCTGGTCACCCATTACCACCCGGATCACATCGGTGGAGATTTCATGGGCCATCACATCGCCGGTCTGAGAGAGCTCTTGGCGAGGCGTGCTGCCAAGGTCTACATTCACAAAGAGGAGGCCCCCTACGTGGCGGACTCTGCGGGCCTGGACAAGAGCGACCTGGTCGCGGTCGACGGCGAGACCAGCGTGAAGGTCGGAAGCGTCCCCTTGCGCTTCATCCACACCCCTGGGCACACGCCGGGTTCACAGTGCTTCTTGGTGGACGGCAAGGTGATCTCCGGCGATACGCTTTTCATAGGCTCTTGTGGACGCGTCGACCTGCCTGGCAGTAACGCCAGCGATCTCTACTACAGCCTGAAGCAAAAACTGATGGCGCTGCCCGAGGACACCGTCGTCTACCCGGGCCACAACTACGCCGCCGATTCGAGCTCGACCATAGGCCGCGAGAAGCGTTCCAACCCCTTCATGCGCTTTGAAAGTCTTCAAGATTTCCTGACCTGCATGGGGATTCCGGCCTGAAACCCCCGACAGGGGGGGCGGGTTCAAGCGCGAAACGAATTTGCCGTCGCGCTGGGCCTGCGCGCCGCCAGAGGCCCTAGCCGCGGCCGCTTCGCTGGATCCAACGAAGCAGAAGCTCAAGCGATGAAGCTTCCTGTGCCTTAGGATTTACCTTAACTAGACGCACGCAGGACAGTGATATTACGCCCCCCTCGGCCCGCGTCCGTATCTGGCGACCTCCGCTCGTCCCAGGTACTGCTCCAGGCCCCGGCGGGAGCTCTCCCGGAGCGTTTCAACTTTTCAACTCAATAAGTTGAAGCCCGCCGCTCTCGCCACGGCCGCCGAGAAAATATTCCCCTTGACAAACGCTGTGTTGAACCATAGATGTTCGAATCGCTAGGCGGCCTTGTTGGTTCAACGGCGGCCTTCATCCCATCACCGGGCTAGGGAGAGCGTCATCGCGACCCGTCGCATCGGCTGGGGCAAAACACGTCTCTTAGGAGGAGAATTTGGATGACTAAGACCACGCTCGTAAAAACCCTGGCGTTGTTTGCGGCGGTAGCGTTCGTGACGACCGCAACCACCGCCGACGCACAGATGACCAAGGGCGACGCCAAGTGCCGAGCCACAATTGCAAAAACCACCGGTAAGCTGGCGGCCACGATCGACAAGGCCATCGGCAAGTGTCACAAGGACCGCCTCAAGGGTAAGGTCGGCCCCGCCACCGACTGTAACAACTCGGCGGTAGCCGACACCAAGGGCAAGATCTCCAAGGCTGCCCAGAAGCTCCGCGACTCCGTGGGCGGCGTAAAGGACAAGTGCAAAGACAAGAAAACCGGTGCGGTCTTCACCGACGTGCTGGCCGCCTACCCGAGCTGTCCCTCGCCGGGCGATACCAGCGACGACGGTGGCGCGACCAGCGGTATCGACAGCTTCTCCGAGCTGGCGGAATGCATGATCGCTCTGGCCACCAAGGTCTCGGAGCTGACCGCCAGTGAGATCCTGGGAAGCCCCGATACCACGGTGATCACCTCCACCAACAAGGCCGCCAAGGCCGCGATCAAGTGCCACGGCTCCATAGCCAAGGCCTACGGCAAGCTCGTCGCGACCATCGTCAAGGAGCGCTCCAAGTGCCAAGCCGGGCTAGACAAAGCCCTCGGACCTATTTCCTGGGCCTGCGGCGGCACCGATCCCAAGGGCAAGATCCTCAAGGCTTCGACCAAGCTCAACGCCTCGATCGACAAGGCCTGCATCGACGGGCCGACGATGTTGAACGCCCTCGATTCCTGCGGCGACACCGCCGCTCAGCTCAAGGACTGTATCGCCAACACCATCGCCCCCAAGTCCGGCGCCGGTCTGGTGGCCATGGCCTACGAGCTGCCCGGCGCTTGCCCCACGGGGGTCACGCTGACCATCAACTCGGGTAACGGCGACCAGCTCACCGACACCGCCCTCGACGTGGGCTGGAACGGTCTGGGCCACGGCGTGGACGTGATCGACGGCTTTGACGGCGCGGTCAATCTCGCCTGCGACGGCGACTGCCAGAACTGCGCGGTCACCGTAGACCCCACGCCTGGCAACTGCCGCTGCTCCAACGACGAGACCGTCGTCTGCACTCAGCCCTTCACGGCTCCCGGTACGGATCCGGCTTGCGGTCCGGGCAACGAGTGCATCTGCCTGCTTGGTCCCCCGCTGCCGCTGTCGGCCTCCGGCGTACCGGTCTGCGTGATCAACAAGATCTCCGAAGAGCTAGTCGGTACGGCCGACGCCGGCACCGGCGAGTCAGACACGACGGTGAGCCTGCGGTCGGTGGTTCACGCCACCCCCGGTGCGGCCCCTCTCTCCGTCGTCAACCCCTGCCCGAGCTGCGTGAGTGGCACCTGTAACGCTGGTAAGCGCGCCGGACTGTCCTGCAGCGGCAACGACGCCACCCACCCCACCTTCGGCGGTACCAGCTACGACTGCCCGCCGGACTCGGCCAACAACGTCTCCGGCAACGGTCTGGCGATCACGCTGGATCTGGTCTCCGGTACGACCTCGCTGGGCTTCGACGTTCCCTGCGCGACCTTCCCGACTCTGACCTGCGCTTGCCAGGTCTGCAGCGGTGACACCTCGCTGCCCTGCAACTCCGACTCGGAGTGCGCGGCGGCTGGCGCCGGGACCTGCTCCTCGGCTGGAGCGGGCGCCGCGCCGCTGCCTAACGGGTGCACGGACGGTGTCTGTACCGACAACGGTGACGGTACCGGATCCTGTGGGGCCGGGCCCGTCAACAACTTCTGTGACGGCCAGCTCCGTGCAAACGGCGACGGCTACCTCACCTGTAGCAGCGACGCGGATTGCGATACGCTGGATTCGGTCTGCGACGGAGGCGACTGCGGTAGCTGCGTGGCCTTTGGCAACCGCTCCTGCTACGTTGATCCGATCGAGGCCAGCGGTCAGGCCGGCCTAAACGGCGCGTTTCTGGTGTCGACCTTCTGCAACCCGCCGACGAGTTCGTCGTCCATCAACGAGGCTACCGGAAACCCCGGCGCCGGCCGCGTGCAGCTGGACTTCGACTTCACGGGCCTCTGCTCCGACGGCTCGACCGTCTTCGAGGGTCCCGGTGGTTCGAACTGCCCGTAAGAGGGCTCTCTGACCCCGGTCTGACGAACTCCTGAGGGCGTCCAGGCCGGGAACGACGGACCCCCGCACCCAACAGGGTGCGGGGGTTTTTTGTTGCCGCGGCGCGAAGGGCAGACGGGACGCGCCCCGAAGGCCGCCGTTACGCGCGGACACTCGGTGACGACTGGTCGGTTTCTATATCCGGGGAAGGTCGTGGCGCTCGAAGAGATGGCTGAGCCAGAGGTTGGTGAGCTTCTCCAGCACCGAGTTCATGCGCAGCCTGTCGTTTAGGTTGGCGAAGTCTACCTCGTCGAGACGCTGGTCCTGGTTGAAACAGGAAAAAACCGGCTGGGTCTCTTCCCCTGTTTCAGGGTCGAGGTGCTTCTGCAGGCACTGGGCGCAGATCTCCTTCATCATGCACTGCATGGTCGAGTTGATGGAGCCAATGCAGACTATGCCCTCCTTGAGGAAGCGCGAGTGGCTGCCGCGGCAGGCCTGGGCAACCGCCGCCATCATCCGGTCGGAACCTATGGCTATCAGGCGGTCGGCCTCGGAGAGCTCTATGGGCCTTTCACCCAGCTCTCCGGTGGCGTAGGCCTGCATGGCTTCGAGGATGTTGCCCACGAAGCTCTTGTCCTGGGGCCTACGCGGTCGTATGGCTTCGCCCGCGTCCACAGACCAGACGATCACGTCGCTGGCCGCCTCGATGTCGTCTACGTGGTAGACGTCCTCCGGCTTCTTGTAGGCCGCGAAGTACACCACGCGGTTGCCCCGCTCTCGCATCGCCTTGCCTATCGAGAACTGCACCGCGTTGCCCAGGCCGCCGCCAAAGAGTATGGCCGTCTCCCCCTCGGGTATCTCGGTGGGCGCGCCGGTCGGACCCATCAGTACCACAGGTGTCCCCTCGCTCCAGGTAGCGCAGAGCCGTGAGCTCCCCCCCATTTCCAGCACTATGGTGGAAAGCAGCCCTCTGTCCTTGTCCACCCAGGCGCCGGTGAGCGCCATGCCCTCGGCCGCGAGCCGGGTGCCGTCCAGCGAGGGGGCGAGGGTCTCGAAGTTCTGGAGGCGAAAAAACTGTCCCGGCTCGAAACGCCTGCTGGCGCCCGGGGCGTCCACCACCACCTCGACGATGTTGGGCGTGAGACGGATGACCTCCCGGATGGTGGGACGCAGGTCCTTCTCCAGCCGCTGCTCGAGGCTCTCCCAGTGGGCCCGCCGACGCTCCTCCAGCTCGCCGTCGCCTTCGACGGCGCCGTCGTCGGCGAGGAGATCGCTGATCTGGCGGTAGCCGTCTCGGGCGGAGGCCATGGCCTTGACGACGTTACCCGCGTAGCTCGGGTGGTTGTCGCCGAGGAAAGAGATGAAACGGCCCCGCGACCGGTACGAAGTGAACACCCCCGGCTTTCCTTCGGGTTCTTCGTCGGCGACCAGATCCGGCCCGTCCTCACCCCTTTCGATCCGGTAGCGCTTG
The DNA here is from genome assembly GCA_046754245.1 of Binatia bacterium. Lineage (GTDB taxonomy): Bacteria > Desulfobacterota > Binatia > UBA1149 > UBA1149 > JBHHVL01. Next base: position 11,735 of record JBHHVL010000010.1, on the reverse strand, counting down.
AAGAAACGGTCGCGCTCGTCCATCTCGAAGGTGCCCGGGTACTCTCGTTCGTAGATCACGTTGGGCGAGGTGCCGGCCGCGACGAACATGGACCTGGCCGGCATCGTGACGAACTCCGCGCTGCCGCGCCAGTGTCCCTCCTCTAGCCGCTGTTTCTCCAGGACCACGGCCTCGAGCGCGCCGTACTCGTCGCCGAGCGCTTCGACCGGGGCGAGGCGCTCGGCGTAGTAGATCCCCTCCTCGAGCGCCTTGGCGATTTCCTCGTGGTTGAGTCGGTAGGCCGGGGAATCGCGCAACCCCTTGCGATAGGCCAGGGTCACGCCACCCCAGGACCTCAGCAGCGGCACGAAGTCGGGATCCTCGCCCGCGGCCGCCGCCCTCTCCCGCTCCGCCCTCACGGCGCGGCCGTGTTCGACGAACTCGTCCAGAATCGCGAGCTCCTCGGCGCCATACATGGCCCTGACGAACTCCTCGCCCTTGCTCTCGCACAGGGCCTCGTAACGAAGCAGGGTCTTTTCCACCTGCACGGTGTAATAGGCCATCACCTCGGTACTGGTGTCTATGCCGGTGAGTCCGCCGCCGATGACGAGCGCCGGCAACCTTACCTGGGGATTGGTCATGGAGTTTCTTTTCTGCGCGCCGGTGAGCTGGAGCGCCATGAGAAAATCCGAAGCCTTGCGGACACCCCGTATGAGGTTGTTCTTCATCGCGAGGATCGTGGGCTTTCCGGCACCGGTCGCGATCGCGATATGATCGAAGCCCATTTCCCAGGCGTCATCGATGGTGATCGTCCCGCCGAACCGCACCCCGCCGTAGGCCAGGAAACGGCGCTGGCGCTCTAGGCAGATCCGTATCACCTTGAGGAAGTTCTTGTCCCAGCGCACCGTGATGCCGTATTCGGCGACACCGCCGAAGCCCATCAGCGGCCTCTCATCGAGTTCCTCATAGAGTGCGGCAAAATCGCGAACCGGGTTCGGCACCGTGTCGGGCCCACAGGCCATTCCATCTTCCAGGGGTTCCATCTTGAGCCCGTCTATGCCGACGACCCCAAATCCCTCGTTCAGCAAGTAGTGGGCCAGGGTGTAGCCAGAGGGGCCCATCCCCACCACCAAGACGTTCTTGCCCCGGTAGGGCCGCGTGTAGGGCCGCACACGGTTCAGGGGGTTCCATCGCGCGAGCAGGCAGTAGAGCTCGAAACCCCACGGAAGATCGAGGACGTCCACCAGCACCCTGGTCTCGATCTGGGGAATGTTCACGGGCTCGAACTTCTGGTAGATGCAGCCTTTCATGCAGTCGTTGCATATGCGGTGACCGGTTCCTGGTACCATGGGGTTGTCGATCATGATGATCGCCAGTGCCGCGAGGCTGTCGCCCCGTGCGAGGCAGCTGTGCATCTCGGATATCTTCTCGTCGAGCGGGCAGCCCTTGAGCTCTATGCCGAGAGGGTTTCGAGAAATCGCGCCGCTCTTGTCCTTCACGCCTTTGTTGCAGGAATCCTTGTCTCGCTGGTGGCAAAGGATGCAGTAGTCCACCTCCGACATGACCTGCTTTTCCGAGTAGCGACGGTCCGTGAGCTTGAACCCGTCGCGCCGCCGGCGGCTGGTAAGCGGACCCTCGAAGAGCCACGGCCGCTCCTCGTCTGGCGACTCGAGCTCGACGAGGTTGTCGAAGTCCACCTTTTCCGGAGACTTGAAACAGACCCAGTCCCTGGTGAAGCCGCTGGCCTCGCGCTCGCCGGATCGCAGCCGGCACCAGCGGGCAATGTCGGTCAGGATCGCGTCGAGGTAAGCGCCGTCGTCGGCCGGCGGCTCGGCGTCCCAGACACCGTCGAGGGCCTCGCGCAGCTCGGCCACGACCTTCCCGGGGTCGTCAACGGCCGCGACCATTCCCAGTACCGACGCCGCAAAGGCGGCTTCGAGATCGTAGCTCCCACCTTCGGACTCGGCTCGGGCCCTCGCGATCGCTTCGACGACACGGTCGAGCCCGGAAGCGTCGAGACCTTCCAGGTCGGCTTCCTTCACGCGTTTGACGGTTTTTCCCAAAAACTGACGCTTGAACTCCCACACCGGATCGATCGAGGTCAGACGCGAGGCGTAGCTCTCGAGCTCGGCTTCGATGCCGAACATGCGCGCGACAAAGTTCGACAAGCAGGCGGCGACCTCGATGAGCAGCTCGCTCTCTTCAACCGCCGATACATCGGCGCCTTCCCGATAGGCGCGGAAACGCGCGCCCAGATCGGCCCGCTGGTCCTCGAGTTCACTGCAGAAAAGCCCGTCGAGGGCCGCGAGACGGCTGGGGTCGTAAAGATCCTCGTAACTGAATTCTTCGAGTCTTAGGTCGAGCATGTCGGGATTCGCCAAGTACGCGCCGGTAAAGGTTTATTCAAGCTACCATCGCTCCTCTTGGAGAGCAATTGAGGAACCGGCCGGAGCCCCCTCACGCTTGTAATAATGGCCGTGCTGGGCTACGTTCCGCGCGCTTTGGCGCGAGAGCGCAGGCTGCAACGGTGAATGATGACCGAGGGAGAGCTGCAGTAAGATGAGCGTACAAACCGAAGCCTGGGTGCTCTACGGTGGAGAGAAGGGCGCGAAGCCGACCACCGCCGAGTTGGTACGAGAGAGCTTCGACTTCGCCGAACCCGGCCCCCAAGACGTCCTCGTCGCCCCGCTGTTTGGCTGCATGGAGGGCAATATGGGGCACGCCCTGCAGAGGCGGCCCATAGACCTCTGTCTCGCCCGCGGAGAGGAGCGGGTGGTAATCGGTAACGCGGGTGTCGTGCGGGTGGAAGCGATCGGATCGGAGGTCACCACCGTCAAGCAAGGAGACGAGGCGATCGTGTTCTGCAACGGCGAGTCGGACGCCTACGGCTACCCTCGCAAGATCTTTGCCTACGACGCCGAGGGCAGCGTGGGCATGCTGGCAAAGACCAGCCGTTTCCACCAGCACCAGCTCATCCCCCTACCGTCCGGCACGCGCCATGGCCTGCAGCAGTGGGCGGCGTTCTCGTTGCGCTACGTGACAGCCTGGTCGAACTGGGAACTGGCCTACGGCACGCTTCGCCTCCTGCTCCCCGAAGAGGAACTCCCGCGGCCTTTCGTCTGGGGCTGGGGTGGCGGTGTAACCCTGGGCGAGCTGGCCTTGGCAAAGCACTTTGGCTGTGACGCTACCCAGATCGCCTCCACGGATGAGAGGCTCGCGACCATCGAGTCTCTCGGGATCCGGCCCGTCGACAGGCGCGAGTTCTCTGAGCTGTTCTACGACAAGGCCAGATTCAAGAAGGATGAGGACTACACCAAGGCCTACCTCAGCGCTGAAAAAACCTTCCTCTCACGGGTCCGCGACATCACGGGAGGGGAGATGGTCAACGTGTTCATTGACTTCGTTGGTGCTCCGGTCTTCCGGGCGACGCTGAAGGCCCTCGCCCGCCAGGGTGTCGTCACCACCGCGGGCTGGAAGGAAGGTATGATGATAGAGCTGGTGCGCGCCAGCGAATGCATAGCCAGGCATCAGCACGTCCACACCCACTACGCGCGCTATAGCCAAGGCGTGGACGCGGTCGCTTTCGCCGAAAAGCACGGCTGGCTGCCTCCGCTGGACGGCAAGGTATACGACTTCGATGAAGTGCCGCGGCTCTTCGAAGATTACAACAAAGGCAACACCGGCTGGTTTCCGATTTACCGGGTGAACGGCTGACCGCGGTCGTGGGGGCGAGGAGAAACGAGTGATGGGAATTTCCAAAGTCGCAGTATTGGGCGGTGGTCAGATGGGCGCCGGTATAGCCGAGGCCGTCGCGAGCCAGGAGGTCGACGTCGTACTGATCAAGGCCACGCCGGGTCCAGCGGACAAGGCCAAGGCCGGCATAGAGAAGAACCTCGCGAGGTTGGTCGACAAGGGCAAGATCGACGACGACGCGGCCGGGAAGGTGCTGTCGCGTATCACCTTCAGCGATGACGTCGCCGCCGGATCCGACGCTGATCTTTTCATCGAGTCGATAGTCGAAGACATCGACGTCAAGAAAGCGCGTTTCAAAGAGGCCTGCTCCATGGTGAAACCCGACTGCGTTCTCGCCAGCAACACTTCGACGCTTTCGATCACCGCTATGCAAGACGGTCTGGGCTGCGACGACCGCTTCATCGGCATGCACTTTTTCAATCCGCCCACCGTCATGAAGCTGGTGGAAGTCGTGCCAACCCAGAGCACCGACCCCTCGGTTACCGCGCGCGCCATCGCCTTCGTGGAGGACATCGGCAAGACCCCCGTGCTGGTGAAGGACGAAACCGGTTTTATCGTTAACCGACTCTTGACCCCGTACATGGTGGACGCCATACGATGCCTCGAATCGGGTCTGGCTGACATCGGGGGCATCGACACCGCCATGCGACTCGGCGCTAACCACCCGATGGGGCCACTGGCTCTGGCCGACTACATCGGTCTCGACATCGTGTGCGCCATGGCGCGAAACCTCTTCGAGAGTTTCGGCCAGGACTACATGGCCCCCAGCCCCTTGCTAGAAAAACTCGTGGCCGAGGGAAAACTCGGACGCAAGACCAAGCTCGGTTTCTACGACTACTCGCAGCGACCGCCCGTGCCCAACGGCGACTTGCCCTGACTCCCGTTACCCATGAACGGTCGTTGCGAGACGGTGTCCTGGCGAGGGCACGACTTCGTTGACTCGCCGCCGTCCAGCGAATAACGTCTGACACTGAAGGCCGGTACCCCCGTACCCGCCAATACTTTATCCGGAGGCCTGTGCCATGGCCGAAACGGCTGCAGAGATTCAAAGCCCCAGCGACAAGGTAATAACCATCCGCTGTCCGGCCACGCTGGAAGAAGCGGGTAACGTAACGGTGCACTCGCGCGAGCAGGTAGCACAGCAGGTAGCCCTTGCTCGCGAGGCACAGGCTGTCTGGGGCAGTCTGAGCTTCAGCCAGCGCGCCAAGATGCTGAGGCGATTTCGCGACTTCGTCGTCGACGCGAAGGACGAAATAGCCGATACCGTGGTCTCGGAAACCGGTAAACCTCGCGCGGAAGTCTACGGCAACGAACTGGTATACCTCTGTGACGGCATAGGATACTGGGCCAAGAACGCGGGCCGCCTACTCGCCGACCGCCAGGTCGCGCCCCATCTCCTCAAGAACAAGAAGGCCTATACGACCTACAAGCCCCGCGGCGTCATCGGCATGATCACGCCCTGGAACTTTCCGCTTTCCCTGACCATCGGCGAGGCCGTTCCTGCCCTGGCCGCGGGCAACGCCGTCGTGATCAAGCCTTCCGAGGTAACCCCGCTGACCGCCCTGCTAGGGTGCCGGCTTGCAGAAGAGTCGGGCCTGCCTCCGAACCTGCTTAGCGCGGTCGTCGGCTACGGCGAAACCGGTTCGGACCTCGTCGATTTCGTGGACATGGTTTCCTTCACCGGCAGCGTGGCCACCGGCCGCAAGATACAGGTAAAGTGTGGTGAGCAACTCAAGCCCACGACCATGGAACTAGGCGGCAAGGATCCGATGGTGGTATGCGCCGACGCCAACGTAGAACGAGCGGCCAACGGCTGTGTGTGGGGTGGCATCATGAACGCGGGCCAGGTCTGCATATCGATAGAACGGGTCTACGTCGTTGAGAAGATCTACGACGACTTCGTAGACCGGGTAGTCAAGAAGGTTGGAGAGCTGAGACAGGGCGCTCCGTACGAGGAATCAGACGTCGGTTCGATGATTTTCCCGCCTCAGCTCGACAAGGTAGAACGACAAGTCGAAGCCGCCAAAGCTGCCGGGGCGAGGGTGCTGGCCGGCGGCAAGAAGATCGTGGGCCGCGCCGGTTACTGGTACGAGCCGACAGTGTTGGTGGACGTCAACCACGACATGGAGATCATGTCCGAGGAGACCTTTGGACCGGTAATCGCGATTCAAAAGGTCAGCGACGACGCTGAAGCGGTGAAACTCGCCAACGACTCCCGTTACGGCCTTTCGGCTTCGGTCTGGTCTCGCGACAAGGCCGGGGCGATGAACATCGCCCGCCGCATAGAAGCAGGTGCCGTATGCGTCAACGACCACATGATACACATGTTGATTCCGGAAGTCCCTATGGGGGGAATCAAAGAGTCGGGCCTCGGAAGACGCCACGGGGAAGAGGGCATACGAAAGTACTGTGACCAACAGACCATAATCGTCGACCGCTTCGGTGCCAACAAGGAATTGGTCTGGTACCCGACCCCGAGGGGAATGTCGAAAGTGCTCCGCCGTACGCTCAACCTCTTGTTCCGCTCTGGCTGGCGCAACAAGCTCAAGGGTTGATACCGAGCGTCTCTGCTTCGGCTTGCAGTCGCGCAGCAAGCCGCTCGATGGTGCCGCGACTCAGGGCTTCCCATCGAAGCGACTCGAGCCAGCGTGGCGGAAGCGCGTCTATCCCGAGGTACGCACCGGCGATGGCGCCCGTCATTGCCGTCCGCGCGGCCGCGTTGCCCCCGAGGGAAAGACAGCGGATGACGGCGTTCTCGAAGCTCGCGGGATGTTCCGCGAAACACCAGATAGCGGTGACCACCGAGCCAAGAGCGGTGGCGTTGTTGCCCAACCTCTCAACGACCTCTGTGGCGCCCGGGCAACGCCCGGCCATCGCAGTCGCGGTCTCCAGGCGCGATCCAAACTCCCTCATCTGGGTTTCCTCCCGCAGCGCGGCCAAGAAACCGGCGCCGGAAATGTCCTTGCCCTCTGCCGCTATCGCCAAGGCGACTGCCAGCGCGCATAGCACCGCCCCCTCGGTCGCCAGGGCGTGCTGGTGGGTTATGCCCGCGCTCTCTTCGGCGACCCAGCGCAGCGTATCCGTGTCGTGGCCGTAGAGCAGACCTATGGGAGCCGAACGCGACGCCGCACCGTTCCCGAAATTCTCACGACCGCCCCCTACTGCCCCCGCCTCGAACCACCCGGCACCGTCGTCCAGCCGCCGCAGGGCGGCCTTCGTACCCTTGCCGTAATCCCGGGAGGGGTCGTACGCGCCAAGCAATCGCGAAGCCATGTCCGCTCCGTCAAAACCCGAACATTCGGCCAGCGAAGAAGCGATCGCCATGGCCATCTGGCTCGACGCACCGTAACGGTCGGGCTCGACACCCCCGAGGTCAGGTCGGTCACCGTAGCGCGTCGAGATCGCAACCGTACTTTGTCCGGTAAGCTTCTGGCCCAGGGCATCGCCGACCACCAATCCGGTCAAACATCCCTCGAAGCGTTTCACACGATCCGCCACTGTAGTATGCCTTTATCGTACGCGTTTCCGTTAGACGGGACTTCTGTAATAAATACAAGCTTGATGAAAAAGCTTCTCATCACGGGCATTTCTGGCGGGCAGGGTCGCCTACTCGCCAAGCGCCTCGCCGAATCATGGCGTATCATAGGCGTCGACCGCATACCCTGGGAAGGGGCACCCGAATACATCGACGTACGCAGAATGGATCTACGCAAGAAACGCTTCGAAAACGTTCTGCGTGTCGAACGCCCGGATGCCGTGGTACACCTCGCGTTCGTGCGACACTTCCGTGGCGGAACCCAGCTGAGACACGAAGTGAACGTCGAGGGGACCCGTAGGCTTCTTGATCTCTGCGCGCAGTACGGTGTCAAACAGCTGGTCATCCTTTCGAGCTCCTACGTATACGGTGCCTTCGCCAACAATCCGATGTACATGGACGAGGACTGCTCCCTGAACGTCTCCCGGAACTTTCCGGAGATGCGAGACCTCGCGGAAGTCGAAGGTCTCGTATCGACCTTTCTGTGGCGCTACCCGGACATAGCGACGTCGATACTACGGCCCGTGAATACACTCGGTTACTATGTCCACAGCGCCATCGGAGGCTACCTCAAGCTCGACCTCGTTCCCACGGTGTCCGGCTTCAACCCGATGATGCAGTTCATCCACGAAGAAGACGTCGCGGAGGCTCTCACACTCGCCGTGAAAAGAGAACTCAGAGGAGTATACAACGTGGTCGGTCCCGGTGCCGTACCTCTGAAAACGGCTATCCACGCCATAGGCAAGCGGCGTCTTTCGGTCCCGGAGCCGGTGGCTCACCTGCTGATACAAGAACTCTTCAGGTTTCGGATCTACCAGTTTCCGCCGGACGCCGTGGGGTTCATCAAGTACCCCTGTACGGTAGACGGCAGTAGGTTTGTCGAAGCCACCGGTTTTCAACCCCTGTTTTCACTCGAAGATATATTCGCGAGCGTCGCCGGATGAGCATCGTCGACTATCTCGCCCGTGCCGCGTCCGCGGTCTCCAACGTCGGCCTCCCCGGGTCCGGCCTCGCCGAAGAGCTGAGCGAACGTATAAACCGCATTCCCGCCGAGCTGAACGACTACGGCTACGACCCCTGGGGCTATAACCCAGAGGTACTAAAAGCGGGCATGCTCGCGCCGGCGTTCCTGCATCGTTACTACTTCCGCACGATCATCGAGGGTCTGGAAAACCTTCCCGGCGGGCGCATGCTGCTCATCGGCAACCACGCGGGTCAGGTAGCCTTCGACGGCATGGTGGTTGCGGCCACGCTGATTCTCGACGCAGAGCCACCGCGGCTCGCGCGTGGAATGGGAGAATACTGGCTGGGAACGCTGCCCTGGATCAACGTCTTTCTCGACCGCATGGGCAGCTCGGTCGGAACGCCTCGCACCTGCGCCGACATGCTGCGCAACGAAGAGTGCGTGCTCGCTTTCCCTGAAGGCGTGCGGGGTATGAACAAGGTCTACGCCGAAGCCTACCAGCTGCAGGAATTCGGTTCCGGTTTCATGCGACTCGCTCTTGAAACCGGCAGCCCGATCGTTCCTTTTGCCGTGGTCGGCTCCGAGGAGCAGGCCCCGGGTATCGCCAACCTCAAGAAGGTGGGTTCGATGTTCGGCATGCCGGCTTTCCCCATTACCCTTACGTGGCCTTGGCTCGGCCCGCTAGGGATGATACCTCTGCCTGTGCGCTACTACCTCGAATTTGGCCAACCCATGTTCTTCGAGGGTGACCCCAACGACGAAGACGACGTCATCGAAGAGAAGGTCCGCGAGGTAAGATCGACTGTACAAGAAATGCTCAGGAGGGGACTGGCCAAAAGGCGGAGTATTTTCCTTTGACCGTTCACGAACCGACAAGGAACCGCGGCACCGAAAGGCGTCGCGCCTTCGTGCTCGGTGGCGGGGCGGCACTCGGCGCTCATCAGGTTGGGGCGCTGAAGTACCTGGAAGAGACAGGTATAAAACCTGACGTCCTCATCTGTAGTTCGATCGGTGTCATCAACGCCTGCGTGTACGGCACCGGTGGCGTGCCGGCGCTGGAGGAGGCCTGGACCAACTTCCGCGCGCTGTCCCACGTTTTCTCTCCCACGTGGAAAGACAATCCGATCACTGGTCTGTCCTTGTCGTCGATCGATCGACTCGCCTCGAGCCTTGAGGAGTTCATGGACTTCCCCAAACTACTCGAGAGCCGTCTAGATCTGCAGTTCATCCTCCTCAATCTGTCGCGGGGCCGGGGTGAGATGTGGTCGAACCACCAGTGCCGCGACTGGCGAGAGCTTCGCACCATCGCCAGGGCCGGTTATTCCATACCGCCTCTTTTTCCTCCGATTCGTTTCCGTGGTAACGACTACATCGATGGAGGGCTCGCTTGGAACGTGCCCCTGGGTTACACGCTCGAGGTACAAGCAACCGAGATCTTCATCATCGCCCCGATCAGCAGCCAGCTTCCTTACCACGGTCCGTTCAAGAGCCGTATCGCCTATCTCCGGCGCGTCCTCGACGTGCTCTTCCGCACGATCGGCAATACCGGCCGGATCCACACCAGGCTCGACGGGGGATTTTTCCACGGCACTCCTGTCACCGTCATCGAACCCGGGGAAGACCTCAGCGGCTTCAGCCTGGGGGGCCTTTTCAACTCCTATCCGGAAAAAGCGACGAGACTGATCGCGGCCGGCTATCGCGACGCCAAGAGAGCGATCGAACGTCCACAGAAGGTGGCGGAGCGCAAGCTCCACGCCGTCTGACCGCGGAGCGCTCGCCCCTTGGGAAATCGCAACCCAGACAGCCGGTCTCGTGGAGGCCGGTCTGCCCTGCGGCTAGAATGTTCGAGTATGGCCAGGTTCCTTCGCGTCGCCTCGGCCTCATGCGCCCTCCTGCTCGTGGTGGTGTTCTTCCCCTTCAAGGGATGGTCCCACCTCGGCAGCATCAGCTATTCGGACGTCGTCGTCGAAGGCGCCACGGTCTACTACCGTCTCAAGTTCGCCGCCCACCTCGTGCCAGAGCTCAAAGCCCGCCTACCGGGCAGGCCCACTCGCCAAGAGCTGCTGGCCAATGAGGGCCGCGTGCTGGACTGGCTGAGACGGGATCTCACCGTGGAGAGCCGTTCGGGCCCTTGCGAGCCTTCCATCGAAAACGTCATCGGTCCGGATTCCAACCTCGACCTGGAGCTGATCGTATCCTACCGCTGCAGCAAGGACGTGGAAGGTCTGCGGGTGGAGTTCACGCTCTTCGACGAAGCGCTCCCTTCCTACGAGAACGTCGTGTCCCTGCGCATGCCGGACGGAACCAGGAGCTACGTCTTCACCCGTAGCAACAACCTCATGACCGTCGGAATGGAAACGACGGAGGTCAGCCGGGGCCTTTTCAGCGGGTTTTTCGAGTTGGGAGTCGAACACATATGGTCCGGATACGACCACCTCCTGTTCCTGCTGGCCTTGCTCCTGCTCGGCGGGTCACTCGGGCGGCTCGCGGGAATCGTAACTTCCTTCACCCTGGCCCACAGCATCACACTGAGCCTTGCGACACTGGACCTCATAAGCCTCGACCCCGCCGCGGTCGAAGTAGCGATAGCGCTGAGTATCGTCTACGTGGCGGCCGAAAACATCGTCAGGGGGGCAAGCGATCACCGCTGGGTGGTAACCTTTTTGTTCGGGCTCGTCCATGGATTCGGATTTGCCGGCATACTCAAGGAAACCGGGCTCCCACCGACCAACTTCTTCGTCCCGCTGTTTTCGTTCAACCTCGGGGTAGAAGCCGGTCAGCTGGTCGTCGTATCGCTAGTGGTGCCGCTGCTCAGGCTTTCGATGTCCGGCAAGCGGGAAAGACCGGTGCGCCTGATCTTATCCTGGTTGATCGTGGCGGTCGGTCTACTGTGGACGGTGCAGCGGCTGCCGGCGGCCATCCCTTGAGGGGACGAATCCACCTGGCCGGATGGGCAACCGCTACTAGCGTGACTGGCGGTTTTCTGTGACAATCGGCCGCCGTGCCTGCCCTGCTGGAACCACTACAACCGTCTCGCATCAAGGCCTCGGTCTTCGACCTCGGGGGTGTGTTGCTCGAAGGCGGCGGACCGGCGGCCGTGCGAGCCTTCGGTCATCGCACCGGGCTGGCCCCGGAAAAGTGGGAATCGCTGAGACGAGAGATTTTCGGTAACTCCGGTGCATGGGCGGCCCTCGAACGTGGTGAGATAAGCTACCGGGGGTTCATCGGGATACTGCAGGAGGGCGTATCGGCTGCGGGCGGTGTGATAACCGCGGAACTCGCCGAGTCGTTTCTCGGCGACCCCAAGCCCATGGGCAACGGCTCGGTCCTGAGGCCCGAGCTCGTGGGAGCCATACGACGCCTGAAGGCCCGCATGCCAACCGCGTTGCTCACCAACAACGTCGCCGAGTGGCGTCAGGATTGGACCAGCATCCCGGAACTCGACGGATTGTTCGACGTAGTCGTAGACTCCAGCGAAGTAGGCGCGCGCAAGCCCGAGCCCCG
>JBHHVL010000009.1:0-67306 GCA_046754245.1 Binatia bacterium | reverse complement strand
GAATGCCAGCTTCCCAAGCTGGACGTCGCCGGTTCGAGCCCGGTCACCCGCTCCACTTCGATGGCAGAGTTGGAAAGAATTTGCCCGACCTGCAAGAGAGCAATCCAGGAGGATTCTAGTGGCTGCCTGCCTTTCTGCTCCAGCCGATGTCGGCTGATTGACCTCAGTCACTGGCTCGACGGGAGCTACCGGCTACCGGACCGCTCTGAAACCGATCCCGAGCCACAAAGCGAGGACGATCCCCGATAGGAGCCCGGCCACGGACCACGGGCGTTTGGCAGCCCACCAAATCCCGTCTAGCCTGGCGGCGGTCCCGGGTGGTGTTCTTGAATGAAAAAAGAGTATAAATTCATAATCGGCATAGGCCTGATAGTAGCGACCGTCGCTTTTCTAATATTCACCGCCGTCGACCAGACGAGAATGTACATGATAACGGTCGGTGAGTACCTGTCCTCGGGAAAGGCCTTCGCCGGTTCGAGGGTTCGCGTGGCGGGTCGCGTGGCTCCCGGCAGTGTGCGCTGGAACCAGTCCAAGACCGACTTGTATTTTGCCATCGACGACATCGAAGCTGACGGCACGATCGAGGTCCACTACAATGGCCTGTTACCGGATATGTTCGCCGAAGGCCGGGACGTCGTCGTTGAGGGCCCCTTTGTTCCTGGGGGGACTTTCGAAGCCTCCACGATCCTTACCAGCTGCCCATCGAAGTACCAGGCGGAACAAGCCCAGCCTGACCCGCAATGATCACGATCGCCAACCTGAGCCTGTGGATGGCTCTCGCGGCGTCAGCCTATGCGGTAGTCGCCTCGGTCTACGGCGGAATCAAACGCAGGCGGGACTTCATACTGAGCGCGGAGCACGCGTCGTGGACCACCTTGGCGATGATCGCTATAGCGGTGGTGGTGATGCTCCATGCTCTGATCACTCACGACTTCAGCATCAAGTACGTCGCTAGTTATTCGAGTACGACTCTACCCTTGCAGTATCGAATAGCTTCCCTCTGGGGCGGAATGGAGGGATCCTTGCTCTTCTGGGCCTTCATACTGCTGGCCCTGTTCGGAGTGGTCTTGTGGCAGAACCGTGCCCGCAACCGGGAGCTGATGCCGTTCGTAACGGCGACCGTCATGACGGTGGCCGTGTTTTTCATTTCGCTCCTCGTTTTCCTCACCCCGCCCTTCGCCACGCTCGCCGTCGTGCCCGCCGACGGCACCGACCTCAACCCCCTTCTCCAGAACTATTGGATGTCCATTCACCCACCCTCTCTGTATCTCGGCTACGTCAGCTGGACGATCCCGTTCGCGTTCGCGATAGCGGCGCTCGTCACCGGGCGCCTCGATGACCTCTGGATCCGGACCACGAGGCGGTGGGTGCTGCTCGCGTGGTTTTTTCTATCTCTCGGGAACCTCTTCGGAGCGCGCTGGGCCTACGAGGTGCTCGGCTGGGGGGGCTACTGGGCATGGGACCCGGTAGAAAACGCGGCCTTCATGCCCTGGCTGACGGGAACCGCTTACCTGCACTCGGTGATGGTCCAAGAACGCAAGGACATGCTCAAGGTCTGGAACCTGTCCCTGCTCATCATGACTTTCGCACTAACAATCTTCGGAACTTTTCTTACCCGCAGCGGCGTCATATCGTCGGTTCATTCGTTCACGCAATCGGGACTCGGCCCTTACTTCATGGCTTTTCTTGCCCTGACTCTTCTGGTGTCGGTCGGACTGCTGGTCTCCAGACTGGACGCGCTCAGACCCAGACATCAACTCGATTCGTTCGTCTCCCGCGAATCGACCTTTCTCTTCAACAACCTGCTGTTTGTGGGTATAGCGTTCGCGACCCTGTGGGGAACGATCTTCCCGGTACTCTCCGAATGGGTACGAGGGGTGAAGATCACCGTAGGGCCGCCGTTTTTCAACAGTGTCAACGCCCCGCTCGGCATCGCCCTGCTCTTCCTGATGGGGGTCGGGCCGGTGATCGCCTGGCGAAGAGCGTCACTGGACAACCTCAAGAAACATTTCCTCTGGCCTAGTCTTCTCGGCCTGCTCACCGGACTCGGTTCGCTGATCGCTGGCGTGCACTCCCTGTCCGCCCTGCTGGTGATCTCACTTTCGGTTTTCGTAACCTACACCATCGTGGCCGAATTTCACCGTGGCGCCGCGGCTCGTGCAGCGATGACCGGCAAGTCCTACGCCGCCGGGCTGCTGGGTTTGATGGTAAAGAACCAGCGCCGTTACGGCGGCTACGTAATCCATCTCGGCGTGGTGTTCATGTTCCTCGGCATAACCATGTCGTCGGTGTACCGGGTCGAGGAAACCCACACCGTTTCCCCCGGCGACTCCTTCACGGTCGGCGACTATACGCTCAGGTACAACAGCCTCCGCTTCGACAGCGACGACCACCTCGACCGAATCATCGCGAATTTATCTGTATCGAGGGACGCGGTCCCCGTCGACACGCTGCAGCCAGAGAAACGCTTCTACAAGAAGCCGGAACAGCCAGCTACCGAGGTCGCGTACCGCTCCAACCTCAAGGAAGACCTTTACGTTATCCTCGGTAATCTCGGAGAAGGGGAAACCGTAACCTTCCAGGGCTACGTTAACCCCTTGGTAGCCTGGCTCTGGCTCGGCGGGGTAGTGCTCGTAATCGGCACGGCGATCGCCGTTATGCCAACCCGAACGGCGATGCAGAGGGAACGAAGTCGCGCGGCAATCGCGACCGGCAGGGAGCGCGCGTGAACAGGCTACTGCCGTCGGCGACCGTGGTGCTGCTTCTTTGTTCGACGCCGGTGCTGGCTCAACTCTCTCAGAGCGGAATCGAAGAGAGCCTCACCTGCCAGTGCGGCTGCGGCCTCACCGTACACACCTGTAACCACCTGCAGTGTAACTCGGCCATTCCTATCAAGGAGGATATCGCTCGATCGCTGGCGGCTGGCCAGAGTGGTGAAGAGATCCTCCGTCGTTACGCCCGGACCTTCGGCGAGAAGATCCTTTCCTCTCCCACGCGAACAGGCTTCAACCTGCTCGCGTGGATCATACCCTACCTCGTTCTGTTGTTTGGAGCCATGGGCGTCGGTATGCTCTTGCGGCACCAGATGGCGTCAAGGGGGAGCCAGGATGAACCGATGGCCGGGGCTCCGGGCGATCCGCCTTCCGAAGCCGACAGCGATATGCGAAGGCAGCTAGAGGACGAACTTCGCGCCGGTGACAGATGATTTCTCTTGCGGCATTGATCATCGTAGTTTCCGTCGCCGCGGTGATAGCGCGGCCTTTCATGCTCGACGTCGACCCGGATATCGAAGCCGTCTCGGTGCTCCCCGCGGAAAGATGGGAGCGGGAAAAGTCCATAGCGATCACCGCGATACACGAGGCAGAGTTCGACCAGGCCACGGGCAAGCTCACCGAAGCGGACTACCTAACCCTGCGCTCGGTTTACGAGGACCGTGCGATCAACGCCATGCGCGAGCTCGATTTGCTTTCCGATGGCCCTGCGCGAGAGACGAGTTCCGCGCCCGCCCGATTCTGTCGAAACTGTGGCCGCGAATTCCACGAAGGCGACCGTTTCTGTGCGGGCTGTGGCCGAGAGCGCTGACACCACGCCGTGTGTGATGGAAGTTCCGATTCTGGGTTTCCGGAGGCCATAGCCTCCATCGACGAACTCGAAGCCTACTTTCACGGCGGCTGCAAGCCGCGCAAAGACTGGAAAGTGGGCGTAGAGTACGAGAAGCCCGTCGTCTACAGCAGCACGGGAGAGGCTGTAGAGTACGACGGAACGCGCGGCATAGGCAGTTTGCTCGCGCGTATGCTCGAGCTTTATTCCTGGTCGCCGGTGTACGAGAACGGCAAGCTCATTGCTCTGCGCGACGGCACAGCCTCGATCACGCTGGAGCCCGGCGGCCAGTTCGAACTATCGGGCGAGGTATGCGACTCCTTGCATTGCGCCGACGACGAACTCAAGCGACACGTAGCTGAAATTACACGGCTCGGCCAAGAGATGGGTCTCTCCTTTCTCGCCCTCGGCGCCACGCCGAAGACCTCTTTGGAGCGCATGCCGTGGATGCCCAAGGGCCGTTACGACATCATGCGCGAGGCGATGCGGCGGTCTGGCCTTCTCGGCCATCGAATGATGCAACAGACCGCTACCGTCCAAGCTAACTTCGACTACAGCGACGAAAGGGACGCTTCCCGCAAGATGCGCCTGGCGATGGCACTCGCACCCGCCCTTGTCGCTATGTCTGCCAACTCGCCGGTCATTGACGGCCGGCCAACGGGATACCGTAGTTATAGGGCCCACGTCTGGACCGATACGGACCCGGCCCGTTGCGGCGTGCTCCCCTTCGTTTTCGACACCGACAACCTCTTCGGCGCCTACACGCAGTACGCGCTCGACGTACCCATGTACTTCATTCCCCGAGGGGACCGCCTGATCGTGACGCAGGGACTGACTTTTCGAAAATTCCTGCAGGCCGGTTACGAAGGCGAGCGCGCGACCATGGCCGACTGGCATCATCACCTCACGACCATCTTTCCCGAAGTCCGCCTGAAAACCTACATCGAAACCCGTTCCGCGGACTCTCAGCCGCCGCAGCTCATGCTCGCAATTCCGGCTTTCATGAAGGGCCTTCTCTACGACGATGCCGCCCTCGACGCCGCCTGGGAAGCGGTGTCGACCTGGCCCCTCGACGAGCTAGCCCGGCTGCTCGAGGGCGCCGCCGTTAGCGCCCTCGCCTACCGCGTTGGCCGTTTTGCTATGCTCGACTACGTAGTCGAGCTGACCTCGATTTCGCGGGCCGGCCTGGTCAAGCAGGCTTGCCTCGACGCTCAGGGCGAGGATGAATCACGCTACCTCGACAGACTCCAAGACGAGCTCGGCCGAGGAGTCTGCCCGGCCGAACGTATCATTGAGCTGTGGGAAGGCCCCTGGGGCGGAGAGGTCGACCAGCTCGTGCGATACGCCTGCTACCAGCCCTGAGCGCCGCCCCCGGCCGCTACGCGGCCATTTCCGGGCACTGCCAGCCGACAACCCCCTTTCGCGCCCCCACCGATGGCCTCGGCCGAGAAATTTGCTGCCGGTTCGAACGACTGTGCGCAATCCTGTTGACACACCGGGCCAAAAGGTGGTTTATTCTCCGCGGTTGGGGAAGATATTACATAGCTAGTGGTGTCGGCGGAGCGAAACCATTCCTCTCTGGGTCTGGCCCATCGTTAGGGGTCACGAAAGAGCAACAGAACCTGATTATTTCTTCGTTTCGGACGTCATAGTAAAGACGCCCTGATGGAAATACAGCCCGAATATAAAGCCGGTTTAAGATACAGGCAGGGCAAGCCGCAGGGGGCTATTAAGAGTTCTTATAGTGTCGTGGTAAATATTTTATAGGGTTTTATCTTTCCTTGATGCCGCCTTTGATATTTAATGACGCCGTGCAGCATGACCAGCTCCGGGAATGCACAGTTTGTAACAGTCTATTTATGCCGTGGAGGTTCTAGCTAATGGCTGACCGTTTCGTTAATCTTTTCGAGCCCGATACCCTGCTGCCGGCTCAATTTTTCGCCGCTTTCGCGCGTGAGGGGGGACTCGTGCGCGAGCGCCGCCTGATGCTCGCCGTACTTCAGGATGCGGTCGAATGTTACCAAAAATACGCACTTGCCCGTGATCCCAAGGGGCGCCTGCTCTTCGACGATGCCTCTGCCTGGATCGAGTCTCCAGAGCGGGAGTGGTCCTTCTCCTACGAGAATATCTGCGAGGTGCTCAGTCTCAATCCTGAATACCTGCGCAAAGGGCTGTCGAAGTGGCGCCAGCAACGGGCGCCCATACGACGCAATGCGGCGCGCATCGTTCCGCTGATGGACAGGAAAAGCGGTATGGCCGACGCTCCTCTCGCCGAGACCGAGTTGAAGGAAGCCTCCTAGAAAGCCCCGCGACCGGCCGGAGGAAGACGCTTGACCATGGCCGCCTGGCGTGTTCAGCTTGATCTGTGGCAGATCTATCCCGCAAGCGGCGCCGGCGGGGCTGGCTCTCGGCCTTAGTCATCGTGCTAGTAGCCGCCGGGGCTGCTCAGGCCGAGCGCAGCCAGAAGGCTGCGCTCCAGCTCCCGAAGAATCAGTCCAGCGAGTCGGAGAAATTCTCGGAAGCCCAGGGTTTTGCGAAAACCCCGGCGGAAGCGGCCCAAGCCTGCCGCGAACAGTACGGCCCGGATTCACCTTTGACCCGAGGAATCGTTACCGTCGCACTCATCGCGGGTGCCGCCGAGCGTGGCTCCCAGCTGCCCCTGGACCGGCTCAATCTCATCACGGGCACGATCTCCGAAAGCGGTCGTGAAATACTCGGCATCGAAACCCTTCCCCTCCTCGAGCTGCGCTCCAGCGTGACCGTCCGACACTTCGGGCTCAGCGTCAGTACCCGCTGGTAGGCGAGTTCAGCGCCCCGGATTCTCGCCATTGTCCCCGTCCTCGATGAGGTTGCCTCGCTCGTCGTACTCGAGCGCTTCCCCGAGTTCGGCCTCCGGCCATTCAACGTAGCTCACGTCCGTGGGAATGCCGCTTTCCGCTTCTACAGCCGCCTCGAGTAACTGCGGATCGACGTAGGCGCCCAGTCCCATTTCCTCGACGAGTTCCCGGGCCTTGAGCCAGGGCCAGGGCTCGAGGCCGTATACGTCCTCGTGAACCTCCACCATCACCCGGCCGCGCCGCACCCCGATCTTTACCGGTTCGTAGGTGAACCGCCCAGGACTCCCGACCAAGACCAGGGGAAACAAGGCAGCGATGTCTTCCGGATATAGGCGAACGCAGCCGTGGCTGACCTGCATACCGACACCCCAGCTTCGGTTGGTCCCGTGTATCGCGTAGGACGGTAGCGTAAGCTCTATCCTGTGCCGGCCGAGCGGATTGTCCGCTCGGCCACCCGGTATCGATTTCTCCGACTTCCCCAGATCCGCCCGTATCGACTCAGGTATGACCCAGGTGGGGTTTTCCGTCTTGCCGCGAATCCGGAAATCTGCCTGCGGTGTTTGCCAGTCCAGCCGCCCCAGCCCTACAGGGTAAGTGATGACCATGGATGACTTAGCGCCCTTGCGCGGTGACGGCATGTAGTAGTACAGCCGCATCTCGGGAATGTTGACGACGATGCCGCTGTGGCCAGCCCGGGGCAGTATCCACTCCGTCGGCAGCACTATCGTGCTCCCTTCAGGGGGAACCCAGGGATCTACCCCTCGGTTGCCCGCTACGAGCTCGTTGTAACCGAGGTCGAACTTGCGGGCGAGTTCGAGGAAGGTGTCACCGGTCTTCACGGTGTACGCGCGACTGTTTCCGATAACGGTTTGGGTTCCGAGCGAACCGCGATCACTCGCCGGCACGAAGAAGTGGGTTATGACCTCACGCGTTTCGGGCGAGGTGTCGGCGGCAATCGCCGGCATGGCTCCCAGCCACGCGGCAGCCGCGACCAAATACACTCCCAGCCGCCACCGTCGAATCAGTCGCATATCAGTAGCCGGCACCTCGAAGGAAGCATCCGCGAGAGTTTTTTCACGACCGCGCCTCGGAACACCCTGTAGGTGAGCGACCGGCGAGACACGCCTATTACGAGACTGCTGACCCCCAGCTCGCGGGCAGCCCGGCTCATCCCTTCCGCCACACTGAAGGAACTCGTCCAGATCGGGATGAGTTCAACGCCCGCACTCGACGCTTGCCGAACCGCCATCGCCAGCGCCCTTACCCCTTCGTCGCTTGGCAATAGGTCCTCCTTACCATAGAAAAGTCCCGGCCACTCCTCCACGTACAGGCAGTACACCGCGGTTTCACCCATGCCCTTTACCCGCCGGATGGCCTCGGCGACCACGTGGGCGTTGCTTCCCTTGACGGCAACCAGGGTCGAGCTGTTATAGAGCGGCTTGATCTGCTGCGCCATCTGAAGGTTCACGATCTCCTTGATGATCTCCGGGGCGTGCGCTTCGCCCCGGCTAGCCCGTGCGAGTTCCGAGCGCGACACGGCTGGAATCTGGTGTATGGCCTCCTTGATCCACCCCTCCCGCAGAGCTATGCCGTACATCATTCCGGAAGCCGCTATGCCGCCGCCAAAGAGCGTCGCCGACGGTTTCTCGACTATGTTCACGAGCCAGGCTACCACCACCATGGCGGTCGGCGCCAGGCCTACCCAAAACGACAGCCCCCGCTGTCCGTCCCGCCAACGAAGCCGATCAAGACCGCCGGATTCGATTATGAAGGCACCGAGCAGTCCGAAAGCGTACATGTCGCCCAGTGTGGACATCTCTCCCTCGCTGAGCATGATGACCGCGAGGGGAACCGCGGTCGCGAATATTATCGCGACGTGCGGCGTGTTGAAGCGGGTGTTGCGCTTCATGAGCCGACGCGGCACGTAGTGCAGCTCGGCCAGCTTCAAGAAAACGTGGTAGGCCCCGATGATGGCCGTGTTGGCCGCAAAAAGCAGCAAGGACGCCGCGGTAAATACCACCGCCGTGCTCAGGAAAGCCACGCCGGTCTGGCCCGCAAGTTCAGAAATGAACCGTTCACTGTTGGCGGCTTGCCCGTTTGCGCCTACCTTGGCAACCGACAGCAGGGTGAGCATGGGCGACGTCAGCAGAATGGTGATGATCACGCCTATCATGGCGAACGCGGCGGTTCGCTTGATCGGCTGGCGCATGGCCGGCGCCAGCTGGCTGATGCTCTCCAGCCCGGAGAACGCCAGCCACGCCGCACCGAAACCGACGAGCAGTTCCCGGAAACTCAGCTGGCCTACGCCGTCGAACAAAGAGAACAGCTCTACCCAGTCCGCCGGACTGAGCTTGGCGACCATGAAAAAAAGGACCGCCATGTTGGTAACAAAAGCCGCCATGGCCATTACCAGCGACAGCCTCGCGCTTTCCCTCACACCGACGATGTTCACCGCCGCGAGCATCATCAGCCCGACGCAGGCGTAAGCCGGAACGTTGGCTTCAATGCTGGGAATGACGCTCGAGAGGTAGTAGAAACCCGATACCGAAGAAATCGCACAGGTCAGGAAGAAATCGACGGTAATGAACATCCCGCCCAACGCGCCTATCCTCTCTCCGAAGGCCATGTCGCCGACAGCGACGACGCCTCCACCACCCGGAGTGCGGGCAACGATTTCTATGTACTTTATCGAGATGAGCACGAAGCCGATGGCCGTGAGGATGACGAAGAACGGCGCCAGGTTGCCGACCATCCCGTAAAGTATGCCGGGTACGTAGTAGACCGACGTCCCGATGTCGCAGAACACGACGGCCCAAGCCAGCGTCCAGGTAAGCTGGCGAGCGCCTACTCCCTTGTCAGAAGGTTTCAATCCTTAGCTTAGCCGGTTGGGACCCGTGGGGTTACGAAACCCGGAGTTCGCGCAGACGGTCCCGAAGTTTCCTGGCCCCTGTGATCGGAGCCTCACAAGACGAACCCACACAAAGATACGCCACCGGTGGCTCCCCATTTACCGTTTTACCGTGAAACGCCACTGGGAGCCAGTCTTCGGCTCGCGCCCGCGGCAACGAAAAGACCGACAGGCCCGGAAGCGGTTCCCTCAACGCCGCGGCCACCAAACCCTCCCTGCCTTCGGCGGCGGCTTCGTCCTCACCTACGACGATCACGCAGGGAAAGCCCTGACTATAACAATCGGCGAGGTAGAGCAGCTGCCCGCCAGAGTAGGGGTGGGACAGCGCGCGGGGCTCAAGGACCTCCAGCGCCGCTTCGCCCGCCCGTCGGTAACCGTCGTCGGCGGTCAGCTGATTGAGTCTGAGCAAGAGCTCCGCGGCCACCGCGTTAGCCGACGGCACGGCTCCGTCTTCCGCTTCCCGGGTACGCACGAGCAGATCCGCGTTGTTTCCGGCGCAATCGAAGAACCCTCCCCCCGGATCCTCGAAGTTCGCTATCAATCTCTGGCCACAAAAGACCGCCGAGTCGAAGGCGCTCTTGTCTCCCGTCGCCATGAACAGCTCCAGGCAACCGCGTCCAAAGAAAGCGTAGTCGCCCAGGAACGCGGTCACTCTTGAACGGCCCTCACCGAAGAAATGCAACAAGCCCGACCCTTCGGTCATCCTACGCCGGATGAAGTCCGCCGCGCCCGAAGCCACAGCGAGCAGATCGGAACGTCCCAACAGGCGCCCCACATGGGCCATCGAACCGATCATGAGGCCGTTCCAATCCGCCAGGACTTTGTCGTCTCGAGTCGGAGCAACGCGCTCCCTTCGTTGGTCGGCCATCATCGCGCAGGCCCGATTGACAACCTTCTCCACTTCAGCTGCCTGGAGGCCAAACACGCGCCCGGTGGTCTCAAAATCCGACCAGCGGTGCAGCACGTTTCCCCCATCGAAATTGCCGTCGCCACTGACGCCGAAAAAGTGGCAAACCACTTTGGCGTCGTCGCCCACAGCGCGCCCGATCTGCTCGGGCGTCCACAAGAAGTACTTTCCTTCTATGCCTTCACTGTCGGCGTCCTGGGTTGCGCAAAAGCCCCCCTCCGCCGAGACCATTTCCCGGGCGACGTAGTCGAGCACCTGCTCCGCAACTCGACGATACCTCTGCTCGTGGAACAGACACCAAGCGTCCGCGTAGAGCCTCGCGAGAAGGGCCTGGTCGTAGAGCATCTTCTCGAAGTGAGGCACCGACCACTGGCGGTCAACCGAGTAGCGGTGGAAACCCCCACCGACGTGATCGAACAGCCCGCCGTTGGCCATTGCGTCCAGGGTCGTGCGAAGCAGTCGGCCGCGCCGGGGGCGCGGATCGCGGGCTTGTCTCGCCAGCAAGAACGTCAACGCGTGACAGGCCGGAAACTTCGGCGTAGTCCCAAACCCGCCGTGCTCCTCGTCCATCATCCCCTCGAGGCTCGAAGCGGCACGCTCGAAGCGGGGTTCCTCAACGGCGAGCGGAGGCTCGGGCGCCAGCACGTCGTTGCTCAAAACCGCGACAACCTTGGCGGCGGAAGCTTCCACCTTGTCCCGCTGTTCGCGGAAGGCCCCGGCCACGCCCTCGAGAACGCGGCGGAAAGCCGGCATCCGTCCACGGTCCACCGGAGGGAAGTAGGTTCCCGCGTAGAACGGCCGGCGGTCAGGGGTGAGAAAAACCGTCATCGGCCAGCCCCCGCCCCCGGTCATCGCCTGGAGGGCCTTCATGTAGAGGGCGTCCAGGTCTGGCCTCTCTTCGCGGTCTACCTTGATGCAGACGAAGAGCTCGTTCATGAGAGCCGCGGTGTCGGCGTTCTCGAAGGACTCCCTCGCCATGACGTGGCACCAGTGGCAGGCAGAGTAGCCTACGCTGAGAAGTATCGGCCGGTCTCGGCTGATGGCCTCGGACAGGGCCTCTTCTCCCCAGGGAAACCAATCGACCGGGTTGCTGGCGTGCTGCCGGAGGTAGAGGCTCGGCTCTCTGGCCAGCCGGTTCTTGGGACCCTGCGTGCTCATCTGCGGCCCCTAGATCATAGATGTTATAGCTCTATTAATGAAGCCCCTAGTCTGGGTCGCGGCGTCCCGCTCTCAGGACAGGGCCGCCACGCGCGCTTCGGCCCGAGCGAGCTTCGCGAGAAGGACGTCGACATCCTCCGCCCCCCCCTCACAGGCTGCCAGCTCGCGCTGAGCGTCGGCGAGCAGACCCTTCGCCTGAGCAGAGTCTATCTCTTCGGCAAGCTCGGCCTCATCGGCGAGCACCGTCACCTCGTCGCCTTCGACTTCCGCGTAGCCACCGTAGACGACGATCCGTCGGGATTCCCCGTCGCTGACGTAGTCGAGTACCCCGACATCGAGACCGCCGAGAAAGGAAACGTGTTCGGCCAAGACGCCGAACTCGCCCGCGATCCCCGGCGCGGTGAGCTCCGAGACCTCGACCGCACACAGCACTTTCTCGGGGGTGATAACACGCAGACGCATCAGTACACTCAGGCAGCCATCTTGGCCGCTTTCTCGCGAGCTTCGTCGATGGTTCCGACCATGTAGAAGGCCTGTTCCGGGAGATCATCGTGCTCACCAGCAACGACGGCCTTGAATCCCCGTATGGTATCCTCGAGTTTCACGTATACCCCCGGCGTTCCTGTAAATGCCTCCGCGACGTGAAAAGGTTGAGAGAGAAAGCGCTGTATCTTGCGCGCACGCGCCACGATGGCTTTGTCTTCTTCGGAAAGCTCGTCCATGCCGAGAATCGCGATAATGTCCTGCAGGTCCTTGTAGCGCTGAAGTACTTCCTGCACCGCACGCGCGACCTCGTAGTGTTCCTCGCCCACGACGTTGGGATCGAGGATCCGCGAAGTGGAGTCCAGCGGATCGACAGCGGGATAAATACCGAGTTCGGCTATCTGCCGCGACAGCACCGTTGTCGCGTCGAGGTGGGAAAACGTCGTCGCGGGTGCCGGATCGGTGAGATCATCGGCGGGGACGTAGATGGCCTGAACCGACGTGATCGAACCTTTAGTAGTCGTCGTAATTCGTTCCTGCATCACGCCGAGGTCAGTCGCCAACGTAGGCTGGTATCCCACCGCCGACGGCATGCGACCGAGGAGAGCCGATACCTCCGAGTTCGCCTGCGTAAAGCGGAATATGTTGTCGACGAACAGCAATACGTCCTTCCCTTCGACGTCGCGGAAGTATTCGCAGCAAGTGAGGGCCGTGAGCGCCACACGCGCACGGGCTCCGGGTGGCTCGTTCATCTGCCCATAGATCAGGGCGGTTTTGTCGATGACCCCAGATTCCTTCATCTCCACCCAAAGATCGTTACCCTCGCGCGTGCGTTCACCCACCCCCCCGAACACCGAATACCCCCCGTGTTCTTGGGCAAGGTTATTGATCAGCTCCATGATGATCACGGTCTTGCCGACGCCGGCACCACCAAACAGGCCGATCTTGCCTCCTTTTGCGTAAGGGCAGAGCAGGTCGACAACCTTGATGCCGGTCTCGAAATTCTCCACGGCGGTCGACTGTTCGGTGTACTCCGGTGCCGCCCTGTGTATGGGCATGCGCTCGTCGGTAACGACCGGCCCGCCACCATCGACCGGTTCCCCGATCACGTTGAGGATACGGCCGAGCACCTTTTCACCGACCGGAGTCGTGATTGGCTGCCCGGTGTCGGTTACCCGGGTCCCCCTGACCAAGCCCTCAGAGGAATCCATGGCTATGGTACGTACCGTGTTCTCGCCCAGGTGTGCGGCCACCTCGAGCACGAGATTGTCCGGCTCGGGGCTGACGGCTTCGTTGGTCGTGCGCAACGCGTTGAGAATCGCCGGCACTTCTCCGGGCGCAAACTCCACGTCAACGACTGCCCCCATCACCTGGGTGATTTTGCCCTTAGCCATCCTACTCAGCTCCTTTGTGCTCTCACGCGATCCGCGCCAACCCGCGCTAGCCGCCAAGCGCCTCCGCGCCACCGATGATTTCCATGAGTTCGTTAGTAATCGTAGCCTGCCGCGCTTTGTTCATCTGGAGGGTCAAACTGTCCAACATCTCCGAGGCGTTGCGCGACGCGCTATCCATGGCCGTCATGCGAGAGCCGTGCTCACTGGCGGTAGCTTCGAGCATCGCCTGTAAAACGAGGGTCGACACGAAGCGCGGCAGCAACGACGCGAGAAGCACCTCCACGTCCGGCTCGAAGAGGAAGTCCCGCGGCGGGCCACCCGTCCCGCCGGGAGGGTGAATCGGCAGGATCTTCTCTACGACGGGTTCTTGCGATACCGCCGACCGGAACCTGCTAAATACCAGGTACACCGATCCCGCCTCACCGTCCACGAACCTCCTGGTCACGTCCGACGCGACTTCTTGTGCCAGGGCACCATCGAGCCCTCCAGCTCGGCTCTCGTGAACCACGTCGATCGGATTCTCGCGCAGCTTGAAGAAGTCGTTGCCCCGGCGACCGCAAATCGTCAGACGGGCGCCCCGCCCCTCTTCGCTTTCAAGAAACCGCTCCGCGGTCTTGTTGACGTTGGTGTTGTATCCGCCACAGAGGCCCCGGTCAGAGCTGAGAACAACGACGTGGGGCGGCGAATCGCTGCCCCTGCCCAGTAGTGGATGGCGCCGGGCGGGCGCGCGCGACGCCACCACACCCAGCAGCTCGGATAGCTTCGCGGCGTAAGGCCTCGCCCCTTCCACGCGCTCCTGGGCCCTCCGCAACTTGGCAGCGGCGACCATTTTCATGGCGCGGGTGATCTGCTGGGTGTTGCGGACCGAGGTGATCCGCTTTCGTATGACCTTCAGGCTGACCATCGTCCTAGCCCGAAAAAACTCCGCGGAATTCTTCCAGTGCACCGTCAAGCGCGGTCTTCATTTCATCGTCCAGAACCTTGCGCTCGCGAATGCCCTCGAGGATTTCCGGCCGCGAATTATCAAGATAGCTCTGCAGTTCGGCTTCGTAACGCTTCACCGCCGAGATCTCGACACCCTCCATGAAGCCGTTGGTGGCCGCGTAGATGATGACCACCTGCTGGGCGGCGTCCTGCGGCACGTACTGGTCCTGCTTGAGAACCTCTACCAGCATCTCTCCGCGCGCGAGCATCTTCTGGGTGGCGGTGTCGAGATCCGAACCGAACTGGGCGAAAGCAGCCATTTCCCTGTACTGCGCCAGGTCCAGTCTCAAGGTGCCGGCTACCTGCTTCATGGCCTTTATCTGGGCGTTGCCCCCTACGCGCGAAACCGACAGCCCCACGTTGACGGCCGGCCGCACGCCCGAGTAGAACAGGTCCGTCTCCAGGTAAATCTGACCGTCGGTGATCGATATCACGTTGGTCGGAATGTAGGCCGATACGTCGCCTGCCTGAGTTTCGATGATTGGAAGCGCGGTAAGCGACCCTGCCCCTTCGGCGTCACTCATCTTGGCCGCGCGCTCCAGCAGGCGCGAGTGCAGGTAGAAAACGTCTCCCGGATAGGCCTCCCGCCCTGGAGGGCGCCTGAGCAGCAACGATAGCTGTCTGTACGCCACCGCGTGTTTCGAGAGGTCATCGTAGATGATGAGAGCGTGGCGTCCGCTGTCACGAAAATACTCACCGATGGCCACGCCGGCGTAGGGAGCGATGAACTGCAGTGGCGCAGACTCCGAAGCCGTCGCACAAACCACTACCGTGTAGTCCATCGCGCCGTGCTTCTTGAGCCGGTCAACCACCTGGGCGACCGAAGAGCGCTTGAGGCCGACCGCCACGTATATGCACATCACGTCACCACCACGTTGATTAATGATGGTATCTATGGCCAGAGCCGTCTTGCCGGTCTGGCGGTCGCCGATGATCAACTCGCGCTGACCACGGCCGATGGGAATCATCGAATCGATCGCCTTGAGTCCCGTTTGAAGCGGTTCGTGAACCGACTGGCGTTCCACGATACCCGGGGCCTTGACCTCCACCCGCCTGGCCTCGCTGCTCTCGATGTCGCCGAGCCCGTCTACCGGCTGACCCAAGGCGTTCAGGACACGACCCAGTACCTTGTCACCCACGGGCACTTCGGCGATGCGACCGGTGCGCTTTACCTCGGAGCCCTCACCGACTTTCTCGGGATCGCCGAAAATCGCCGCACCCACGTTGTCCGCTTCGAGGTTGAGGACAATGCCGTAGATACCGCCGCTAAACTCGAGGAGCTCTCCCGCGGCAGCTCGATCGAGTCCGTATATGCGCGCGATACCATCGGCACTGGAAAGAACCCGGCCGGTTTCCCGCACCTCGACTTCACGGCCAAACTCGCGAATCTGCTCCTTGATGATATCGCTGATCTCTGATGCCCTTATCTGCATCAAACGTCCTCCAACCCCTGGCTCCTCCAGGTCACGACTGGCCCGCCATTCGCGACGCCAACCTGGCGAGCTGTGTCTTTAGGCTACCGTCGTAGACCCTGCCCTGCATTTCTACCTCGACACCGCCTATCAAGGCCGCGTCCACGGTCAGCTCTGGAACGACTTCACAACCGGCCAAATCCCTGAAGCGCGCACAGATCACCGCGAGTTCTTCGCCGCTCAGGTCGTGCGCCGCCGTAACACCGATCCGTACCCGGCCCGCGGCCCCGTCCTCCAAGGACCTGAACCGAAGGTCGATGTTGGGTATCTCCGCGAGCCGATCACGCAGCGCCAAGAGTCGGAGAAAACGGCCGATGGTGGTGCTCTCGCCCAGCGCTACGGCGATCGCACCGGCCAAGCTTTGACGGTCACCGGACTTCATCACCCCGGGTGCGAGAGTCGCCGCGTCCATCCGGGCGACGGCTTCCGCAAGTTCCGCCAAGGCCCGACCGGTGTCGTCCAGCGTCCCCTCTTCCGAGGCCAGCTGAAAAAGCGCTTTCGCGTAACGTATCGCGACCACACCGCCCCTCATGATCGTCCCAGGGCCTCTACAAAGTCGTCAACGAGGTTCCGCCGTTTTTCGTCATCCAGGCGTTGTTCGAGCCGTTGCACGGCCAGCTCCTCCGCCAGCCTCGCCGTTTCAGCTCTCAGCTCACGTTTGGCTTTATCGAGGTCGTGGCCCGCCACCCTTTCCACGTCCTCTCTCATTCTCGCGGCTGCCGCCTCGGCCTCGGCGAGTATCCTCTCACGATCGGCGCGCGCCAACGCACGTATCTCCTCTTCCATGACCCGGCGTGTCTCCTCGAGTTCGCTGGCCTTGCGTTGGTATTCTGCCTTGAGACGCTCGGCTTCTTCTCGCGCCCGCGCGGCCGCCGACATCGCCTCGACGAGCTCGGTGCGACGGTTGACGAGAAAGTCCCTGAGCGGAGGTCCCGCAAAACGCCAGAACAAGTAGACGAACAGCCCGAAGTTGAACACCGACGCAGCGAGGTTGATCCAGTCTCGGCCGCTGAGCCCATGCTCGCCTCCGTGGCCCCCGGCGCTGGCCTCGGCATAGCCGGCGACCAACAGCAGCGCCGCAACAACCGCGGGTTTCGTTCCCCTCATCAGCGCTCTTGCCCGGGCCCGATCACCGCCGCTGCCATTCGCTCGGCCATCTCCCCCACCTGTGCCGCCAGCTCTGCCTCGGCCTGTTCCCGGCTGCGCTGAATCTTGGCACGTACCTCGCCCAGCCTTGCCGCGGCCTCGACCCGCGCCGAGAGAAAGATCTCAGCCTCCCGCGCGCCGGTCTCGCGGCGCAGTTCCTCGACTTCGGCACGCACCCTCGTTTTCGCCGCCGCGAGCTCCGCCGCGATGGTCGCGGCCATTTCCTCGGCTTCCCGGGAATCGCGGGCCGCGGTCTCCTGGTCGCCATCGGTGCGCTCTCGGCGTTCGGCTAGCAGCTCACCGAAAGGCCTGAACAACAGTCGATTCAGCAGGTAGAGCAGAGCAAAAAAGCTCACCAACTGGATCACGAACGCTGCGTGAAGCTCAAATTCCATGTCTGGAAGACTTTTTCCGAAATCCCTATATCGAGGGGAGCCGGTGTTGCTCGATCTGCCTACCGGCCTAGCCCTGGCAGCCGGCAGCACCAGACTCGAACAGTCGGCCGACGCGCTACTCGGCCCCCCATTGACGCCCCAACAAACCCGCAAAGGCCGCGGGCAATCCTATTTTCGCTAACACCGGGCCGGTAGCTTGTCAAAACAGCCCCGGACGGCAAGAATACGCCTAAGTGCTCAAGCGCTCGACTAGCCGGTTCAGCTCCGCTGCTGAGTAGAACTCGATCACTATCTTGCCCCTCTCGCCTCGCCGCTGTATGCGGGCCCGGGTGCCAAGACTACGGCTCAACGCCTGCTCGAGCGCTCCTGGAGCTGGTTTCGGAACGGCCTTGGTACCGTTTCGAGCGCTTCGCTGCGAGTCAGCGGCACGCCGGACTTCCTCTTCGGTTTGCCGCACCGAAAGCGCTTTCTTCACTATTTCGCGCGCGAGGGATATCTGTCCGGAGGCGGTGGCGATACCCAGGAGCGCGCGTGCGTGGCCGCCGCTGATCTCCCCGGCTTCCAGCAGCTGTCTAACCGGGTCGGGTAAGGAGCGCAGCCTCAGGGTGTTCGTGACCGAAGTTCGGGATTTCCCGACGCGTTTGGCCACCTCCTCCTGCGTGAGGCCAAAATCGTCGACGAGTCGCTGGTAAGCGGCCGCCTCCTCGAGTGGACCGAGGTCCTCGCGCTGGATGTTCTCGATGAGGGCGAGTTCGAGCAGATCGGACTCCGACACCCGTGGCTTGATTATCACCGGTACTTTGTCGAGGCCGGCCCTGGTGGCAGCCCGCAGCCGCCTCTCACCGGCCACTAGCTCGAATCCCCCCTTCCCCTCCGTCACCACGAGGGGCTGGATGATGCCCTTTTCCCTGATCGAAGACGCGAGTTCATCGAGGGCACCGTCGTCAAATCGCCTCCGCGGCTGGCCGCGGCTGGCCCAGATCCTGTCCAGCTCCACCATCCGGGGGGTGCCGGGTGCCGCGGCCGCCGTGGCCGGCTCAGCGGCCGCGGCCGCGGTGCCCGCGCCGCCCAGAATGGCGTCCAGTCCCTTACCCAAGGCTGGTCTTTTCAATTGCATACCCCCCTAATGTTAATAGCTGATGTTGTAATAAGATACTTTTCTACCAACTCCTGCGCTAGCTGCCCGTAGGCCTGTGCCCCCTTTGACGCTGGGTCATAGAGGAGTACCGGCAAGCCGTGCGAGGGGCTCTCGCTGATGCGGACGTTGCGAGGCACGACCGTCCGAAAAACCATGGCCTTGAAATGGGACCTGACCTGGTCGGCGACCTGCCGGCTGAGTGAGGTTCTGGCGTCAAACATCGTGAGGAGAATGCCCTCGAGTACCAGATCCTCATTGAAACGGGCGCGTATTTTCTCGACGGTATCAAGCAGATTCGTCAAACCTTCGAGCGCGTAATACTCGCATTGAAGGGGAATCAGCACCGAGTCAGCTGCGCTCAGAGCATTGAGCGTGAGCATTCCCAACGAGGGCGGGCAGTCGATGACGACGTAATCATAGCCGGTTCGAATTTCGCCGATCTTGGAGCGCAGGCGGCTCTCGCGTGAGTCTAGGCCCACGAGTTCGACCTCCGCACCGGCGAGGTCACGGTCGGCCGGAATGATGTCTAGTTCGGCGAGTTCGGTGGGACAGAGGACAGCTGCCGCCGGGAGTTCACTCGTCAAGAGGTCATAGACGGTGTGACGCCCTCTGGGACTCGCACCGAGGCCGCTCGAAGCGCTGCCCTGGGCGTCGAGATCGATCAGGAGGGTGCGATGGTTGGTCAACGCGAGCGCGGCGGAAAGGTTGACGGCGGTGGTCGTCTTGCCCACACCGCCTTTTTGGTTCGCTACCGCGATTACCCGGCCCATCCACAACCCCGCACAACCGACTACCAAATACCACGTGGCGGAGCGGAACGCCAGCCAATGGCGCACAGGCCACGTCAACGCCAGGGCCCCTCGATGTTTCACGTGGAACATCTGCAGTAGCCTGCGGGTGTTTCCAGGGCCCCTAACGTTCACCCGATGTTTCACGTGGAACATAGCGAGCAGGGCAAGCGCCGCTCCTCGCGGGCGATGTTTCACGTGGAACATCGCCTGCCCTCACCGACGTCAGAGACGGCGAAACAACTGTAGCCTGCGTCGTTCGCCGCCCCCGGGCAGCCGCAGCACGCGCTCGGTCTCGAAGCTCAGCCCCGCGCATTCCGCCGCCTCTTCGCCGGCTCCACCGCCACCACCAGCCATCACCACCAGCCGCCCGCCAGACTCTAGCAGCCCTCGCGCCATCGGCAGCAGCCTCCCTGGGCTGCGGAAAGCCCTCGATACGACGCCGTCGAAATGTAGCCCCCGGGCTTCGAGTCTAGCGGCATCCTGCTCGAGCACGTCGACGTTATCGAGCCCCAGCTTGCGTTTGACCTCCCGCAAGAAGCTGCAGCGGATCGGGCGCGATTCGACCAGCGTAACCCTGAGGGCGGGCAGGGCGATCGACAGCGGTATTCCGGGAAGGCCTGCGCCGCTACCGAGGTCCGCCAGGGAGACCACACCCTCGATCAGAGGTACAACCGCCAGCGAATCAAGCAGGTGGAGCCGCGGGCCGTCTTCGGCTCTGATGTTCGTGAGTCCGGCGCGTCGGTTCCAGCGGTAAAGCTCGGCCAGAAAGTTCCGGCACATCGCCGCCTGGCCGAGGTCCAGTGCGAGGCCGAGGCTGGACGCCGCGTCGATGAGGAACTCGTCCTGGGACACGGCTTCCCTCATACACGGCGGTTCTTGAGGTGCACTGCGATCGCCGCGATCGCCGCGGGCGTCAGGCCGCTGACCCGCGAGGCCTGACCAAGCGAGCGCGGCCGTAGCTCGCTGAGCTTCTCTTTGGCCTCGCTAGAGAGACCTTCGATTTCGTCATAGCTGAGGTCGTCGGGCAGCAGCGCAGCCTCGAGCCTGTCCATGCGACGGACCTCCTCGCGCTGCCGCGCGATATAGCCGTCGTAGCGGGCTTCGGTCTTCAGCAAC
Organism: Binatia bacterium; assembly: GCA_046754245.1. GTDB lineage: Bacteria > Desulfobacterota > Binatia > UBA1149 > UBA1149 > JBHHVL01. The sequence goes on along the minus strand of JBHHVL010000009.1, from coordinate 46,977 downwards.
TCCGCCAGGTCATCGGGGAGCCCGGGCAGCGAGTACGCGGCCCTCAGAAAGCCGTAGCTGACCCCTGGCCTCCGCAGGAGCTCCCAGCCCGACAGCGGTGAATTCAGCCCCGGCTCTCCCACGGCCCCCAGGCGCTCGTTGATCTCCGTCCCTGGATTGATGCGCGTCGCTCTCAGGGATCGCGAGCCCAAAGCGAATCCTTCTTCCCGCTCCTCGAGCGCGCGAAGACGCGCCCGACCAAGAAGGCCGAGTTCACGGGCCCGCCCTCCCAGTCGTATGTCTGCGTTGTCCTCCCTGAGCAACAGCCGATACTCGGCCCGAGAGGTGAACATGCGATAGGGTTCGCCGCCGACGCCGCGGCAGACGAGATCGTCTATAAGCACCCCGATGTAGGCTTCCCACCTCGCAAGTACCAGCGGCTCCGCTTGAGTCACGCTACGCACCGCGTTTATGCCGGCTACCAGGCCTTGAGCAGCAGCTTCCTCGTAACCCGTGGTACCGTTGATCTGACCGGCGAGAAACAATCCCTTCAGGCACTTTGCTTCGAGACTGACGCTGAGCTGGGTCGGCAGCACGTAGTCGTATTCGATGGCGTAGCCGGGCCGGACAATGGTTGCATTCTCAAGACCCCTTATGCTGTGGATGAACTCGCGCTGAACCTCGAAGGGCAAGGCGGTAGAAAGGCCATTGGGGTAGACCTCGACGGTATCTAGCCCCTCGGGCTCGAGGAAGATTCGGTGCCGGTCGCGGTCGGGAAACTTGACCACCTTGTCTTCGATGGAGGGGCAGTAGCGCGGGCCCCGAGAGCTGATCTGGCCACTGTATATGGCCGAACGCTGAATGTTATCCTGGATGATGCGGTGCGTTAATCGGGAGCTGTGGGTCAGGTGGCAGCTCAACTGGGGCAGGGGGGGGCGCAAGCGGTCAAAGGAAAAGCCCTCGGGGCTGGCATCGCCGGGCTGTTCCTCGAGACGAGAGTAGTCGATGCTACGGGCGTCCAGCCTCGGGCAGGTTCCTGTCTTCAGTCTTCCTGTCTGGAGTCCGAGTCGGCGCAGGGCAGCACCCAAGCCTCTTGCCGCGCTATCGCCGGCTCGGCCCCCCGAGCTCTGACGGCCGCCGACGTGCATTCGCCCATCGAGAAAAGTCCCGGTGGTGAGCACCACCGCGCCTGCACCGATCTCCTCACCGAAGCTCGTGACGAGCCCTGCGACACGGCCGTTTTCGCTGACGAGGTCCACGACCTCCGCCTGCCTGAGGGTCAGGCCCGCGGTGTTCTCGACGACGCGCTTCATGCGCCTGCGGTAGAGCGCCTTGTCGGTCTGCACTCGGGTAGCCTGCACCGCCGGGCCCTTGCGGGTATTTAGGCGGCGAAACTGCAGGCCGCATTCGTCGGTAGCGCGCCCCATTTCTCCACCCAGCGCGTCGATTTCCTTGACCAGGTGCCCCTTGCCGATACCACCCACGGCGGGGTTGCAAGACATCTGGCCGACGTTGTCGAGGTTTAACGTGAGCATCAGGGTCGCGCTGCCGGAACGAGCCGCGGCAAGCCCGGCTTCGATGCCCGCGTGGCCCGCGCCGACGACCACAACGTCGTATATATCTCGCCGCACGCTCAGACCTCTAGCAAGAAGAACCTGTCACTTGCCGATGCAAAATTCACTGAAAATCCTGTCGAGGATCTCTTCGTTGTCAACGGCGTCGGTAATCTCGGAGAGAGCCGAGAGCGCGCTCCTGAGTTCCAGCGCTACGAGCTCGGGCTCGCCCTCCGACGCCAGCAGATCGAGCGCGGCCCCGAGGTTGGATTCGGCCTTCTCGAGCGCGCTGCGGTGCCGAAGCCTGCTAATGAAGGCTGGCTGCGGCCCTAGCGCCGACTCTCGACTCGCCAAGGCTACCAGCTCCCCCGTGATACGCTCACAGCCTCGGCCGGTCAGCGCCGAGACCTGCAACAGACGGCCACAGCGTTGGGCTATGCGCCGCAGCCCCTCCCCGCCGATCACACAGCCGAGATCGGCCTTGTTGATCAGCACGAGGTCGGGGGAGCCGGCCCCCCCGTCGAGCAGCCGCAGATCCTCGTCTTCTAGCGGGCGGGAGCCGTCGAGAACGAGGACCCGCAGGTCGGCCGATCTCGCCTGGGTACGGGCCTGCGTTACCGCCTCGGTCTCCGCCGCGCTGCGGCTGCCACGGATTCCGGCGGTGTCGGTGATGAGAAAACCCATGCCGCCGAGTTCGACCCGTTCGACCACGCTGTCTCTGGTCGTGCCGGGCTCATCCGAAACAATCAAACGGCCGTAGCCCAGCACCGCGTTAACGATGCTCGACTTGCCGACGTTCGGCAAACCATAGAATACCGTGCTGTGTCCCTCGCGCTGGCGCCGCCCGATCACCGCACCCGCGAGTAACTCGTCCACGACCGCCCGGGCGTCGCGGAGCCGAGCCGCCTGCGCGGTCCGGTTCTCGCTGGGAAGCTCGTCATCGGAGAAATCCACGTTGGCCTCGACGTCGGCCAACACTCCGAGAACCAGCGACCGGATCTGCGACAGGCGCAGAGACAGCCCGCCCTGCAGCTGCAGCCACGCCATCCGAGCGCCGCTGTCGAACTCGGCGTTTACAAGGTCGACAACGGCCTCGGCCTGCAGGAGATCCATGCGGCCGTTGAGCACCGCCCGCCGCGTGAACTCGCCCCGCTCCGCTTGTCGCGCTCCCTTGGCCAAGGCGATCCCGACGAGACGTTCTACGAGCAGCGGTGATCCGTGACAGTAGATTTCAAAGCTGTCCTCGCCCGTATAGCTGCGCGGCCCCGGCATAAAGACCGACAACACCTCGTCGACCGCATCCCCGCTACAGGGGTCGATCGCCTCACCGCGGCGCAGCGTCCAGGGACGTGGTTTGCCCTCGCGACGGGGCCTGAACATCGATTCTCCTATAGAACAGGCCTCTGGACCGCTGAGCCGCACGATCGATACCGCCCCGCGGCCCGGAGGCGTCGCGCAGGCGACAATCGTATCGGCCCGATACACCGTCGGCGCTTAGGACGATTCCCCCGCGGCCTCGTCCGCGTGGGAATCGATATCGGGGGGATAGCCCTGCCCGTCGCCGGACTGGACATCGGGGGATTCACCCGCCTCACCCTGCGGCGTGACCCTTATGCGGCGATAGAATCCCGTGCCCAGCACCCTCGTCCGCACCTCTTCACGTTTGGCCATCGCGCCCTGAAAAATACGGCGGTCCCGCGGGCTCATCGGAGCAAGCTGGAGGCTACGCTTTTCTTCCACGGCGCGAAGGGCAAGGTTCGCGGCCAATAGCTCCAGCGCCTTGCCCCGGCGTTCGCGATAGTCGCCGATATCGACCGCAAGACGAAGCTCACCTCCGCTCTCTCCCCTGTGCATCATACGGTTGAGTAGATGCTCCAGGGCGTCCAGGCCCTGCGCGCGCTTGCCAATCAGCTCGAGTGCTTCTTCACAGTTCACCTTCAAGACCACTTCGTTCTCGGCGACGTTGAGATCGGTGTCGACGCGGGCCTCGAAACCCATCCGCTCCAGCAGTTCGGCAGCCAGAGCCCTTGCGCCTTCTCCGTAACGCCTGAGTTCTTCCTCGCTAGCCACGCGGGCCTCGGCAGGTGCCCGGGATGCCCCCGCCTGAGCGCGGCCCGCCTCAGCCGCCTCCCCCTCGCGTCGATCGCGCTCCGCCGACGCCTGGGCGCCTCGATCCCTGCTTTCCCGGCGCGCCGGCGACTGCGTCGCCGCGCCCTCTCCCCCCGAGGTTTGCGCTGGCTCCGCGTTCTTGCCACCGCTCTGCTCTTTGGGGCGGCCCCTGTCTCTTCTGTCCTGTCCTGGCCCCCGCTCTCGTCTAGCGCCCTCTTGCCCGGCACGGCCCTGCCTGCCGCCATCGCGGGCCCGGCGGTCGCCGCGCCCTTGGTTGTCTTGTCGGCCCCGCTCACCACGGGCCTGGCCGTCTTTTCGGCGCCTGCCATCACCGCGGGCTTCCTTGGCCGCCGCTCCGTTGCCCGCGGCGCCCTGCGATGTCGCGTTAGAGCCGTCGTCTTGTCGCGAGGGGCTGCGAGAACCCCGCCGTCTACGCCTTCCCCGGCGCCGTCGGCTGCCGACCGACATGTCGTACTCCTGTCCGTCCTCCATCACTCCGGCCCGCAGCGTGGCCCGCACCTTGGCGCGTCGAGCCCCAAGCCCTAAGAGACCCGAACGGGGATGTTTGAGGATCTCGATCTCAACGCGGTCTCGCGATACTCCGAGTTGGTTCAACGCGATCTGGATCGCTTCGTCGACTGTAATGCCCTGGGCTTCGACGCTGTCGGCCATTGTTCACTCCTGCGTGCGCACCCGGTTGGTAAAATACTGCTGGCCGATCGACAGAAGGTTGTTCGCCAGCCAATAGATCACCAGACCGGAGGGAAAATTTACAAACATGACGGTAAATATTATCGGCATCAGCATCATCATCTTCTGCTGCGCCGGGTCACCCATGCTAGGGGTCATTCGTTGCTGAAGGAGCATGCTAAGACCCATGAGCAGGGTCATAACTGGAATGCCCGGTGGGGACACGAAGGGGAGTGCCAAGGTCCCCAAACGATCGGGCTGGGACAGATCGGTTATCCAACCGAAAAACGGAGAGTGCCGCAGCTCTATGGCCTGCATCAGTGCGTTGTAGAGACCGAGAAAAACCGGGATCTGTATGATCATCGGCAGGCAACCCGACAAAGGGTTCACCATGTGTCGGCGGTAGAGTTCCATCATCTCCTTGTTCAGCGTCTCCCGGTCATCCTTGTAGCGCTCCTGAAGCTTCTTGAGCTCCGGTTGAACGCGTTGCATCGCCTTCATCGCCAGAGCCTGCTTCTTGTTCACCGGGTAAAACACGACCTTCACGCCGATGGTCAAGAGGATGATCGCCACCCCGTAGTTACCGGTGTAGCGGTTGAGAAAGATGAGCATCTGCAGCATCGGGCGGGCTATCGCCGCGAACCAGCCGAGGTCCACGGCTTCGTCCAAGTCGTGCCCCAGGGCCTTGAGCATCCCCAAGCGTTTCGGGCCTACGAAGAGCTGGTAAGAAACGCTCTCCGCACCATCCTTCCACAGCACGCATTCGCCGGTCTGTCCGGAGACACGGGCGACAAAACGCAGCAATTCGGCGCTCGCTGGGTAGAAAGCCGCCAAGAAGTAATGACTCGCGTAGCCCGCCCACGAGGTCTGGCCCGCTTGAACCACGGGCTCCTCCAGAGACGCCGCCGACTCAGCCTCCAGCCCGCCGTCGACGAAAACCACGGGGCCATCCTTACCGGCAAAACGGTTTCCCCCTGTACCCACGGCGCGGCTCCACGCGACACCCACCGAACGGCTGCCTCTGGCGCTGACCGACACGTCCAGGTCCAGGGTATAGGATCCGCCGTGGAACCCGATCTTCTTTATTATGCGCTCACCCCCGGGCCCGGTTCCGGTCATCGTGAGCGTGGCCCTGTCCGCCGCATGCACTACCTCGCCACCCCGCAGCTCGAACTCGTAGGCGATCCCGCGGTCGCTGAGCGGCCTGCCTTCGGGGTCGGTCCAGTAAACCGCGAGGGGAAGGGCGGAATCCGAGTGGACCATGTCAAGCTGCCGGCTACCGTCGCCGCCGTTTAGCTTGTAATCCTTTAGCAGAAAACTCCTGATTCGGCCCCCGAAGGACGTGAACTCAGCGATGTAGAGGTCGGTGACGACCGAAAGCGTCGTCTCCTCGGCGTCTGCCGGCATCTCGACGCTGGCAGCATCGCCTAGCGGTTCGGCCAGGAAACCGTCTTCTTCGAGTCCAAAATCCTCTCCGCTGGGTTCGGGAACCGGACCGCCTTCGGACGGCTTCTCAACGCCGGCTGGCGGCGTAGGCGCTGGCGCGAACTCGCCACGACTGCTGGCGAGGTACTGGTAGCCGATCAGGATGGCTACCGACAGTACAAATGCTAGTAGTGCTCGTTCCTCCACCTTGCGGCCTCCTCAAAGGCCGCAGCCAACACCACAGCCCGGTCGGTTACGCCGGGTCGTAGCCGCCTTCGGCAAAAGGGTGGCACCGAAGAATGCGGCTGATCGCTCGCGCGGTTCCGCCTAACGGCCCGTAGAGTCTGATGGCCGTCATGGCGTAGGTTGAGCAAGTCGGATGGAAACGGCAGTGCGGCCCCACGAGTGGGGATACCACCGCTTTGTACAAACGAATCGCCGACAATAAGGCCACCTTGACTAGGTCCGTGGCCAGGCCTGCCGCTACCCTCACGGCGGTCTCTGTCTTACGCTCGTACAATATCAGTACCGCCCGATCCCGAGGACCGCCATCAGTTCCGATTCTACATCCCGGTAACTCATGTTGTCCGCGCCTGCCCTTGCGATGATCAGAAAGTCCTTGGCTGGCTGCAATTGGTTACGGTGTAACCTGAAAAATTCCCTTACGCGTCGCTTTAACCTGTTCCTTCTCACCGCCGAGCCTATCCTGCGGCTGACGGTTATCCCCAGTCTCGCCTGCGGCGAGCGCCCTGGGCAACTTATCGTTATAAAGTGCGCCGATTTCCTCCCGCGGTAGTTCTGCTGGATGTGCAGGAACTCTCGCCGCTTACGCAGCCTGCACTCCCGCGGAAACCCCCTTGTTCGGTCAGCCCCTGGCGCGCTTTGGTGGTGTCGAGACCGCAAGTCGCTTGCGCCCCTTGGCCCGCCGATTTTTCAATACCTGCCGCCCACCGGGGGTGGACATTCTCGCCCTGAACCCGTGTCGTCTGCGGCGTTTGAGATTACTCGGCTGGTACGTGCGCTTCATTGCCCGACTACCCCCGTCGATTCTGCCCCGGTAAACGCAGCAGAACCCAACTCATGGCTCAGCGAAAGTGTCACAGCGTGCACAGATTGTCAATTTTGCCAGGAAAACAGGGGCTTGTCTCACTGTGCTGCTAGTGAAATTCGGGTTTGAGGCTGCGGCCAAGGAGCTCGGACAGGGCCTGTGAAGGGGCCATTCCCTTGTACAGAACCTCGAAACAGCAGTTGACTATCGGCATATCGACACCGTGGTCGGCGGCCAACTCCTTTACCGCTTTGGTATTGCGCACACCTTCAGCCACCATCCGCATTCCCGACAGAATGTCGTTGATGTCTTCACCACGGCCTATGCGAAGCCCCAGCTGGCGGTTGCGACTCAGATCACCCGTGCAGGTCAACACCAGATCGCCCAGACCCGAAAGCCCTGAGAGCGTCTCTGGCCTTGCCCCCATGGCTACGGCCAAGCGTTGGGTCTCCGCCAATCCCCGGGTGATGGTAGCAGCCCTCGCGTTGTGCCCGAGGCCCAGACCATCGCCAGCCCCGGTGGCGATCGCGATAACGTTCTTTACCACACCGGCAATCTCAACGCCGATGACATCGGTGCTACTGTAAACCCTCAGGGTCAGCGAGGCGAAGCTTTTCTGCACCTCTTCAGCGACCGCTTGGTGCTGGGCGGCCGCGACGATAACCGTTGGCATCCCGCCCGCGACTTCAGTCGCGAAACTCGGGCCCGATATCACGCCGATACGCTGCTCGCCGCCGATACAGTCGAGAATTACATTGAACATGGTCTTGTGGGTACCGTCCTCGATCCCCTTGCTCGCCGAGACTACTAGGGCGTCGCCTCCGAGGTGAGGACCGACCTTTTCCATGGTCTCGCGCATCGCGTGCGAAGGCACCACCGCGACCACCAGCTCGGCGCCGGTGACGGCTTCCCCCATGTCGGTGGTGGCCTTTAGTTGGGCTGGCAGCTCTATGCCCGGCAGGTAGACACGGTTCTCGTGGCGTTTGGTGATCAGGTCCGCGACTTCTAGGCCCCGCGACCACATCGTCACATCGTGGCCGTTGCGGCTAAGGAGGCTGCCCAGCGCTGTACCCCAGCTACCCGATCCGACTACCGCTACCTTGACGCCCATCGGGGGCAACCTAGTCCCCTTCGCCCGGAGCCTCGTCCGGGACGGCTTCGTCCTCGCTCAACCCGCTGTCCTTCTCGGCAACCGGCGCCACGGAAACAACAGACTCTGACCCGTGACTCTCCATCCTTACCAAGCGTACACCCTGCGTGTTCCGGCCAATAACCCGTATGTCACCAACAGCCATGCGAATGAGTTTCCCGCCGTCGGTTACCAGCACGACGTCTTCGTCCTCGGCACGTATCTGCACGACGCCGACGACCTTGCCCGTCTTGGCAGTGACTTTCATGGTGAAGACGCCGCGCGCGCCGCGTCTCACCAAACGATAATCCGCGATGGCGCTTCGCTTGCCGTAGCCCTTCGACGATACCGTGAGAAGGGTTGCGCCGGGCTCGACGATCTCCATCGAAACCACTGCGTCTCCCTTACCGAGCGTGGCGCCGCGCACCCCCGCCGCCGTTCGTCCCATCGAACGAACATCGCTCTCCCTGAAGCGAACCAGCAGGCCGTTACGGGTGGACAGCGCCACCTCCTTGCTGCCATCGGTGAGCTGCACCGAAATCAATTCGTCCTTGTCCCCAAGCTTGATCGCCCGGATTCCCGAGCTACGCGGCCTCGAGAAATCCATCAACGGCGTCTTCTTCACGGTACCTTGCCTGGTACCGAAAAGCACGAATCGATCTCGCGCGAACTCCCGTACGGCCAGGAAAGCCGAAAGGTCTTCGCCAGGCTCGAGAGGCAGGAGGTTTACTATGGCTTTGCCGCGCGCAGCGCGGCCGGCCTGCGGCAACTCATGCACCTTTTTCCAGTAGACACGGCCACGGTTGGTGAAAAACAGCAGGTACGAATGGGTAGAGGCGAGGAACATGTGCGCGATAAAATCATCCCCTTTTGTCCCCGCGCCTATCTTTCCACGCCCGCCACGTCTCTGCTGCCGATACAGCGAAACCGCGTTGCGCTTGATGTAGCCTTCGTGAGAGACGGTGACCACCATCTCTTCCTCTACGATCATATCCTCGATGCTAATCTCGGTCGTGGCATCGACAATCGCCGTCCGCCGTTCGTCGCTGTAGCGTTTGTCCAGCTCGGAAAGATCTTCCGCTATGATCCTCAGCACCTCTCGCTCGTCGCTCAGTATTTTCTTGAGCGCTTTGATGAGGGCCTTGACCTCCTTGTACTCGTGGATGATCTTCTCCCGCTCCAAGCCGGTGAGGCGCTGCAGGCGCATATCGAGTATCGCTTGAGCCTGGATTTCGGACAGCTTGAAGCGTTTGCCGAGCTGTGCCTTCGCCGTCGCGGCGTCCTTGGCCTTGCGAATCAGGCTGATGACAGCGTCGAGGTGGTCGAGCGCGATCTTGAGGCCCTCGAGAATGTGAAGGCGCGCCTCCGCCTTGCGTAACTCGAACGCCGTCGCTCGCGTTACCATTTCCTTGCGGTGGTTCAGGAAATGCTCGAGCAGTTGCTTGAGGTTGAGGAGCTGGGGCCGGGCGTCAACCAGCGCTAGCAGGATCACGCCAAAGGATGTCTGCATTGGCGTCTGCTTGTAGAGGTTGTTCAGCACCACCAGCGGGACGGCGTCTTTTTTCAATTCGATGACTATACGCATGCCGTCGCGATCAGATTCGTCACGGAGATCCGATATCCCCTCGAGCTTCTTGGCGTGTACGAGGTCCGCGATCTTCTCGATCAAGCGCGCTTTGTTTATCTGGTACGGTATTTCCGAGATGACGATACGCGTGCGGCCCGTACGCGCGTCGGTCTCGGTAGAGGCATTGGCGCGGACTTGCAGAATTCCACGCCCGGTGGTGTAGGCGTCCACTATTGACTGCCGCCCGTATATCGTTCCGCCGGTCGGAAAATCCGGTCCTTGCACGTGCTGCATTAAGGCTTTGTTGGTGATGTCCGGTTTCTTGATCAGCGCCTTGACGGCACTCACTATCTCGGAGAGGTTATGCGGTGGAATGTTCGTGGCCATGCCCACGGCGATGCCCGACGAACCGTTAACGAGAAGGTTCGGGAGGCGTGCCGGTAGGACCGACGGCTCTACCGTGGAATCGTCGTAGTTGGGCACGAATTCCACGGTTTCTTTCTCGATATCGGCGAGCATCTCGGCCGCGATGCGAGCCATGCGGACTTCCGTGTAGCGCATGGCTGCCGCCGGATCCCCGTCGATCGACCCGAAGTTCCCCTGGCCCGCGATGAGCGGATAACGCATCGAGAAATCTTGCGCGAGGCGTACTATCGTGTCGTAGACCGCGGCGTCCCCGTGGGGGTGATACTTGCCGATGACGTCGCCCACGACCCGCGCAGATTTCTTTGGCGGCTTGTTCCACTCGTTATTGAGGTCGTGCATCGCGTAGAGCACCCGACGGTGAACCGGTTTGAGCCCATCGCGGGCGTCGGGAAGGGCGCGGCCAACGATGACGCTCATCGCGTAGTCCATGTAGGACGTGCGCATCTCGTCTTCGATGTTTACCGGTTGGTTCGGTCGTCTCTTGGAGGGATCCATCCCGCTTGATCGCTAGACGTCGAGATTGCGTACGTTGAGGGCGTTGTTCTCTATGAACTCCCGCCGCTGCTCGACGTTGTCGCCCATGAGTTGTGAAAAGATGTTGTCCGCGGCGATGCCATCGTCGACTCGGACCTGCAGCAACGTACGAGTTTCCGGGTCCATCGTTGTCTCCCACAGCTGGGTGGGATTCATCTCACCGAGCCCTTTGTAACGCTGGACAACCAGCCCCTTTCCGGCGCGCCTCATGATCGTTGAATGGAGCTCCTCCACACTTGCCGCCGTGAGCTTCTCCGAACCGTTCTCGATCATAAACGGCGCCTTACCCAGCCCCGCCACTTCCTCGAGTAGGGAGCGGAGCTGCTGAAACTCCGGGAGTTCCAACAGGGTTCGATCTATGCAAGTCGGTTGGCTGCCGCCGTTGAGCCTCGTCGAGACCACGACCTTCTCGCAACTGTGTTCTTGGTCCTGCTCAAAGACGAACCCCAGCGGCGTCACCGAAGGGTCCTTCTCGCTCACCGCCGCCTCGATTTTTTTCATCAGGCTTCTGAGCGCCTTCTTCTTGCCCAGCGCGGCCACATCGAGGGACGACTGCGCCGCCGCTTCTCGGACCACGGCGCGGTTACAGTTCTTGCGCTCGAGGACCGTTAACAGGGTGTCGATCTCCGCGATCCGCTTCAACGTCGTCTCGAGCGCAGCGGCGCTAACGGCCTTGGTTGCCCCGTGAGGAATGACCTTGATGTCCTCCATGCCGAGTTCGATGAGGTGCTTCGAGAGAGCACTGTCATCCTTGAGGTAGGTCTCGACCTTTCCTTTTTTCACGCGGTATAGCGGCGGCTGAGCTATGTATATGTTCCCCTGTTCAATCATCTCGGGAAACTGACGGAAAAAGAACGTGAGCAGCAGAGTACGGATGTGTGATCCGTCGACGTCGGCGTCGGTCATGATCACGATCGTGTGGTAACGGAGCTTCTCCAGGGTCTTCTCGTTCTCGCCGATACCGGCGCCGAGCGCCGTGATGAGGAGACGGATCTCCTCGGATCCTACCATGCGATCGAAACGCGCCCGCTCGACGTTGAGGATCTTGCCACGCAGTGGAAGGATCGCCTGGTTGCGCCGGTCACGTCCCTGTTTGGCAGAACCGCCGGCCGAATCACCCTCGACGATATAGAGCTCGCTCAACGCCGGGTCTCGCTCCTGGCAGTCCGCGAGCTTTCCGGGAAGCGCGGCCGAGTCCAGCGCCCCCTTGCGGCGAGCCAGATCCCGGGCTTTCCGGGTCGCCATACGAACCCGCGCCGCCTCGGTGCACTTGGCAACGATCTTGCGCGCGTCGCGCGGGTGTTCCTCGAAATAGGTCGACAGACTCTCATTGACCAGCGCAGCAACGAGGCCCTTCACCTCACTGTTGCCGAGCTTGGTCTTCGTCTGGCCCTCGAACTGCGGTTCTGGGACCTTCACCGACAGTACAGCAACGAGACCCTCTCTGGCGTCTTCGCCCTCGATGGTCTCTTCGTTCTTCTTGAACAGGTTATTGGCGGCCGCGTAGCTGTTTACCGTCCGCGTCAACGCGGAACGAAAACCGCTCAGGTGTGTGCCACCCTCAAAGGTATTGATGTTGTTGGCAAAGCTAAAAACGTTTTCGGTGTAACTGTCGTTCCACTGCAACGCGATTTCGATTTCGACGTCCTGGCGAGTACCCGAGAGGTAGACCACCTTCGGGTTGACGGCCGTACGGGTCTTGTTGAGGTGTTCGACAAAGGAAACTATTCCGCCCTTGTAATAGAACTCCTGTTTACGGCCACCGTCTCGTTCGTCCTCGAGGGTGATGCGAATTCCGCGGTTGAGGAACGCCAGCTCCCTCAGGCGCTTGGCCAGGATATCGTAGCTGTAGACTACCTTCTCGAAAATCGCTGGATCGGCCAAGAAGGTGACCTTGCTCCCTTTCTTCTTGGTCGATCCAACTTTTTCCAGTGGTTTGCGCGGGACTCCGCGGTCGTAGGCCTGAGCGTAAACGCTGCCATCACGCCGAATCTCTACCTCGAGGTGCTCTGAGAGTGCGTTGACGACCGATACTCCAACACCGTGAAGCCCTCCGGAAACCTTGTACGAACCCTTATCGAACTTTCCGCCCGCGTGCAGTTTGGTCAGCACCACCTCGGCCGCCGATACACCTTCACCGGCGTGGAGATCCACGGGGATACCTCGGCCATTGTCGGTAACGGTGATACTGTTATCGACGTGTATCTCGACGTAGACCTGGTCGCAGTATCCCGCCATGGCCTCGTCAATAGAATTGTCGACAACCTCGAAGACGAGGTGATGGAGCCCGCGCTCGCCGGTATCGCCGATATACATTCCCGGGCGCTTGCGAACCGCTTCTAGCCCCTCGAGTACCCGGATGGAATCCGCGGAGTAACTGTCCGCTTTCCCCAGCGACTTGCTCGAGCTCTTCTTCTTACTCAACCTGTATTTCCGTCTAAACCGCCCCCGGGAACCGCCGGCGGTCCGTGTTTGTACGAGCGCAGGGCTCCGGGCTCGGACGCGTGCTCTATCTACTATTGACTGTACCAACGCCGGGAGGGAAAGTAAAACTCCTGTCGGCCGGAAAAGCCAGGAAAATCAAGGCTTTTTGATAGTCTATACTAGATCCGCATTGGCATCACGACGTAGGTGTAGCCGGAGTCATCACAGCGCACCACCCCGGGGCTGAGGTGGTCCTTGAGGGCTATCTCGACCTTCCCTTCTTCGGGTATCACGTTTAAGACGTCGAGGATGTAGCGAGAGTTGAAACCTATCTCAATTTCATCCCCGTCGTACTCTACCGCCACGTCCTCCGTCGCCTCACCGAGGTCCGGGTTATTCGCCGAAACTTCCAGTGACGCGTCGTTGACGTTGAGCTTGATGCCCCGTGCTCGCTCGCTCGACAGCAGAGAAACTCGCCTGACCGTCTGCAGAAGAGAATCTCGCTCGGTAACCATTAGATTCGTCGTTTTCCCCGGCACGACCTGCCTGTAGTCCGGGAACGACCCCTCCACGAGCCTCATGCTCAGCGTCCAGTTCTCGAGTTTCAACGCCGACTCGTTTGGCGACACGATCATCTTTACCCGTCCCTCAGCCTCAGCGAGCAGCTTAGCCGCTTCGTTAAGCCCCTTGCGCGGCAGTATGATACCACCTTCGATACGGCCGTCTACGGTCTCACGATCGATCATGGCCAACCGATGACCGTCGGTAGCCACCATGCGCAAGATCCCGAGGTCTTTCGGCGACTCCAGATAAACCCCGGCGAGGTTAGAACGGGTATCATCGACCGAAACCGCAAAGATCGTCTTACGAATCATCTCGCAGAGTTCAGTGACATCCAGTTCCAGGGTCACGCTTTCCTTTCCATCATCAGCTGCCGGCATACCTGGATGGTCGGCGGCTGGTACACCCATGAGTTTGAACTCCGAGCGCCCATACGAAAGCTTCACCCGGCCGTTATCGAGGACGTGAATTCCGATTTCGCCCTCCGGCCCGGCTTCTCTTACGATTTCGAAAATCTTACGAGCAGAAAGTGCCACGCTACCAGACTCGACGACTTCAGCTTCAGTCGTCTGACTGAGGCTTACCTCGAGGTCGGTAGCTATCACGGTAAGCGTGGCGTCTCGGGCATCAAGCAGGACGTTGGACAAGACCGCCATAGAATGCCGTTTGTCGACAACGCTCTGAGCTCTACCGAGTAGTTTCAGTAGCGGATCACGCTTTACGCTTATGTTCATAGTTCTCTGTTCCTTCAGTAAAGTAATTAGTACTGCTGTTTATGAATGATCGTGGCTTTTCGTTGACATCTGTCATAACGTTGTGAAAACAAAGTAGTATTTCCGCACACCGAGGCTGTGCGTAGGTTTGCTGGCTGTGCGAATGCGCGCGCCGCTGGGCCTTGTACCGCCGCCACGAGAAACTGTGCACGGGCCAGTGCATAGCTTATGCACAGCCGATCATCCTCGTTACCGTGTCCAGTAGCTGGCGAAACTGGGGGTCGGTTTTTCGCTTTCGTTCAACACTCTGGCAAGCGTGTACGACGGTTGAGTGGTCGCGACCACCGAGAAAATCTCCGATTGCCGGGAACGAGGCACCGGTGTGTTGGCGCATGATGTACATTGCTACCTGGCGAGCTTCGGCGACCTTCTTGGTGCGCCTGCGGGCGATCAGGTCTTGGCGCGAGAGCCCGAAGTGGGTGCTGACGCCGCGGGCTATCTCCTCGAGCCCGACGGCGGGGCCGCTGTCGGAGGCGTTGATCAACAGCTCCTTTGCCAACTCCAGAGACAGCTCACGGTTGTTGAGGGAAGCGAAGGCTACGAGTCTGGTGAGCGCGCCTTCAAGATCGCGGACATTGGAGTCGATCTCGGTTGCTATGAAGGACGCTACTTCGATCGGGACGCTGAGACCCTCGTCTTGGGCTTTGCGATTTAGGATCGCAACACGGGTTTCGACGTCAGGAGCTTGGATATCGGCTACTAGTCCCCAGCTGAAGCGGTTGCAGAGTCTTTCCTCTAGACCGCTTATCTCGTTTGGGAACTTGTCAGAGGTTACGACGATCTGGCGCCCGTTGTCGTAGAGCGCGTTGAAGATGTGGAAAAACTCTTCCTGCGTGCGCTCCCTGCCGGCGAGAAACTGGACGTCATCGAGGATGAGTACCTCGATTCGGCGCATTCTATTCTTGAATTCGAGGCTCCGGTTGCGTGCTATCGCGTCAATGAGTTGGTTGGTAAATGTATCGGCCGAGAGAAAGAGGACCCGTGTGGAGGGATCCTTGTCGAGGATTGCATTACCGATGGCGTTGGCGAGGTGGGTCTTGCCGAGGCCTACCCCTCCGTAGAGAAAAAAAGGGTTGTACAGCGTTCCGGGTTGACCAGCCACTGCCTGGGCCGCGGCTCGGCCGAACTGGTTACCTGGGCCAACCACGAAGTTCGAGAAATCGTAGCGATCGATCAGGCTTCCCAGCCGCCGATCCACGGTTCTTTCGCGCCCGCTGTTGGTCGGAGTCGCACGCGGAACCGTGAACAGTTCACCCTGCACGCTCTCCTCGGCGCTGACCACGCGAAAGACGTCCTTGCGGCCGCTAACCGTTGCCCAGGCCGCGCTTATCTCCGCGAGGAAGTTTTCCTCGACCCATCCGACGCATAGCCTGTTGGGGACGGCGATCTCCAGCAGCCCGTCCGGCGCGGGACGGGGGTTCATGGGTTCGATCCAGCTCTCGAAATCGGTTTTCGAGAGACTGGTCCTAAGAATGTTAAGTGTATGTTTCCAAAGGGTTTTTACGTTTAATGAGCGGGATCTTTCCACAGGGCACCAGCTAGTTAAGCACAGTGTTGTCAACAGTTGTGGATAAGCCCCAATCCGGCTGGCCCGCGGCACTTATCCACAGCCGACTCTGCTCGGCCAATAGTGGGAAAGGGGTACAGTTTCAAGGCGCGACGAGCGGACAGCGCCAAGTTGCTGATAAGACAGCGAAGTTGCACGAAGGGTCGTTCTCTGTATTAGCTGCGAGCAAAGGCGCCAAGGCGCAGGCGAGGACAAACAAGGTGACGCAAGACGAGTCTCGGCGACTAATGGGGAGGGCGACGCGGGTTATTCCGGGAGGGGTAAACTCGCCGGTAAGGGCTTGGTCGGCCGTCGGCGCGCAGCCTCGCTTCGTCGCATCGGCCAAGGGGGCTCGCCTCCGCGACGTCGATGGCGTAGAATATATCGACTTCGTTGGTTCCTGGGGGCCAATGGTCTTGGGCCACGCTCATCCTGCGGTGCTGCGGGCCATCGCCGAAGCCGCTCGCTTGGGCACAAGCTTCGGAGCCCCGACGGCGGCAGAGGTAAAACTCGCCGAGCGGCTCTGCGATTCCTTTCCTTCGGTGGAAAAAGTACGGCTGGTTAGCTCTGGCACCGAAGCGACGATGAGTGCGCTGCGGCTCGCGCGCGCGGCCACTGGTCGTAGCAAGATCATCAAGTTCGCTGGCTGTTACCACGGGCATAGCGACGGTCTGCTGGTTCGCGCCGGTTCAGGTGCGACGACCCTCGGGGTACCGGATAGTCCAGGTGTACCGGAGGAAACCAGTCGACTCACGAAGGTAGCGGTTTACAACGACCTGGATTCGATAGCGTCGCTCTGCGGCGACGATACCGCGGCCGTGATCGTCGAACCCGTAGCAGCCAACATGGGTGTCGTGCCGCCGCAGCCGGGTTTTCTCGAAGGCCTGCGCCGAATCTGTTCGGAGCGGGGGGCGCTGCTCATTTTTGACGAAGTAATCACTGGCCTTCGCCTTGGCTCCGGCGGCTTCCAGCTGATCTGCGGTGTCACCCCCGACCTGACCTGCCTTGGAAAAGTGATAGGCGGCGGCATGCCGGTCGGCGCCTACGGTGGCCGCCGGGAGTTGATGGATCTGATCTCGCCTGCCGGTGCTGTCTACCAAGCCGGCACGCTTTCTGGCAACCCACTGGCGGTGGCCGCCGGCCTCGCGACCGTGGAGTTGCTCGCGGCGAGGGGTTATTACGAACAACTCGAGGCCAGGGCGGCGCTTCTCCAGACCGGTCTCGAAGGGGCGCTAGGATCGCGACCAGGCTGTGTGCAGCGTGTCGGTTCCATCCTGACGCTCTTCTTCGGGGCACGACGGGTGATCAACTACGACGAAGCCTTGGAAATCGATCAGAAGGTCTACGCCGCTTTTTTTCGCGCCATGCTCGAAGCTGGAGTCTGGCTACCGCCTTCGGCCTTCGAGGCGTGGTTCGTCTCGGCAGCCCACAGCGAGGACGATATTGACCGCACCGTAGAGGCGGCGGTTGCGGCCATGGCGGATCTGGAGATCGAAGGGACGTGAACCGACTCGAGCCCAAGGCCGCCGAGATCCTCGGGCTGTTGTGGAATTTCGGCTGGCCCATAGCGGCTGGGGTGTTGCTGGGCGGCTGGCTCGACAGACGCCTCGGCACCAGTCCGTGGCTGGCGCTTTTCCTCGCGCTCGCGGCGATGATCGCGGGCGTGCGAATAATACTCAAGGTCGTTGGCGAAGACGACAAGAAGGACGACGATAACCCGTGACTACCCTCAGGCGCGTGGAACCCGGACGCGTCGCGATGGTTGCGGCGGGCCTTGTGTCGCTGACGGCGGTGGGGTCATACCTCTGTGCTTTGGGCAAGCCTGGTAGCGTCGTGCTCGGAGGCTGCTTCATGCTGGCCAATTTCCATTTGATTCGTTTGCTTGTTTCCCGGTTAATCAGAGGAGGAACGAGCCGGGCGTGGTCGCTGGTCTTGTTCACTCTCAAACTGCTGCTGGGGATCGGGCTCGTCGCCGGAACGCTGTACCAGTTACCGGTGGAGCCTCTCTCTTTTGCAGTCGGGGCGACGATGCTGCTGGTCGCGGCGCTGCTTGATGCAACGCTTCTGGGGGAACCCGTCGGGGCGCTCCCCGGCGCCGGAGGAAGCAAGGAAATAAGGGAACTTGATGTTTAGGGAAAGGTTGAGAAATAGCGTGAGGCTTGGCGGGCTGTCGTGCTCGCTCCTGCTGGTTTCCGTTGCACCGGCCT
Source organism: Binatia bacterium (assembly GCA_046754245.1). Lineage (GTDB taxonomy): Bacteria > Desulfobacterota > Binatia > UBA1149 > UBA1149 > JBHHVL01. Next base: position 29,006 of record JBHHVL010000009.1, on the reverse strand, counting down.
GGGCGTCGGGGGGCGTGAGCTGGGTGGCGCTGGTACCCGGACTGAACGCTCTTCCCCCTTATACCGTCACCGCGACGATGGTAGCCGCCCTGCTCGTGTTGTTCGCGTGGTCGGCGAATCGGCGGTTAGTCGCGGCGAGACGAGAAGGGACCGAACTCGTACCCGACGAGAAGCTGACGATTCGTAATAGCGCGGAGCTGGTGGTCGGCGCGATAACCTCGATGACGGTCGGCGTACTCGGGGACGCCGGCAGGCGCTACGCGCCACTATTCGGGACCTTCTTCATATTCATACTGATGGCCAACCTCCTTGGTTTGGTACCGGGCTTCGCGCCGCCGACGGATAATTTCAACATCACCTTTGGCCTCGGCGTGGCGTCGTTCCTCGCCTACAACGCCATAGGCATTCGGTCGCAAGGCCTGTCGAATTATCTCAAGCATTTTGTCGGACCGGTTTGGTGGCTGGCGGTGCTCATGGTTCCGCTTGAGATAATCGATAACATCGTGCGGCCAGCCTCGTTAGCCCTTCGACTAGCCGGCAACATGACAGGAGACCACCTGGTGTTGTCTATTTTTACCGACCTGACGAAGATCGTAATCCCGGTGGTCTTCTATTTTCTGGGGGCGTTCGTGTGTTTGGTCCAAGCCTTTGTGTTCACATTGCTTTCGGTGATCTACGTTTCGCTGGCCATGGGGCATGACGCTGACCACTGAGGGATGGTGAACGACGACCACAAGAATGAAGACGACGCCTCCGACGGTGGTAGATGAGGATAGATGTTGGGTTGGAGCAAGCCGGACGGCGTTGCCTGTGAGGAGGAGACAAATGAAGAAGTTCAAGATTATGGTTTACGGCCTGGCTGCTGCCTGGGCGGGTGGTTTCACGGCCACCCCGGCCTTTGCCGCGGAGCACGGGGGCAGCGGCACGGGCCTGGTCGCGCTGGCGGCCGGCGTCTGTATGGCCGTAGCCGCATTCGGCGCGGCGATAGGCCAGGGGCGAGCGGTAGCCGCCGCTATGGAATCCATCGGCCGCAACCCGAATTCGGCTGATCGTATCCAGACTCCGATGATCATCGGTATAGCGTTCATGGAGGCGCTGGGAATTTACGCCCTCGTGATTGCCTTCCAGCTGGTCGGAAAAGTCTGACGACCAGACCTACACGGTTAGACCACGGTTCATGGAAGGGCCGCAGCGGCGACGACGGAGCTCTTGCTCGCGAGCGCGACGGTTTTGCCGCAGCGCTCCGCGAGTCGCCGTAGTCCGTCGTTCTCCTCGCGGTCGACCACCGCGATAATCAGACTGACACGGCCGCCCGCTGCTTCGACGGCGTCGACGGCGTCGAGGGTCGACTCGCCGGTAGTGACGACGTCCTCGACCAAGGCGATCGTCGCGTCGGGGTCGAAACGGCCGTCGAGGCGGCGGGCGGTACCGTGATCCTTCGCCGTCTTACGCACGAAGAAACCGTCGAGAGCGTAGTCGCGGCGAGCGGCCTCGCTCAGCGCAGCGGAGACGAGCGGTATCGCGCCAAGGGCCATCCCGCCTACCAGGGTGATGCCTTCAGAGGCGAGCTCGTCAAGCAGGTTTCGGGCGACGATGGCGAAGCCTTCAGCTGAGAAGACAGCCTGCTTTACGTCGATGTAAAAGTCGCTTTTCTTGCCCGACGCAAGGGTGAACTCTCCACTGCGGTAGCATAGCCGCGCGAGCAGCGACACCAACTCATGGTCGGGTGTGCTAGCGGTCATTGGACTGTCTTGTAGCGGATTTGGCGGTTGTGGCCAAGGGCGGCTTAGAGACGACGGGAGATCTGGCCCGCGTCAGGGGACTTGCAGGAAGTCCTTGAGTACCGCGGTGAACTCCTCGATGCGGTCATGGTGCACCCAGTGGCCGGCGCCCTGGACCTCGGCGTAGCGGTAGTCCGCGAAGTTCGCCGCGCGGCCGTCCTTTACGGGATCGGAGGCCCAGCTGTCCGCGCCCCGGACCAGCAGTACCGGGCAGTTGATTCGTGACCACAGGCGGGCCACGCCGGCGCGGTCGTAGGCGGCTGGCGGGAAAGCCCTGACGTAGTTGTCGAACTTCCAGGTGTACGAACCGTCTTCCATCTGAACGGTACCGTGGACGGTGAGGTGGTGTGCGATGGAGGCGGGGAGATGAGGGTTGACCTCGCGCATGCGTTCTTCCGCCTCGGTTCTGAGCCGGTAGTGCCTGGGCTTCCTGCACGCGAGTTCCTGCATGGTCGAGATCCACTCGCGCATGCGTTCGTCTACGGAGCGATCCAGCTCCATTTCCGGTGGCGGTCCCAGGCCCTCGATGGCGACGACGCGCGTCAGTGATTCGGGGTAGATGCCCGAGTACTGCAGCACCACCGCTCCGCCGAGAGAGTGGCCTACCAGTGTGACGGGCCACTGCCCAACATGCCGCAGCAGCTGGGCGAGATCGAGTACGTAGTCAGCCATGGCGTACTGGCTGCCTATGGCCCACGCAGAGTCGCCGTGGCCACGGAGGTCGGGTGCGATGACGTGATACTCGCCGACCAGTTCGCGTGCTACAAAGTCCCAGTTGCGGCAGTGATCACGACCGCCGTGCACCAGGACCAACAGTGGTTTGTCTGGCGACCCGTAGTCGACGTAGTGGAGCCTCAGACGCTGGGAGAAAAACGCGTGGGAAGTCGGCCCACACTCGAGCTCCGGATAGTCAGCAGCTCGACGCGCCAAAGCTAGACGTCCTTGAGGAGATTGCGGGCTATGACGACGCGCTGAATCTGCGACGTTCCTTCATAGATCTGAACGAGTTTGGCGTCGCGCATCAGCTTTTCCACAGGGTAGTCCTTCATGTAGCCGTACCCGCCAAAGACCTGGACAGCGTTAGTGGTGATCTGCATTGCGCGGTCAGCGCCGAAGGCCTTGGCGTAGCTCGACACGATGGAAGACCGCGAGCCGTTATCGATCATCCACCCAGCCTTGTATGTGAGCAGCCTCATGGCCTCCACCTCGATCGCCATGTCGGCGAGCATGAACTGAATCGCCTGGAAATTGGCTATCGGCTGGCCGAACTGTTTACGCTCGAGCGCGTAGGCCCGGCTCTCGTCAAGCGCGCGACGCGAGAGGCCTACGCAGATGGAACCGATTTGTGGTCGCGTGCGGTCGAAGGTCTCCATGGCGATCTTGAAGCCCTGACCTTCTTCACCAACGAGGGCACTGGACGGTACCTTCACGTCCTCAAACACGATTTCAGCCGTGTCGGAGCAGCGCTGGCCCATCTTGCCGGCCATTTTCGTTGCCGTTACGCCGTCGCTGTCTGCGGATACAACGAAACAGGAGATTCCCCCGTGCTTCATCCCCTTGTCTCGCGTAGCGAAGACGGTGTACCAGTCGGCTACTGACCCGTTGGTAATGAAGTGCTTGACGCCGTTCAGCACGTAGTTGCCGCCGTCCTTGCGGTAGCTCGTGGACATGGAGGCGACGTCAGACCCAGAGTCCGGTTCGGTGAGTGCGTACGCGGCGAAGCAGCACCCCGAAGTCAGCGCGCCGAGAAAACGCTGTTTTTGTTCCTCGCTGCCGGCTATCAGCAAAGGCGTGGATGCCAGATCATTGGCCGCGATTATGGTCGCGAAACCGGCGCATCCGTAATTTAGTTCCTCCATGACGATGATCGAATCGAGTATCCCCAAGCCGAGGCCGCCGTACTCGGGCGGCACCTCGAGGTTCATCAAGCCGACCTCCCACGCTCTGCGCAAGAGGTCAGCCGGGAAGCTTTCCAGTTCGTCGAATTCAGCGGCAACGGGGATGACCTCGTTGCGGGCGAACTCGCGGGCCGTGTTCTGCAGCTGAAGCTGTTCCTGGGTCAATTCAAATCCGATCAACTCTCTTGGTACCTCCAGTCAAGCCGATTCATTGCGGTTCCGAGGTAATATAATCGGAGATTCGCGCCCCAGTCCATCAGCGAGGCTTGCGCGCCCGTCGGTAGCGAGGGGTTCTACTCAGACAGTGGCTCGGCGGAGGAGCGCAGCACAACGCGCGCGATTCGACGACCCTGCATTTCGCTTACGTGGCCGGCGTACCCGCCCAGATCGAACTCATCTCCAACGCGGGCGATCTTGCCCAGCTTTGCGGTCACGTAACCCCCCACCGTGTCGGCGTTCGTCTGGTCGAGTTCGAGCGCCAACTCCCGGCACAAATCCTCCACGAGCAACATGCCGTCGACGACGATGCCGTCTGCGGAATGTTCGATCTTGGCTTCTTCGTCGGTGTCGAATTCATCCTGAATCTCGCCGACGAGCTCCTCGAGAACGTCTTCCAGGGTGACGAGGCCAGTCGGCACACCGTATTCATCCACTACCATGGCCATGTGAGCGCGGCGACGCTGGAAGGCACGCTGCAGCATATCGATGGGTTGAGTCTCGGGCACGAAGAGCATGTCGTGTTGCACCAGGCGGAGATCCTCGGAAGTTTGAATACTGTTTGACCGGTGGAACAGATCCTTGATGTGAATCATGCCCACGACGCTATCGAGACCCGTCTCCGCGAGCGGGTAACGGGTGTGTCCCGTTTCGTTGATGATCGCCATGTTCTCTTCCAGGGGGCGTTCCAACGAGACGAAGTCGATCTGGTCTTTGGGGATCATGACTTGCCGGGCGGAGTGGTCCGAGTATTCGATGAGATTACGGATGAGCTTGCGGTTACTCATAGACATCCGCCCCAGCGTAGAGGGTTGTGAAAGAAAAATCTGGAGTTCGTCGGCGTCCATGGTCTCGTAGTTGGGATCGCCCGAAGCCACGTCCATGGTGCGCAACAGGGACTGGGCCGCCTTGTTCATGAAGGCGAGCAGGGGTGACGATACCCGGGCGAAGGCGTGTAGTTGCGGCGCCATCCACAGCGCGACCTGCTCGGTTCTGCGAAGACCGAGAAACTTGGGTGCGAGCTCACCGGCGATTACCAGGGTAGAGGTGATCAGCACGAAGGCGAGGATCAGAGCAGCGCTGTGGATGATCACAGAGCTGCTGAGGCCGGTGGCGAGGAAGACGGGTTCGAGGGCGCGGGCCAGCGCCGGCTCGCCCAGCCAGCCGATGCCAAGGCTCGCGGCGGTTATCGCGAGTTGACCGGCGGAGATGTGGGTGTCGATGTCATCGAGCACCTTCTTCAGGGTCGTGGCCCGGCGACCGCCGGCGCGGGCCAGAGATTCCACGCGGCTGCGGCGAACAGTCACGATCGCGAACTCGGCCGCGACAAAGCAAGCATTGACGAACACGAGCGCCAGTGCCACCAACAGTGAAGCGGTGATACTCACTTATAGCTGTTCGCCCGTGCTCTGTGGGGTACGCCGACGTGGCGATGGAGGTTGGTCAGTCTCGTTCATTAACCATTGACAATTTAAACCCCTCACAGGTCACGTTGCAAGAGAAAAGCGCTAGGTGTTAGAAAAACACCTAGCCGGGGAACCCGGGTTGGGGCGTTACCATGCTTGCTCTCGTACTAGAAGAAAACAGGGTGTTTTTGCAGGAAGACCGCGCGCCGGCGGATCACAGGGAGGGCTACGTACGGGTGCGCACCCGCCTCGCCGGCATCTGCAGTACCGACCTCGAGTTGGCCCGAGGATACATGGGCTTTTCGGGCGTGCTCGGGCACGAATTCGTCGGTGAGGCGCTCGAGGGGCGTTTCGAGGGACGGCGCGTCGTGGGGGGGATAAACTTCGGCTGCGGCCGTTGCAGAGACTGTGCCCACGGCGACCCGCGACACTGTGTGCACAGGACGGTTCTCGGCATCGAGGGCGCCGACGGGGCGCTGGCCGAAGAGTTCATGATCCCTGAACGCAACCTACTGTCGGTTCCTGATTCCATCGGAGACGAAGCGGCTGTTTTCGCGGAGCCCCTCGCCGCGGCCTGTGAGATACTCGAACAGCTTCCGGATCGTCGCCCCTGCACGGCGCTGGTCCTGGGCGACGGAAAACTCGGTCTGCTGGTATCGCAGGTTCTCGCGACCTACGGTTTCGCGGTGAACCTGGTAGGCCATCACCTGGGGGAACTGGGCTGGCTGCGTGAGCGCGGCGTGAAGCTCGTGGGCTGTGATCCGGAGGGTGAGCGCTACCCCCTCGTCATCGACGCGACGGGGAGTACCTCGGGGCTTGAAACCGCACTCGCGGCGACCGAACCACGCGGCACGGTGGTGTTGAAGACAACGGTCGCCGGCCGACACCACGTCGACTTCGCGCCGGTGGTCATCAACGAGCTGACTATCCTCGGATCGCGCTGCGGACCCTTCGAGCCCGCATTGCGCTTGCTCGCGGAGGGGCGTGTGGATGTTGGGCCCTTGGTGAGCGAGCGGCACCCACTTGGCAACGCCGAAGAGGCCTTCCGTCGAGCCGCGACCGCGGAGGTATGTAAGGTACTCGTAGAGGGGGTCTGATGGATTTCGGGTACAGTCCGGAACAAGAGGAACTTAGGAATCGACTGAGGGAGTGGCTCGAGCGCCGTCGCGCCGCTGGAGAGATGCCCGGTACCCGCGCCGCGTCCCTGGACCAGCAGGTAGAGGACGGGCGGCGTTGGCAGAGACGCCTGTATGAAGGGGGATGGTGCGGCCTTTCCTGGCCTCCTCGGTACGGGGGCAGGGGCGCGGGGCTCGTCGAGCAGATCATCTTTCAGGAGGAACTCGCGCGCGTGGGTTCACCGCAGCTCGTCAACCTGCTCGCGTTGAGCATGGTGGGTCCTCTCATCATCGATCATGGAACCGAGGAACAGAAGAAGCGTTATCTCAAACCCATACTCACCGCCGAGGAGATCTGGTGTCAAGGGTTTAGCGAGCCCGGTGCCGGTTCTGATCTGGCGGCGCTTGCGACCCGAGCCCTGCCAGACGGGGACGACTACGTCGTGAACGGTCAGAAGGTGTGGACGAGCTACGCGCAGTACGCGGATTTCTGCGTGGTTCTGGCCCGTACCGACGCGGAGGTCGAGAAACACAGGGGGATCACCATGTTGTTTGTCGACCTCAAGAGCGCCGGGGTGGAAGTGCGGCCGCTCAGACAGATGAACGGTGATAGCGAGTTCAACGAGATATATTTCGAGGACGTGCGAGTTCCGAAGGAAAACGTACTCGGAGCGGAAGGCGACGGGTGGAAGATGGCCATAGCGATGCTCATGTACGAGAGGGCGACGCTTACTTTCCAGCGGCAGCTCCAGTCTCGCGTGGCCATGGATCAGGCGCTCGCGTTCGCGCGTGATTTCGGTTGCCGTCCCACATCGCCTGAAAGCTGCGCGGTGATCCGTGACAGGCTCGCGCAGGCGTATATAGAAAGCGAGGCGATGCGGCTGACTTCGTTGCGGCACCTCACCCGGCGCTTGCGCGGACAGCCCCCCGGGCCGGAGGGGTCCATGGAAAAACTGTTCTGGAGCGAAATGTTCCAGAGAATGCTCGAGGTACCCATGGCGATTGCCGGGCCCTACTCGATGCTGGCGAGGGGCGACAACAGGGCCCCGTTGGAGGGGCAATGGCCGCAGCTCTACATGTATTCACGAGGGAGGACGATCGCCGCCGGCACATCAGAAATCCAGCGTGACATCATCGCTCAACGTGTCCTCGGTCTCCCACGCGAAAAGGGTTGATCAACCGAAGGGTTCAGGAAGCTAACTCGCCTTGCGTACCCTGCGCCTTTCTCGTTTGGCGTTGATGCTGTGGCGCCGCCCGTTGACGCGCCGAAAAGGAAAGCGATACACCCGCCCCGCGACGCCTTGCTCCGCGGCACGATCCCGCCAACCGCGGAGGCCTCTCCTCAGGTATTCGGGCTCCATGTTGAGGGCCTGGCATATGCTGGCAAAGGAAAACGCCCAGCTCTTGTCGTCGGATTCCAGCCACTCCTCTATCCCCGAGTCGTCACTTTCGGCATCCGCCGAAGCCTGGAACACGTTGCGCTGAAACGACGCGATGGCGTCTTCGAGCACGGCGAGCATCAATCGCTTTTCGGGCACAAGAGACGATTCCTCGAGAGGATGGTTGAAGAACTGGGCCGGACTCACCGTGTCGGGCTCCACCATGGTAAGCGCGGGATCTTCAACGCACACGGTGCGGGACTTGCGCTCGCTACTCTTTGAATTCGCTGTCTCACTCATTTCGTTTCCTTTCCCCCGTTCAGCTGGCCATCCGTACGGCGCCAGGCTGATCACCTGCCAGCAATCTCGAAAGCGTAGCATCGGACGAAACTACCTCTTCCTCGGACGAGGGCAGGTTTTCGTATTCGAGCACGCCGAGTTCCTCGAAGCCCCTGCGAAGGTCGTCGGTGAGAAGTCCGAGTTTCTTTACGTTCGGTACGATCTTGGAGAACATCGCCCGGCGGAACAGCTTCGACATTTCATCGCGGAACTCTATCTCAATACAGGCCCTGACGTCCATACCCATTTTTTCGTAGACTTCGCGGCCCAAGAGGCGGTCACGCATGAGCCTGCAGCCTTCGTATACGAACTCCACGCGTTCTCGTACTTCCGGCTCGGTCAGTTCCTTGTAATAGTCCTTGAGGCTGAGGACGCCGAAGGCCACGTGTCTAGCCTCGTCTTTCATAACCATCGCCGTGATGTCACAAAGAAGTGGCTCGTAAGTGTGGTCTCGGATCACCTGGAAGGCAGCAAGCGCGAGTCCTTCAACGAGAATCTGCATACCGAGGTACTTCATGTCCCAGCGGGAATCCCGGAGGATCTGATCGAGCAAGGTGCGTAGTTCCGGGTTGACCGGGTAGACGATCTCGAGTTTCTCGTGGAGGTAGCGATCGTAGGCTTCGACGTGTCTCGCTTCGTCCATGACCTGGGTAGCCGCGTAGAGCTTGGCGTCGATGTTCGGTACCGAATCGACGATCTGCGCGGTGGCCATCAGGGCGCCTTGCTCGCCGTGGAGGAACTGCGACAGGGTCCACGCCATATATTCGTGGTTGAGTTTGAGCTTCTCCCTTTCGGTGAGCTTGTTCCAGTGGCGAGTGCCGTAGAGAGCAGATTCCTCTACCGGCCGGAAGGGCTTTTCGGGGTCGACGTCTCGCGACCAGTCGAGATCGGTGGTCGCGTCCCACTGGGCCTGTTTCGCCATGTTGTACAAGCGTGAGAGGTCGGTGCGGACGTGGCTGTAGTCCGACAAAAACGCACTGTCGTAGGTATGCTCGAGGCTATCGTACGCGGCGGCTACGAAATTTGAAGGTGCCATGTCTATATCCATTGTGCGAACGGCTTGCCACGAGGTGCTAACTCTGTCCGGTGGCGGCGTCCGGTTCGGTTTCCGATTTCATTCGAAGCTCCTGCAGCACCTTCAGGAGCAATTTGCGTCTGATGAGGATGATGAACTGTTCGACGTTTTTCACACTTGCGATAGCGAGCTCAGCGACTTCAGCGGCGTCGATCTTACCGGTTACCCCGCGGGAGAATATCTTGAGTTCCTGGCGCGCGAGTTTCTCTACGGCCTCGACGTAGACGGGGAGTATGGCCTGGTGCGGGAACAGCTCATCCCCGAGCCCGGCGTCTCTCATGGTCCGGAAGTTCTCGAGGATGAGAATATCGTCGCCGTCGTAGTACTTGACGCCGTTGCGTTCGACGGGGGTCAGAACACCGAGGGCTTCGCAGAACCTCAGCTGCTCTTCGCTGATTTCGTAACGTTCCATGGCCTGCGGAACGGTAATCGGAACCTGACCAGGTACGTAGTGGATCTCCTGGTAAAAGGTACCCTCGAGACTGAGCAAGGTGTCGACCTCACGCTGGCTGATGACCTCGGAATCGTGATCGAGTATGGCCTTGATGACGTCGAGCGGCAGGAAGCGTTTTTGTTGAAGTTCCTTGATCGCGCGGATCCGGTCGACAAAACTACGGTCGTACCAGGCCATGTTGCGGCCCGTCTTCAGGGTCGGGGAGGGTAGTAACCCTTCGCGAATGTAGAACTTTATGGTTCCGGTCGACACCCCGGTTTCTCTGGCGAGGTCTGAGATTTTGTACAGGCCCTGTTTCGTGGGTGTGGTATTGCTCATGGGAAGTAGAAAGTACGACTATCCACTTACTACAGTTTGGTGCCAGCTGTCAATAGCCATTTGCGCCGGCCGGCCTTTTTTCTGGCTCGCGGCGCTTGGATGCCGGATTGGGTCTACCTAGGCGATTTCTAAGTGCTAATTGACAATTTCAAGAGGGGAACATAGGCGGACATCGCTATGAGAGGCGATTTTTCTCGGCGCTCGCGCGCCGACGCACTGCAGCGCGCGGCCGATCTAGAATGCGACCTGCTCGTCGCTGGCGGGGGTATCACCGGTGCGGGTGTGGCTCGTGAGGCCGCTCTCAGGGGGCTATCGGTGGTGCTCGTGGACAAGGGGGACTTCGCCTCGGGTACAAGTAGCCGCTCGTCGAAGCTCATTCACGGCGGTCTTCGCTATCTAGAACAGGGCGACATCGCGCTGGTGCGTGAGTCCTCGAGGGAGAGGGCGGTGCTCAATAGAATCGCCCCGCACCTCGCCGTACCCCTCGACATGATGGTACCGGCCAGGTCCAAAGCCGGACTGGCCAAACTCGCGGCCGGGCTCTGGACCTTCGAGCGCCTCAACCGCGCCAAGGAGGGCTATAGCGTGTTGGGGCGCGCGGCTAGCTGCGCGAGGGAGCCCCTGCTCGGCGCAAGCCGCTTGGCCGGTTCCGTTGTGTTCAGGGAATTTCTCACCGATGACGCGCGCCTGACACTGGAAACGGTCAAGTCGGCCGCGGCGGCTGGCGCTCTGGTAGCGAACTACGCGGAAATTACGGCGATGGAAGACCGGCCGGCGGGTTTGGGTGTCACGGTTCAGGACAGAGCGTCGGACTCGAGTCTGGAGATTCGCTGCCGTTGTTTCGTTAACGCCGCCGGCCCATGGTTCGATTCGCTCAGACGGATGCGTGACGGCGCGGCGGCGCCGCTGCTTCAACTCACGCGGGGCATACACCTGGTGCTCGAGCGTTCGGCCCTGCCACTGGACTGCATCGTCGTCCTGCGGGCGCCCGACGGTCGCTCGGCTTTCGCCGTTCCTCGCGGCGAGACCTGCTACGTCGGTACCACCGATAAAGTACACGAAGGTGAGATCGACGAGCCCGGTGTTACGGTGGAAGAGGCGGCCTATCTCATCGAGGCGATCTATGACACCACCGGTTTGAGGTTAGACGCCGACGCCATCGTGGGCGCATGGTCGGGAGTGCGGCCCTTGATGGCACAACCGGGGAAAAGGCCATCCGAGATTTCACGGCGCGATGAAATCCTCGTCGGACCGGGGCCCGTCGTTTCGGTTGCGGGCGGGAAGTTGACCACCTATCGCCGTACGGCCGAGCGCGTGGTGGACAGAGCCGTCGAGGCCGGTGGCCTTCGACCAGCGGGCCCGGCCAATTCCGGGTTCCAGGGCTTGGCCGGAGGCGACGCCGAGGAGCAGGCCAGAGCCCGCTCGTCTTGTCAGCGTCTGGCCGACGAGAGGCTCGAGGGACGGCTGTGGGCCACCTACGGCAAGAACGCGGCGGCGGTTATCGAGCGCATGATCCGGGAACCCGGATCGGTCGAACCGGTGGCCGGGTTGGCCGACCTTACGCTCGCGGAACTCGAGTACAGCCTGGGTGAAGAGATGGTGATGAGCCTCGATGATCTGCTGCGCCGCCGTTCGCGAGCGGCGATGTTTGACTCACTGCGGGCGGTAGCTGCTGCCCAGGAGGTGGCCTCGCAGCTCGCAGAACACCTCGGATGGGATGCCCGCCAAACCGCCGCCGAGGTCGAGCGGTTCGTAGAGCGAACCGAGACCGAACTCGGCATCGCCAAAGGCGCTGGTGACTGAACCCCGCCACGAAACGACTGAGGTGGGTATCAAACTCGTCATCTTCGATTGTGACGGCGTTTTGTTTGAGTCGGCCGCCGCGAATATAGGGTTCTGCAATGAAGTTCTTCGCCGCGCGGGCGAGCCCCCGATGGATAGAAGAGCCGAGAAGAGCTGCGAGGCGATGTCTTCTCGGCAGTTCTTCGACGCGCACTACGGCGGCCTTCCCGAGCTGCGCGCGCGTCTTGGCGAGGAGGCCCTGAAAACCGACTATGATCCGTTCTTCAAGCTCATGAAGCCCGTCGAGGGGCTGCGCAGCGAACTCGCTGCGCTGCGCGCGCTCTACAAAACCGCCATGGCGACCAACCGTGGCAAGACCACCACGCGGGTGCTGGAGGTATTCGGGCTGAACGATCTCTTCGACTTCGCGGTTGGTGCTCTCGACGTCGATTCTCCCAAACCGTCACCTTCGATGTTGCTGAGCTGCCTCGCCCACTTCGGGTTGGGCCCCGATGAAGCCGTGTACGTTGGCGATCAGGCGAGTGACGCGGAGGCCTCACTCGCGGCGGGAATCGTGTTTGTGGGGATGGGATCCGTAGCCGCGTCCTGCGATCTAGTGGCGCGGCGACTTTCGGACCTGCACGCCATCGTGGCTGGCCTGGGTCGAGGGGCCGGGACCTGAACGAACTCAACCCCGCTCGTTCACGGCGTCTATGAGCTGCCGGAGTCGACCGTGGCTCTGGCGGTCGAAACCGAGGACCAATCTGGGCAAGGAAGCGAGTTCCGGTTCGTCGGCTTCTTGCCGAAAAGGCCCTCGCTGGTCGATGGGAGAAGATAGGATATCCTTGAATTCGGCCTGGAGTTCCGTGAGGAGCTCTTCGGCAACGCGGTGATTCAGCCGCACCACGAGTTTCCTCCCTACGTACCGCGCCGAGTGGTACACGCGGTAAAAGGAAGTTATTTCTCTCAACGCGACGTCGATGTCATCGGTGACCTTGTACAGCGCGAGGTCCTGTTCGCTGATCAGCTCGCGCCTTAGCAGATGCTCGCGAACGTATCGATCCCAGCTCTTCCAGTAGGTTCCGTTGGGGAGGTCCAGGTACACGACGGGGACCATCTGGCTCTTGCCGGTCTGGATGAGCGTGAGAGCCTCGAAGCTTTCGTCATGGGTTCCAAATCCGCCGGGGAACAGCACTATCGCCGAGGACTCCTTCAGGAAAAACAACTTGCGCGTGAAGAAATACTTGAACTCGGCTAACTTGGGATCACCGGCGATCGTGGGATTCGCTTCGTTCTCGAAGGGGAGCTTGATGTTGACGCCGAAGCTCTTTTTACGGCCGGCTCCGCGTTGACAGGCCTCCATGATGCCGGGGCCCGCCCCCGTGATCAGCATGAATCCGGCGTCGGCGGCACGACGCGAAAAGTTCCTGGCGAGACCGTATTCCGGTGAGTTTTCGGTGGTGCGAGCGGAACCGAACACCGTTACCTTTCGTATTCCGGCGTAAGGTCGAAAACACAGCAGCGCCTGCCGGATCTCGGAGAAGGCAGCCGCGACGAGTTTGAAGTCGGCGATGTCGATGCCGCTGCCGACCATGGAGACGCATTCCTCGATGATCCCGCGGAGCAGCGAAATACTCTTGAGATCGACGGGCTCGGGGAGGGCCTGGGCGAGCAGCGACGTGACGGCGTCATCGATGGGCCTGTCCCTGGGAGCCGACATGGAGATTGCCTTTCTAACCTTCTCTCAAGCCCGGAGCAGGGGAACGGCGTTCGCTGTTCCTAAGCTCGGGCACACCCCGTCACCCGCTCAGGGCGCGCCGGGGCTGCGGGCCGACGCATCGCCAGCGCGCGCGTTTATCGGAAAACCGGCGCTTGTATACACACCGTCGGCGTCCTCGTAGAGAGCTTCCACCCCGGCGGTCCGCGCCGCGTCTAGGCCTATTCTGCCAAGTATCACGAGCGCCGTCGACCAGGCTTCCGCGCTGGTTGCGTCTGGAGCCAGTGCCGTCGCCAGTCGCGACACAGGGACCGGGTGGAGGGTCGAGGGATCGATAATGCTGCCCGCGGGATCGCCATCGGGCTTGGAACGTGAGGTCGACAGGGCCCGGCCGTCGAGCTCCAGGGTGCCGTGCAGGCGTCCCCGTCGAAGCCCCGAGACGGCTACCACCCAGGGCCTCTGATCTCCGTCGCGGCCGAAGGCCCGCTGGCTCGAGCCGCCAAAATCCAGGTAAGCACCGGTGGCGCCGCCGGCGCTGAGCAATTCGGCGATGGCGTCGAGAGCGATGCCCTTGCCGATACCGCCAGCGTCTACCAAGGCCCCGGCGGCAAGGCTGACCCCCGCTGAGCCGGTCAGTTCCAGAGCGGTGTTGAGGCGCAGGGCCGGCGAGGGCCGGGGAACCGGACCACGCGGACCGACGGCGCGCCAGTATTCCACCAGGGGACCGACCGCTGGATCGAAGGCTCCACCGGTTGCCGCCCTCAGGTCGAGCATGCGTTTCAGGGCAGAGTAGAGATCGGAACTCACGACCATAGGTCCGCGACCGGCGTAAGCGTTCAGACGCGCGAGCTCGCCTTCGGGTCGGAACGTGGTCAATACGTCGTCCCAGTGTCGGGCGAGCTCGACCGCGGCGGCGGCCAGGTCCGCGGCCCGCTTCGGATCGGCGTGGACGACGCGGAGCTGGAGCACGGTTCCCATCACCTGGGTTCCTACCGTGGCGGTGTGGAGTTGGGCTTTCTCGCCGGCAACACAGGTTCCGACCAGAGCACCCGCCAAGCCGAGTGCCAGCGAAGCACGGGCGCCGGCAGAACCGGGTTTCATGGTAGCGCGCCGCCTTCGTCGACGTCGGGAGGGGAACGGTCGAGCAGCGAGTGCGTCACCAGCACCATGATCCAGAGGATGGTGCCTTCGAGAAGAAGAAAGGAAAAGATTTTTGCCCACGCGAACCCCGGATGGACGAAGCGCACTAGCCAGCCGCTGAGTTCGTTGGACAGCCCGGCCGAAAAACTCAACACGATGCCCCAGGCTTTTACGCGCACCGAAACCGGGACGAAGAGTAGTAGGTGGGTCAGCGTCAGCAGCAGTATCCCTATCGCGAAACTGTGGAAGTGAAGCACTTCCAGCAGGCCGAGGATACTACGGGGCTGGGTGAACTTCTGTGGATTGCCGAGATAGTAGTCGACGACCGACGCCGGCGTGAGCGACATCTTGGAGAAGTACAGAGCCAGGCTGGTCAGCCAGAGTATGGCGGTGTAGGCCAGGAAGCAGGCGACTACGGCCTTGAGCAGCCGGTTGCGCGTCCATTCCCCAGTTACCACGAAGCGCATAGGTTCAGTTTTCCGCGATCAACGTTTCATAGATGGCGAGGGCTCGTCGCAGGCCGGTCAGGACCGCGTGGGAACTCAGGGTGGCCCCGGTAATGCCCGCCACCGCTCGGCCTATCCGCAGATCGTCGTCCAGCCTTCGCCCGTTGAGGCCTCGGAGCCATCCTTCGTGCGGAAGATACTCCAGCGGTTCGTGGAAGGCCATCACATAGGTCGACCGTACGCTTCCGTCGGCGTGCAGTACCACGAGAAAGGTCTCGGGGAAGGTCCTGACGAGGTGGGTGTCTAGTATGGCGTAGCCCTGCACCTGGTCGCCCAGGTACCCAACGTATACGGTGACGAGGCGCGAATCGATTGGAATGCCCGTCCTGCGTTCTATGGCTGCCTGCTGGGAGGGATCAAGAAAATAGTCATGGCCCTGCACCCGGGAAGCGCCGGGAAAAGCGAGGTCATGGATCTCGTCGAGTCCGTGAAAGACGTTCGCGCCAGCACCGAGAGGCACCAAAGCTATCGCCAAGACCACCGGACCGAGGACCCAGCGGCACGGCCCGGTCGGTCTACGAATCATGACGGCTCCGCGGTCTCAAAAGACGAACCCCCCACCGATTCTCAGCTCGTCGGCGAGCGCCTGGCCACGGCTTTCCTGGCGGCGGAAGTCGAGTTTGAGCACGACTTCGGTGATGGGTTTGTAGCTGAGGCCCAGTTCGTAGATGTCGCGTACGGCGTCGAGATCGGCGGCAAAGCCCTCGGGCACCCGTTCCTGGGTGTTGATGTTGGAGTAACGAAACCAGGGGGCGAGGTAGTGGTCGCCGGGGAGGTGCAGCAGCGATGCCAGGTCGTAGGCGATTTCGGCGTAATAGCCTGACATTCGCTCGGCCACGGTCTCGCCGATGTCGCTGCTGAGGACCTCGGCATCGTCAACGCGTATCGTGGTGCCTAGAGCGCGGAGCTCGAGGTTGTGGCTCTTCCACTGCGCGTGGGCTTCGTAGATCTCGGTGTAGGCGTCTATTTCGACGTCCTCGGAGTCGGCGTTGACGAAGAGCTGGCCCTGTCCCGAGTTGCCGAGGTAGAGCGACGCACCCAGGGTGAGTTCTGCTATCGGTGCGTAGTCGAACCGAGTGACCCACGCGAAATCTTCGGCTTTTTCCTTGCTGCCTTTCTGTCGCGCCGATCGCAGGTTGTTAGCGCCGAAACCCTTGGCGTCCAGTCCGGTCACCACGTAGCTACGGTAGTCGAGTCCCGGAAGGAGTTCGCCATAAAGACCAATGCCGTTTGCGCTCCAGGTAGAGGGAATGAGCTGTTGCTCTACCTGGGGCCGCAGATTGCCGTGGAAAAAGGGGGGTTCGTGCATCTCGTTGACGAAGCCCATCGGTACCAGCAGCAGGCCAGCCCTGACGTTGGCCCGCGGATGCATCATGAATTCCAACGCCGCGAACTCCAGCGATACCGATCCAGATTCCGAAGTAGAGGCGTGCTCGATCTCGATTTCGGAATTGAACAGTATGCGCTCGTTGAACTTGTAGCCCAGGTAGAGCACGAGCCGTGCGGCGTCGAAGACCTCGGTCGAATTTCCCTTGTCGCCGATGATCTGCTCGAGGTTCGCTTCGCCGTAGCCACCGAGCGATGGACCGCGGTCGCTACCGTAGACCCGCGACGCCGCTGGGGCGAGCCCGTGGACGCCAGCGGGTTCTGGCTTGGCCGGTATGGCCTGGGACTCCCTCAGGCGACGGAGCTCTCCGGCGAGAATGTCAATCTTTCGCTCGAGTTCGGCGATTCTTTCGGTGTTGCCAGCCACCACTGGGCTGGGGACGAGCGGCGGTAGGGCGAGCAGCGCGAGCAGCACCCGGCAGTACCCTCGCCGCCAGATCGGGGGCCGGACGCGGTTGGATTCGCTGAACACAGTACTCTCTTCATAACGATAATGACTATGATTGTCAAAATCGGTTAGTGCCCTTAGCCGGCCTCGCCGCCCCGGTGCATTGCAATAAACGCGCGCACAAAGAATGGAATAGCACCATGGCTGCGACTTCTATTCTGGACCAGGGTGGCCCCGTCATGTACTTGCTTCTCGCCCTGTCGGTGCTTTCGACGGCGATCGTCCTGCTCAAGCTCTACCAGTTCTGGCGGTTGCGGCTGCGCCGCCTGGATTTCGTGGACGAGACCATGGAGGCCCTCGACGCGCGGCGCTGGGAGGATGCGGACAGGCTGCTCGCCGGGCAGGTCAACCCGGCGGCACGCGTACTGAGGGCGGCATTGGCGACCGGCGCCAGCGAGGCCGGTGCGGTCCAGGGCCTGGAAACGGAACTCAGCCGCCTGGGTTCGGCAGAGCTGCGAAGCCTGGAGTCGTGGTTGCGAGCACTGTCCGCCATAGCCCACCTCAGCCCCCTGCTGGGGTTGCTGGGAACAGTGCTGGGCATGATTCGGGCCTTCATGGCCATACAGAGCGCGGGGCCGCGGGTTGACCCCACCACGCTCTCCGGTGGAATATGGGTGGCCCTGCTGACGACGGCCTTTGGTCTGGCCGTTGCAATACCGTCGATGGCCGCGTTCTATCTTCTAGAGGGCGAGGTGGATCGCTTCAAGGGTGCCCTCGGGGATGTGTGCCTTCGTCTGCTGGGCCGCCAGGGCGAGACACGAGAACTGCGCCAGAGACTCGGCGCCTCCAGGCTCGCCCGTGAAGACTATGGAGTTTGAAGGCAGATCAAGGCTCCGGCCCGAGCTGAGTCTGGCGCCCCTCATCGACGTGGTGTTTCTCCTCCTCGTGTTCTTCATGCTCACCAGCACCTTTCTCGTGCCCGAAGCCATCGAGGTATCGCTGCCCAGCTCGGAGAGGGCTGTAGCCCGGGCCTCTTCGGAGCTGACGATCACCATTCGCGCCAACGGTGGATTGCTGGTCAACGGCGAGAGGGTCCGCAGCACCGAACTCTACGCGAAGCTCGAAGACGAGATGCGTAACCGCGGCGACGGCGCCAAGGAGGCGACCGTACGGGCCGACGCGGAGGTGTCGGTTCAGCGACTCCTCTTCGTCCTGGACGGCGTGCAGGCAGCCGGCGGGCGCAGCCTCTACGTAGCGACGCGGCGGCCGTGATGGACCGGTGGGCCTCGATTCGTGGTCGAGGAGCGCCCTTCGCTAGCATGGGATCGGCAAGGCAGGATCTTTTCGAGCTTCGACCCGGTCATTTTTTTCTTGCCCTGGGTCTGTCGATCTTGGGTCATCTCCTCGTTGCCTCGGCGTTTCCAGATCTCGTTGCCAGAAAGACTCTCTCCCAGCAGCGGGTAGTCCTGCTTCGCTTTCAGGAGAGGTCGCAGGAAGACGCCGCACCACCTACGGCGGCTTCTCCTGATGCGGCCGCCACCAGCAGCGCCGCGAAGATCGAAGGGCTGGCCGGGGAGCCGACGGTGGGGCGCCAGACTCGGCGGCAACCGGAGGCCGCGAGAAAGAAACTCCCCCGGTCGTTACCTGCGGACGGCGGCGAGTCGAGAAGTCAGCACCGGCCGGCCGGCCTCGCGGCTCGCGAGGCCGCCGATAGCGCGGTGCTTCGCGCGACCGTCGTTCGGGCGAGTTACGAGCAAAGGCTCGCGGCCTGGCTCGACCGCCACAAGCTCTACCCTTCGATGGCCCGCCGACGGAGGATGGAAGGTGAAGCCCTGCTGCGTGTGGTGATCGAGAGGGATGGAAAGCTGCGTTTTCGGGCCCTGGAGGAAGCCAGCGGCTACCTCTTGCTCAACCAGGCCGCGCTCGAGATGGTCGAGCGCGCCGATCCCTTTCCCGCCGTGCCGGACGAAATCACCGGCCCGACCTTCGAGTTCCTCGTCCCAGTGGAATTCAGACTCAATTTTCCCCGGAGCTGAGGCCCTGTTGAATACGGGTGCGGCGGGCTTGCGGGGCGGCCCGGCAAATGTGTAGAATTGTTGATAAGTTGCCCGGTGGGGGTGTGGTCATGGTTGGTGGGAAAGGTCTGTTGCCGGATTCATTGAACGAGACGTTCCGTCGTCTCGAAAGGCGGGGCGGGAGTTTGGCCTGGGGCGTAGCCCGTGAACTCACCACGGTACTCGAGTCGGGCCGGAAACAGCTTATGAGTACCGCTGGCGCCGCTACCGATCAGATAAACCGGCTCACGGGCCGGGTCCTCGATACCCGTGACGGTGCGTTGGCCTACCTTGGCGGGGGTAACTGGCTGGAAAGCTTGTACGACGCCCTCGGCATCGCCAGCACGACCACGGTTGCTTCGCTCGACGAGAGGATTGACGAGGTGGAGGATCGGGTCGACGACGTGTCCCGGGATCGGACGCGTGAGGAGACGATGCTTCTGAAGCAACGGCTCGGTGAGCTCGAATGCCTGATGACGGACCTCACCGGCGAGGAGGGACAGGAGGCCCTCGATCTGCTCATAGATCGACTCGGCGAACTCGAGGCCCGGATAGACACCTTGCCCTGGCCGACCATAGATCTGAGCGAAGAAGGTGGCTATTAGGCCTCTCCTCCTAGTCCTCGGGCATGGTAGGCCTGGGCCAAGAGCTCAACGGGATGGAACAACCGCAGCTCCAAGCCGGCGGCCCGTGCGGCTCTTCCCAGCTGTAGAAGGCAGCCGACGTTGCCTACGCAAACAGTTGCCGCCAGGCTTTCCCTGAGCAGCTCGGCCTTGCGCGCGCCAAGGGCCCACGCCAGTCGTGGGTGGTCGATGTTGTAGCTGCCGGCGCTGCCGCAGCAGATCTCGTTTTCTCCCAGGTCCATGGGCGGCGTTCCGGTCGCGGCTTCGATGACCAGCCGGGGTGCCAGGCCGATTCCGCGCGCGTGCAGCAGATGACAGGCGTCGTGGTAGGCAACCGGCTCCGACGGTTGCGGTAGGGGCCGTGGGTAGCGCAGCCCGCGATCGACCAGTAGCTCACTGATGTCACGAACCTTTGACGACAGCCGCAGGGCTGCAGGGGCGACCTCGCCCTGGTCAGCGAGCATGTCACCGTATTCGCGTATGAAGGCGCCACAGCCGGCAGCGGTGGTTACGACGTATTCGACCCCCACGGCCTCAAAGGCTTCGACGTTGAGCCGCGCCAGTTCCAGGGCGCGGTCGAGCCTGCCGCCGTGAGCGAACAGCGCGCCGCAGCAGCGCTGGCCGGCTACTGCGACCGACTCGATGCCGTTGGCGACCAACACCGCGACCGCCGCGCGGCCAATCGAAGGCGTGAGTGCGTCTCCCACGCAGCCCCGCAGGACCGCGGCCCTCGGTCCGTCGTTAGGGCGGCCACCGCCACCGCCATCGGCGCCGGACGGGAACCCTCCGTGGTTCTGGCGTTCGCGGCCGGGCATCAAACCGAGCCCCGGCACGCGGCTCCGCAACCGTTCCAGGCCCATGAAGTCCAGGACCCGCGCTGCGCGGCCCAGGAAGCGGAGAAGTCCAGGCCTTTCGGCGAGTGTAAGAACGGCCGACCTTCCCACACGAGTGAGGAGCCCTGGCCTGAGCCGAGGTCTGAAGCTCTGCATCCGCCGACCGAAGGCTACGCCCGAGGGGCAGGCCGACTCGCAGGCGAGGCAGCCGAGGCAGCGGTCGAGGAAGGCCGTGGTGGCGGCGTCGAGTGACTGGCTGCCGTCACCGACCGCCTCCATGAGGTATAAGCGTCCCCGCGGGGAGTCAGCCTCGGTGCCGAGAACGCGGTAGGTCGGACAGGCGTTGAGGCAGAGTCCGCAGTGGACACACGAGAGTTCGCGATCCATCACAGGCTCCCACCCAGGCGACCCGGTGTGAGCAGGCCATGGGGGTCGAAACGCCGTTTGATGGTGCGCATGATGGCCAGGCCTGCCGGAGCGGCGCCCCAGCTGTCGACGAGTCTCTTCACACCGACCGGGGCACGGTCGATCACCAACCGCGCGTCTCGTTTCAACGCCAGGGATCGG
This sequence comes from Binatia bacterium, assembly GCA_046754245.1. Classification (GTDB taxonomy): domain Bacteria; phylum Desulfobacterota; class Binatia; order UBA1149; family UBA1149; genus JBHHVL01. The sequence goes on along the minus strand of JBHHVL010000009.1, from coordinate 8,029 downwards.
AGCCTCGCCAGCAGTGCGCCGTCGCTGCAAGGATCACTCGCCTGCAGCGACAAGAACAGTATCGCTTCGTGGAGGTGCCCGTTCAGCGAAGCCTGCTCACGTCTGTCCCCCAAAGCACCGAGCAGATCCTCGCCGAGGCGCAGCGCGGTCGCCGGGGGGCATACTACGCGCAACCGCAGGGTGGCCTCGGCCGCTGCTGCGGCCGGTCCCTGCCAGCGGCAGTACGTAGAGCTGGGCGCGCGCCCGCATATCCGTTCCAAGCGCAGGCTCTGGTCGCCGATTTCGCTGTGGGTGCCTTCTAGGCCCACGACCAGCGTCCACGAACTCGCGACGCGACCCGGCTCATGGCTGAAGTCGACCGCCACCGGCGAAATATCACACGCGAACAGCGAGGCCCGGGCGGAATCGATCGCCGCAACGCGGTCGAAATCGAACTCCATCGCGAGGGTGTCTTCGGCGAGGGGCAAGGTCCTTAGGGTCAGCTCGGTGATGATTCCAAGGCTTCCCCGTGAACCGGCGAACATTCGCGTGAGGTCATAGCCGGCTACGTTCTTAACGACCCGTCCGCCGGTCCGCAGGCGCCGGCCGCTGCCGTCGACGACGGTGAGACCTAGAACGAGATCCCTCCAGCGGCCGAAGCCGCAGTTGCCGCTGCAGCTGCTGTCTGCCGCGACCAGGCCTCCCAGTGTCGCGCGGTCTTGGTCGGGCGGATCCAACGGGATTCGTTGACCCGCACAGGCCAGGGTACGGTTGAGGCGGCCGAGCGTCATCCCCGCTCCTACGGTCACGGTCATGTCCTCGGGACTATGGTCTCTGGCAGCGGCCATCGCCGTTGTCGAGAGCCGCAGGTCGAACGCAGCCGGTATGTTGCCCTTGTCGAGCTCGGTTCCTCCTCCGGTCGGCACGACTGCGAGATCCGCCGCGACGGCCTCGCGCATCGCCGTTTCCACGTTCTCACAGCTCCGCACCGTAACCACCGCGAGAGGTGTCACACCGTCGATGGCGTCGGTGCTGCGGCCCTCGCGCAGCTGACCGGGGTCGAAGGAGGCCAACAGTGTCGAGGGGATTCTCTTGGTCTCTTCTGCCGTCAATCGCCAGCCTCAACCGCCTCCACGCGGCCGCGGGCGCCGTACCTCGACGCAGTGGCGGTCGGTGGGAATGATCTTGCCCGGGTTACAGAGGCCCGTCGGGTTGAAAGCCGCCCGGACGTCGGCCATCGCAGCCATGGTGTCTTCGTCGAAGGCCTCGAGTATCAGGCCACGTTTTTCGATACCTATGCCGTGCTCTCCGGTTATCGAACCGCCGAGTTCGAGACAGGCCCGCAGAATTTCCTCGCCAGCACGGATGACCCGATCCACCTCGTCTCGATCGCCGTCGTCGTAGAGCAGTAGGGGATGGATGTTGCCGTCACCCGCGTGCATGAGATTCGCGATCCGGAGCCGGTAGCGCGTGGCCACGGCGGCTACACGTTCGACGATATCCGGGAGACGGCTACGCGGCACGACCCCATCCTGGGTGCAGTAACTGGGCGTGATCCGACCCATCGCGCCAAAGGCGCGTTTACGGGATTTCCACAGCAGTTGCCGTTCTTCCTCGTCCCGGGCACGCTGGATTTCGTCAGCCCCGTGCTCGCGGCAGGATGAGCCCACGGCTTCGCAGAGTTCGTCGAGGCCGGCCGCGAGTCCGTCGAGTTCGATGATCAGCACGGCACCTGCGTTGGCCGGAAAGCCGAAGTGGTAGGCTTCTTCGACCGCTCTGATGACGAGGGCGTCCATCATCTCGAGAGCCGCGGGTACGATTCCGGCGGCAATGATTGCCGAAACGGCGCGTGTGGCTTCCCGTACCCCGGGAAAAACGGCGAGCAGGGTCGCTACCGCCTGCGGGCGGTTGAGGAGCCTCAGGGTCGCGGCGGTTATTATACCGAGGGTACCTTCGGAACCGGTAACCAGGCCTCCGAGATCGTAACCTCCGAGGTCGCTGCCTCGATCAAGGTAGAGCACCGTCCCGTTTGGCAATACCATTTCGAGGGCGAGCAGGTGGTTGACGGTCACGCCGTACTTCAGGGTATGCGGCCCCCCGGAGTTCTCGGCGACGTTGCCCCCTATGCTGCAGGCCGACTGGCTGGAGGGGTCGGGCGCGTAGTACATGCCCTCGGCCTGGACCGCCCGACTGACATCGAGGTTTACCACCCCGGCTTCGACTTCGATGAGACGATTGGCGATGTCCACCCGTCGCACGCGTTTCAGCCTGCTGGTAGCGATCATCACCGGGATATCGAGAGGCAGGCAACCACCGCTGACGCCGGTGCCGGCTCCCCGCGGTACGAAGGGAACCGAGCGCGAGCCGAGGAGCGCGACCACGCGGCTTACCTGGCCGGTCGTCTCGGGCAACAGCACCAGCTCCGGCCGTGCCTTTTCGAGCGTGTAACCGTCGCATTCGTATACCCGCAGAGCGGCCGAGCCCTCGAGAATGGCGTCGCCGCCCAGGATTTCACGAAGCTCGCCGAGCAGCGCGGGGCTCAACCCCGCCGGCCTCCGTCTGCCTCTGAAAAAGGGCACCGTCAGAGGACTCTAGCCCGCGTTCCTTGCCAGTGCACGGCGATTACCCGGGCCCACACTGTTGTCTTACGCTTACGGGCATCTTATTCACAGATCCATGACTGCGTTACGCGAAATCCCCCAGCGCCTACTGCTCGGCCCGGGGCCGTCAGTAGTACACCCGAGGGTGCTCGCGGCCATGTCACGGCCCCTCGTCGGCCACCTCGATCCGGTCTTCCTCGCACTGCTCGACGAGGTCCAGGGTTACCTGCGTGAGCTGTTCGGCACCGGCAACGAGTTCACGCTGCCGATCTCGGCCACGGGATCGGCGGGAATGGAGGCCTGTTTTGCGAACCTGGTCGAGGATGGGGACGAGGTGGTCATCGGCGTCAACGGGATCTTTGGCGGCCGTATGGCGGAGGTCGCGAGGCGGCTGGGGGCCCGGGTGATCAGGGCCGAGGCCCCTTGGGGAGAGCCGGTCAGTATGGATGCTTTTGCCGCCGCGATGGCTCGCTGCAGGAAACCTGCGCTGCTCTGCGTCGTACACGCCGAGACCTCCACGGGGGTCTGGCAACCGCTGGAGGGCTTGGCCGAACTCGCTCACGGCGCCGGAGCACTCTTGCTGGTAGACGCGGTGACCTCGCTGGGCGGTTGCCCCTTGCAACTCGACGTTCTCGAGATAGACGCTTGCTACAGCGGCAGCCAGAAGTGCCTGAGCTGTCCCCCGGGTTTGTCTCCACTGAGCATCGGCGGGAGGGCGATGGACAAGGTGCGATCCCGAAAAACCGAGCCACGCAGCTGGTACCTGGATTTCCGTTTGATAGGAGACTACTTCGGGTCCGGCAGGGTCTATCATCACACGGCACCGATTTCGATGATCTATGCGCTCGCAGAAGCGCTGGCGATCGTCCGGGAGGAGGGACTGGAAGCCCGCTTCGAGCGCCACCGGAGCAATCACATGGCGCTCCTCGCGGGATTGGCGGAACTGGGCCTCGAACCTGCCGCGCTCGAGGGCTACAGGCTATGGATGCTCAACAGCATCACCGTCCCGGGAAAGGTGGATGAGGCGGCGATCAGGACCCGCCTACTCCACCGCCACGGAATCGAGATCGGTGCCGGTCTGGGTCCTCTCGCCGGGAAGGTGTGGCGCATAGGGTTGATGGGGGAGTCGAGCAAGCGTGGGAACGTCGAGAGAGTCGTCTCCGCGCTTGCCGCCGAACTAGGCTGCGGGCGTGGGCAGCAAGCCCTGGAAGCCGTAGCCGCTAGTTACGGAAGGGGTTGAGGGTCGGCGCCGGTCGACCAGCCGCCGGCCGCAGTTTCCACTGCCGAGCCTTCGCGATCGTCGGGCAAGGCAGCACAGCGTCGCGGTCGGCCACTATATTTCCGCCTTCTGCGGTCCGTGCGTATTGACTTGCTGGCCCCGAGCTTCAAAATGAATAACTGACTTCCGCGGGGCGAAAGGGTCGATCAAGCCCGCTCCCGCGCTGGGTGGTTGTTTGCGGTTGAGGAAGACAAGCGGGCTTGCGGTTGCGGTGTTGCTGGTTGTGGCTTCGGGCTGCTACGGGTTGCGGGTCACCGTCGAGCCGGCTCCGAGGACCCCCTACCGAGTTACCTCCAAGCTCGACATTATCGGCGACGATCTGGACGTGGAGGGGCTCGTGAAGGCCGCTCGGGCCAGTCTCGACTACTACGCCGGTGCCGAGTCGGGACGCCGGCGCTTTTCGCTCGGATACGACACCTACAAGTTCCCCCAGCTCAAACGTAGCGTCGAGCACTTCCTGACGATACTCCACGAGACGCCGCGGGCACGCCTTCACCAGCGGATCGCCGAAGAGTGTCGTGCTTACGTTCCGCGCAAGGTTAGCCGATTCACGGCCTACTACGAGCCGGTGCTGCGCGGGAGCAAGACACCCGACGAGCGCTACCGTTATCCGGTCTACTACAAACCCGACGAACTCACCCTGGTCCAGCTGTCCCGTTTTTTCCCGGAAGACGAGAGAAAGTTTCACGGGAAGGTCAAGGGTGGGGAACTCGTTCCCTACCTCAGCCGGGAAGAGATCGACGGCTCTGGACTGCTTCGGGAAAAGGGCCTCGAGCTAGCCTGGGTGGACGATCCGGTCGATCTGTATTTCCTCCACATACAGGGCTCGGGCAGGCTGAAGCTGGAATCGGGGGAGATCCTTCGGGTGAACTTCGCCGCGAGCAACGGCATGTCCTACGTCAGCGTGGGCCGTTACATGCTCGACAACCACATACTAGGACCCTCGCAGGGCTCGTCGAGTGCCATCAAGGCCTACCTCTCGGCGAACCCGTCCAGTCGAAACGCGATCCTGTTCAAGAACCCCCGCTATATTTTCTTCCGCGAGGTGCAGCTGGACCCGTCTCAGGGGCCGCTGGGCGCGTTGGGGGTTCCTCTGGTAAGCGGCCGGTCAATAGCGACCGACCAGCGCTACGTACCGCCGGGAGTTCTCACCTACATCATGAGCGACAAACCGTTGTTGAACGAGCAGGGCTACGTAGATGGATGGCAGCACTTCGCGCGCTTTGCGTTCAACCACGATGCGGGTGCGGCGATCAAGGGCCCGAGCCGGGCCGATATCTACTGGGGCGAAGGCCACGAAGCGGGGATGGCGGCTGGTTACATGAATAGGCCCGGCCGGATGGTGGTCCTGATGTGCGGCGTGAGGCCGGATTCGCTCAGGGCGTTGCGGCAGGCCTCGGTAAACGCCTTCACCCAGGTGAGCTGGCCCTACTTCAGCGCTCCTGACGCCGGGGCCCTGGCGTCGAGCAGCTAGAGCCTCCTCGACCCGGGGACCGTTGGTTCTCCCCAGCGCCGGAAGGGCGCGTCCGATCAGTCGCTACGGGTATTCACCATGCACCGTAGCCACCGTCGACGGGTATGATCGCCCCGGTTACGTAGGACGAAGCCGGAGAGGCGAGGAAGAGACAGGCCGTCCTCAGTTCGCCGCTCCGACCTATGCGCCCCATGGGGCAGGCCTTGCCCATACTTTCGACTATACCTGCCTTAGTGAGGCTTTCTTCGGTCATTTCGGTGGGGAACCAGGCAGGTGCGATCGCGTTGACGGTTATGCCGTGTGGTGCCCACTCCACGGCGAGCTGTCGGGTAAGGTTGCACAAGCCGCCTTTGGCCGCCGCGTAGGCGGAGAGGCGGAACAGGGAGCTTCCCAGCTGACCGAAGATGGAAGCGACGTTGATGACCCGGCCCCCGCGACCGCCGCGCTTCATGGACTTCGCGGCGAGCAGGGCGAGGTGGAACGCGGCCGTAAGGTTGAGTTCGAGGGTGCTCTCCCATTGCTCTGGCCACTGCTTTTCAGCGCTTCCGGTGGGCGCCATTCCCGCGTTGTTTACGAGTATGTCGATAGAGCCGTGGGCCGTTTCGAGGTCCTTGAAAACCTTTTCGGCCGCTTCGCGGTCGGTGAGATCCACGGCGACCGAATGTACCCTGCGGCCGTGCCGTCGGCCGAGGAGCTCGGCCTGCTCCTCGAGCTTGGACTTTCGTCTGGCCAAGACAACGACCGTTGCGCCGGCGCTGACGAGAGCGTCAGCGAACTCGACTCCCAGGCCCGACGACGCACCGGTCACGACTGCGACCCGCCCGTCGAGACCGAACAGTTCATCGAGGGGGCTGCGGGTTGTCTCTGACACCAGGAGGCTAACCCACCACCCCGCGCCGTTTCAACAAGGCCAGCGCGGAATCCGTGTCGCTACAGAAGTTCACGAGCTTCAGGTGGCCTTGGCGAAGCTCCATGAGGGAACTCAGCCGCGCGACGGCCGTCTCCCAGATTTCTCCGACCAGTACCAAGGGGCGCGGCGAGATGAGTCCCATGTACAGTTCGTTCCACGCGAGGAACACCTCGACGAGGGTGCCTATGCCGCCGTTGAGCGCAACCATTGCGTCGCTCTCGTGTATGAGACACTTGAGCCTTTCGTAGAGATCGCTGCATCGGCGCTCTTCGCTGAGGAAAGGATTGGGGCTACGGTTCTTGAAGGCGGCGACCGTATAGCCGGTAACGTGTCCGCCGGCGGTCGTGGCGCCGCGGCTGACCGCTTCCATGACGCCGCCGTAGCCCCCGCAGGCAACTCGCGCTCCCGCGCTTGCCAGGAGGGAGCCCATGCGCTGGGCCTCGCGGTAATCGCGGCTCCTGGCCCCTACCATCGAGCTACCGTACACGGAGACCACGGGAGTCTTGATCTTGTCGTCCATCGGCTCGGTCGCGTTCCGGGTGGCTCGGTACGCGCCCAAGAGACTAGCCTGCACGAAGGCCGCAGTCACGGCCTGGCGACGAGCGACCGGTGGTTTGAACGGGAGGGGTTGGATAACCTAGGGTGGCGCTTGGAACGCGACCCGCGCGGGCGCGAGCGAAGCCTTGGGTGCAGCAGCAACAGTCAGATCTTTTTGTGGCGGGTGGAGGTGAAGAACAGCTACGTCAGCGTTAACGGCATTCGCATCAACGTCAGCGAATGGGGCGGTAGCGGTCGGGAGCTGCTCTTTGCCCATCCCACGGGCTTTCTCGGTGCGGTGTGGGAGCCGGTCATCCGCGCGCTCCGCGACAGAGGCTTCGAAGGACGCGTTATTACCTTCGATCAGCGCGGCCACGGCCTCAGTTCGAAACCCGACGACGGGTACAAGTGGGAGAGCTTCGTCTCGGATCTCGAGGCTCTGATGGCGGCGCTCGATCTGGAGGGGGTGGTGGGCGTCGGCCACTCGGGAGGCGCGACCACCATAGCCGGCGTCGCCGCGGCGAACCCGGCGAGGTTCGATCGTCTGGTCCTCGTCGATCCGATACTCTTCGACCGGCAAACCGACGGCGAGTACGGCGAAATGGACAATCCCATGTCGAGCCGCACCCGTACACGCAGGCTCGTGTGGCCGTCGAGGAAAACGCTGTTCGAGGCCTTTGCGGCCAAGCCTCCCTACGACAGCTGGAGCGAGGAGGCGCTTCGGGCCTACGTAGAATACGGTACCTTTGAGCGGCCGGACGGGGAGATCGAGTTGCTCTGCCCGGGCAGGATCGAGGCGCAGGTCTACGCTAACGCGCTGGCTTCCGACGGGTTCTCACACCTTGGCAGCCTCGCCATGCCGGTCGTGCTCGTTCGGGGCGAACAGAGCGATTCTTTTCCTATCGAGCGCGCACGACGAGCGCTTGGCGAGCTGACCCAGGGGCGGCTTATCGCCATGAGTGACACGACCCATTTCGTTCCCATGGAGCGGCCGGGAGCCCTCGCGGATCTCATACTCGAAGAAGTGGGAGCGGCCGGCAAGGCCCCCTGACCGGTCGGAACGGATCGCGGCCGGTAGCGTCAGTGCTTCGGCGGCGCTTGCCTATACGACGCGCGGCATTATACGGGAAGCATGGCTGGTGTATCGCGGACAGCCGCTGTCCCCGCCCAGGCGGCCGCCTGGGCCGGTCACCACTACACGGCCCTGGGTGGCGTGGTGGGCTTCCTGGCGCTTCAGGCGGGCTTCGAAC
>JBHHVL010000008.1:0-67701 GCA_046754245.1 Binatia bacterium | reverse complement strand
GTCTACGGCCTCGTCGGAAGCGAGGCAAACAGCATAATGGGAGGCAAGCGACCTCTGTCGAGCATGTCCCCGACCATCGTGGTGCGCGACGGCGCAGCCATCCTGGCGGTGGGAGCATCTGGCGGGCCCTTGATCATCACCTCCACCCTGCAGACCCTCATCAACGTGCTCGACTTCTCTATGAATATCGGCGACGCCGTGAGCGCTCCGCGAATTCACCAGCAATGGCTCCCCGACGTCGTGGGCGTGGAGGAGACGATGCCCGCGAAGGTATTACAGGGGATCCGTCGACGCGGCCACACGGTCAACAACATCAAGCGCGGAGGAGCGGTGCAGGCCGTACTCCGAAAATCCGACGGCGGCGACTACCTACTCACCGCGGTTTCGGATCCGCGCAAGGGTGGAACGGCGAGCGCCTGGTAGCGCCCCACGCGCGTTCACCGCTCCAAGAACTCAGTAGAACTCCTCGTCGATCACGGTGCGTTCCCGTTCCTGTCCAACCGAGACGATGCCCACCGGTATGCCCGTGAGCTCTTCCAACCTCTTCACGTAGCCGCGCGCCGCGGCGGGCAGTTCGTCGATTGCGCGAACCGGCCCCAGGTCCTGATCCCAGCCCTCGAATTCTTCGTACACCGGCTCCACTCGTTCGAGGGCGGCGACCGCCGCAGGAACATCCTCGGTCATTACACCGTCGAGGGTATACCCGGTACAGATCTTGAGCGGCTCGACGCCCGTCAGAACGTCGAGTTTTGTGAGCGCGAGAGAATCGACGCCGTTGAGACGAACCCCTTTGCGCAGCATCACCGCGTCGAGCCAGCCACAGCGTCTGGCGCGACCCGTGGTGGCGCCGAATTCCGCCCCGCTCTCCCTCAGGAACGATCCGGTCTCGTCATCGAGCTCGGTAGGAAAGGGGCCGCTGCCGACGCGCGTCGTATAGGCCTTCGTGATGCCCACGACTCTTCCGATCAAAGATGGGGCGACGCCCGCCCCCGAAGCGATCGCACCAGCACCGGTGTTCGAAGAAGTCACGAAAGGATAGGTTCCGTGGTCGACGTCCAGCATGATGGCCTGCGCGCCTTCGAACAAAACTCGCTTACCCGAACGAATCGCCTCGTCCAGATACTTCGACGTGTCGGTAATCAGGGGTCTGAGCTTTTCGGCACAGACCAGCAACTCCTCGATCATCGAATCGAAATCGAGGACGCCCTCGCCAAGCATGGATTCCAGGTAGGCGTTCTTCTCCCTGAGGTTGCTCCTAAGTCTCGCGACAAAGTAATCTGAATCACAGAGGTCGATGGCTCTCAATCCGATTCGCGCGACCTTGTCCTCGTAGGCCGGACCTATGCCACGCCCCGTGGTCCCGATCTTCCCCTTGCCCCGCTGCCTTTCGCGGGCCTGGTCGATAGCCTTGTGGTAGGGGAGGATGAGCTGAGCCTCCTGGCTCAGCATCAGGCTACCCTCCTCGAGCAGACAGCCTCTCCGTCGTAACCCCTCGATTTCGTCCATCAACACCGCGGGGTCGACGACCACGCCGCCGCCTATCACACAGACCGCTCCCTGGTGCAGCGCGCCCGAAGGTACCAGGTGCAAGACGGTCTCTTCGCCATCGACCACGAGGGTATGGCCGGCGTTGTTTCCTCCCTGAAAGCGAACAACCACATCGGCGTCAGCCGAAAGCAGATCGACGATCTTCCCCTTACCCTCGTCGCCCCATTGAAGGCCTACGACCGCAAGGCTGTTGAGCCGCAGGCGCACCCGTCAGTACAGCTTGACCATGCAAGCACGGGTGATGTCGGGCATACCGCGAAGAGCGTTGAGCTGTTCAGCCACCAGCGGAGAGTCGACGTGGAAAAACGATATCGCTTCCCCTTCGACGCGACCGAGTTCCACGCCGGCGATGTTGATTCCCGCTTGGCCTAGGAAGGTGCCCACGCGCCCCACCACCCCCGGAACGTCCTTGTTGTGCAGAACCAGTATCGCGCCCTCCGGTACCGCCTCGAAGAAAAAGTCGTCCAGGCAGACCAGGCGAATGGTGTTACGGCCAAAGACCGCGCCTCCCACCACCTGTTCGCCTCCCGGACCGCTGAACCGAACGCGCAGGAAACTCGCGAATCCAGAGCTCTCGCGATCCCGAAGTTCCCGAACTCGGATTCCTCGCTCTCTAGCCAGAATATCGGCGTTGACACCGTTGACCGGGACGTCCATGAAATTCGACAGCAGGCCTACGAGCAGCGCGGAGGTAATGGGGCGACCGTCCTCAAAATCCGCTGCCTCGCCATGGAATTCGATCAGGAGATCCGAAGGCGCGCGCTGCGCCATCTGCGCGTGGAGGCTACCGATCTTCTCGGCGAGCGTGATGTAGGGCGCCATCTCACCGGCCATCTCGGTAGACACGCTGGGAACGTTGACGGCGTTGATAATCGAATCGTTCAACAAGAAGTCCCGCACCTGTTCCGCCACCGCCACGGCGACGTTTAGCTGGGCTTCGTCGGTACTCGCTCCGAGATGGGGGGTTGCGACCACCTGCGGCATCCCTACGAGGGGATTGTCAACCGCGGGTTCTTCCGCAAAGACGTCCAGGGCGGCGCCGGCAACCTTGCCCGACTCGAGCGCCCTCGCCAAAGCCGCTTCATCCACGATGCCGCCGCGCGCGCAGTTGAGCATCCGAACACCGTCTTTCATGGCCGCAAAAGCCTGATCGCTTACCATGCCCCTGGTTTCTTCGGTGAGAGGGGTGTGGACAGTGATGAAATCAGCACGTCTGTAGAGCTCTTCGAGTGTGACGAGTTCCACTCCCAGCCGAGTGGCGGCTTCCTCGGTGATGTAGGGATCGTAGGCCAGGACCCTCATCTTCAGCCCCCGCGCTCGGTCGGCGACGATGGCGCCAATATTGCCCGTGCCGATGACGCCCAGCGTTTTACCAAACACTTCGGTACCGATGAAATCCCCGCGGCGCCACTCGCCGCTCCTCAAAGAGGCGTTGGCCTGAGGGATGTGACGCGCCAGCGCGAGCAACAGCGAAATCGTGTGCTCGGCCGTGGTAACGTTGTTGCCTCCAGGGGTGTTCATGACAACTACACCCCGCTTGCTTGCCGCGTCGACGTCGACGTTGTCGACCCCTATTCCCGCCCGGCCTACTACCTTGAGCAACTCGGCAGCCCCGAGCAACTCGGCGGTGACCCTGGTACCGCTTCGAATGACGATACCGTGGTACGCCCCGATCATAGCCGCGAGTTCTTTCGAATCGATCCCTGGCCGGTAGTCCACGTCGAGGCCTTCGGCCGCTTTCAAGATCGCGAGACCTTCGGGCGCAAGCTTGTCTGAAACCAGTACCTTGAACTCCATGACCGACCTACCCGTACATCTCCACGAGGACTTCCTGAGCAGCGGCAACGCCCGATCCGAACTCCACCGAAGCGCCCAACCTGTGCAGCGCCATCTCGAGTGCGCTCAAACCCGTGACCACGTCGAAGGTATCCGCGTAGCCGATGTGCGCCAGGCGCACGATCTTGCCCTTGAGTCTGCCCTGGCCTCCGGCGACGGTCACGCCCATGACGTCGCGTAGGTGGCGGGTGAGCGCGCCACCGTCGACGCCTTCCGGAACCCAAACGCCAGTCGCCGCGGGGCTCGGCGATTCGGGTGCCAGCAGACTCAAACCCAGGGCCCTCAGACCCGCACGGGTCGCCCGGGCGAGTATGCCGTGACGCCGGTAAACCTCCTCGAGCCCGCCGCCGCGCTCGATAAGGTCGCACACGGCTTTGAAACCGGTGATCAGCGCAACCGCAGGCGTATAGGCGGAGGTGTCATTCTCGAGATTGTCACGTTCCTTGGCGAGGTCGAAATAGTACCGGGGCAGTGTTGACGTAGCGTTGAAGTCCCACGCTTTCGGGCTCAACGCAACCAGCGCGAGGCCAGGGGGCAGCATCATGGCTTTCTGTGAACCCGTGACCAGCACGTCGATTCCGGTCGTGTCCATGGGCATGTCAACAACCCCCACGGAAGTTATTCCATCGACGATCGCCAGGCAGTCCCTATCGCGGGTGAGCTTCGTGATCTCTCCGACGGGGTGGAGCACAGTCGTCGAGGTTTCACTGGCCTGCAGCAGCACGGCCCTGACACCAGGATTCGCATCAAGAAGCTTCGCCACGGCCTCCGGATCGACGGCGCTACCCCACTCCACATCAACGGAGATGACCTCCAGACCGTAACCGTTACAGATCTCTATCCACCGTTCGCCAAACTTGCCGCCGTTGACCACGATCACCTGATCGCCTGCGTTCAGCGTGTTGGTGACGGCGGCTTCCATGCCGCCGGTGCCGGTAGAGGCGAGCATCATGACCGGTTCAACGGTTCCAAACAGTCTGCGCGCACCGTCGGCAGCAGCGCGGAAAATACCACTGAACTCTGGAGTACGGTGATGAATCACGGGAGACGCCATCGCGAGCAACACCTCGGTGGGTACCGGTGTTGGCCCTGGCGCCAGCAAGTATCTTTTTAGCATGATTTCCGGCCAATGAGCGGGGTCGCAGCTCATTCTGCGACAGCCGCCGAAACGTAAGGACACCGGTTTGGCTAACTAAACCTCGCCCCCGAAGATGTCAACTCGGCCGCAAGGACCTTGACGGTTCGAAAAAGCGCGGCCAATCTCTCTAGTGGAGCCTTTTTTCACGCTTCTTCGGGCCCGGCTTCGCCGCCGCGGCCCAACGGGCCCCTCCTGTGGGGCTTGGTTTTCCTGATGCACGCTGTTGAAACAATCGCCGCGGTTCTCGCCTTGCTACTCTGCCTGAACCCCGGGCAGGCCCACGCCGCTGCGAGTCGCAGGGAATGGGCCCTAGCGGGCGCTTCGCGACCAGCGATAGAAATGGACCTCGACGAGGCGATCCGCTCGGCGGTCACAAACAACCCAGGAGTTCGCGCGAAGGCGCAGGAGCCACTCGCCGTGGACACGGGCGTACTGGAGGCGGCGTCAGCCTGGGAACCGGTTCTTCAACTCAACCTCGGCTACTCTGACAGCAGGGTTGCCCGCAGCAGCGCGCTGGCAGGGGTGAGCGGAGCGGCGCCTGTACTCGAGCAAGACGAACGCCACGGCGATCTCGTACTCAGCAAGCTACTGAGATCGGGGACCGCGCTGGACCTCGCCTGGACCAATAGCCGAGCGACCACCAACTCCAGTTTTCAAGGACTCGTTCCCGAGTTCAAACCGACCTTGGGACTCAATCTCTCGCAGCCGCTCTGGAAGAACGCGTGGGGCAAGGACGCCAAGACCACCCTTCAACTCGCACGCAACGCGTCCCGTCAGGAGACGGCTCTCTTCAAGACCGCTCTCGCCGATTTCGTCGCGGCCGTCGCAAGCGCCTACTGGGACCAAGCGCTCAAGCAGTCGGAACTCGAAGTTCATCGTCGATCCCTTGAACTGGCACGCCAACTCAACCTGGAGGCTCAAACCAAGGTGAAGCTCGGCTTGCTCGCCCCAGTAGCGGTCAAGGAAACCATGGCGGAAGCCGCGAAACGCGAGGAGGAGTTGTTGGTCGCGGAGAACGAACTCGAGCTGTCCGCGCAGCGCCTAGAGCACCTCGTCATGGCGGGGGGGCCGAACAACCCCCAGAGGCTGATCGCTCGCGAGGTGCACGAGGCGACGCCGGCGGCTCTGGACGCGGATTCCTTGCTTGCAACCGCGATTGAAAAGAGGCCCGAGATGGAACTCGCCCGCCTCAGGCTCGCCGCTGGCGAGCTGAGCGAAGTTCAGGCCCTCGACGAGGCCCGTCCAGACCTCGGTCTAGTCGGCAACTACACCCTCGTGGGGCTGGGCGGAAGGGCGGTCCCGATCACGCCCTTGGGAAGCAACGAGCCGGTATCCAACCCCTTCGCCGGATCTTACGGCGACGCTTACGATCTGATGCTCGACGGCGATTTCTACAGCTACGCACTGGAGCTTAGGCTCGAACTGCCGCTCTCTCGTGCCGCGGCGCGGGCCCGTCATTCCCGAGCGCTTATCAGGACTCGCCAGGCGCGGGAGCTCCTTGATGAGACGATGTCCTCGATAGCGCTCGACCTCCAGCAGGCTGTAGGGAACGTCGAATCGAGTTTCAAGAGAGTGGGCGCGTCACGGCTCGCTCGCGAACTCGCCGCCGAAAACCTGGCGAACCAGCAACGTCGTTATCAGGTGGGGAAGCTCACTACCACCGACGTGCTCGACTTCCAGCAGAAACTCGCGTCAGCTATGGCCGTTGAGCAGCGCGCGCTCAACGATCACGCCAGGGCCACGATACGGCTGCAGCGTGCCACCGGCATTCTGCTCGACAGGTTCAACATCGAAGTCGAGGCCGCGGAAACCGCCACGCTGCCCTGGTGGGCCCGTTTCTGATCTCCATCCCAGGCTTCAGTGCAAAAGGTTCATGAACTCCTGTCGCGTATCCCTCTTCTTGAACACGCCCAGCAGAGAACTCGTCACTACTTCCGAGTTGGGCTTCTGCACTCCCCGCATGCGCATGCACATGTGCTCCGCTCGTATAACGACCCCCACCCCCATGGGATCGAGCGAGTCGTTGAGCATAGCGGCGATCTGCGAGGTCATTCTTTCCTGGACCTGTAGGCGCCGCGCGAAGCACTCGACCATGCGTGCTATCTTGCTGATACCGACTATGTGTCGATTGGGCACGTAGGCCACGTGCGCCATCCCGTAGAAGGGCAGCATGTGGTGCTCGCATAGGGAAAAAAAGTCGATGTCACGCACGATGATCATCTCCGAGTAGTCCTCGATGAACAGAGCGTCGCCGAGGATCTCCTTCGGATCCTGCCCGTATCCGTTGGTAAGAAACTCGAGGCTGCGAGCGACCCGCTCAGGGGTCTTGATAAGCCCCTCCCTGTCCGGGTCTTCCCCAAGACCGGCGATGATCTTCCTTACGCTTTCTTCGATCACGACGCTCCTCCCGGATCGGGTCAGTCGGCATCCGGATCGTCCGCCTTCACGCGCTGGTACTTGCGATAATCGTAACCGGTCGCCATGGCCATGAGCAGCTTTTCCATCCCACCGTCTTTTTCTCGCCTGAGAACGCGAAGGCGCTCCAGAAAACCTCGAAAGTCATCGTTGATTCTGTCGGCTTCACCCTCACCGGCGTCGAAGAACTGGTGCAAACGCATCACTCCGAACTTCAGCGCGGCGAACCGCATTTCGTTCGGGAACGAATCCCACTCCGCGAGCGACAGCGTTCTGAGCGACTCGTAGCCGGCCATCAAGGGCTCGAAGCGCTCGAGCAGGAAGGCCCCGTCGATAAAGCACAACGCGTTGACCGCCGTGGCCAGATCGAAGACGAATTTTCCGCGACTCGCCTCCTCAAAATCCGACAGGCACGATACCGAGTCGCCCTTGAAGGCGAAGTTGCCCCAATATATCCCGCCGTGGATGAATCCTTTGGGCAACTTGGTCTCGAGGTAATTCCCCAGGTACTCGGTCTCCTCGTCGAAGGTCCGGACGATCTTCTTGAAGTAGGGCGGGATACGGCGACGTACCTCCGCGTAGGTCTCAAATATGCTGTCAAAGCCGAAGCGGCTCTCCGACGCTTTCTTGTATCCGCGGCAGACCATGTGAAGTTCACTGAGCGTGCGGCCCGCCCGGTAAATTCGCCTCTCGTTGAGTTCCCCTTCCCTGCAGTGCTCCCCCGGCGGGATCCTGTAGACGACGAGAAAGTGACCGTCGCGTTCGAAGAACTGCCTGCCAAGGCGGTCGGAGACCACCCTAGGGCTCGGAAACCCGTGCTTCTCGAGGAAAGCCAAGACGTCGATCTCGCGCCGGATGTCGACCTCCTCGTCGAAACGCCGCACCCTGACTTCCAGGCGTCCTTTGGCCGTAACCAGGCGGTAGCGCTTGTATCCCCAGCCTTCGAGGGGCCCCGAACCGGACGCAAGCTTTCCGTAGCCAAACTCGGTAGCTATTTCAGCGAGGTCCTTCTTTTCGAGTACCAGCGGCCGGGTCGTCATAGTGGAAGGACCGCAGGGAAGGTACACTCCGAGCGGACCCGCTAAACCATAACCATAGGGGGAGTCAAGTCAATATTTTTACCCTTGACGGTGGTTCAGCCGCGGCGTCCGGGACAGGGAGGAGCCACGCTTCAATCGAAGGTCGGCGGCAGACTCGACAGGTAGGCCTCGCTCTCTTCAGCGATACGCTCGGGTTCCCAGCCCAGCCGGGCACCGAGCAACTCGGCGACCGAACGGGCGAGCCGGGAACCGGCTTCTTGACTCTTGAGGGTGACGTGGGTCCGCCGTGTCAAAACGTCCTCGACCGTTAGCGCCATCTCCTGGTCAACCGCGTGCAGCAGTTCGGCCCTGAGATCCGGAAGGTCCTCTGCGAGAGGCTGGCCGAGGCTTTGATCGTGGCGCACCCGGGCCGAGAGTTCCGAACCCAGTGCACCGTAGCGCATTCTCACGTGTTCCTCTGCCGACCGGGGCGGCTCGTCGCTCGCGTCGCCCGCCTCTATTCCTGCCCCACCCGGAAGCGGAACCACCGCGGTGCGACAGCCGCCCACCGAACGTCCGACGAAATCAGCGGCCCGATCGACCATGCGCTCGGCGACGTGCCTGTGAGTCGTCAATTTCCCGCCGCCCAAGGACAAGAGGCCCGAGGGACTCTCAAAAATCCGGTCGTCCCTGCTTACCTCCGACTCGTCCAGCTCATCTTCCGGCTCGACCAGCGGTCGCAGTCCAGCGTAGGTGCTCGTGACGTCGCGGGTACACAGATCGGCCCTCGGAAACGCTCGGTTCACCGACGCCAGCAAGTAGTCCACGTCGCTGCGCTCGGCCTTGACGTCGGCCGGATCACCGTCGTACCAGGTGTCAGTGGTACCGACCAAGACGTGCCGTTGCCAGGGAATGGCGAACATCACCCTGCCATCATCTACCCCCCGTATAACGACGGCGTTGCGGTTGCCCACTCGCGCTCGTTCGAAGACAGCGTGAACACCCTTGGTGGCCCGCAGACGCGGAGGCGCCCCCGCGTCGTCGAAACGGCGTACGCGGTCCAGCCAGGGGCCCGCGACGTTGACAAAAGCGCGAGCCCGCACGGTAGCTCGCCTGTCTGTCAGACGATCACGAACCAGCGCCGAAGCGAGACGACCGCTGCTGTCTTTCTCCAGGGTGACGACCTCGGCGTGGTTCAGGACCGCAGCGCCACCAGCCCTCGCCGCCAACATCGTCGCCAGAGTGAGACGCGCGTCGTCCGTCCAGCAGTCGTAATAGGCAGCGCCGCCCTTGAGGCCCGTCACCAAGAGTTCCGGCTCTTCGTTCACGACCTCCTTACGACTGAGCCAGCTATGATTCTGTACGTTGCGAAACGAAGCGAGAAGGTCGTAGAGAAAGAGTCCCGCTCTGAGCTGCCAAGCCGGAACCGGATCGCCATCGTAAACCGGAAAGATGAAACGCTGGCCGCGGACGAGGTGAGGCGCGAGGCGGGTCCGCAACAGATCGCGTTCTCGGCAAGCCTCCAGAACCAGGCCGAGTTCGCCGTGTTCGATGTACCGCACCCCACCATGAATGAGCTTTGAGGAACGGCTGCTGGTACCGGAAGCGAAATCGTTCATCTCGGCCAGTCCCACCGACATTCCCCGAAGGACCGCGTCCCGGGCAACGGCAGCGCCGTTGATACCCCCGCCGATCACGAAGACGTCAAAAACCTCTTCCTGGAGGCGCTCCCAGGTGGCCTCGCGATAGCGCAACCCGGGACAGTCCGACGGGGCCACCTCTAACGCACCCCCATCAACTTGTGCACCTGGGGTACACAGCGGGTGTCAGCAACCCGCGACGCAGCCTGACCGAGAAGGGCTTCCACGCCCTCCCACGCTATCTGCCAGCTACCCGTCTGCGGGTGGGTAATCGGTTGTAGGTAAAGCGTCGCCTCGGGCGAGACCGTGGCGATCAGGGCGGCGGCGTACTCGACCTCCGCCGGATCGGTACCCGCGTCAACCGGCACCTTCACATAGACCCGGGTGGCAGCGCAGGCGGCTAGGAAGGCACGGTGACGCTCCCACAGCGCGGGTTCCCCGCTGTTCGATGGAAGCTTGACGTCGGCCGACACGAGCTCGAGACGCGGGACGATCCTCTCCAGGTCAGTGGCTATGGTCGCGTTGGTCTCGAGGAGGCAGGCTCGCGGCGGAGGCAGCTCGTTCAGCCAGCGGGCGAGGAAGGAATGCTGAACCATGGGCTCGCCACCGGTAATGGCTATCATGCGAACGCCGGAGTCCTCGTCACAGATCCTGCGCAGAACGTCGTCTAGCTGGGCAGCCGACAGTGGGTTTGTCAGGCTGCAGCTCTCGCCACCGGGGTAGTCTACGCGACAGCCGTCCAGCCTCTCCAGGGAACCGGGGGTGTCGCAGTAGGCACAGCGTAGATTACAGCCCGCAAAGCGCACGAATACGTGTTTCTCGCCGACCTGGGAACCCTCGCCCTGGTAGGAAACGAATACCTCGCTTAGCCAGCCGTAGCCCGATTCACCAGCCCTATCCACAGGGCTCCAAAGCTAGCACAAACCCCCCGGAGCTCCCACGTCCCGGTGGCCTTTCTCGAACCGTCTGCGGCCGTCGACTTGCTCAGTCTCAGCCCATGTTTAACAATTTCCCGGGTACGCGCCATGGACTTCGACAGAAAACACCCCTTAGCCAGCGGTCGCGATATATGCGAACGGCTGGCGAAGGAGCCAAGGCGCTTTTTTTCGAACATGCCAAGATCCGGTGGACTCGAGGCGCCCGCCGTCTTTCTCCTGATGGTCCTCGGCGTGGCGGCTGTCAAACCCCTGCTCACGCTGGGACCTTTCGCGGCCGTGGGGTTCATCGTCGTGGGGGCGGTCCGCGCCGTCCTCGTGTGTGGGACCGTGGTCCTGATCGCCCGTTTCATTTTCGAAACCTCGGTCGATTCGGAAGAGGCCTTCCGCGTGGTCGCTTACGCGTCAGCGCCCGCCATGGCGTGGGTGCTGCCCTTGGTCGGGCCACTGTCGACCCTTCTCGTGCTCTATCTGCTGTGGTGGGGGGTTCGCGAGTTGCTGCAGACGGACGGTCTGGAAGCGATGATGTTGGTGGCGATAGTGGTCATCGTGGTGAGCGCCGTGTCTCTCACCCTGGAGAGCCCGGGGCTAGCGATGCTGATCAATCCTCTCTACAGCGGCTAGCTAGGACCCTGGCACCACGGCGCGGTCCTTGGTGCTATACGCCTACCCGGACCGGACACAACGACGTTCGAAACCGCCGGCGAGCCCCGATGGCAATCGGACCCTAGTGGGTCTCGTCGTCGCTCTCGCCCACGGGATCACGAGCCGGCATGGCGCTGATCGAATCGGTATACAGGGTGCGCTGCGTCTGCTCGTACTCGTCCTGGCAGGTAACACAGAGCCGAGAGAACGGCATCGCCACCAACCGGGGAGAAGCGATCTCCCCTTCGCACTCTTCGCATATACCGTATTCGCCATTCTCGAGACGTTGCAAGGCGACGTCTACCTGCTGCAGCTTCCTCCGGTCGCGGTCCCCCAGTAGCAGGTTGATCTCCCGATCACGTTCGTCGCTGGCGATGTCATAGGTATCACGGCCTTCGCCGGGCTCCCCCTCGCGACCCTGCTTGACGTCCGCCTGAATCTCCCGCAGGATCTCCCTGCGCATCTCCAGCAACATGGACTCGAACTTCTGACGTTCTCGTTTCCTCATATCGGGCCAGACAAACTAGTTGTCACAACCATCCGGGTCAACAGTCGCCTCCCGACAGCCGTCCTCGACCATCGCAAAGAGATCGTAAGCGTCGCTCCCGCCGACACGAGCTTCGACGATACGGCCGCGCAAGGTCGAACGGTCCCCGTCCAGCCAGGTGACACCGTCGACCTCGGGACCCTGGGCATCGGTACGACCGAACCACGCGCCGGTACCGTCTTTTCCGCATACCAGTACCTGTTTCTTGACCCCTACCTGCTGCGCCAAGAGCTCGTAGGAAACCGATTCCTGCAGGGCGAGCAGTCGGTCCCGCCTTTCCCTGGACAGGGCCGGAGGAACCGGCTTCGGCAACCCCGCCGCCGAGCTCCCGTCCTCCGGCGAAAAACAGAAAACCCCTATTCGATCGAAACGTAGCTCGCCTACGAAGTCGTAGAGTCGATCGAAAGCGTCGTCGGTTTCCCCGGGGAAACCGACGATGAAAGCCGAACGGAGTACCGCTCCATCCACCTTCTCACGAACGCGGGCGATCAAGCCGCGGAGATGGCTAGCATCGCTGCCCCTGCGCATCAGACGGAGCACCTCGTGGTCGGCGTGCTGCAGTGGAATGTCGATGTATGGACAAACGCTCTCGACGTCGTTCACCGCATCGAGAATCGCGTCGCTCAGAGTGGATGGATACAGGTAGTAACACCTGATCCTCCGCAATCCGTCAATCCTCCCCAAACGGTGAAGGAGGGTGGCGAGGCCCTCCTTTTCACCAATGTCACGCCCGTAGGCACTCAGGTCCTGGGCTACGAGATTGACCTCGACGACGCCGCGAGCAACCAGCAGCTCGGCTTCCGCGATCACGTCGTCGACGGAACGGCTTTCGTGTCGACCCTTGAACGACGGGATCACACAAAAGGAACAGTCGTGGTCACATCCCTCGGACACCTTCAGGTAGGCCCACCCTTCGGTGGTGTCCACGTCCCTTCTCGTACCGGCGGTGGGCATGTAGTGTCGCAGGCCGGTAAAGCTTCCCCTGCCCGACGCCTCGAGGGCTTCGTTGAAGCGGTCCAGAGAACCGGTTCCGACGAGGCAGTCGATCTCGGGCATCGCGTCGGCGAGTTCCCGGGCGTAGCGTTCGGCCATGCAACCGGTGACGATCAGCCTGGCCCCCCCGTTTCTTTCTTTCATGCCCGCCAGGCTGAGAATGGTCTGTATCGACTGCTCCCGCGCCTCCTCGATGAACGCGCAGGTATTGACCACCAAGACGTCGGCGAGCTTCGGATCCGAAACGACCTCGTGGCCCGCCGCCTTTGCCCCGCCCAGCATGATCTCCCCGTCTACCTGGTTTTTCGGGCAACCCAGGGGGACGAAGAATATCCTGCGGCGTCCCGTTCTCCGTCCGGAGAGGGCGCGATCAGTCACGGTAGTTTTCAAACTGGAGGGGCTGGTCGAAATCGCCGTCGCGGAGCATCGCTATGACTTCCTGCAGATCGTCGCGTTTCTTGCCGCTGACGCGGACACTGTCGCCCTGGATGGCAACCTGAACCTTGAGCTTGCGACCCTTGACCGCTTTCACGATCGCCTTCGCCGTATCCTCCTCCAGGCCCGAACGCAGCCTGATACGCTGCCTGCAACGGCCCCCCGACGCGCTTTCCAGGTCCTCCTTCTTGAGCACTCCCAACGGAACCTTGCGCCGTGCCAGGCGACTCTCCAGTACCTGGACCGTGGCGGCGACCTTGTACTCGTCGCTCGATTCGATCGTAAAGCAGTGCTCCTGCAACTCGATACTCGTTCCGCTGCCTTTGAAATCGTAGCGCTGCTCGACCTCCTTGCGCGCCTGGTTGAGCGCGTTATCCACTTCGTGCCAGTCTACCTTGGAAACAACATCGAACGATGGCATGCGTATTCTCCCTGCACCGATACGGGCCGGACGCCGGAGCGTCAGCGGCCTGGGCTCGACTGATCAATCACGTCGACTCCGCTGGGCGGGCTGAAACGAAACAGGTCCATGTCCAACTCCTCGTTGAGCGCGACGTCGTAAAAGGCCGTGGAGGTAATCGAACCTGCCGGGTCGGTGACCACCACGGCCTCGAGGTCAAAGCCGTCCAAGGAGATCACGAGATCGATGATTTCGCCAGACTCGTCGCGTGAGGCAAGCCGTAACGCTACCGTTCCCTGGTCTTTCTCGCTGGCAGAGAGGTGGTAGCGTTCACGAAATCCGCCGTCCCCCGACAACAACGCCAGCAATCCCGCCTGGCCGAAGGCCGTTTGATAGTCTATTCGGTAGACCTGCTCGAGTTCCGGCTGATAGATCCACAACCAGGTCCCGTCGCCGACCACGAGCTGCCCTTTGCCGTCCTCGTAGTCCCAGCGCATGAGGTCCGGGCGCGAGAAGAAAAAGTGGCCGCCGCTCCGGATCTCCGCGCCCATTCCGGGCACCGACACCTTCTGGGAGAAAGCGGCGCTGTAGGAGCGTACCTGCCGCCAGTGGTCCTGGTAGAGGGACCACAGCCCTTCGGTGGAGGGCTGTCCGGCACCTGCCACCTGGCACGAGGCCGAGATCAGAACCCACGCGACGGTCGAACACGCGGCCCGCGGGAGTCCCGCCAGCCGAGATTTCACCCGTGGACCGTCGGAACCAGCACCTTGCGTGGCCTCGAACCGTCTGCAGGTCCTACCAAACCCTCGCGCTCCATCTGCTCCATGATACGAGCCGCACGGTTGTACCCTATGCCCAGCTGACGCTGAACCCATGACGTAGAACCCTGCCCGTGCCGGGTGACCACGTCAACGGCGCGGTCATAGAGTTCGTCGAAGAACTCCTCATCGTCAACGTCGTCGGCAGAGTCCGTCGGACTCTCGAGCATCTCGAGCCGGTACTCCGGCGATCCCTGTTGCCTGAGAAACTCGACCACCGCGATGGTTTCCCTCTCGGTGATGAAGGCACCGTGCAGCCGCCTGAGGACCGAGGTGCCCGGGGCGAGGTAGAGCATGTCTCCCATTCCCAGCAGTCGTTCAGCTCCGACGGCGTCGAGGATGGTCTTGGAATCGTGACGAGAGGTCACTTGAAACGAAATACGTGCCGGAAAGTTCGCCTTTATGAGCCCCGTAATAACGTCGACAGAAGGCCTCTGGGTAGCAACGATGAGATGGATGCCCGCCGCTCGGGCCTTTTGGGCGAGACGGGTGATGGACTCCTCGACCTCCCGACCGACGGTCATCATCAGGTCGGCGAGCTCGTCGACGATGACCACGACCCTTGGTAGGTGTTCGTGCTGCAGGCCGTCGTCTTCCTCCTCGAGCTCGTATTCTTCTTCCGCTTCTTCCTCGTCGCCTTCGGCTTCCTCTCCGGCCTCGCCTTCCTCGAGCTCGTACTCTTCCTCTTCCTCGAGCTCTTCTTCCTCGAGCTCTTCTTCCTCAGCCTGCTGCTCGGCTATGCGCCGGTTGTAGTCATCGATGTTGCGAACCCGTAGATCCTTCATCAGCTCGAAGCGCCGGTCCATCTCCCGCATGACGTTCGCGAGCGCGGCCGCTGCCTTCTTCACGTCGGTGACTACCGGGACCAGCAGGTGGGGTATACCTTCGTAGACCGAGAGTTCGAGCATCTTGGGATCGATCATGATGAACCGTACATCCCTTGGCGTGGCCTTGAAGAGAATGCTGAGAATGATCGAATTGAGCGCGACGGATTTTCCCGAACCGGTTGCACCGGCCATCAGCAGATGGGGCATCTTGGCCAGATCCGCGTAGCTGGGAACACCGGTGGTATCCCGTCCCAGAACCACTCCCAGGGTGGACGCGAGGCGAAAGAACTCATCGCTATCCACGAGGTCTCGTAGACCGACTATGGCGCGGCGGCGATTGGACACCTCGATGCCGACGACGTTCTTCCCGGGGATCGGGGCTACTATCCTCACTCCGTGGGCGCGCAACGCCATGGTGAGGTCATCACAGAGGCTCACGATGCGGCTCACCTTGATACCGGCGTCGGGTTCAAACTCGTAAGTCGTGATCACGGGACCGGAACGAACCGCTGTAACGCTTCCCGAAATTCCGAAGGTAGCGAGCTTTTGCTCCAGGATCTTCGACTGGCCTATGAGGGTGTCCTCATCGACGTCGTCTTCGCACTCGTCGGAGCTCCCCAGCAGCTCCACCGGAGGCCGTTCGTATTCGCTGTCGTCGACGTCGAACAGGAAGTCGTCGGTCTCTTCTTCCACCTGCTGGTCGCGCTTCGCGCGCGCTTCGGCAACCGACTCGCTGGCGCGTGTGATGCGCACCGTCGAATTCGGTCGTTCCGTTTCAATCGTGACCGGCTCCTCGACCTCTACCGGATCCTCTTCACCAAACACCAGAGGCTTGTCGATTTCCGGCACAGCCTCTCGGGCCAGAGCCTCCAGAGAGGAGCTCTGCTGCCGCACCAGCGGCCGCTGCAGTCTAGGTCTCAGCGCCAGTATCAGCGAACCGAGAGCCCGCAGGGCTATCTCTATCTTCTCGCCCAGAGTCGTAACCGCGGCCACCGTCACCCCGATCACCGCGCCCCCCGCACGCGCCACGGTCTGCGATGGCGAACGTCCCGTTACCATGATGAAGACGAGGGCCACCAGGGCGACGACCAGGACCCACGACCCCACCTGACCGAAAGCCTGCTGGAGAAGGGTCGCGAGAAAACCTCCAACCCATCCACCTGCCAGAGCCGGGTCGACGTCGGGCCGGTAGAGCCCCAAGGCAACGGCGGCTACCAACAACAGGGCGACGGCCCCCACAAAACGAACCGGAGAAACGGATCCCGAACGGCGCGTGAACAGCGCGAACGCACCCGAGATCAACAGCAGCGGGAAAAGGTAGGAGCCGTAACCCAGACACTGAATGAGGACGTTGGCTACGGCGTAGCCAACCGGGCCCACCTGGTTGAGTTCCGGCGAGTCCGGCACGTAGGAAAGAAAACTCAGCCCCAGTACCAGACCCAAGGCCGTACACACGATGGCCTCTACTTCGTACAGAAGCCGAGACTCCGCTTCGAGCTTGTTTCGCACCGCCTTGGCCCTTGCCACCTACAACACCCCTGTGAGCAGGGTAACGCTCCCCGCAACCAAGCAGTATACCGCAAAGGGGAGCAGTCTTCCGCCCCTCACGGTTCTCATCATCAAATCGATGGCTACCCAGCCGGTGAGCGCGGCGGCGAGCGTCCCCAAACCCACCGCCGTGGCGTCGGATTCGACTAAGCTGCTGAGATCACTGCTTTTTTTCAAGATTGCCCCGGCGATGGCCGGTACCGACAGGAGGAATGCAAAACGGGCCGCCGCCTCCCTTTCCAGCCCCCTGCGCAAACCGGAACTAATGGTCGCGCCCGCCCTCGAAATCCCCGGCATGAGCGCAGCCGCCTGAAAAAAGCCTATAACTAGGGCATCGAAGGGGCCAAGTTGAGCCGTCGCGCGGTTTCCGACCGGACTACGGGCACCCCAGAACAGCAACAGCGCGGTGCCGAGCAGAGCCACCCCCACCGCGACCGGCGAGGAGAAGGTCGCTTCCAAAGCGTCAGAGAAAAATCCGCCCACCGCCGCGACGGGCAGCGTCGCCAGGCCCAACATGACGACGGTTTTTCTCGACCCCGCGGCCTCGGGTCCGCCGGCGAGCCCCGTCACCATTTCCGCCAGGTCGCGGCGAAAATACCAGAGTACCGACACCAGGGTGCCGAAGTGAAGCATGATATCGAAGGCCATGGGCCGGGAGATCTCGTAGGGTAGAAGCTGGCGGGCAAGAACGAGATGACCCGAACTCGATACCGGCAGGAATTCCGTCAATCCCTGCACCACACCCAGCACAACCGCCTCTAGGACTCCCACCGTCTAACCCGCCCGCCGCAGACCGGGCGCCCGGAAAAGCCGGCGCCCCGGAGCAACTCTATCTTTCCAGCGCGGAGGACTCAAAGGGCCCCTTCCCCGGCGCCGGCCGTGATTCGAGATCGCCGAGCAGCTGTTCTACCCTTTCCTGAATCAAAGCGGTCAGGGCATGCCGGTCCTCGATGGCCATCGCCGCGGTGTCGATTGGCTCACCGACCTTGACCCGGATGGTCCCCCCGCGAACCCAACGTGAGTATTTCGGAAGCACCTTCTCGGATCCCGATATGGCCACGGGCACGACGGGCAGACCCGCGTCCAGGGCGAACGCGGCCGCACCTTTCCTGAAAGGCCGAAGCTCGAGAGTATCCGAGCGGCTTCCCTCCGGGAAAAAAACCACCGACAGGCCCCGTACGCCCACGTTTCGCTGCAGCTCTGCGACGGCCTGTTCGTGGTCGCCACGGTTAACCAGGATCTGGCCGGTGCGCCGCAACAGGGGACCGAACAGCGGAACCCTCAGCAGCTCCCGCTTGGCCACCCAACGGGTTTCAATGTCCGGTAGTGCCTTGATGATGGCGAAGGGGTCGAACTGGCTGCGGTGGTTCGCGACGATTACGTAATCGCGGGTAGGATCGAGCTTTTCGCCTCCGTAGGACTCGACGGCGATGCCGTTGATCCACAGTCCGCCGCCGGCCCACAGGCGAGCGAGGCGGTAATAGTTTCGCCGGCCCTCGCGAAAAAGCGTGACGAGGCCGATGGCCAGCAGAACCAGCACGGAAAAAGGATAGAAAAGCGCCAGGCGTGAGGTCGACGAGAAGCGCACAGCGAGGCTGGGGTCGTCAAACTTTACAGGCATATCATTGACAAGCTAAACAACCGGTTCTAGCCTCGCCCTAGACCGAGCTGGGAGGCTATACAATGGCATCAGTAAACAAGGTTATCATCGTTGGCAACCTCGGGAAGGATCCCGAACTTCGGCATACCTCCAGTGGCAAGGCTGTCGTATCGATGACGGTAGCAACCAACGAACGCTGGGTCGACCAGTCCGGCGAACGCCAAGAGAGGACCGAATGGCACAACGTCGTCGTTTGGGGGCGCCAGGCCGAGACCTGCGCCCAGTATCTCCAAAAAGGCCGCTCGGTCTACCTCGAAGGCCGGCTGCAGACCCGTAAATGGCAGGACAAGGACGGCAACGACCGTTACACTACCGAGGTCATCGCCGACCGGGTCCAGTTCCTTGGCGGTGGAGCTGCGAGTGAGGACGCCCGACCGCCGGAACAGGCCCCCGCGTTTACCGGAGAGGCCGCGGCGCCATCGGCCGAATCGGACGTCCCCTTCTAGCCCCTATCCCAGACGGGGCCAGCCGACCGGCGAGTCTTTGAATCAGACCCAGCCCGTGTCTGCGAAGGAGTAGTAATCGCGCCTCGCGACGACGACGTGGTCGAGAACGGGAATACCCAACAGCTCACCGGCCTTCTTGAGCCTCTCGGTTATGCGCTTGTCCTCGAGGCTGGGGCTTGGATCCCCGCTGGGGTGGTTGTGGAGGAAGATGACGGCCGCTGCGGCCTCTCGTATGGCCGGCCGAAAAGCCTCACGGGGATGGACCAGCGAGGCCCCGAGTGAGCCTTCCGACACCCGCCGTTTCGAGAGCAAACGGTTCTTGCCGTCGAGAAGCAGCACGTAAAACAGCTCCCTCTTGTGATCGGCCAGCATGGGGCCGAAGTGTGCGTGCACGTCGGAAGAGGAGCTCAGACTGGCACCGCGGTCGAGAGATTCGGATTCGAGACGCCGGGCAATTTCACCCACCGCGATGATGCTAGCCGCCCTCGCGGCACCGATCCCCGAGCTAGAGGCGAGTTCGCTGGCGCTTGCGCAGACCAAACCCCGCAGGTCGCCGAAACGTCTGAGAAGCTGGCGGCCCAGTTCGACCGCGTTTCCCGAGCCTCGATGGCCGGCACCGAACACGAGGCCCAGCAGCTCGCCGTCGCTGAGCGTGGTCGCTCCGAGCGCAAACAGACGTTCTCGCGGCCGTTCGGATTTCGGCCAGGCGCTGACCCTCCCTTGGTCCACGCACGGATCCTACTCCGAGCGACCGGCGCTCGTGAAGCGCGCCGCGGTCAATCATGAATCATAGGCAATTACGGATCGGGTATCAGGTCGGGCCGTCACGCCGATAGTGGCCGCTACGGCCACCGCTCTTCTCCACGAGCCTTACCTCTCCAAGTACCATGGACCGGTCTATGGCCTTGCACATGTCGTATACGGTCAGGCCGGCCACCGAGACCGCTACCAGCGCCTCCATCTCGACCCCGGTCCGAGCGCTAACCGTGACCGTCGCCCTGATGTCGAGCTTGGACGCGTCGGATTGGTCAGCAGAAAAGTCCACCGTCACCGCGTCGAGAGGAAGCTGGTGGCACAACGGTATGAGTTGCGCCGTCTGTTTCGCGGCCATGATCGCGGCGGTGCGCGCCACCGCCAGGACGTCTCCCTTGGGAAGATCGTCCTCCAATATTCGCTCCAGAGTCGCCGCCCCCATCGACAGGCTCGCGCCCGCCACGGCCCGCCGGACGGTTACCTCTTTGGCCGATACGTCTACCATCCTAACGCGGCCTTTTTCATCAACGTGGGTCAGTTCTGGCATAACGCGTCACCTCGCCGGTTTGCAAGAAGCTCATGAAATTCATATACCGCGCCCGTCGTTCCTTCCAGGGAAAGCCCACTAATAGAGGAGGGACTCGAGGAGCGCGATGTCACCTGAGCACAGTAGACTGATCATCTTGGGTTCCGGACCCGCCGGTCTCACGGCTGCCATCTACGCGGCCAGAGCCAACCTGGAACCCTTGCTATTCGAGGGGAGCCAACCCGGTGGCCAGCTTACGATCACCACCGATGTAGAGAATTATCCGGGCTTTCCCGACGGGGTCTTGGGCCCGGAGATGATGAATCTCTTCAAGGCCCAGGCGGAAAAATTCGGTACCCGCTTCAGCTCGGGCAATATCGAGACCGTGGATCTCTCCTCGCGACCCTTCACCCTCGAGACCGCCGAGCGCTCCTATAGCTGCGACGCCCTGATCGTTTCCACCGGGGCCTCCGCGCGACTACTGGGCCTTGAATCCGAGCGGCGATTGATGGGCCACGGCGTCTCGGCCTGCGCAACGTGCGACGGGTTCTTCTTCAAGGACAAGTCCGTATTGGTCGTCGGAGGCGGCGACTCGGCGATGGAAGAAGCGATGTTCCTCACCAAGTTCGCCGGTTCCGTCAAGGTCATACACCGACGCAGCGAGTTCCGGGCCTCCAAGATCATGCTGGAGAGGGCGCGCCGTAATGAAAAAATCGAGTTTCTGCTCAACCGCACCGTAGAGGAGATTCACGGTGACCCGCAACGAGGCGGCGTGACCGGCGTGTCTCTGCGTGACACGACGACCGGCCTCGTGAACAGGGTCGATTGTGACGGCGTATTCATGGCCATAGGGCACGTCCCCAACACCGCGATATTCGCGGATCAACTCGAAACCGACGACAAGGGCTACATAATCACCAAGGCCGACTGTACCTACACCAGCCTGCCAGGCGTGTTTGCCTGTGGTGACGTCCAGGACTCCGTCTACCGACAAGCCGTGACCGCTGCCGGGAGCGGCTGCGCGGCCGCGATCGACGCCGAGCGCTGGCTGGAAAACAGCGCCTGAACGCCGGGGGCTCTAGGCCCGCCAACCAGCCCCCACGGGCGGCACCCGATCACAACCTGACTTCCACCCCGTGGGCGGCGAGATAGTTCTTGCACTCTCGTATGCTGTATTCGCAGTAGTGGAAGATCGACGCCGCCAGAGCTGCGTCCGCGCGGCCTCTCGAAAAACCGTCGAGGAGGTGTTCGGGGGTACCGACCCCCCCCGAAGCTATGACCGGCACACCGACCGCCTTCGAAACCGCCGCTGTGAGTTCGATGTCGTAACCTGATTTGGTCCCGTCGTGATCCATGCTGGTAAGCAGTATCTCGCCGGCGCCTTCGTCTTCCATGCGCCGGCACCAGCTCAGGGCGTCTATGCCGGTAGGCCGGCGCCCGCCGTGGGTATACACTTCCCAACCCTCGCCTCCTTCCTCGGTGAGAAAGAGCTCGGGGTAGCTGCCCGCCCAGGAAGGCCGGCCGTCTACACCACCGCCGTCGGCCGCCAGCTCCAGACGCCGGCCTCGGGCCCGCGCGTCGACGGCGACGACCACGCACTGACTCCCGAATACCCGCGCGGCCTCGCCTACGAAGTCCGGGTCCCCCACCGCCGCCGTGTTGATCGAAACCTTGTCGGCGCCGGCCTTGAGAAGAGCGCGAATATCCTCATTCCTCGCGATCCCTCCGCCGACGGTCAAGGGCATGAATACCTGTTCTGCGGTGCGGGCAACGACCTCCAGAATGATGTCCCGTTTTTCGTGGCTCGCGGTGATGTCGAGAAAGGTCAGCTCGTCGGCCCCCTCGCCATCGTAACGGGCGGCGCATTCAACCGGATCTCCGGCGTCTCGCAAACCGACGAAGTTCACCCCTTTGACCACGCGCCCGTCCTTTACGTCAAGGCAGGGAATGATACGTTTCGCGAGCATGATCTCAGTGGGCCACCGACATCAATTCGGCCAGGGAAAGCGTCCCCTCGTAGAGCGCACGGCCGACCACGACTCCGGCGACGCCGCGGCCTTCGACCGCCCTGAGTCTAGCGAGATCTTCCACGCTACTCACCCCGCCCGAAGCGTATACCGGAATCCTCACCGCGTCGGCTATGGCGGCGGTGCCTTCAACGTTGACCCCGGCGGTGGTCCCGTCACGATCGATATCCGTATAGACGATTCCTGCGGCGCCTCGCCTTTCCGCGTCTACCGCCAGCTCGACCACATTTCGCCCGCTGTCCTCCACCCATCCGGAAACGGCGGCGCGGCCGCCCCTCGCGTCGATACCCGCCCACACCCTTCCTGGGAACCGCCCGGCGGCCAGCGAGAGAACCTCGGGGTCGGTCGCGACGACGGTCCCGAGAATCACCCTGTCCACCCCCGTACCCAACCAACGCTCGACGGCATCGACGTCGCGTAGGCCCCCGCCGAGTTCGGTGGTGACGTGCCCGACACCCCCTGCCTCCAGCCGTCTCAGCTCGGCCAGCACCGCGGTGACAGCCTCCCTGTTGTCGCCTCGGTCACCGCGTGCACCGTCGAGGTCGACGAGGTGAAGAACACGGCTGCCTTCTTCAACCCAGCGCCTCGCCATGATCGCTGGATCGTCGCCGAAGACGGTCTCGCGGTCGTAGTCTCCCCGAACCAAGCGAACGCACCGGCCTCCTCGTATGTCTATTGCAGGAACGACTATCAACTCAGCCTCTCAGCTTGTCTGCAAGCGCTACGAAGTTGGCCAGTAACTCCAGCCCCGCCGCTTGACTCTTCTCGGGATGAAACTGGGTAGCGAACAGGTTGTCTCGCCATACCGCCGAGACGAACTCGCAGCCATAGTCGGTAGTAGCGGCGACGATCTCGTCCTCCTCGGTTTCAACGTAGTAACTGTGGACGAAATAAAAACGCTCGTCCCCCTCCACGCCGGCCAGGTGAGGAGCCCGGCGTTGCAGGTTGAGTTCGTTCCACCCCATGTGTGGAATCTTCAGGCCCGGGGGGAAGTCTCTGAAACGGCGCACCCTTCCCGGTACTATGCCCAACCCCCGAACCACTCCAAACTCGTCGCTTTCATCAAACAGAATCTGCATCCCGACACATATTCCGAGAAAGGGCCGCCCAGAATCCACGGCCGCGTGCACGCTTCGCCGCAGGCCCTTGGCTTCGAGGTTGGCCATGCAACGCGCGAACGCTCCGACTCCGGGCAGCACCACCGCATCCGCAGTCGCGATGACGGTCGGGTCGTCGCTGACGGCGACCGCGGCCCCCACGCGCTCAAGCGCCTTGGCCACGCTCCGCAGGTTACCCACGTCGTAGTCGATAACGGCGATCAACTCTGCTCAGCCCTTCAGACTGCCCTTGGTAGAAGGGACGCCCGTCACCCTGGGATCCCGCGAGCAGGCCTCCCCGAGCGCGCGGGCCAAGGCCTTGAACGCGGCCTCGATGAGGTGGTGCGGGTTTCGCCCGTAGCGCTTGTTCACGTGCAGGTTCATCTTCGCTTCGGTCATCAGGGCCTGCATGAAATCGTTGACGAGTTCGGTCTCGAAATCACCGACCCTGTGGTGGCGAATCTTGAGATTGTAGGCGAGATATGGCCTGCCACTCAAGTCGACGCTCACGGAGACGAGGGCTTCGTCGAGGGGGACCTCGGCGTGGCCGAAACGCCTGATGCCGCGCTTGTCGTCCAAGGCCTGGTCGAGGGCCTGCCCCAGCGCGAGCCCTATGTCCTCCACGGTGTGGTGGTCGTCTATGTGGAGGTCCCCCTTGGCCCTGATGGTCAGGTCCACGAGGCTGTGACGCGCAAAGGTATCGAGCATGTGGTCGAGAAAAGGGATCCCCGTGTCGACCGCACCGTTGCCGCTACCGTCGATACTGAGCTCGACGTTTATCGACGTCTCCGAGGTTTCACGCCTCACACTCGCTTTACGTACAGGCGACTCGCCGCCGGTATTCTTTTCGCTATCCTCGATCACATTATTTACCCCCACCGGCGAATCGCATCTTCACGGCCAACGCGTGGGCCTCGAGGCCCTCACACTCGGCGAGTTCGATCACCCCCGGGGCGAGTCTCTCGAGACCGCGACGGTCAAGTTCGATGATACTGGTTCGTTTTACGAAGTCATAGACACCCAGCGGAGACGCGAAACGAGCCGTACCGCCGGTCGGCAAGACGTGGTTTGGGCCGGCGCTGTAATCGCCGACCGACTCGGGGCAGTATTCCCCGAGAAAAACCGCGCCCGCGTTACGTAACAGCGGGAGGACCCGGCGTGGCGCGGTCGTCAGAACCTCCAGGTGCTCCGGCGCGATTTCGTTGGCTAGCTCGGCGGCCCGCGCCATCGACCCGGTGACCAGCACGGTTCCGTAACGCCTGAGCGACTTGGCGGCTATCGCCCGCCGGCGCAGGCCAGCGAGCTGCCGCTGGAGTCGGGCCACAACGGCCGCGGCGGTCGCAGACGAGGTCGTGAGACAGATCGCGGCCGCCATTGGATCGTGTTCGGCCTGGGCCAGCATGTCCGACGCGACCAGCTCCGGCCTCGCCCGACCGTCGGCCATGATCAACACCTCACTGGGACCGGCTATGGAGTCTATGTCCACGTAGCCGAACAACAGACGCTTGGCGGCGGCCACGTAGAGGTTGCCCGGTCCTACGATCTTGTCGACCCGTGGAACCGACTCGGTTCCGAACGCCAAGGCCGCGATGGCCTGAGCTCCGCCTATCCGGAAGACCCTGTGCGCGCCGGCGACCGCGGCAGCGGCCAGGACCGCCCGTGATACGAGGCCGTTGGAATCCGGCGGGGTAACGAGCACGACCTCTTCTACACCGGCCACCAACGCCGGCACCACGTTCATCAGCACTGTCGAAGGGTAACTCGCCCTTCCGCCGGGAACGTACACGCCGACCCTGCGCAGGGCCGTGACCCGCATGCCGGTGACGATGCCCGCCTCTCTCAACTCATAGCTCTTCACCAGCTGTTTGCGGTGAAAACGCTCTATTCGTTTTCTGGCGCTCTCGAGCGCGCGTCTCGTCGGCGTCGGCAAGGATTCCAGCGCCGCGTCACGGTCCTCTCTCGCGACCTCGTAGGCCCCCGGGGCGAGGACGGCTCCGTCGAAACGCTTGGTGAAGTTACTGACCGCCCGGTCGCCCCGCCGCTCGACCGCCGAAATGATCTCTCGCACCTCGCGTTCTACGGAACCGTGCTGCTGGTGCCGTCCCGCGAGTTTCTTCAATCTCGCGACCGCCGCAGGGCTGCCATCGGTCAGGGGTTCTATCAGCATGTTGGCTCCTCCGTACGTCATCGAGATCGGCTATGGCGACGCCGACATCTTCACCCTCTGGACGTCGGCGCCCAGAGCCCTGAGCTTCGCCTCTATATTCTCGTAGCCCCGGTCAAGGTGATAGACCCTCAACACGTCGGTCTGGTACTCCGCCGCGAGGCCGGCGAGCACGAGGCTGACGCTCGCCCTCAGATCGGTAGCCATGACGTGGGCCCCGCTCAGGCTCACCTGGCCGGTGACAACCGCGCTGTTGCCCGAGAGCTCTATCTCGGCCCCCATCCTCTGCAGTTCGCCGACGTGCATGAAACGATTCTCGAAGATCGTCTCGGTGACCGTCGACCGCCCGTCGGCGAAGCACATCAGGGCCATGAACTGCGCCTGGAGATCGGTCGCAAAGCCCGGGTGTGGCGCGGTACGGATATCCACCGCCGACGGCCTCACGTCACAGCGCAGCCTCAGTCCGTCCGACTCCTCGCTCACGCTGGCCCCGGCCTGCCCGAGCGCGTCCAGGAGCTGTTCCAGGTCACCCGGTCGCGCACCCCGAACGAGTACGTCGCCGGCGGTTATGGCCGCCGCTATGAGCAGCGTGCCGGCTTCGATGCGATCCGGGATAACCCGATGCGTCAACCCACCCAGCGATTGCACGCCCTCCACCTCTATGACCGACGTACCTTCCCCGCGGATATTCGCGCCCATGGCCCGAAGCGCCTGTATCAGGTCGATGACTTCCGGTTCTCGAGCCGCGTTCTCGATGCGGGTCGTCCCCTCGGCAAGACTCGCGGCCATCACCACGTTTTCGGTGGCCCCGACCGACGGTTTGTTCAGTATCACCTGCGCTCCGCGCAAGCCGTTGGTCCTCGCCTCCTCGTAACCGTGAACGGTTTCCAGCCTCACCCCCAGACGGGCCAGGGCGGCGAGATGCAAATCCACTGGTCTCGCTCCTATCGCGCAGCCTCCTGGCTTGGAAACCCTGGCCCTCCCGAAGCGCGCTACCAGCGGACCGAGGACCAGAAAGGACGCACGCATAGTTCGCACCAAATCATAGGGAGCTTCCCATTCGCATATCGTGGAACAGTCGATGAGGAGTTCCCCCGCCGCTGGGGTCTCGACCCCGGCCCCCATGCTCTGCAACAGCTTGGTCGCCGTACGTATGTCTGCGACGTCGGGGACGCCCGTGTAGTGGCAGGTCTGGTCGGTGAGCAGGCTCGAAAAAACGAGAGGCAAAGCCGCGTTCTTGGCGCCGCTCACCTCGACGGTGCCCTTGAGGCGGCGGCCTCCCTGTACCCTGATGCCGTCCAAGACCGAGCCTCAGCCCCGCCCCGGGCGACGACCCGCGACGACCCTCTCGATCCCCGCGAGATCACGATGCACGCAAACGTCGATCCAACCGTCTTGCTCGAAGCACTCGAGAACACACCGCCACTGCCTTCCGACTTCCACGAGCAACCAACCCCCGGGCTTGAGGTGCAGAGGAGCCCCCGCGATCAGGGGACCGGCCACGGCCATGCCGTCCTCGCCCGCCATAAGGGCGCTGCGTGGCTCCCATTCCCTCACCTCCGGTTCGAGTGCTCCCAGCTCGGACTCACTGACATAAGGCGGATTGGAAACGATCATGTCCTGGGGATCGCGCCCCCCGAGGGCTTCGTACAGGTCTCCGCAGACAAACTCTATTCGACCCCCAACGCCGTGGGTTCTCGCGTTCAAGGGTGCGAGTTCCAGAACCGACTGCGACTTGTCGGTAGCGGTGACCCGCAGTTCCTCGATTTCCGAAGCCAAGGCTACGGCTATGGCACCGGCACCGGTTCCGATGTCGGCCAGCCTCTGATGCCCGTTGCCGACGACCGCCGATCCGTTTTCCTTGCTCAGCCGCTCCAGCGCCAGCTCCACGAGCAACTCGGTTTCCCGACGAGGGATCAACACACGGCGGTCGACGGCGAAATCGAGAGACCAGAACTCTCTAATCCCCGTGATGTAGTGCACCGGTTCACGCGCCGCCCTGCGCCTGACCATGTCACGGAAACGGTCAATCTCGGGGACGGCCAACGGCCTGTCGAAGCCGGTGTAGAGTTCAAGCCTGCTGATACCCAGCACCGCGGCAAGCATTATCTCCGCATCGAGCCGGGGGTTATCGACGCCCTTCGCGGCGAGAAAGTCCTTGGTTATGCTCAGGTAGTCACCGACCACCCGAGGACCCGTTGACCCGTTGCTCTTCACGCCTGGTGCTCGGCCTTCAGCGCCTCAGCCTGGTAGTGGGCGGCGAGCGCGTCGAGCACCTCGTCGATTTCTCCCGCCATGAAGGCCTCGAGGTTATAGAGCGTGAGACCTATGCGGTGGTCGGTCACACGTCCCTGAGGGAAATTGTAGGTGCGTATGCGCTGCGATCGGTCACCGCTGCCCACCATCGCTTTCCTGTCTGCCGCCTCCGCATCGTGACGCGCTTTCTCCTCATGCTCGAACAGTCGGGCCAGCAGGATCTTCATCGCCCGCGTTTTGTTCTTGTGCTGCGACTTCTCGTCCTGACAGGTCACGACGATTCCCGAAGGTACGTGGGTGATGCGAACCGCCGAATCGGTAGTATTGACCGATTGTCCCCCTGGACCCGACGAACGGTAAACGTCGATGCGAAGGTCCTTGTCCTCTACCTTGACGTCTACCGGTTTCGCCTCCGGAAAAACCGCGACCGTCACCGCGGAGGTGTGAATTCTCCCCTGCGCCTCGGTTTCCGGAACGCGCTGGACGCGGTGAACGCCGGCCTCCCGTTTGAGCCTTCCGTACACGTCTTCACCCGAAACACCCACAATGGCTTCCTTGATACCCCCCTTGATCCCGGCGTTGAGGGCAAGGCCCTCCATCTTCCATCCCCTGCCGTCGGCGTAGCGTTCGTACATACGCATCAGGTCACCGGCAAACAGCGCCGCCTCATCCCCACCCGTACCGGCCCTTATCTCCAGCACCGCGTTGCGCTTGTCCATGGGGTCCTTCGGAACGAGCAACGCCTTTAGACGCTCATCAAAGTCATCGACGAGTCGCTCGAGACGTCCGGTTTCTTCCATCGCCATAGCCCTGATGTCGGCGTCGGCGTCTTCCCTGAGGACCCTGGCCTCCTCGAGCTGCGTAACCGCCTCGTTCCTCTCGCGCCAGGTGCGAACCAGATCCTCGAGTTCGGCACGCTCGCGAACGAGCCGCGTGTAGAGTTCGCGGTCGTTGATCACGTCGGGATCGACGAGCCGTCGCTCGAGCTCATCGAAGCGCTTTTCTATGCCATCGAGTTTCGCGAACATTCCGAGACGCTTTTATACCCGCGGCTGCCGAGAAGCGGAAACAAAGCGACGTGGGACACGGACCGGCGGTTCGGGCCAGCAGTGCGGGATGGCAACTACTTGTCGAGACCGTAGCGCTTACGAAACCGTTCTACGCGACCAGCAGTGTCCACTATCTTTTGCTGGCCGGTGTAGAAGGGGTGGCAGCTGGAGCATATCTCGACGTGAATGGAATCGATCGTCGACCTCGTCATGAAGGTATTGCCGCAGGCGCAGACCACCTCGACGTCTTTGTACTCAGGGTGAATACCGGGTTTCATAACTCTACTCCGCGAGCCGTGGTTCTATACCAGCCTCCGGAGGGGCATTCAACCGCTCCTCACCCGCTCCACCGCTCGCTGCCATCCACCGTAGAGCTCTCGCCGCTGGCCGGCCTTCATGGCCGGCTTGAACACACGGTCTACCTGGCGGGCGGCCTCCACTTCCCGGGCGCTCCGCAACACCCCACAACCCAACCCAGCGAGGAACGCGGCACCGGCGGCCGTGGTCTCTACCACCCGCGGCCTGTCCACCGAAGTACCAAGAATGTCGGCCTGGAACTGCATGAGGAAGTCGTTGGCGGTAGCCCCGC
This sequence comes from Binatia bacterium, assembly GCA_046754245.1. GTDB lineage: Bacteria > Desulfobacterota > Binatia > UBA1149 > UBA1149 > JBHHVL01. The sequence continues at coordinate 38,390 of JBHHVL010000008.1, read as the reverse complement.
CGTCAACCCGAAGGATCTTGAGTTTACGTCCCGAATCCGCCGACATGGCGTCGACGAGGTCGCGCGTCTGGTAGGCAAGCGATTCCAGCGTCGCCCGAATGACGTGATCGGCGCTTACCCCGCGCGTGATTCCAACTAGCGCGCCGCGGGCGTCTGGGTCCCAGTAGGGGGCGCCGAGGCCGGCGAAGGCCGGCACCAGGTAGGTACCCAAGCTGGAGTCGACTCGCGTCGCCGCGGCCTCTGATTCGGACGCTTTCTTGAGCAGACCGAGCCCGTCGCGAAGCCACTGAACCGCCGCGCCCGCGATGAACACCGAGCCTTCGAGTGCGTAGGCGGGACCGCCGTCGGGCCCACAGGCCATGGTCGTGAGGAGCTTGTTCTTGGAGCTCACGGGCTTGTCGCCGGTATACATGAGCAGGAAACATCCGGTACCGTATGTGTTTTTGACCATCCCTGTCTTGAAACAGGCCTGGCCAAAAAGAGCCGCTTGCTGATCCCCGGCGACGCCGCATATCGGTAGGGGCTTCCCGCCGGCCACGCCCGGGCTGCTCTCGCCGAAGAGTCCGGCCGACGGCCTGACCTCCGGCAGCATTTCCATCGGCACCCCCATCTCGGAACACAGCGACCGATCCCATTTTTTCGTTCTGATATTGAACAGCATGGTCCTCGACGCGTTGGTATAGTCGGTGACGTGTTGTCTTCCAGCCGTCAGCTTCCAGATCAGCCAGCTGTCTATGGTTCCGAAAGCCAACTCACCTCTTTCTGCCCTGGCTCTCGCTCCGCGCACCCTGTCGAGAATCCAGGAGACCTTGGTGGCCGAGAAGTACGGATCTATCAGCAGACCGGTCTTGCGACGGATCTCGGGCATGAGACCATCGGAAGCGAGTCGTTCACACCGAGTGGCGGTGCGGCGATCCTGCCACACTATCGCGCGATAGACCGGCTCCCCGCTCCGCCGGTCCCAGACCACAACGGTTTCACGCTGGTTGGTGATGCCTATGCCGGCTACCTGCTCGACCTTGATTCTCGCCTTGCGGCAGGCCCGCGGGATAAGCGATCGAGTCACACGCCAGATCTCCTCCGGATCGTGCTCGACCCACGCGGGGCGGGGGTAGTACTGGGTAAACTCCGAATACGCTCGGGCGAGAACGTCACCCCCGTCATCGAAGACCATCACGGTCGATCCGGTTGTTCCCTGGTCGATAGCGAGCAAGTAGCGTGACATTGACCTTCCTCCTGCTGGGCGATGCGCCGACGCACCGCTCTAGCGGCAACACGAGCCTGGCATAAAACACAAAGCGCGCTCATCAGGCAAGGGACAGCGCGGCTGCGCGCCGGGCCGAGGCGCCGTCATCCCGACAGAATCGACGCTCTTTCTGCGACCATCTCCGCCAGCATCGTCTGCACCCGGACACGTATGTCCTCCGCGAAGCCGGCGAGCCCCTCTTCGTCGTCGGCGCGAGCCCCACGGTCCACCGTGGCGCCGAGTCTCAGCCTCCACCGCACCGGCAGCGGAACCAGTCCCAGCGCCCCCAGCCACGGAAAGGTCGCCGTGACGGGCAATCCCGCGATGCGGCCCAGAAGCGGGAAACTCTCCTCGCTGCCACTGAGAGCGCCAGGTACCACGGAAGCCCCACAGTCTACGGCGGCACGTAAGGTCGCGAGCCTCTCGAACCTCTCCAGCTTGTAACGGCTCGCGTAGCCCCTCCTTTCCGCGGCCGCGCCCTCAGGAAACGCGATCACCACTGCCCCCTCCTCGAACAAGGAGCTACAGCTGTCAGGGTCAGCCGGCAGCACACCGGCGTTACGAAGGAAAGCGCCCACCCACGGCAACGACGGGACACGCCCTGCCCACAACGCGCAGACCCGCCGCTCCGCTTCGCGGTCAAGCCGGAGCACCGAAGACACTACCATTGCCTCCAGGGGGGAAAGCGACGAGCTTCGGTTGACCAAAACGAGAACCGGTCCTTCGTCGGGCAGCGGCTCGCCTTCGACCGACGAGATCCCCAGCCACAAGCCGTAGAGAGCGCTCAACAGACGGCTCGGATCGCTGCGGACCTTCGCCGTGGTCCCCAGGGCACCGATCGCTCGGCGGCGCCGATCAGCCAAGCCGCCACGGCCAGACCTTTCTCCCGACGACAGCAACCAGAGCTCCCGCGCAGCGTCACCCAAGAACTCGAGTAGCGCGCCTCCGCCCGCCGCCCGCCCGAATGACGAATCCAGGCGGCTCTCCAGTTCCTCGAGCCGCCGCAGAAACAGAACCTGCAGTTCCTCCAGTCCGCGGTCTCGGAGACCGGACTGGGGAGTAACGGTTTCTTCGATGTCTTCCGCCACGGCTGGCTTGGCCCTCGCCGAGTGAATTGTGGGTGCGTGACGACCCATATGCAACGGGCCGGTTTTCTTGCGACCCGGTTCCGTTGGCACGGTAACCGGACGAAGCAACGCCGCGTTATTCGTGAACGGCCGGAGAGTGCCGCAGATGGGGCCGAACGCAGCCGCGAGCGATGCAGGCAGAGCTGAACGGTCCGTCGAAGGGCGAGTGGGCAAGTGCGGTCCGCGATGGCGGGCAATCGGCGCTCGTAGTAGGCTGCTCCATGGATAACGCGGGTTGAGTATGCCGGCGGTGTTACCAGCCACCACCAAGTTCGTCTACGTGAGCGGAAAAGGGGGGACCGGAAAATCCTTCGTAGCTTCGCTGTTGGCCAGAGGCCTGGCGCTGCGCGGGGAAAAACCCGTCGTCGTAGAAACGCAGGCCCGACGGAGATCGGCCGGCTCCGGCAATGACGGATCGCCCGCGGAGTTCCGCCGAGTGATAATCGACGAAGAGGCGGCTCTGACCGACTTCCTCAGCGCCGTCCTCGGCCTGCGCTTCGTCGCTGAACGACTGATGAGGAGCCGTAGTTTTAGCGCTGTTGCCGGTGCCGCTCCGGGTATCAAGGACCTCGTGACGCTGTGGTCGATCGCCAAACTCGGTTCTCCCCGACAAGGCGCGGGTCTTGTGGTGATCGACGCGCCTTCGTCAGGACACAGCGTGCCACTGCTCAGCTCGCCCCTCCGTACGCTCGAAATCGTCGGAGCGGGACCGGTGGCAAGGACCGCCCGGCGCCTGGCTGCTTTGGTTCGCGATCCGGCACGTTTCAGCGTCTTGTTGGTGGCCAATCCAGAAGAGCTGTGCGTACGGGAAGCTCGCCTGCTGCACGGCCAGCTGCGCGAGTCCGGAATCGCGCTGGCCCCCGTGCTGATCAACGGTGTGTACCCGAAGCGCGCGGACGACGCGCAGAGTGTGTGGCTCAGCAGCAAGCTCGATCGTCTCGGATCGCCTGAACTCGCCCTCTACCTGGACCAGCGGCGCCGGCATCTCGAATTCGTCGGCGGGGTCAGAGAAAGCTACGGAGAGGTCCTTACCCTCCCCTTTCTCTTCGGCGGACAGGGCGCGGCCACTCCTGTCTTAGCCGAAGAACTAGTGGAAGCGCTGTTCGGCGAACGCGAGTGACGGCGATGCGCGGCCTGCTTTCGAAGAAACTGCTGGTAGTCGTCGGCGAGGGTGGCGTCGGCAAGACCTCAGCCGCCGCCGCGACCGCGCTCCGGGCGGCCGAGATGGGAAAACGAGTTGCCGTGCTGACCATCGATCCGGCTCCCCGTCTCGGCGACGTACTTGGCCTTTCCCGGCTCGATGGCCGACCGGTCAGGGTCGTGGTCTCAGAGGACGCGGCGTCCGGCGCCTCACTCGTGGCGATGAGGTTGGACACCCGACGAACCTTCGATCGAATGGTCGACGACTTCTCGCCCTCGGCAGACCTCGCGCGTTCACTCAAGCAGAACCCTGTCTACAAGGCTGTCTCCGGATCCTTGGGGGGGTCCGAGCACTACATGGCGTTTCAGAGGTTGTACGAACTCACCTCCACCGCGGGCTACGACCTGGTCATCGTTGACACGCCGCCCGCGGCCCACGCCGACGACCTGCTCTCGGCACCGGCACGGGTGTCGGCTCTGCTCGACAGCAGGGCAATGGCGCTACTCTCCGACCCGTTGAGGGCGATTGGTCGCAGCGGCTCGAAGCTCGCTCGCGCTACCGGGCAGGTCTTGCTGAGATTGGTGGAGGGCCTGAGCGGTTTCGAGCTCCGCTCCCAGGTCGCCGAATTCATCTCCTCCTTCGAGCAGCTACTCGCCGGACTCGGCGACCGCGCCAATCACATCGAATCGCTGCTCAAGAGCGAAGACTGTGGATTTGTCCTCGTGACCCGTCCGCGGCCTGGCAACACAGACGCCGCGCTTAACTTCTACGCGGAACTCGTGAGCCGCGGAATCGTTCCTTCTCGGGTATTGGTGAACAGGATGACGCCCACCGCGACCGCCGTGGATGATCGCGGCGACCTGTTCGCAAGCGCGCCTCCTGGCACCACGGCCGCTGTCGCCGCCATGGAAGCAGACATCGCGAGGTTGAGAGCAAGCGAGGAAACTGTGGTGGAAGAACTCGAACGGCTCCTCGACTGCGGGGTCACGAGAGTGCCGACCGTAGCCGGCGATATCGCGACGCTGGACGACCTTCGCCGCCTGGCCGAGCGGCTCTCCCTGTAGCCCGCTCTAGCGGGCAAGCGGCTATGGAGAACGACCGGCGTCGGAAAAGGCTGGATTCAGGCTCGCGCGCGCTTGCCCTTGGCCGCCGCGCCGCTCTTCGAACCCCTCCGCGCGGCACCGGAAGCCGAAGAGGCAGCCGAAGCCGCGCGTTTCTTCGCCGGACTCGCGGCCTTGGACTTGGCTACGGCCCTCTTCTTGGAACCGGCACCCTTGGCCGAGTTGCCGTCCAAGCCCTGGCTGAGTTCATCAAGCCTGTGGCTAAGATTGCGGAGGCTGCCCTGAACGACGTCCAGCCTGGTCTGAAGCTTGCGGTAATCGCCGCGGCTCGGCAGGTTGGCAAGCGCCAATAGACTGTCGATGTTGCGATCGACGTTCGCCTTGGTCCGCATCGCGCTCTCCATCGCGGTCCCAAGCAGAGAGTCCAGGCGTCGATTTCCCACGACGTTTCTAATCTCCGACAGCAAGCCCGCGACCCGTTTTTCTATGCTATCAACGCCCACGTTATACCTCTGCGAGAATAAACTATTGACCCCGACCAGCGGCAGCAAACCGGCGGCGGCAAGTCGCGTCAGTATAGGTTCCACCGCCACGGGGGGCAAACACGGCCCGCCGGGCTTGACTTGCCCCCGTCCGGTGGCCTTGCTACTAAGACTGAAGACAGGGGGTTTTCGCCCGCTTTCGAGGTCTCCGCTGTGAATACTAGATTACCCAAGTGGCCGCTGGCGATGTTCGTAGTGGCGTTTTTCGTGGTCCCCGCGGGCCAGCTCTACGCGGGCCAGGCGGAGTACTTCCGCACCGATACCCCGGCATTCAAGGCGAGCGCCACCCTGGGCAGGCAGATGTTCGAGACCTACCAGTGCGCGCGTTGCCACGCGACCCGCGTGGGACAGCCCCTGAACAAGGACATCATCGCCCCTAACCTCACGCTGGCCAAGAACAGACTACGCCCCGCGTGGATCCTGCAGTGGTTGCTCGACCCGCAAACCCTTCAGCCGGGGACCAAGATGCCCAATTTCTTCAACTTCAACGAAGACGACGACTATAACCCCATATACAGCGACGAAGACGCTCACCTGCAGTATCAGATCGTCGTGGCGCTGCGGGACTATCTCATGGTCATGGGCACGGACTTCGAGTTCAACCCCTAGCCCGGCCCAGGAGCGATCCTCAGCCCTTCTCCACGACGACCTGAGCGATAGCCAGGACGTCGAGGTGTGACAGCGAGACGTGAATCACGTCCACGCCCAGGCGTTCGGCCTTCTCGGCCGTGCGGCCGTACAGGCGAACTGACGGAGCCCCCGTCTCTCCACGCAGCACCTCTATGTCGGGCCAGGGAAAGCCCCAAGCGACCTCGGCGTGGAGCGCCTTGAGAACGGCCTCCTTGGCGGCAAATCGTACCGAATAGCTCGCAGCGGGATTGGACTTGCCCTCGCAGTCCCGTCGTTCGGATGCCGTGAACACGCGCCGTCTGAAACGCTCGCCCCGCGCACCCTGGCCAAGCACCGCGGCCACGCGCGTCACGTCTACGAGATCCACCCCCACGCCCAGTACGCCCATCAGCAGGCCCCGCAACTTACACAGGTCGCCACGTCGCAAGGTTCGGTTTCCCGTCCAGCCAGAGCCCGCTGGCGTTCTAGCCAGAGGTATTTTTTTTCTATCCCGTGATCCAGGAAATCCCAGGGAAGCAGCCGGTCGTAATCGTAGGAGACGTCGACGAAGAGGTCCGGATTGACGCTGACGTTTCCGTGCTCGCCGCGGCGCATGGCACCGATCTGTTGCCACCAGCCGCGCGGGCCTCTGGCCAGGGCCTCGACCACCTCCGCGACCCTCCTGTCTCCCCTGGAGAGCAGGGTCTGAAGATACGCTTCGCGTGGCGAATCGCATTCGACGTCGACGTTGGGGATAGGACCCATGGAACGCTTGAGCGAGGCGATCCGCCTGCGCGTCTCCGCAACGGGAAGCATCGCCTCCCACTGGAAGGGCGTCCAGGGTTTCGGCACGAAGGGACTCACCGACAGTTTGATCTTGCCCACACGACCACGTTTTCGACCGTGGCGCTCCATCCTGTCGTGCAGTTTCTTCGTAAGGTCGGCGATGCCTGCCAGGTCGCCGTCGGTCTCGGAAGGCAGGGCACACATGAAATAGAGCTTCAGCGAATCCACGCCATCTACGGACATGAGGTCGGCAGCCCTGAGAATCTCTCCCTCGCTCAGGTTCTTGTTGATAACCCTGCGGAGGCGCTCCGACCCCGCTTCCGGAGCGATGGTAACCGAGCGAGTGCCGCTGCGACCGAGGGCTCGGGCCAGTCGCGGCGAAATGACGTCGGCTTTGAGGGAAGACGGAGACACACGGCCTCCTCCATCCGCGACCCGCTCACAGGTAGTGGCCAACCCTGGGTGACTCGCGAGTTCGGCGCCAACCAAGCCGATTTCCCTCGAGAGTTCCAGCCCTCGAAGGGCGTCCTCCGCCACGCCCGCGCTGCTGCGGTGGCGCACCGGGCGATACATGAAACCCGCGGCGCAGAAACGACATCCCCACTCACATCCCCTGCTCGCTTCGACGAGGTACTTGTCCCCAAACACCGATCCCGGCGCGACGACGCTGGTCGTCACGGGAAAGGCGTCCAGATTCGTTATGTAACGCCGCTTGACCCTGGACGGTGCCGGCGAGAGCACGTCCAGTCCTTCGAGCACACCGTCGCCGCCGTAAGTCGGGATGTAGCGGTCGGTACGGTAAGCGCCTACCACCGAGCCCAAGTCCTCGAGAATCGACTCACGGCTCTTGCTACGCCAGCAGTAAGCCCTCCCGAAGGCTTCGGGCAAGACCTCCTCGGCCTCGCCTATGAGGAAGACGTCGAAGAAGGCGGCGACCGGCTCGGGGTTCAGAAAGCAGGCAGGACCACCTGCGAGAAGAAGCGGCCAATCCCGCCGACTGTCGTGGCGGTCGCCGCTGCGTGCCGGTATGCCTGCAGCGTCGAGCAAGCGGACGACGTTGGGGTAGTCGCTCTCGAAAGACAGCGAGAAAGCCACGATATCGAAGTTTCCAAGGGGTCGTCCGGACTCCAGGCTCTTCGACTTGCCACGGCCCGGGCTCAGGAACGCTCGTTCACACACGACCCCCGGCGTGGTCGCGAGTATCCTGAACACCGCCTGAAAACCGAGGTTGGCCATCCCGACCTCGTAGCGGTTCGGGTAGGCTAGACAAACCGAAACCGCGCCCGTGGAGTTCGGTCGGAAGAGCAGTGTTTCATCGGCGCCGAGCAACTTGGCCGCCGATACTATCGCCGGCCGACCGTAACTCAAAGCGCCCGGGGTCCCGCGGGTCGAGCCTGGCTCTAGCGGTTTACCCTCTGCCCGCGTTCCTTCCAGCGCCGCAGGTACGCCGGGAAGTCTATGGACTTCTGCTCCTGCTTCGCCTCGCCCTCTTCAAACGAGAAGTCTTCGTGACGCTCGGTACTCGCGAGTTCCGCGTTCGCGTCGATGGTGGGGCTGGGTTCGGTTTCCGCGGCTTCCATCAGCTGTGGATCGATGGGTGGACGTGGTCCAGACCGATCATCCTGGCCTGACTCTGCGGAAGCGAGGCTCGGCGTCGAAGCCGCCGCCCGCGACTGGCGGGAGTTCTCCGGCAGCGAGTCGCCAAACCCTGTCGCGATGACGGTGATACGAACTTCGTCCTTGATGGATTCGTCGTGTACGAGACCAACGATAATATTCGCGTCCTCGTGAACCTGCTCCTGTATGAAATCGACGGCTTCGTTCATCTCCTGCATCCCGAAATCGTCGCTCGCCGTAATGTTGACCAGTACCCCGCTCGCCCCGTTGATCGACAGGTCTTCAAGCAAGGGGCTGGAAACCGCCGCGGTCGCGGCGTCCAGGGCGCGGGTATCGCCTCGGCCGACGCCAGCGCCCATCATGGCCATTCCCATTTCCGACATGATCGTACGCACGTCTGCAAAGTCCACGTTGATCAGACCGGCTTCGGTAATGATCTGCGCGATACCGCGCACCGCCTGGTAGAGAACGTCATCAGCGGCCGCAAAAGCGTCGAGCGCCGTGGTAGCCCGCCCGGATATTTCAACCAACCTCTGGTTCGGTATCACGATCAGGGTGTCGACCGCCGCGCGCATCTCGCGCACGCCTTCTTCCGCTTGACGCTGCCGTCTGCGGCCCTCGAAACCGAAGGGCTTGGTCACGACTCCAACGGTCAGCGCTCCCAGATCGCGCGCGACACGTGCGATCACGGGCGCGGCGCCGGTGCCTGTGCCGCCACCCATTCCGGCGGTCACGAAGATCATGTCCGCGCCGGTCATCTCTTCGCGCAGCAGATCCTCTTGTTCCAGGGCCGCCTTGCGCCCGATTTCCGGATCGGCCCCGGCGCCAAGCCCCTTGGTCAACTCCGAACCTATCTGGATCTTGACCGGCGCACTGCTGGTACCCAAGGCCTGCACGTCGGTATTGGAAACTATGAAATGGATGCCGCTGAGCTGCGCACCGATCATCGTGTTGACCGCGTTTCCGCCGCCGCCGCCCACACCAACTACGACGATCTTCGCGCTAGTTTCGTCTCCGCCAACCAACTCAATCATCCACAATCCTCCTCAAGTACGGCAGCCGTCGCTGTTGCGCACAGCGCGGCCCTTCCCCCCCACAGGATTAAGGGAGCCGTCGTGCACCAAAACCCCAGAATACACCCTGGTGTGCCAAAGCGCGACACAGTCGACCACTAAAACAACTCGTTCCATTTTCTCTGCAGCCATTTTGGCAACAACCGCGTGGGCCCTACCCCATCGACGAGTTCGTTGATGGGCATTCCGCGCACCAGCCCAATCACCGTGGCCCACGACGGGTCGTCCACCTCTTCCGTCAGCCCGGCGATCCCCACCGGCTCACCGACCCGTACGGGCATGCCCAAGACGCGCGACGCGACGTCGACGATACCGGGCATCATCGAGCAGCCACCGGTCAGAACCACACCCGAAGTGAGCTTGTCACCGTGGCCCGAAGCTTCGATGATTTTCAGCTGATTCTCGAAAATCTCCTCCAGTCGAGACTCGATGATGTCGGCTATGAGCCCCTGGCTGATTATGCGGGGAGGCCTTCCCCCGACCCCGGCTATTTCGACTTCGCTACTGCGGTCAACCAGACCGGAGTAGGCCCGACCGTAACGTTTCTTGGCCGCCTCGGCTTCCCTGACCGAGGTCTCGAGACAGCGGGACAGATCGCTGGTGATATGGTCCCCCGCCACCGTTGTCACTTCGGTGTGGGCGACCGAACCCTGCTGGTATATCGCCATGTCCGCGGTACCGGCCCCCAGGTCGATCAGCGCCACCCCCAGATCCGTCTCGTCTCGTTGCAGGGTCGCTTCTCCCGCCGAAAGCGATGACGCCATTACGTCCTCGACGCTCAGTCCCGCGCGGTTGCAACAGCTGTAGATGTTGGCCACCGCCGTTTCGGCGCCACTGACCAGATGGAGGTTGACCTCCAGGCGTACGCCGTTCATGCCCACGGGATCGGCGATTCCAGACTGTCCATCGACGATGAAATCACGACATATGATCTGCTGGATCTCTTGATCCGGCGGCAGAGGAACCGCTCTAGCCGCGTCGATCACGCGATGTGCGGCACGAGCTGAAACCTCCCCGTTGTCAACGGCCGCCACGCCATGGCTGTTGGTGCCCTGCAGGTGATCGCCGGAAAGCGAAACGATCGCGCTCTTCACCTCGGTACCCGCCATCATCTCTGCCTCGCCTACCGCGATGCCGATGGCGTCGGTGGTCTTTTCCACGTCGACCACGCGGCCGGCTTTCATGCCACGAGAAAGCGCCGTCCCCACGCCCAGGACCTCCAAACCGTGAGGTGTCCGCTCCGCGACCACCACGGCGACCCTTTGGGTTCCGATATCGAGGCCGGCCAGTATGGGCCTGCTCTTAGCCACGCCCTTCCCTTCCTCCGGAAGCCCCCGGGCCAGCCGGCCTTGCTGCCAGAGACATGAGGCGTTTGAGCCTCCCCTTGGAGGCCTTGACCACGGCCATACCCGGCGACGAGAGGTCTATCTCGCGCACCTCGCCAAGCCCGCCGGCGAGATCCTCGAAAATGGCCACGAGCCTGCCAACGGAGTCGTGGGGATCGGGACCAACACCGAGGTTGACCGCGAGAACCGCGTCGTCGGGGAAAACCCACGTTTCCCCGCCCTCGGTGACGTCGATCTGGGAAACCGAAACGCCCTTCGCGCGGGCCTCGCGGAGCAGCGCAACGGATTGACGAAGGCGGTTTACCCTGGCCCCCCGTGACGGCGCCGCCTCCCAACCCGACAACCAGGGCAGGTCGGGGTAGTGGTATCGCCCCTCTTCCCTGAAAACCACGCCACCCTCGTCGATCAGCCAGGGACCGTCCTCGAACAAGGTCGCCGCGATTGCGCGCCGCCTGAGCACTTTGAGACGTACCTCGGACGGAAAGACGCGCTTCACGCTCGCCATGCGAACCCAGGACGCCCTCTCCAGCGCCCGGCTGATCTCTTCAGTGTCGATTCGCCACAGGCTGGTCCCTTCGAATAGCCCGGCGCGCACCGCCAGATCCCCGGGTTCGACAGCCGCGCTGTCGCAGTTGACCCTTACGGACCTGAGCAGGAAATAAGGGTGGTCGGCGACCAGGCCGGCCACCGCGCCGAGGCCAAGAAACAACCCGACACAGAGGAGAGCGGCGGCGAGTCCAAGAACCACCATGGACCGCCGTGACCTGGAGGAAGCGCCGCCGAGTCGTTTCCTAGGTTTCACCCCAGTCCCCGATGAGCCGTAGCTCTGGCTCGAGCCAGACTCCACACTTCTTCCACACCTCTTCCTGCACGAGTCCCATCAGGGTTCGGACGTTTTCCGCAGTAGCGCCCCCCAGATTGACGATAAAATTTGCGTGTTCAGGTGAGACCTGTGCGGCCCCGACTACCTTTCCCTTGACGCCGGCGTTTTCGATGAACTGCCCGGCGAATCCGTTGGGGGGGTTCTTGAACACCGAGCCAGCGTTGGGCAGACCCACCGGCTGCCTGCGCTTGCGCTTCCTCTGAACCGTCTCCACCACCTCTCTCAGCCGCCCGACCGACGCACGCAGCAGACCGAATCTAATCGAGGTTACCACGGCAACGCCGTCGAGCGCCAGTTTGCGGTACGAAAAATCCAGTTCCGGGGCAGAGAGATTGACCACAGCGCCTTCGATGCTGAGCGCTTGAAGCTCGGTAACCGCCGAACCGATCTCGCCGCCAAAGGCTCCGGCGTTCATCAGCGTCGCCCCGCCCACCATTCCCGGAATCCCCGCTGCGAATTCCAGTCCTTTGTAGCCTTTTGCAACCGAATCATGGACGAGTCGTGCCATGCGGGTAGCCGCCCCCACTTCTGCCACGGCGCGTTCATCGCCCAGCCCTCGCCAGCGAATGTAGTCGAAGGCCCGGCCCAGGCGCATTACCAGACCTCGCACCCCTCGATCGGATACGAGCAAGTTGCTGCCTCCCCCGATAACCGTCACGGGTACGCCCAAGTCGTGCGCGAGAGACAAAGCCGCTCTGGCGATGTCGAAACTCCCGGGGTCCAAGAAGAGGTCAGCAGGCCCGCCTATGCGAAAAGACGTAAGACCGCCCAGGCCTTCGCACAAACGAAGGCCCTCTCCGGCGATCGGCTCCAGGCTTCTGTAGAGCTGGGCGTAGTCTTCAGGAAGCGAGTCGAGCAAGAATTTCGGGACCAAGGCGGGTTATATCGCCCGCGCCCATGGTAAGGAGCATGTCGCCCGCCCTGGTGAGGCCCGCGACGGCGCCCGCGACGTCCAGATTCGAAGAAAAGTAGTGGACCTTACCCCGGTGCAGCCGGGCGACCGCTTCCGCCAGCCGTGCCGAGTCGATTCCGTCCAGGGCCTCTTCTCCTGCGCCGTAGACGTCCGTGAGTACGACCTCGTCGGCGTCATCGAAGGCCGCCGCGAAATCGCCGAACAGGTCGGCGACGCGGCTGTAACGATGAGGCTGGAAGACCGCGACTATCCGCTGGTCAAAGCCTGCCCTGGCAGCCGCCAGGGTCGCCCGTATCTCGGTAGGGTGGTGGGCGTAGTCGTCCACCACCGTCACACCACCTGCCTCGCCCTTGATTTCGAAGCGTCTCATGATTCCCTCGCAGGCCCCCAGCCCGCGAGCACAGTCGACGAAACGCATGCCGAACTCGTTGGCTACGGCCACCGCCGCCAGGGCGTTCAGTACCGCGTGCACGCCCGGCATGGAGAGAGACACCCTGCCCAGGGCCACACCCCGGTGGACCACTTCAAAAGAGCTGGCGAGTCCTTCCGTGCGGATATCCACCGCTCGAAGGTCAGCGTCTTCGGCCAACCCGTAACTAGTGTATCGCTTCTTCACACGCGGCAAGAGGCCGCGTATCTCGTCCGAATCAAGGCACAACACCGCGCGGCCGAAAAACGGTACGCTGTTGATGAACATCAGGTAAGCGTCGGCCAAGCGTTCCATGGTGCCGTAGTGATTCATGTGTTCCCGGTCTATATTGGTAACCACCGCGAGCACCGGTTTGAGCATCAGGAAGCTTCCGTCACTTTCGTCTGCCTCGGCTACCATGTAGCGAGAAGTACCCAAGCGTGCGTTGCTCCCTCCCAAGGCTTTGAGCCGTCCTCCGATGACCACGGTCGGATCGAAGCCACCTTCGTGTAGCACGCCGGCGACCAGAGAAGTGGTGGTCGTCTTTCCGTGGGCGCCCGCGATCGCCACGCCGCACTTCAGCCGCATGAGCTCCGCCAGCATTTCGGCGCGCGCGATCACCGGAACGCGGAGCCTTCTCGCCTCTCTCACCTCCGGGTTGCCGTCGTCGACGGCCGAGGATATCACGACGACGTCCACCTCTGCTGTCATCGCGGAGGCGTCGTGCCCGTAACGTATCGACACCCCGAGTTCTTCGAGGCGGTGTGTTATTTCGCTTTCGCGAAGATCGGAGCCGCTCACCCTATAGCCAAGCGTTATCAAGACCTCCGCGATACCGCTCATCCCTATGCCACCCACGCCGACGAGATGCACCTGACCGGAAGCGGCGCCCGGGGACCCCACGATCGAAGGAAGTGCGATGTCGGACCACGCTGGTCCGTTTCGGGAACGCTCTACGGTTGACATTCTTAGGGCCCGACCACCTCCTCCAGGATTTCCAGCACTCGGGCCGCTGCGCCGGGCCGGTGGGCGGCGGCTGCCTTGGTGGCCATGGAGTCTAGCGTTTCACGGTCACCGAGCAAGCGTCCAAGCTCGGCCCGCAGGCCCTCGGCGCTGCGATCGTCGTCGGCGATTACCACCGCGGCTCCGAGACTCTCGAGAGAACGGGCGTTGCGCGTCTGGTGGTCCCCGGCGGCGTGGGGGTAGGGAACGAGTACGGAGGGACGTCCCACGGCCAGAAGCTCGGCCACCGTCGTCGCTCCCGCGCGGCACACGACCAAACGGGCCCGCGCGTAAGCAGAGACCATGTCGTCGATGAAAGGAACGACCTCGGCTTCTATCCCCGCTTCGCGATATGCCCTGCGCGTGTCGTCGAGGCCGCGGTCGCCCGTTTGGTGGAGGACGGGCGGCAAAGCCGCTTCAGTCCGCAGGGCGGCCAGCGCATTGACCACTGCTCGATTGATGCTGACCGCTCCCGCGCTGCCCCCGAACACCAGCAAGGTGTCTCGCGCGCCCCTCTCGGCGAGTTCTTCCAGACCGGGCCTGAGCGGGTTGCCGGTGAAGCGAACCCGTCCGCGGGGGAAGGAAACGACGCTCTGTTCAAAGCTCGTGCAAACGGCGGCCGCGAGTCGCGACAACGCTCGGTTCGCCAATCCCGGCGCGCTGTTCTGTTCCAGCAATACCGCCGGGATTCCGGCTGTACGGGCGGCTAGCACCGCTGAAGCCGAAGCGTAACCGCCGAGCCCGATCACCACCTCGCAGCGCCGTTGTACGAGTTCCTTGCGCGCCGCCGCCGCCGCGCCCAATAGCCGGCCGACCGCCTTGAGAGCGGCGAGAGCACTGCGTCCGCTCACCGCTTCAAGAGGCTGGGTAACAAGCTCGAAACCGGCGGGGACCACCAGTCGCGATTCGATGCCACGCTCAGCACCGAAGAAGACTATCGATTCAGCGAGGCCTCGTTCTCGGGCGCACTGCGCGACCGCCAGTCCGGGAAACAGGTGCCCGCCCGTACCCCCACCGGCAAAGGCCAACCTCACCGCTCTCGCAGCTCGCGCGACAGAGACATGAGCACACCGACGCTGGCAAGGCTCACCAACATCGACGAGCCTCCATAGCTGATGAAAGGTAGCGCCATGCCTTTGGTCGGAAGCAACCCCAGAACGACTCCCATATTGATGAAAGCCTGTAGCGTGATCGCCATGGTAAAGCCCGCGGCCAACATCTGCCCAAACATGTCCGGGTGTCGGTGGGCGATGCGAAAACCTCTGTAGGCCAACAGGGAGAAGCACAGCAGTATGAGCCCAGCTCCGAGGACGCCGGTTTCCTCGCCGACAACAGAGAAAATAAAGTCGGTGTGGGCCTCCGGTAAATACCCCGTTTTGAGCCGGGAACTCCCGATCCCGACGCCAAACCACTCACCCGATCCGAAGGTAAGAAGTGACTTCTTGAGTTGCCAGTTGCTACCCAGCGGATCGAGATCCGGGTTCAGAAAGGAAATCACCCGCTTAACCCTGTAAGGCTCGAGGTACACCATTATCCCGGCCGCCGCTGCTCCCAGAACGCCCAGAGCGCCGACCTGGTACAGCGGTACACCCGCCAGAAGCATCAGCCCCAACCCGAGAGCGCCGATGAGCACCGTGGTACCGAAATCCGGTTGCTTCATCAGTACCGCTCCCAGAACCGCCATTATCCCGAGCACCGGGAATAGCCCAAATCGCCAGTCACTTAGTTGGTCGGAACGCGCGGTAAGCAGCGCCGCGATGAAAACGACGAAGGCCCACTTGAGCAGTTCGCCCGGCTGGACGTTTACCGGCCCCAACGATATCCAGCGGCACGCGCCGTGGGTGCACGTTCCAACTCCCGGTACGAGCGGCAAGAGCAGAAGCAGGGTCGCCACTCCCATGAGCCAGGGAGCCGCGCGCTCGAGAATGTCGGAACGACAGCGAGAAAGGCCGAGCATCAGCACCAGCCCGAGTACCACCGATACCGAGTGCTTGATGAACATCCTGTAGCTGTCGCCGTAGGTCTGCCTCGAGAAAAAGTAAGTGGTGTCGAGTACGAACAGCAGGCCAGCGACGACGAGAACAAAGGTGAGCCCGAGAAGCCAAGGATCCGGCTTGTCCGATGCTCGAACCCGTATGCGCTTACGTTTCCGGGCCACAGCGCTTATCCACCCATCCCCTTACTAGCTCCACAAAACGCTCCCCTCTCTCGGCGTAGTCGCCAAACTCGTCGAAACTCGCGCAGGCCGGCGCTAGTAACACCGCTTCGCCGGCCCGGGCCTCGCCCGCCGCCATCGCGAAAGCGCGCTCGAAAGCGTCGGCCTCGACCACCCTGAAGCGGCTGCCGAGATCCACGCCGATCCCGTGGGCGGCCTGCCCGTAGGCGACGACGGCTCTAATACTAGCATCGGCGCCGGCGATAGCCGAAAAATCGCTTCCCTTGGCCACTCCACCGAGGATCAGAACCACCGGCCGGTCCATCGCCTCCAGGCTACTCAAAACCGAGAGGCTGTTGGTCGCCTTCGAATCGTTCCAGAACTGCACGCCGCGGTGTTGGGCGACGAGGCTCAACCGGTGAGGAAGAGGCCTGAACGAAGCTACCGCCGCCTCTACGGCCTTCGACTCGACCCCGATCAGCCTGGCCATCTCAGAGGCGGCCGCCAGATTCGAGAAGTCGTGAGGCGCGACCGGCCAGTGATCCGGAAGGGCGACGGTCCAGTTCCCCTCTCCCTCCAAGATCCTCGCGCTCCTATCGAAGTATGTACCCTCCATCGACCCCGGCGCCTCGTTGGAGCCGAAGCCACTCACGCTCGGCTTCCCGGGAGCAAAGGGGCAGTCCTGACCGCCGGCTCGCTCTTTCCACCAAGCCTGGCCCGGGTCGACCACCGCCCGGTCGGCAGGCCCCATGTTGGCGAACAGCCTGAGCTTGCACGCCAGGTACTCTCGCAGGGTCCGATGACGGTCGAGGTGATCGTCACCGAGGTTGAGCAAGGCCGCAACCCTGGGATGGAACGACCTGGTCCACTCCAACTGGAAACTCGAAACCTCGACCACGCAGCAGTCGTAGCCGCCGCCAACCGCGTCGGCGAGAGGCGAGCCGAGGTTGCCCCCCGTGAACACCCGTCGGCCGGAGTTCTCGATCATCGCGCCCAGCAAGGTCGTGGTCGTGCTCTTGCCGTTGGTCCCGGTGATGGCGTAGACGGGAACCTCGAGCGACTGACCAGCGAACTCCAGCTCTGACCAGACCCTCACCCCCGCCGCCACCGCGGCCCGGATCACGGGATGGCAGGCCGCGACCCCAGGGCTCGTAACGACCAGCCCTACGTCGACGACCTGCTTGCAGGCGTCGCCGACGTCGATGAGCGACACGCAGCCGGGTAAGTCTTCGGCACCCGGCGCCAGCGCGTCGTCACAAGCCAAGACTCGGTATCCTAGTTCGGCTGCGAGACGGGCGGCGGCTCTGCCCGTACGGCCCAAGCCCAGGACCATGAGCCTTCCGCCGTGTCCACACCCCAAGACCGACATCACGCACCCACTACCGGAGCTTGAGTGTGGCGAGGGTAAGCAACGCACACAGTATCGAGATGATCCAGCACCGCACGATGATAAGCGGTTCCGGCCAGCCTTTGAGCTCGTAGTGGTGATGTATGGGGGCCATGCGAAACACCCGCTTGCCGCGTAGTTTGATCGAACCGATCTGGACGATCACCGAAAGGGCCTCGACGACGAAGACCCCGCCGGCGAGCATCAGAACGAGTTCGTTGCGAGAAATCACCGCCATCATGCCCAGACCACCACCGAGGCTCAGAGAGCCAACGTCGCCCATGAACATCTGCGCCGGGTAGGTGTTGAACCACAAGAACCCGAGACTCGCCATGGCCATCGCCGCACAGATGATGGTCAGTTCTCCCGCCCCCGGCACCGGTGTGATGAGCAGGTACTGAGCGATCTTCGCGTGCCCCGCCGAGTACGCGAGGATCGCGTAGGTCGCGGCGGTCGTCATTACCGGCCCTATGGCCAGGCCGTCGAGCCCGTCGGTGAGGTTGACCGCGTTTGAACAACCCACGATCACCAACACCGCGAAGGGAATGTACCACAGGCCTAGCTCGGGTCTGAAGTTTTTGAAAAAGGGCACGGAAAGACTCGCGTCGAACCCTGGCCTCAGATAGAGCGCGGTAACCACCGTCAGCGAAATCAACACCTGCCAGAAGAGCTTGGTGCGCGCCGACAGCCCTTCGTTGCGCCCCTGACTGATCTTGCGAAAGTCGTCGAGAGCCCCGACCGCCCCGAAGCCCGAGATAACGACGATCGTGATGAGCACGTAGAAGTTCGAGAGATCGGCGAGCAATGCGACCGAAGCGAGCAACGAGAGCAGTATCAGTATGCCGCCCATGGTCGGCGTTCCTTCCTTGTCGGCGTGCCCCTCCGGGGCGTACTCGCTGACGGGCTGCGCGAGCTGCCCGGCCTTCAGGACCCGGATCAATCGCGGCCCAAACAAGAAAGAAAACACCAGTGCGATGAGGGCAGCCATAAGGCTCCGAAAGGTGATGTAGCGTAGTACGTTGAAGACGGTGTAGCTGTCCGCCAGGGGTGTGAGCAGGTGATAGATCATGACCTTGCAGCGTGCAGCTCCAGCGCCTCGACTACCTTCTCCATCGCCGAGCCGCGCGAGCCCTTGACGAGTATGACATCGCCCGATCGCCAACGTCGCGCAAGATCGGCCGCCAGCTGACCATGATCCTCGTAGCTTCTCACTCTATCGGCCTTCATGCCCGCGCTTATCGCCCCCTTCTCCATGGCACCTGAAAACGAGCCCATCGCGCAGAAAAACATCGGATCGATACTCCCGGCCTCCCGGCCAGCGCGCTCGTGGAGTTCGACCGCGTCGGCACCGAGTTCGAGCATCTCCCCCAACACCACGATACAGCGAGAAGCGGCGGCGTCCCGGAGCATCTCCAATGCCACCGACAGCGACGCGGGGTTGGCGTTGTAAGCGTCGTTGATGACGGTCACTCCGTTGTCGAGCCGCTGGGGCTGCAGGCGCATCGGCGGAGCTGACGCGCCGGCGAGTCCCCGAACGACGGCGTCTAGCCTCACCCCCAGAACCAGCGCGACCGAGGCGGCAGCCAGCGCGTTCTTGACATTGTGCCGCCCCGGAGCGCCAAGCTCCACCGAAACGCACTCGCCGCCGTACTGGAGTTCGAACGTGGAGCCCTCGAGCCCCAGACTCCTGATGCCGCCTACCCGCACCGCGCCCCCCGAACCGTAACCTACGCGCGCGCCATGAAAACGCCGCGCTTGTTCGACGACCCTCCTGTCATCGAGGTTCACCAACGCCGTCGCCGTCTCGCCCATACCCGCAAAGAGTTCACCCTTGGCCCGCGCCACGCCTTCAACGGAACCGAGCCCTTCGAGGTGCGCTTCGCCTATGCACGTGATCAATCCGTGAGTGGGAGAGGCGATCTCGGTGAGCCGGCCGATCTCACCAGGCGCGTTCATACCCATCTCCAGCACCGCCACTCGATGGTCCGAGTTCATCTTGAAAATCGTGGTCGGTAGGCCAATGAGGTTGTTAAAGTTACCTTCGTTTGCAAGAATCGCCGTCTCACCCATCTCACCGACGAGTATGGACCTGATCATCTCCTTGGTGCTGGTCTTTCCGTTCGAACCGGTGATCGCTACGACCGGGATGTCGAAACGCAGGCGTATACCGGCGGCGATATCACCGAGCGCGCGCAGGGTGTCGTCGACTTCCACGAGTGCCACGCCACGGCGGGGGCGCGCTCTGCCCCGTTCGCAAACCACCGCTGCGGCGCCGCGAGCGATGGCGTCGTCGACGAAATCGTGACCGTCGAAGTGATCTCCGCGCAGGGCTACGAAGAGATCGCGCGGTGCCGTCGACCGGCTGTCAGTAGACAACGCAGCAAGTTCCGCGCTCTCGTCGTCGCCACGAAGGGTTCCCGACGTGGCCCGCAAGACATCTTCAACGGTCACGATTGTCCCCGCAAAGACGCAAGAACCTCGCGATCGTCGAAACGAACACGAACCCCGTTTCTCTCCTGATAATCCTCGTGCCCTTTGCCGGCGACCAAAACGACATCCGTTTCAGCAGCCAGCTCCATCGCCATCTTGATGGCGTCGAAGCGCTGAACCTCCCTCACGTAGCCGGCGGTGCCAGGTGCGGTCAGCTCGTCACGCGTTCGAAGCGGCATCGTAGAGACCACGCCTTCCTCGATATCGTCCAGTATGCGTTCCGGGTCCTCCCCACGGGGGTTGTCCGAAGTGAGTATCGCCACGTCCGCGATGTTGGCGACCGCCTCGCCCATCAACTTGCGCTTGCCACGGTCACGGTCTCCGCCGCAGCCGAACACCACCCAGAGACGACCACGCACCTCGGGCTTGATCCCCTCGAGCGTACGCGAGAGCGCGTCAGGGGTGTGAGCGTAGTCGACGATCGCCACCGGCTTCCCAACGCCTACCCTCTCGAGCCGACCGGGCACCAGCGCGCAATTCCTCAGCCCCTCTTCGATACAGGCCGGATCCTCACCCAGTGCGGCAGCCGCGGCGGTAGCCGCCAGTATGTTCGAGAGGTTGACCCGACCCATCAGCCGCGAGTTCAAGGCGATGGTCCTGTCGCGCACGCGGATCGTGCCCCGCAGTCCGTCGAGATTCAAGTCGACCTCCCCCACCCCCACCGCGGTAGGCGCCCCCGCGAGTGTCGAATAGGTCCAGGTTTCGGCAAACGCGGCCACGGCCTCGAGTTCCCCGCAACGGGGGTCTTCGGCGTTGATCACCGCGACGCCTCGCTCACGATTCAAGTAGCGTGAGAACAGCAACCTCTTCACCCCAAAGTATGAGTCTTCATCGCCGTGGTAGTCCAGGTGGTCGCGGGTAAGGTTGGTAAACACCGCGGCGTCGAAGATGCAGCCACCGACCCGTTGCTGGCTGAGGGCGTGCGACGAAACCTCCATCGCGATCGTCTCGCAACCCGCGGACACCATTTCGCCGAGCGTCTCGTGCAGCTCGACGGCCGACGGCGTCGTCAACGACGACGGCCGTTCAAACGCGGCGCAGCGGTTGTTGATCGTTCCCATCACTCCGACGGACTTGCCCGCCGCCTTCCAGATGCTTTCGAGGATGTACGCACAGCTGGTCTTGCCGTTGGTGCCCGTGATGCCCGTGAGGGTGACGCGCTCCGCCGGACGCCCGAAGAACACGCTCGCCATGATCCCGAGGGCCCGAGCCGTATCTCGCACCAGCAGCGCGGGACCCGGGGGGTCTACCGCCGCCGAACAGACGCTCGCGACAGCCCCGGACCGCAGGGCATCGTCGATGAAACGCGAACCATCGACCTGGCTACCCGCCAATGCGAAAAAAAGAGCTCCCGACTCGACGCCGCGCGAGTCGTAAGCGAGCGACTCTATCTCCGCGTTGAGCGGGAGTCCGCTGGTTCTCACCACCTCCTCTCCGGGCAGCTCATGAATTAGGTCGGCGAGCTTCACGGCTGTTCAGCGTCGTGGCCCCGGCGCGAGTTCCAATTCCACCGCCGCCATCTGCGTGAGCTTCTTGCCGGCACGGGGATTCTGTGCGGCCACGTATCCCGCTCCATCGACTTGAATATCGCAGTTGCAACCCTCTAGCGCGCGCATCGCCGAACGCAGGCTTAGACCGACAAGGTTGGGCATGTTACCCGAAAAGGGCTGTTGTTTCTTCGCGACCGCCGGTGGCGGTGAAGCCTGTATCACCACCGGCCGTTCGGGGACCGGCACGTGGCGGCGAATGTGGAGATAGTCCAAACTGGCCTCGGCGACGCGACGGAATACGGGAGCCGCCACGACTCCTCCGTAGTGATTGCTCTTTGGTTCCGACACCGTCACGGCAATGACAATACGGGGATCTTCCACGGGAAGGTAGCCCACGAACGACGCCACCCACTTTCCGCGAATGTATCCGCCCCCCCCTTCGGCCGCCTGCTGGGCGGTGCCGGTTTTTCCGGCTACCCGCACGCCGTCTATGCGTGCCCGCGGCGCGGTGCCGCCGTCGGCCACCACCCCCTCGAGCATCGAACTCACTTTGCGAGCCACCTCGTAGCTCACCACCCGGTTCTCCTGCTCGGGCACGTTGCGAAACAGCAGCGTCCCGTCGGAATCGACCGCCTGGCGCACGATGTGGGGTTTCATGCGTACCCCGTCGTTGGCCAGTACAGAATAGGCCGCGGCCAGCTGCAGGGCGGTCACGCCGATGCCCTGCCCGTAGCTGACGGTCGCGAGCCGGATGTCCCTCCACCTCTCGGGAGGCAGCAACTGTCCCTGTCTTTCGCCCGGAAGCGTGATCCCGGTCGGCCGCCCAAACCCGAACCAGCTGAGGTATTTATGAAAGTGCTCGGCGCCCACCAAGGCCCCGATCTTGGCGGAACAGATGTTGCTCGAATACCTCAGTATCTCGGGAACCGTCAGGTCTCCGTGCCCATGATGGTCGTGTATGGTCCGCCCACCAAAACGCCAACTGCCCTCCTCGCAGAAAAAAACGTCCTCTTCGCTCACGACACCCAACTCCAGAGCGGCGGCGATGAGAAAGGGTTTCATCGTGGATCCAGGCTCGAAGTTGTCCGTTATAGCCCTGTTTCGTACGTCATCAGGGCTCGCGCTGTAGTAGGTGTTGGGGTCGAAACCGGGGTAGTTGGCCATCGCCAGTATGTCGCCGCTACGCGGGTCGATCGCGACCACGCTCCCGCCTTCCGCGCCGAACTCCGCGACCGCCCTGGCTAGCTCCTGTTCGGCGATGCCCTGCAAGTTGGAATCGATGGTCAACTCGACGGTCGCGCCCCAGTTCACCCCCGCGAGGTCGCTCTCGTTGTAGAAAGGCCTGCCCTTGATATCCCTGCACACCCGAACGGTGACGGGTCTGCCCCTGATCTCGTCATCGAAAACCCGCTCGATACCCTCCAGGCCCTTCGCGTAGCTATTGGTAAAGCCTATCACGTGGCTGGCCAGAGCCCCCTGTGGATAGGTACGTTTCTGAATCTCGGTTTCCGCGGTGTGGATCTCGAGGCCGCCTATACCGAGACGACTCACGGCCACGGCGACGTCTATGGCGACCCTGCGCACGAGCCAGGCGAAGTGTCCAGGGCGAGAGCGTAGTACCCCGTCCACCTTGTCGACGTCCATGCCCAGAATGGGGGCGAGCAAGGAGGCGTGGGATTTGTCGTAGGTGTACTTGCTGCTGCTGCGCGAAAGGCTGCGGGTTGAAAGGCTCGCCGCCAAGGTGACACCGTTGCGGTCGGCTATGCGACCACGGTAGGAGATCCTGTCGGTATCGCGGCAAGTCATGTCTTTGGCTTGCTGCGCCCTGCCCTCGCCTTCGCGCACCGACAGGCTGAACATGCGCGTGGCGATCACCGGGACGGCGATGGCGAAGCAACTGGCGATAAACCCCAGTCTCATGCTGAAACGGTTACGGCTTCGCATCCAGTATCCTGATCTGTCCGCTCCCGGCCTTTTCCAGGCCGAGGCGTTCACGCGCCATTCGTCGAAGCCGATCTGGACCGGCTTCGCGGTCGGTCTCGATCCTCAACAGGTTGTGCTCGTGTCCAAGCTCGGCGATGAGGCGGCGGGTGCTCTCGATACGGTATCCGAGATTCATCGCCTCCACCCTTACCATGACCTGCGCAACACCGAGCAGCAGTATCAGTATCGCGACCACCACCAAACGCCGGCGGGTACCGGCCACCGCCGGGTCGAAAGAGCGGCGCGCCCACCAGGCGCTGATCGTCCCTCTCCCGCCTCGCCTAGCCATCGCTTTGCTCCGGTGGCCTCCTCTCCACCACGCGCAACCCGGCGCTACGAGCGCGGCGATTTCGCTCCGTCTCGCTCGCGCTCGCAACCTGGCGCCGCCCGACGAGCCTGACCTTGGAAGTCCAGCCACAGCAACAGAGCGGTTGCCTCGGGGGACACAGGCAGTCGGCCGCCCAGGTCCTGAAAGCGTTCTTTACCAAACGGTCCTCGAGTGAATGGTAACTGAGGATGGCCATGCGCCCACCGGGACGCAGCAACTCCCAGCCCCGGTTGAGGAATGCTTCGAGTTGTTCCAACTCCCCGTTGACCGCGATGCGGAAGGCTTGAAAGGTTCGCGTGCAGGGATCGTGGCCCCTCCTTCCACGTAGCCCGGCCCGGTGTACGGCCTCGCGAAGGTCGCCGGTCGTGCGAAGCGGGGCGATGGCCCGCATGGCGACGATGGCTTTGGCAACACGGTAGGATTTGGGCTCCTCGCCGAAGCGGTAGATGAGGTCGGCAAGATCGGCTTCGGGGAGTTCGTTGGCGAGGTCCGCGGCGCAACGGCGCAGCCTTCGATCCATCCTCATGTCCAGTGGTCCGTCGACCGAGAAAGCGAAGCCTCGCTCCTCGGAGTCCAGCTGGGCGCTCGAAAGCCCGAGATCCAGCACCAAGCCGTCGACGCCCTGTTCCCAACCCAGTTCGGCGAGCAGGGTCGGCAGCTCGGCGAAGCCCGCCCGAGCGTATCGAAGCCGACCACGGGCCTCACCCAGTCTCTGCCGGGCCAAGGCCAGTGCCTGATCGTCCCAGTCCAGAGCGAGGAGCTGTCCGTCCGGGGCTGTGGCCTCCAGAATCATCGCGGCGTACCCGCCGGTCCCCAGGGTGCCGTCGACGAAACGCCCACCCGGCGCCAGCGCCAGCGCGGTCATCGTCTCCTGCAACATCACCGGCTCGTGGAGCGGCGGGCGCTCTGAACCTGTCAAGCATTCCCTCCCGGAGAAACGAACCAACCCATTCCTCCTCCATTCGATTCTATCGCAAAGGAGGGTCGGTTTCAGGGCCGCGCTAGAGAGCGAAATCGCTGAAAAAACCGGGGTCCTGCTTGGCCTTTTCCAGCGCCTCGGATGCCCGCTGCCACTCTCCCAGGTCCCAGAGCTGAAACTTCTGCAGGTCACCGGTAAACTGGGCCTCCTTGTCGAGTCCGGCGTGGGCTCGCAGTTCAGCGGGAACCAGTATGCGGCCCTGGGCGTCCAGAGCCTGGTCCTGAGCCGGATGGATGTAGAGCCGTTTGAAGTCCACCGTGCGCGGATCGAAAGGCGGCATGGCACGAATTCGGGCTTCGAGCCTTGCCCATTCGCTCTCAGGATAGAGATCCAGGCAGCGGAAACGGGGATCGAGGCACTTGGTTATGACGACAACCTGATCTTCGAGCGAGGCTAGCTGTTCCCTGAAACGCCGGGGAACAGCCAGCCTTCCCTTCTCGTCGATCGAATGAGAGAAAGTACCTCGAAACATGGGAAATAAACGTGGGTGGCTAACCCGCTAACGGGTTCCAACACACATAGCCCCCGGCCGATTCCAAAGTAAGAGGGCATTCCCCACTCAGCCCCACAACCACCCACAAGTCCGGAGAGTACGCTAAGTCAGTAGCAAATATCAAGGCCTCTGCACGATTTTTTGCACGAACCAAAGGGAGGCCGCGAATTTCCTTTTATAATCCAGGTAGTTAGATGGTGGATAGAAGTGGGGCGAGATTCGGTCTCACGGGCGCTCATGGCCCTCGCGGCGAGGGGCTACCCCGGTAGGAGCACTGCGGTTGCAGAAACCGAGCCGGTCTATAAGCCGGATTCTGTCCGGTCCACACCCGATGGGGCGGGACCGCGGCAGCCATTCATCTGGGCCAACGGTTGCCCGCTGGCTCGTGCGACCTAAACCCGGGGGCATCGGACGGGCCGTCCGCCCCTCTATTTGGTCTTGCTCCGGGTGGGGTTTACAAAGCACCCACCGTCACCGGCAGGCCTGGTGAGCTCTTACCTCGCCGTTTCACCCTTACCCCGCTCCAACGGAGCGGGGCGGTATACTTTCTGTTGCACTTTCCCCGCCTCACGGCGGGCCGCCGTTAGCGGCCACCCTGCCCTTAGGAGTCCGGACTTTCCTCCCGTGCCCATGGCACGAGCGACTGCCCGACCGGCTCGAGTTCCTGCACCCAGATACTTACTACGAAGCACCCGCTGGAGTCCAGGTCTATTCCCCGGCCGTGCTCAGGTAGAGGATGCGCTGGCAACTCGGGCAAATCTTCACCGCCCGGTTACGCAGCACTTCTATGAGGTCCTGAGGCGGTACCCGCATGTGGCACCCTGCGCAGGTTCCGTTACGGACCTCGACGACGGCGATGCCGCCTCGACGCTTGAGAACGTTCTCGTATCGTTTGCGGACGGTCGCGTCCAGACCCGACGCCGTGTCGTCTCGCGAGACGCGCTCCGTTTCGAGTTCCTTCTTCAGCGCCTCGATTACCTCGGCCGCTTCGCTTACCAAACGGTGGTCGGCTTCGGCGAGGTCGGCCTGTTCTCGCCGTACGGCTTCGATACGGCTTTCGACATCGTCGACCTTCATCATGAGGTCGAGAAGCTCCTCTTCCTTCCCGTCTATCTCCTGGGAAAGCTCCTTGACCTCGAGTTCAGCGGCACGAAGTTCCTTCTCGGTGCGAACGTGGTTAACGCGTTGACGCCGTTCTCGAAGCAGCGCTTGTCGGTCGGAGATTTCGCGTTCGACGAACGCCCGCCGGTTGACGAGATCCTTGCGCTCAGCCGAGAGCGCTTCCTCGGTCGCGGCGCAACGAGATATCGCCAGTCGTCGTTCGGCGAGTTCGCTTTCGTAACGGTCTACTCGGCGTTGCTTCTCGAGCAAGCGCCGGTCTACAACCTGGAGCTGGTAGAGTTTATCGAGGTCCGAAGCCAATATTTGTCGTGATTCTCATCCAGTACGTAAGATTAATCATATGTGGGCCCACCAGGACTCGAACCTGGGACCAATGGATTATGAGTCCACTGCTCTAACCAACTGAGCTATGGGCCCCAAAACCGGTGGTCACTCAGCCAACGAACCCCTTGAGCTTCCTGCTACGGCTGGGAAGCCTAAGCTTGCGGAGCGCCTTGGCCTCAATCTGTCGTATTCGCTCGCGGGTGACGGAAAACCGGCCGCCCACCTCTTCTAAGGTATGGTCCGTTTTCTCGCCAATTCCAAATCGCAGCCGCAACACCTGCTCTTCTCGGGGCGTAAGCGAGGCCAGTACCTTGCGGGTGTGACTCTGCAGGTTCTTGTTAACGACAGCATCCGCGGGCGCTACCGCTCGCCGATCTTCAATGAAATCGCTCAGGTTACTCTCTTCCTCGTCACCTATCGGTGTCTCCAGCGAAATAGGCTCTCTGGCTATCTTGAGCACCTTCCGGACCCGGTCTACCGGCAGTTCCACCATTTCGGCGAGTTCTTCGGGCGATGGCTCCCGCCCGCGAAGGTTCACGTACTGCCGCTTCGCCCGGATCAGTTTGTTGATCGACTCGATCATGTGAACCGGGATTCGTATGGTCCGCGCCTGATCCGCAATGGCACGTGTAATCGACTGGCGTATCCACCAGGTGGCGTAAGTCGAGAATTTGTATCCCCGTTTGTAATCGAACTTGTCGACCGCCTTCATCAAGCCGATGTTGCCCTCCTGAATGAGATCGAGGAACTGGAGGCCGCGGTTGTTGTAACGCTTGGCGATCGAAACCACGAGACGTAGGTTGGCTTCGATCAACTCCTTCTTCGCCTCGTCCGCCGCGGCGACCTCGGTCGCTATGACCGACGACAACTCCGAGAGCTGTTCCCAACCGATCCCTGCAGCGGCCAGGATCTCGTCGCATTCTCGACGCGCCTTGATGACGTTTTGCGAAACCCGCCGTATTCCGTCGACGTTCATCCTCAGCGTGCCGCAAATTCGCTGGTCCATGGTGAGGTCTTCGCCGAGGCGAGCAGCGAGTTCCAGGACCTCGTCGGCGCTCCGGCCGGTCTTGCTTTCCACCCGACTCACCGCGCGGAAGCGTCTGCGCAGCCGAGAATGAGTGCGTCGCATCTCGGCAACCGCCGCTTCGACTTGCCGCGGGTGAAGCGGCACTTCCTTCAGGCCCTTGAGCAGCCTGGTGTTGAGCCGATTCACGGCCTTGCCAGCGCGCTCGCGCTCCTCCTCGTCTTCGGAGAGCTGGGCCAACGCGATCATCTCTTCGATCTGGACGACGACCTTCTCCAGCCGGTTGAGTTTCTTCGAAAGGTCTCGCATGAGGACGGTCTCGTCCTCAGCCGTGGTGCGAACGGTCGGGACGTCGCCCTCTTCCCCCTGGAACAAAGCACTGTCCGCCGCTTCCGGCTCATCGGCGATCGTCTCTTCGTCGGCCCCGGCGACGGCATCGCCCTCGACCGCCACACCGACCCCCGCCTTGACGCCTTCCACCTCGGTGGAGCCGTCCCCGGTGACCTCACCCTCATCCTCCCCCGAGACAACGGGCGCATCGTTGAGAGCGGAAATCGCGCCGTCCACGATAGGATCCGGGTCTGGCTCCGGTTCGGCCAGTTTCATCACCGAGCGTGCCCGTACCTCGCCCTCCCGGACCAACTCGGCCAGCGCCTTGACGTGGCGCCGTCCAAAGGGAGAACTGAAAATCAAGCAGAAAACGCCCTCGAGCGCCTTCTCGATGCGCTTGGCGATTTCGATCTCACCCTCGCGCGAGAGCAACCGAATGTTGCTCATGTCACGCATGTACATGCGGACGTAATCCGCCCCGCTCTCTTCGCGCGACTTTTCTTGCTTTTCCGAGGTCCGCCGTGCCGTCCGCCGGCCCCGAGCAGGGGCTTCGTTCGCTGGCGGGGTGTACGATTCGGCGTCCTCTACGAGTTCTACGCCGCCTTCGCGCAACGCATCGAGAAGCCCCTCGATTCCCTCGATCGCGTCGTGGTCAGCAACGTCCTCGTCGAGAACGTCGTTGACTTCATCGTAGGTAACGAAGCCCTTCTTCTTGCCAAGCTTTACGAGGGCCGCTACCCCGGCTCCCTTCGATTCGGGAGTCTCATCAGCGCCGCCATCGCCGCGACCGGCTTTTTTCTGATCAGGCACTACTTCTTTTACTCGGTTTCCAGTCGCCGAGTCCACCCCTGTCGGCAACATCGACTCCGAGTTCTTCATCCTTCTTCAACCGCAACAGACGCTCGAGGTTTTGGCGCCGCTGCGCTCTCCGTTCGAGAACCATAACGCAGTCATCGATGGTTTGGTCGCGCACCACGGGATCGTCAAAAACACCGTCGTTGAGGCGGGCGGCGAGACGGGCGCTGTCCCCCCCTCCGAGGCGAGAAAGCATTTCCGCCACGTCCGCGCTGAGCTGCTTGCGCTGGTTGGCGGCGAGATCCAACGCGATTTCCTTCCACGGGCCTTCACCCATGAAACCCAGCGCTCCGCTCTCGACGACCCGCGCCGTGGCGCTCTCGGAACTCAACATCACCGACACGAGAAGCTCCTCGGGGCCAGCGGCACCGCCGCCTCTCCGCACCGCAGTCCCTCCACCCGGTCGGCTCTCCCCACGCCCCTGAGCACGCAGCGTCTTTTCGCTGATCTCGGTCCACATCGAAGCCTTACGTACCAGAAGATCGTACTCGAAGGGATCCTTGACTTTTTTCAGCAACGCCGCCAGTTCCGCGCCGGCCCTCGCTACCGCCGTCGAGTCGGAACCGCGATCCCCAACCAGGGCCTTGAGGTAGGCGTCCGCCAGAGGACGGGCCTCCGAGAGCAGGGTTCGCAGCAAGTCGATTCCCTTGGCACGTACGAAACTGTCCGGATCTTCGCCAGACGGCAGGGCCGTTCCGCGCGCCCACACCCCGGCTTCGAGACAGACCCTGAAGCTTCGAGCCGCGGCCTGCAGCCCAGCGGCGTCTCCATCGAAAAGGGTGACCACATCACCGCTGTAACGTTTCAGCAAGCGCACCTGCTCCGCACTGAGCGCCGTGCCACAGGTGGCAACAACGTTGCACAGTCCAGCTTGGTGCAGAGCGATCACGTCGGTGTAGCCCTCGACCAGTACCACGTAGTCAGCGCTGCGGAGCGCATCACGAGCCTCGAACAAACCGTAGAGAAGCCGCCCCTTGCTGTAGATTTCGGATTCCGGGGAGTTCAGGTACTTGGGCCCTTCGCCGTCCTCACCGAGCCGTCTACCCGCCAGGCCGACGACGCGCCCCTGGCCATCGCGTATGGGGAAAATCAGGCGTGACCGGAAACGGTCGGTCAACCTCGACGGAGTTCCGACCAGTAACCCAAGGGCGTGTCCCACGCGAGGATCGAGGTGTTCTTTGGCAAACCAGCGCGCCAGCCCATCGCCCGAAGCCGGCGCCGCACCGAGAAGGAAGGTCTCTCTCGCCTCGGCCGAGATACCCCGCGCCTCGAGATATTCGAGATAGGGTTTGCCCGCGGGGGTTTCCAACAGAACACGGCGATAGTAGCGTGCGGCAGCCGCGACGGTTTTGAACAGACCGTCGCGCCTACCGGCGCCGGATTCCTTGCCCTGCTCATCGGGAACTTCGATACCGTAACGTTCGGCGACCTTCCGCACGGCCTCGGGGAAAGTGAGGTTCTCGACCTCCATGAGGAACTTGAAGACGTTACCACCCGCGCCACAGCCGAAGCAGTGGTAAAATCCGTTTTCGTCGTTGACAGAAAAAGACGGAGTCTTTTCGCTATGAAAAGGACACAGGCCTTTGACCGAGCGCCCGCTGCGCTTGAGCTCCACGAAGGGAGATACAAAATCGGAGATCCGCGCAGCCTCCTTTATTTCAGATATTTTGTCCTCAGCGATCACCGGTGGTGGTCAAAGTTCTCGGCAGCGAGAAAATACTCTCCTCCCTTATCCATTGCCACTGAAAAAACGCCCAGCGTCATCCTGGCCAGGTAGTCGGCAACGAACGATTCCTGCATACGTATCCGCAACTCCTGGGCGACGCCCGCGAACTTGCCCGCAAACGCCTCCTGAGTCTCATTCACCGGGACCGAACTCCGTAGAAGCAGAACCGTACAACCGAGCAGCACTGCGCCCTTGGCGGTCCCGAACCACAGGCCCGCGGTGCGGTTCTGGCGCAGGCCTCCGATGGACGGCCACAGGCGTTCTATCATGGTATTTCCCAGACGCGTTGCAAACATTATCGGGAAAAACACCGTCAAGAAAGCCAGACTGATGGTCAAGAAATATGGCATCGAGGCCCTGAGCGCGATCGCGTCGGCGATCGCGGGTGCCCAGTGGAACGCTGCCGCGCAACCCACGACGATCGAAATCAACGACAGCATTTCATGGAAAAAGCCTCTCGAATAGCCCCTCAGCGCCGAGAAAAACAGGAGAAGGATCAACCCAACATCAACAACGTTCATTCCGCCCCTCCCGCAGATCCCCGGGGTGTTCCCGGAGTTCCGCTCGGTAGGTCACCGATTACCCTAGCCAGGGGATGATGAGGAACAGCCCGGGTTGCGCGCCCGGCCAGCTACCCCGAGCCAGAAGCCGCGGTGACGACTAAAGAAAAATACTAGCACGAGTTGACTCCTTGTGCCGCACGTGGAATCGGGGTCTGCTTTCCGCACCATATGATCCTTTTCAAACACAGTCTTGCCTTGGTCGTATTTACCGTTACTACGCTGGCGGCTGTCGGCGTTACAGGTGGGTGCCAAAAGATGAAAGAGCAACCTACGCCGCAGAGCGTCGAACACGAAGCCACCACTGTATTTTCAACCGACAACGGTATGGAAGTCCTGATTCGCGAAGACCACTTCGCTCCCGTTGTCGCCATGCAAGTATGGGTGAAGGCCGGCAGCACCGACGAGTCGGACGCCGAAGCCGGGGTCGCCCACGTCCACGAGCACATGCTCTTCAAGGGCACCGCGCGCCGCGGCGTGGGGGAAATCGCCGGGGAGGTGGAATCGGCAGGGGGAAGAATCAACGCGTGGACCTCCTGGGACCAAACCGTCTACCACATCGTACTGGCATCGCGTTACGCGGAGCAGGGTCTCGACATACTGGCTGACGCCGTGCAGCATTCCTCGTTCGACCCCAACGAGTTGAACAAGGAACTCGGTGTCGTGATGGAAGAGTACAAACGCGGTCAGGACATGCCCGGGACCCGCCTCTTCCACACCCTGTTCGCAACCGCGTTTGAAAAACACCCGTACCGCCGCCCGGTCATAGGCACCGAGCAGTCGATCACCCACCTGACCCGTGAAAAGGTGCTGGACTTTTTTTCGCGATTCTATGCGCCCAACAACATGGCTCTGATCATAGTCGGCGACGTGGATACCGAGCGCGTGAAAGCGCAGATCCACGAAGAGTTCGATGGCTTCGAGTCGCGAAAGATCGAAAAGCCGGTCAGGCCCAGTGAAGACCCACAGGACGAACTGCGTTACGAGTCTCTGCGCATGGACGTAAAAGAGTCGCACCTCGCGGTGGCCTTCCACATCCCCGACGCCAATCACGACGACGCCCCCCTGCTCGACATGGTCTCGTTCGTTCTCGGCGGCGGAGAGGGCTCACGGCTCTACCGTCGCTTGGTGGCAGAGGCCGAGCTCGCGAATAGCGTCAGCGCATTCGCGTATACTCCCGTCGATCCCGGCTTGTTCGTAATCACCGCCTCTCTGGAGGACGAGAAGCTGTTGGGGACGCTCGAAGGCATACTCGATGAAACTGCTGAACTGCGTGCTCGTCCGTTGACCGCCGAAGAGCTCAAGCGCGCCCGTCATAACCTCAAAGCGGATTTCATATACCGCCGTCAGACTGTTCAGGGGCAGGCGCGCGAAATAGGCTACCTGCTCACCGTGCACAATGACCTCGAGTATGATCGCCGCTACCTGCAACGCCTCGACGCCATTACGCTGGAGGAAGTTCAGCAGGCGGCCCTACGTTACTTCGACCGAAACAACCTTACGGTCGTGAGTCTGCTGCCCAACGATTCGCCATCCCAGCTCAGTCGAACCGATGTGGAAGCCGCGGCGACGGCTCTTGACGCGGGCCGGGAGGCCAGCGCGAGCAAATCAGAGGAGCGTGCCGCGCGAGCCGAGAAGACCGCGCGACCACCCGTGGCGCGTACCGGATCGGGCCCAGCCGAACTCGTCACACTCGACAACGGCGTGCGCATCGTCGTTCAAGAGCACCACGACGCACCGTTATTTTCCGTTCGCGTGGGGATGATTGGCGGTCTGCTCGCGGAAACGCCGGACAACAACGGAGTATCGAGTTTCGTAGCGGAGATGCTTACTCGCGGCACAGCCAGATATTCCCGTGAGGAACTGTCCACGCGCATAGAGTCACTCGCGAGCGACCTCTCCGGATTCTCGGGCCGCAACTCGCTGGGAATCTCCGGGTCTTTTCTGACTGCACACTTCGAGGAGTCCTTGGAACTCCTGCTCGAGGTACTGCTCAACCCCTCGTTCGATGAGAAGGAACTCGAGAAAACCAGGCGCGAGTTGCTGCTCGCGATTGCCAACCGCGAGGATGAATCGAGTCATCGCGCCTTCGAACTCGCCTATAAGACCGTCTTCCCCGACCATCCCTACGGCATGGCGGTGCAGGGAGAACTCGACAGTGTGTCGTCTCTCGACCGTGATGACCTCATGGCTTTCTACCGCTCGGCGCTGGACCCACGAAGGCTGGTGGTATCCGTGGTCGGCGACGTCGACTCCCGCAGCGTCGTGAAGATGCTCTCCGACGCCCTTTCGGCCCTCGCGCCGGAAAAAGGCGGGTTTGCTCTGCCGAGTCCGGCGGCCGTCCCGACCGGCCCCCGACACGAGCGCAAGGAATCGGCACGCCACCAGTCTCACATCGTCGTTGCCTGGCAGGGCGTAGACATCAAGAACCCGGATCGCTACCCGCTGTCCGTGCTGGAAACGATCCTGTCGCGCCAGGGCGGTCGCCTGTTCTACGAACTCCGTGATCGCAAGGGGCTCGCCTACAGCGTAACGGCTTTCAGCAATGAGGGGCTAGCACCGGGACTGTTCGGCGCCTACATCGCAACAGACCCGGACAACGAAGATCGGGCCGTGAAGGGACTGCTCGCTGAGTTTGAAAAGGTGCGAAGCGCCCAGGTCAGCGACGACGAGCTCGCCAGGGCCAAACGGTACCTGCTCGGCAGCCACGAGATCGGCCTGCAAACCAACGCCGCTATGTGCACCGAGATGCTCTTCAACGAGCTATACGGTTTGGGATTCCTCTACGGCCAGCGCTACGCTGACCTGATCAGCTCGGTAACCGTGGAAGACGTGCAACGTGTCGCGCGAAAATACCTGGCAGAGTCGACCTGGTCGCAGGTGGTAGTCGGGCCGCCCCAAGAGAACTGACCCTCCTTCAGTCGGCGCTGGTCTTTCTCCAGCCTACTACCCGCTCGGGGAAATCCGAGAACACCGCGTCGACGCCCAGGCCGAAGAGGCGTGTAGCCTCCTCCTTGTCATTGGCGTTCCAGGTCCACAGCCCTAGGCCCGCTTCAGCACAGTCACGGAGAAGTTCCGCGTTCACCACCGAAACATGGGGATGGAGATTGCAGGCCCCGCATTCTCGGGCAAAGCCCAGCGCTGCCGGTTCCTCCCCCGGCTTGCACAGCACACCGATACGAGCCCGCGGAGCCTCGGCACGCAAGACGCGCAAGGACTGAAAATCGAAGGAGGAGAACACGACAGAGTCGAAGGCCTGGAAGCGTCGTGCGCTCTCGAGTACGCTGCGCACGAGCTCTTGGCGCCTCGAGTCGGGTTTGAGTTCGAGGTTCATGACGCAACGGCCGCTGAACTCGGCCAGCACTTCATCGAGCAGCGGCAGCCTCGCCGTCGCGAACTCATCCCCCCGCCAAGAGCCCGCGTCGAGACCGCCAAGGTAGTCTGCGTCGCGGTCGGCGACGCAGCCAGTACCGTCGGTGGTGCGTTCGAGAACATCGTCGTGAATCACGACGGGAACGCCATCGCGGCTCAGCTGGACGTCGAACTCGAAACCATCGGCTCCGGCCTCTACTGCCACGCGAAAAGAGACCAAGGTGTTCTCCGGGTGGGTACCCGAGGCGCCCCTGTGCCCCAGTACCATAACGCTCCCGCCCATGTGCGAACGCTAGCAGCTGGGCAGTCCAAGCCCAAACATCAAAGCTCTACTTGATTCGTCTCCGTGTCGCGGCGAAGAGGTTCCCCATGGCCGGTGAACCCAAGTGGTTCGAACTGGAACTGCTCTGCGCCAGCAGCGACAGCGATCTACTCACAACCCTGCTCTACGAATGCGGTTTTGAAGGCTCGCAAGTGCGGTCACAGCCAGACCCCTCCGGGGGTGAGCCCCGAGACCAACTGCTCGTCTATCTTCAGGCGCCGGACCAGCACAGCGCCCATGGAGCCGCTGACCAGCTGTTCGCTACGCTTCCCGCTGGCATCGCCCAGCGAGGGACGCTGGGCGAGATAGAGCCGACTCTGTGGACGGAGAATTGGAAGTCACACTTCCCACGCCTGAGGATCGGCCAGACGCTCGAGATCCTGCCCCCCTGGGAGACGCCTTCATCGGCGCGGGGCCTCGTCGGCGTAGTCATCAATCCGGCCATGGCCTTTGGCACCGGCCATCATGAAACCACCTCGGCCTGCCTCGGCCTGCTGGAAAAATACCTCCTACCCGGGGCCGCTGTCGCGGACGTGGGCACCGGAAGCGGGATACTGGCCATCGCCGCCCTGAAGCTGGGTGCGCACAGAGCCACCGCCAGCGATAATGATGAGGAAGCGGTGAATGCCGCCCGCCGCAACGCCGTCATCAACGGAGTGGGTGACCGAATCGATGTATTACTGGCCGATGGTCTACCCCAGAACACCGCTGAAGACGGGGATTACGACCTGGTCGTCGCGAACATACTCGCCGCTCCGCTGGTTGAAATGGCTCCACGACTAACGCGTAGCGTCAGGCAAGGGGGGAGCTTGATCCTGTCAGGGATCGACCTCGAGAGCTTGCCTCTTGTCGAAGCCGCGTTTATCAAACCTGGGTGGGAGTTGGTCGATCGGGTCGAGGGCAAGGAATGGGCTACCGTGGTTCTGCAACGTGATCGGATCGCCAGATGATTAATACTGCGACTACCACCGAGTTACCGAAGACTCGCATCTTCGTCGAACACGAAAACCTCTCGACCGACCGTGCCGTGCTCATCGGGACCGGTCTCCATCACGTCCGAAACGTGCTGCGGCTCAAGCCCGGCGACGAACTCATTGTCTTCGACGGTAACGGTCGCGAAGCCCTGGGGGTACTCGAGTTATACCAAGGCGAGACCGGGGTCGTGCGCTTGCTCGCCGAAACCGCGGCGAGCACCGAGTCGTCGCTCGACCTCATGATCGCGCCTTGCCTTGCCAAGGGAAAGAAGATCGACCTGGTCGTAGAGAAAGTTGTCGAACTAGGCGCCGACCGGATCTGTGTGGTTACCTCGGACCGTAGCATAGGCCAGCCTGGAGACGACGCGGCCATGCGACGAGTCGAACGCTGGCGTCGCATAGCGGTGTCGGCAGCCGAGCAGTCGGGGCGAACACAGATTCCGGTCGTAGAAAGAATCCGGCCACTGGAGGAATTTCTCGCCTCCAAGCCAGAGAATGCCTTGGGGCTGCTTTTTACCACCGAGGCCGACCAGGACCCACCGGCCACGCTTAGGCAGCGCTACCCGAACACATTCCGGGTCGTAGCGGTACTCGGACCCGAAGGTGGTTTTACTAAGCGCGAGCTGGACATGGGGCGCGACTACGGTTTTCAGGACGTGGGAATGGGTCCCCGCACTCTCAGAACCGAAACCGCCGCGATAGTAGCGGCGGCCGTGTGCCAGCACCTCTGGGGCGACCTCGGCCGAAAGCCCCCGGCGCAACCACGGTCACTATGAAATTCCTCCACGTGATGGATCCCATCGAGGGGATCGACATCACCCTGGATACCTCTTTTCTCTTTCTCAGCGAGGCCCAGAACCGCGGCCACGAAAACTACTACTGTGGCATCCAACAACTGAGTTTCTCGGCTGGAACGAGAGCCAGCTGCGCGCCCCTGCGTGTAAGACCCGTGCAAGGCGAGCACCACGCCGTGGGCGAATACGCCGACCACGCGGCCGAGGACTTCGACGCCGTGTTCATGCGCAAGGACCCGCCCTTCGACACCGATTTTTTTTTCGCCACTCACCTGCTCAGTCTGGTCAACGCGGGGCGCACCTTTGTGTTCAACAACCCCACGGCGCTCCGTGAAATCAACGAAAAGCTGTCGATA
The DNA here is from genome assembly GCA_046754245.1 of Binatia bacterium. Classification (GTDB taxonomy): domain Bacteria; phylum Desulfobacterota; class Binatia; order UBA1149; family UBA1149; genus JBHHVL01. The sequence continues at coordinate 1,571 of JBHHVL010000008.1, read as the reverse complement.
CTGAAATTCCCCGACCTGATCGCCGAAACCATCGTCTCAGCCGACATCTCCCGCATCATTGATTTCGTCAACGAGGTCGGCGGCGACATCGTAGTGAAGCCGCTTGACGGCTGTGGGGGCCAGGGAATCTTTCGCATAAGGCGTGGCGACCTCAACACCCGTTCTATACTCGAGACCTCTACGTTCGGCGGAAAGCGGCAGATCATGGCCCAGCGCTTCCTTCCCGAGTCCCGTGAGGGTGACCTGCGGCTGATCTATCTCGATGGGCGCGCGGCCGGAGCGATACGGCGTGTGCCGTGCGACGATGATCTGCGCGGCAACCTCCACGTTGGCGGCAGCGCCGTGAAGGCCGAAGTAGGACCGCGTGAAATCGAAATATGCGAGGCGCTGACCCCCTTACTGTCGGAACTCGGCATCTATTTCGCCGGGCTCGACGTCATAGGTGGATGTCTCACCGAAATAAACGTCACCAGTCCCACCGGGGTGCAAGAAATCGACCGCCTTTGCGGTCTCAAACTCGAGGCCGAGGTCATCGACCTCGTGGAGCGCAAGGTCGGCGAGCTGGACCGCTGAGCCTCCTTGACCCCCGCGCACGCTACGGATAGATGATTGATCCGATCGGTGCGGCTGCACCCCCGTTGTACCCGGTAACGCCCAGGTAGCTCAGTCGGTAGAGCAGGGGACTGAAAATCCCCGTGTCGGTGGTTCGATTCCGCCCCTGGGCACCTTTAAAATCAAGGGGTTAGCCGATATTGAGACGATGCACTTACCAGTGTTTGTGTAATTCCTGTGTAACCATGCCAGGAAATCCACCCTTATCTTCTTGGTCTGTGGTGATTCTAGCACTCGGGTCTTACCTGCTTCGGCCAACTCCCCTATCCGCACTCGAGTCATGATCCGGCCTGGCGATAACGTTCATCCAGCTTGTCCATCGCCGTCCTTATATGCTCGCCGTTAGCGTGCGCGTAGCGTTCAACCATGGCGAGAGTCTGGTGGCCGCTGATTCGCTTGATCGTCGGCAGGTCTACGCCAGCCTGAACAAGATGCGTTATAGCGGTATGGCGCAAGGTATGCCGGACGACCAGGTCAGGGTCTAGACCAGCGGCTTCAACGACTCGACGGAATGGTTTACGTATGTTCACCGTGTGGCCCCCTTTCGCCGCTGGTGAGGGAAAGAGCCAGGGCGAGACGGTAGGGCGATAATGTATCCCTTCAGAAACTCCGCGAGGTAGGCCGTGATGGGTTGTTCCCGCGCCCCTGTCTTGCCCTTCGGGATGTAGATCACGCGGCGCTGTACGTCCACATGTTCTTTACGGATAGACAGAATTTCCATCAACCGCATGGACGTTTCCACTCCGATGACAATGAAGGGATAGATATGCTCGTTTCCGTCGTCCTTAGCGCAAGGCCCAGACTCCAGAGCCTCGATCGCCAGGATCTTCACCTCCATCGCTACCGGCGCCGAACGGCGTACGCTTCTTCTTCTCTTCTGAACGCGTCCCACCTCAAGCTCCGCGGGTGCCGGACGCGATGACCTTGTCTTTTTCCAGAACGACATATCGTCCCTCCTA
>JBHHVL010000007.1:0-76881 GCA_046754245.1 Binatia bacterium | reverse complement strand
TAGGCATGAATATTGACTGCCTGGAAACCTTTCTCGAGGTGGCTCGTCTTGAAAGCTTCACCAAGGCTGCCGGCGTCCGCCACCTCACGCAGCCGGCGGTTTCGAGACAGGTCCAGCGCCTCGAGGAAGAGCTCGGCGTAAAACTCTTCGTGCAAACCGGACGTCGGGTAAGGCTCAGCGCGGAGGGAGAACTCTTGGTCGAGGAGGGGGCGCGGGTAATCAGCCGGATTCACGGCGTGCGCACGGCCCTCGAGGAACTTACCGGGCTTCAACGCGGCGAGCTCCGCGTCGGTGCCAGCTCTACGCCTGGCATGTACATGCTTCCCGGCCTGCTCGCCGAGTTTCGTGGCGAGCACCCGGGCGTCGAACTTCGCTACGAACTCTCCAACTCGCGGGCGATCGAGAGCATGGTCCTTCGCAACGACCTCGAACTCGGCTTTGTCGGGGAACAGCTGGGTACCGACTACACGGCCTCCGAGGCATTCGCCGACGATCGGATTCGTCTTGTAGTCTCGCCGGCCCATCCGCTCGCTCGCCGCAGGTCGGTTTCGCTCGGTGAGCTCCTTTCCGACCACTACGTCGCTCGCGAGGCGGGTTCGGCGACGCGGCGAGCTTTCGAAGAATGGCTGGCGCAGCGAGGCAAACGTTGGCAGCCGTTTCTCGAGTTGGGCTCCGTCGAAGCGGTCAAGCAAGCCGTTGCTGCTGGGCTGGGAATCGGAGCGGTTTCAGGCATCGCGGTTGAATGGGAAGTGGAGGCCGGCCGTCTAGCTCTCCTTCGAATAGAAAAGATGGAACTTGCGCGTAAGCTCTTTGTTCTCTACCGCAAGGACCGGCGTCTCAGCCCCGCGGCCAACGCCTTCCTTACGATGGCGCGCAGGACCGCCAGCAGGCGATCGCGACGGTTTTGATTGACGCCGGTTTGCCTCGACGCTGTGCATTGCTAGCTTGCCCTGCCTATGAGTAACGATACACCGAAGACCGTGAACCCTTCAGGGGGACTAAACGAAGAACAGCTCGCAGCGTTCATGGGAGCCCACGCGTAACAAACTGGCAAAAACCCAAATGAGGCACTTCCATGGCGGACCTCCTGGCACTTTCTGCGCGTTACATTGATGAGGGCATTTATGAGGGGCCGGGATCGGTCAACCGAGTGACGACCGAACTCTCGGAAATCTCTGACGGCGTCGCGGTCATCGAAGCCTTCTCCCATGTGGTAACGTTTCGAACCGGTGATGGGCTCGTGCTTTTTGATACTTCCCTTGGCGCTTTGGCGGGCGGTGTCAAGAACAGCCTTCGGGCCTGGAGCGGCGAGCCGGTGAATACCATCGCCTTCACCCATGGCCACATCGATCACGTTGGTGGCGCGGGGACTTTCATCAAGGAGGCCGAGGCGTGCGGAAACCCGCGCCCTCGCTTCGTGGGCCACGAAAATGTCGCGGCCCGTATTGAACGGTATGAGATGACCAACGGTTACAACGCCCTCATCAATGAGCGCCAGTTTGGTGGCGGCGGTGACGGGTCGAATCTCATGGGGAATACGAGGGGGAGCGGGGAGCTCAGGATCAGCCGATTCGGTCCGAAGGAATGGGTGTATCCCGATACCACGTTCCGGGAACATCTGGCAGTGAGAGTCGGAGACACTGTCTTTGAACTCAATCATTCGAAAGGCGAAACTGACGATCACCTCTGGGCCTGGGTGCCGGAGCGCGAGGCGATATGTGCCGGCGACTTCCTGATCTGGTGTTTCCCCAACGCGGGCAACCCCCAAAAAGTCCAGCGCTACCCGCTCGAATGGGCCCGCACGCTCAGGCAGATGGAAATGAAAGAGCCGGAGCTTCTGCTCCCCGCACACGGCCTCCCCATCGGCGGAAGGCGACGTGTAAGGGCGGTTCTGTTTGATACGGCAACCGCACTCGAGACGATCCTCGAACAAAGCCTCAAGCTCATGAACCAGGGAGCGCGGCTCGACGCGCTCATCCACGAGGTGAAGGTGCCCGACTACCTGCTCGATAAGCCCTACCTGAGGCCGACCTATGATGAGCCGGAGTTTATCGTCCACAACATCTGGCGGCTCTATGGCGGATGGTATGATGGCAATCCGGCGAACCTCAAACCCGCCGCCGAGGCGGCGCTCGCCCGTGAAATGGTAAGCCTAGCGGGCGGCGTTGAAAAGCTCATCGATCGTGCGAGAGATCTCGCTGGCACCGGCGACACGCGCCTCGCCTGCCATCTCATCGAAATGGCAACTTCGGCAGAGCCTGGCCACAAGGAGGCGCACGGCGCCCGGGCGGAGATATACGGCCTCCGCCGCAAGGAGGAGCTGTCGCTCATGTCGAAGGGGATTTATGGATACGCCGAGCGCGAGAGCCTAAGACTTGCGGAGAGGAAAACGCCCTAGGGGAAATTAGGGCGGTTTCTCGTTGAGCGCGGTGGCTCTCACGCGCAAACGATGCGACCCGCTGTCGACGGGCAAGAAGCGGTGGCTGTCACGAAGTTCGAGGGCGTCAGCGAACTCGGTCAGGCGGGCGGTGTGTCCGGCAATCGTGTAATCCGCAACTTGTGGTTTGTCCGATAGTCCGAACCCGAGGTGGTCGACGGCAACACAGCGGAAGCCGTCCTTGGGACCGTGGATCAGATGGCGGTACAAATAGGACCAGGTCGGATTGCCGTGAAGCGTCAACAGGAGCGGTCCGCTTCCCCCGTCAATGTAATGCATGCGCCCGTCGGATACCTCGACAAAACGCGACTCGAAATCATAACGAGCTAGGAGTGTGCGTGACAGGACGATTTAGCTCCAGAATCGTCGGTACCGGTAGTGGGAAAACCGAGCTCTCGCCCCGCGTCGGGCCGATTTTGACGAGGGGCACGGAGTGTGATCTCTTCGGTTCGCATGACGAGGCGATCGCCTCCCTTGTGCAGGCCCAGTTCGAGCGGACCGAGGACGCGCTATACGCCGCGCTGCGGCGCGCGAGGCGCTCGGGTGAACTGGAGGCCGGCGTAGCGCTGCGAGACTCCGCGCGGCACTTGACCGTCGTTGCCCACGGGCTGTTGGTCAGCCTGAAGGGGGGAGTGCCGCCCAAGCATGCCCGAATAGCCGTTCGAACCGTGCTCGCAGCCTTGGCCCTCTGGGGCTAGTCCGCGGGGCGTTGCCACTTGGCGACTTTTTCGTCTATGTTTCCCTCCGATGCTGAGAGACGCTTTTGGCCATTTACGCCCGGTTCGGTGGGCGATGATCAACATCGGAGGCTTCCTCACGGCCCTGCAGCTTCGTGTCCTCAATCGCCTGCGCGTATACGGGATCGAAAATCTCAAGGGCCTGCCTTCTCGCGGCGTACTGCTCGTCTCCAACCACCTCACCCAATACATGGACTCCATCGTGGTGCTCCACTCGGTCAGCTACCTCAGGCGCCCCTACCTGATCTGGCCGCGCACCGATCTCTACGTGGTGGCGGCGCTCGAAACCATGAAGAAGAGCGGATGGCTCCCGCGCCTGATGGCCTACAACGGCACAATCTGCGTCAAGCGTACGTGGAAGGAGCACGACAAGCGTGTCGAGCGACAAGTCGATCCCGAAGACGTCAAGAAAGTCGGCACCGGATTACAGGGAGGTTGGGTGCTGACCTATCCGCAGGGAACCACGGCCCCGGGCGCCCCGGGACGTATCGGTTGCGCCCACATCATCAAGCAGTTCCGTCCCGTAGTGCTGCCCGTGCGCCTGGAAGGTTTGAGAAAAGCCTTTGACAAGACCGGGCTCAAGCTGCGCAAGACCGGGGTCGAGTTGACCGTCCGCTACGGTCGTCCTCTCGATCTCGACTACAACCTGCCCGCGTCTGACCTTCTCGGACAGGTCATGGCCGGGATCGGGGAGGTCTGACCGCCGCCCGATGCGGCGTCAATGGCGACGGCCCCACTGGCTCAGAAATCACGACCCATCAGCGTCTTGCGGCCCTCCTCACGCGCACGCACTATGGCGTCGTCGCATAGCGCACGCACGAGGTCCGACAGCGTCGCCAGCACCGATTCGGAGGTGTTTAGCCCCGAGCGAGCGCGCACGTAGTCTTTGAGCCTCGACGCGACGATGAGAACCTCGCGCGGGATCTCGCACTGGGAGCCCGCCGGTACCGCCGGCAAGCTCGGGGGAGCCTCGGTCGTGGGCGTTGCGGTCTCGGCCCGCACCCCGGGCGCCGCGGCCTTGGACGCGGCCGACCACTCCGCCCGCGAGGGAGAGCGCCTTTCTTCGGCCCATCCCGAGCGGTGGCGCATTACCGGCACGTGTGCATCCCAGCAGGGCACGGAGCAGAAAACGTAGGAGCTGCCCTTGCGATTGCAGGTCGACACGCTGCAGACGTAGTAGTCCGCTGCGAAGGCGAGCTCACGCTTGCAACTGCTGCATCGCCGCCAGAACGTTTCCCTCATGAACTCTGTTCCTCGTGATTTCGTGGCATAGAACTGAACTGGGGCGGAGAGTAGCCTGAGGGCGAGCTATGGCCAACCCTACGGCCTGTTGACGCGAAGCGCCGCTTCGGATCCGGCGGCGTGACGAGCGGAGCTGCACAGCTAATCGAGGTGGTGCACTGTGCCGGCTTGGCAGGACAAGCCGATTCTGAGAGAAACTCGTTGGCTTCCGGCAGCTTAATGACGAGACACACGTGTCCTCCAGTCCCTATTCGTGACTACGACTCATCCTCAGCGAGTTTCCGGGCTTCTTCGAGAGCTTGCTGCCACCGATCGGATACCCCGAACTGCTCGAGCCAACCCGCCACGTAGCTACTGTCGATCTCAGCCGCGGCGTTGAGGATGGCGCCGACAGCGTCGTAGTCGCGAGCGCGACCCGCGACTAGCTTGTATACGATGAGATCCTCGGGGGTGACGATCGTCAACTGGTGACCGTCGATCGTCAGTGGTACCGCACGGGCAATTGCGTTCTTTTCAAATGGTGTACCGGCGATCAACAAATCGATGCGAGGCAGGGCGTCGTGGGTTAGACGCAGCGCTTCGGCTTTGTCGGCGCGTAGTTCCGGGGCCCAACCCCCTCGGGAAAAGGCGTCGACAACGGCAATCGTTTCTATCGGCGACGCTCTGATACCGAAGTCTACGTCCTGCGTCGCGCGCACCTCTTTACGGTATAGATTCGCGGCCAATCCGCCCAGGAGTGCGTGTTCCACTCCCTGTTCTTCAAGAATTTCGCTCCCGGCTTTCAGGGCATCGATCAGGCGGCTGGCGTCCTTCCCCGGAGCTGTCATTGGATCTTCGTGTGCGCGATAAGCGCGGACTGCTCGCGCAGCGCGTCCTCGACCTCTCGCATTCGCTTGGTGGGCTCATCGGCGAAACGTACGGATGGGGGCTTGCGCGCGAGCAGTGCGATCTCGCGCAGTGCGCGTAGTGCTGGATCGAGCCCTACGGCGCGAACCAGTTCATCGATTCGCTCAGAGGCCAAGACACGCAGGCCTAGACTCGGCGCGACTCGATGTCGCTGCGCAGCGGTCGTTGTCGGCATTTCGTCGAAAAGCGCCCACAAACGATCGTGCATCGCGCGCCGCGGCTGGCTCAGGCCGCGCTCCCAGCGCGACACGCTCATGGGATCGACGTCCAGCTGCTCCGCCAAATCGCGCTGCGTCCATCCTCGGCGGCGCCTCAACTCGCGGAGTTTCGCTGAGGGGATCTTCATGGGAACAGTATAACAATACGCCTAGGCGTTTGTCTAGATGTACTTGTTTTGCGTGAACCCAGGGTGGAAAAAGGAGTCGATGGGATTCCAAGCCCCCGTGCCGACAATGTTAGGAAAGGGGGCCACCGGGTAGGCCCAAGAGTGCAGCACTCAACGCATCACCCGACTCTGCCGGTGAACTGTCAGCCTCGATTACCCCCCGTCTGGGGGCGGGTACACCGAGGGCCAGATGCTGACAACAACGTGCTGGGTCACAGTCCTAGGGCGGGAAAGTTATAAGAATAGATGGCTCCCCGGGCCGGACTCGAACCAGCGACAAGATGGTTAACAGCCACCTGCTCTACCAACTGAGCTACCGGGGAATATCCAAGAAAACTCAATTATATAACCTGTTAGCTGCACGCGGGCAAAAAAGTCTTTCTCTGGCTCGCCGTGGCTCCGCTACTCTAGATAGCCGAGTGACTTTAGGCTGTTCTCGAGTTCCTCGGGAATCGGGAGTTCCTCCTCTTTGCCGGATGGTTGGCGGTCCGAGAATTCACGGGCCTTGCGGCTCACCGCTTTGACCACGGAGCGTCTGGGCTTGGGTAGGGGAGTCAGCGCCTTGGCCCAGGCCCGCAGGGTCCAGCGGCGGCGGTAGGCGGCGTGCGATTCAGGAAGGATGTGCTGTTCACCGGGATCGACTTCGAGATCGTAGGCTTCTTCACTGCCTTCTCCGGTGAAGGCGATGAGCTTTTCTCGCTCTTTGATGATGGACACTACCGGTCCGCGGCTTCCCATCCTGCCGGCTACGCTGTCGGCCTCGCTGTATACCGGTCCGTCGAAACCGGTGGCTGAACCATCGATCATGGGCAGCAAGGATACGCCGGGCATGGTGTTCGCCACGCCCACCAGATCCAGGAGTGTCCGCGCGACCGATATCGACGCCGGAACCGTGTCTCTGATGCGCTTTCCCGAAGGGTTGAATCCCGGGACGTAGACGACGTAGGGTACATTGATTACTTCACCGTAGAGGAAACGCACGTGGTCACAGTTGCCGTGTTCGAAGAACTCCTCACCGTGATCGGAGGTCACCAGTAGCACGGTCTTGTCCATGAGGCCCAGGGTCTCGAGGGCCCTCAGTAACTCTCCTACGCGTCTGTCGGCAGCGTGCACCGAAGCGTCGTAGAAAGCGATTATGGTTTCCAGGTCCTCGGGCCGGTCTCGTGTGTTTCGACCGCAGTATCCACCGCGGTCCCTCTTGATCTTTTCCGGCAGACCGACCGCGAGCTTGTCCATGGCTTCGGAATAGTAGGGACGGTGGGCGTTGTAGCCGTGAAAGAAAAGAAAGAACGGCCTGTGTCGATTGAGTTCCAGCCAGGAGATGGCGTTGTCGAGGTTGTGCTCGAAGCGGCGCCCGTCGGTAGTGTAGACTTGAAAGCCGCGGTCGAAACCGAAGTGGGCCGAAACAAAGCCCCCTCCGGTAAAGCCCGCAGTCCGGTAGCCCGCGCTGCTGAAGACCCCTGCCAGTGTTTGCGTGGAGTCAGGAAGTCGCCGAACGGCGGGGTAGCGAACCACACCGAGCCGGCCCGGGTACAGACCGGTCATGATCGATCCGTGTGCCGGGAGGGTCCACGCAGCCTGGCTTACAGCGTGTTCGAAAACGGCTGACCTGGTCGCAAGGCGGTCCAGGTTGGGCGTGGTCGGAAGCTCGTAGCCGTAGGCACCTACGTGGTCGCTTCTTACGGTGTCCATCGAGATCAGGACAACGTTGCAGCCGGGGCAGGGGACTCGTTCGGCGTTGCCATCGTTGCTGGTGGGCTGGCTGCAGGCGGCTGCCAGCAAGCAGGTCATGACAGCTGTCTGCCTAAGAACTCGGAGAATTGCCATTGAAACGTTAACGTGAACTAGTTTAGGACCTGATGCTGAGGATGTCTATTTTCACGATGGGCACACGGTCGTCCGTGGCGGGTGCGTCCTGCGAGGCCATCATCGGGTTTGGCCCGACCGAGGCGGGAAGGTGAGACGTCCGCTGGCCACGCTGGCCTTGCTGGCTTTGGTTGTGGGCGGCGTCGCTTCGCTCTACATCGGTCACGGGCAGGGTAACGCCCACGCTCGAGTAATGGTTCTCGGCGTGGACGGCGGCAGCTGGAACGTCATACTACCGATGTTCGAAGCTGGGGAACTGCCTAATCTCAAGGGACTTTTCGACCACGGCATACACGGTGTTCTGGAATCCAGACCGCCGATCCTTTCTCCGGTGGTGTGGACGACGATGTTCACAGGCAAGCTGCCCGAGGAGCATGGAGTCCGGAACTGGAAGACCTCTCAGTCTACTCACCGTAAGGTGAAGGTGCTTTGGAACATGACCAGCGAGGCCGGGCTCGCTACCCGGGTGTTCAACGTGCCGGCCTCGTGGCCTCCTGAAGCGATCAACGGACGGATGCTCTCGGGCTTTCCCTTGAGTGGCTCGACCCTGGGAGGCAACACCGGGCTGGTTCTGAGCCTGCGCGAGCCCTCGGCGCTGTCGTCGCCGTTTAGGGAAAACCTGGACGCCGTGAGGCGGGCGGCTTCAGGTCTGGCGGTTGGAGACTGGAGTCCGTGGTTCGACGCGGTGGTTACGCGGCGTCCTTCGGTCAGAGGGCGCATGAAGGTGAAGCGGCTCTCTGAAGACAGGTACTACCTGTCACCGTTCTACCGCGTCGACGAGGGCCTGGTCATCAGCTATCCCCAGGATCTGGCCGCGGCGGTGTCGCGTTCGCTGGGCGAGGCCTACATTCCCGAAGGACCCGGCTGGAGCAAGCACGCGGAGGAGGAAACCCCTTCGTACCTCTACGAGCATCTCGTCGACATCTCCCGAATCCAGACCGGCGGGGCGTTGCTCTCGGTGGGCGAGGAATGGGACCTGTTCATCTACGTACTCACCCTGGTCGACCGCGTCTCCCACCCCTACTGGTCCTACATGCAGCCCTCTGACTACGATGGAGTTGACCCGCTGAAAGCGGAGCGTTACGGCGAGGCGGTAAGAAACGCCTACCGCGAGAGCGACAGACAGATCGGAGAACTGTTGGCCGCGGCCAAAGGAGATTTCTTCGTCGTAGTGGCCTCCGATCACGGCTTCAAGTCGAGCCGAAAAAGGGACCTACGCATTGGTACGCACGCCTTCGACGGAATCTACATGGTTTCGGGGCCGGGTTTGTCCAAGCAGGAAGGACCGCGGGCTTACATAGAAGACGTTGCCCCGACGATTCTGTACTTGTTGGGGATGCCGCTAGCCAGCGACATGGATGGCGACATGATCGCGACGGTGCTGGAGGCGAGGGCCACGACCCCGGCTACCGTTGTGAGTTACGAGTCCGAAGCTCGGGAGGGTTCGGATCTCCCGGTAGACGATTCTACATGGGAGCAGCTGCGTGGTTTGGGATACGTAGACGGAGCGCCGCCGCGCCGTTAGTGCCTTATCGGGCCGTCGGCCGAATCGTCTTCGAAGATCACTTCACCGTCTTCAACCAGCGCGTCTATGACGTCGTTGAGCGAGTCCAGGGGACTACCGTTCAGACGGTAGTAAACGACTCCCCGGCGTATGGCGTCCGCGAGTTCTACGATGAGGAACATCGTATCCTGAGATTTGGCCTGCAGCTCCTCTGACGTCAGCGGAGCTCTTACTGTGGACATTTTCGAACGGCTCGACCTCATGTATGGATACAAACCAAGAACTGTGCCAACCGTGGCGGCCGGATCGGAGTAAGTGGGCGCGTTGGGGTTTGCCTGGCCGAACTACAAGGTTGCCGGTTCATGGTCTGTTGGAGCGGAGCCACTTTGCTGCTGCGTAAGGGCGTGAAATCAGAAGATTAAGGCAGGCTTTTCTGTTGTAATCTCTGGTCTTAGCCTCTCCGTTTCGGAGACGCTCGGACCCGAATCCGACGCTTGAGCAGGGGACAGTGATCTGGGGTCTGACCTGCTCGCATAGTTGCGATCGCTGTCCAATGCGTGCATCGCTGCACTGATCTTTCTGCGACTGATGGCTCTCCCTTCCCCTGGCACAACGATTGCTGAAGACCATCGTGATCGAAAATGTCGGTCGCGATGACCAATGAGTTGTTGCCGAAAGGAAAAGAGACAAGCGATGAGATTCTTCAGATTACTACTGGCAGATACGCGGGGGGCTTCGATGACAGAGTACGCTCTCCTGCTAGCGATGATCGCACTGGGCACGATCGGTGCGGTCACGGCTTTCCAGCAGCAGATCTTCGAGGTGTTTGAATCGCTGGATATCTTCTAGCCGGTGGTCCCAAGAGTCAGGGGACACAGCACTCGCCCGCTAAAAAAGTAGCGCACTCCGCTCAGATTTGTCCGCCTTTGGCGCGAGCCGGCAGGGCCGGCGGAAGAAAAGGCTGAAATTGCCGGGCGCTTGGCGGCGGGGGAGGTGGCATAACGCTTGCTGGTTAGGGTGGTGGACGAAGAGGTGAGGGAAATTCAACGGATCTTTCAACTAATGATGAGGAGGGAAGGACAATGCAGCTGATAAAAGCACTCTGGAACGATGAGCAGGGCGCCTCGATGGCGGAATACGCTCTGCTCATGGCTCTGATAGCAGTTGCGACAATAGGTGCGATCACGGCGCTTCGTGACCAGATCATCGCGATCTTTAACAACGCTACGACCACCCTGTCGACCGCAAACTGACCAGGTCTTGGGGGTGATCCGGGCGGAATCCGTAGGGTAAAGTCCGGAACTCACCCCGGCCGGCGCAGTGCCATGGATGTCGTGATGAATAGGGTGGTGGTGGCGACTGTACTGGCGTTCTTGGCGATCGCGGGTCTGTCAGACCTACGTTCGCGTAGGATATCGAACCGCCTGAATCTGGGGGCCACCGTGATAGGTCTGTGGCTTCATTTCGTAGGCGGCGGGCTGGACGGATTGTGCTTCGCCGCTGCAGGTTGGGTGGTTGGACTGACGCTCCTGTTGCTACCGTTTGCGGCCGGACTGGTCGGCGGCGGTGACGTGAAGTTTACGGCGGCTGCGGGAGCGTTTCTCGGTTATCGCCTGCTCTTGGTGGGTCTGGCGGCCGGCGTCTTGCTGGGAGGGGTAGTGGGACTCATTACCCTGCTGGTGAGAGGGCGCGCTCGCGAGGCTTTCCGGCGGTTGTACGGTGACCTTTTTTCCCTGGCGTCTGGTGTGAGGCCCGAGAGGTTGTCGCAGAGTGCCGGGGTTGAGACCGTTCCCTACGGTTTGTTGCTGGCCATCGGTATGGCAGCCGCGCTGATCGGGAATGGATGGAGGGTTATTCCATGGGCAAGCCTTTGGTTCTGATAGCAACCGGACTGTGTTTCGCCGCATTCGCCGGGCTGCTGACTTTTTCTTATCTCAGTGAGAAGTCGCGCGGCATGACCGATCCCGAACTGAAACAAAGCCAGGTAGTGGTCGCCGCCGTGCCTATACGCCGTGGCGACCTCGTCGATAGTCAACAGCTAAAGATCGTAGCCTGGCCGGCGCACGCGGTGCCTGAAGGTACATTCGCCGACCCCGAGAAGCTCATCGGCAAAGTCGCGCGAGTCGGCATCATGGTGAACGAGCCGGTCACCGACGGAAAACTCGCGAAGAACAAGAGTTCTAGCGTGCTGTCAATGCTGGTCCCGAAAGGCCGTCGAGCCATCTCGGTCCGGGTCAATGAGGTCACCGGAATTTCGGGATTCGTCGCGCCGAACAGCAAGGTTGACGTCTTGGTGACCATTGGTGAGCGGGACGAGGAACCAGCGCGATCCAAGATAATCCTCCAGGGAGTCGAAGTGCTAGCCATCGACCAGGAGGTCGAGCAGATCGACGACGAACCGGTGGTCGTCAAGACGATCACCCTGGACGTGAGTCCGCGTCAAGCCGAAACACTGACCCTTGCGGCTAACGAAGGGAACCTGCACTTCGTGCTGCGTAACGACAAGGACAACGCCTGGATAAGTACCTTCGGACGGAGCGTGGACGAGATGCTCGCCGGGGCATCAAACAACGGCCGGAGCGTGGAACTCATACGCGGCAAAGAGGTCCAGAGCCTCAGTTTTTGATCGGCATTTTGGGATTGGTGATGGGGAACCGAGGTCTTTTAGCGAGGTAAGGCACTATGCGTGATGTGATGAAAAGTTTTCGTTCTGTGGCAGACGTTGGAATTTCTTGCGTCGCCGTGGTGCTTGCCGCCTCGTGGCTGGTTCCTTGCGACGTCGCTCACGCGGCTGACCGGGCAAGGCTCGTTTCGGCTGTCTCGCCGAGCAACGCTGCTTCGCTCAACGCCCGGGGAGACAAGGTCCTGCGGGTGATGGCGGGCAAGTCGATCGTCGTGGACTTCAAAAACAAGGCCGAAAGGGTCGCGGTTACCGACGAGGAGACAGCCGATGTCGTTCTGGTCAGTCCTGAGCAGATTCTCGTCAACGGCCTGCAAGCCGGCGAAACATCCGTAATCGTGTGGGACACGCTCGGTAAGTACAGCCTCTACAACGTCGTTGTGGTGGAGGAGGCGGATGAACAGGTAATGCTCGAGGTTATAGTGGCAGAGGTCGACCGCAGTGAACTCGATCGCCGGGGTCTCGACATACGGTCGATGGGCGGCCAGTTTGGCGGCGTAACCCAAGGCGGCGGTGCGGCTCCGCTTTTCGGCCAGCATCCCGCCGCAGCCGGGCAGCCACCCTTTCCCGTCAGCCTAGCGGGCGGTCTTTCGCTTGCTGTTATCGATTTCAAGAACGACATCGGGGCTTTTCTCAAAGCCTCGGTTGACGACAACCTCGCTCACATTCTCGCCGAGCCCAAGCTGCTCGCGAGGAGCGGCCAAACGGCGAGTTTCTTGTCTGGAGGCGAGATTCCGATTGTCATCACCCAGGACCTACAGACATCCATTGACTTCAAGGAGTTTGGTACCAAGGTCGAATTCGTTCCCTACGTCGGAGTGGATGGCAGCATAGATCTCCAGGTCTTCGCGGAGGTCAGCCAGCCTGATTTCTCCCAGGGGGTAGAGCTTTTCGGTTTTACGGTTCCCGCTTTCGCCAGCCGGCGTGCCGAGACCAACGTCAGGCTCACGGACGGCCAGAGTCTGGTGATCGCCGGGTTGCTTAAGGAAACCGAGAGCGAGTTCGAGTCGAAGGTGCCGTTACTCGGCGACATTCCGATCTTTGGTCTGCTGTTCCGCCGTAGCGAGAACAGGTTGCAGAATACCGAGTTGGTGATGGTCGTCAAGCCTCATGTCGTGAAGCGCGTCGGGCAGAATCAGGCGAAAGCCGCTGCCTTGGGCAAGGACTATCAGCAGGCTCTGGATCTCATCAAAGACAAGGTCGTCGGTAGGCAGGAGTAGAGCGAAATTGGGACGACGAAGCGTGAGCCGGGAAAAAATAAGGACGATCATCATCGGTCAGGGGTCTGAAGACCGGACCTCCTTCGTCGAGGTGTTGACGTCCCTGCCGGGTTTCGAGCTGTCCGTAGAACACGCGGGAATTGGGGACGGGATAGAGTGCGTCGAGCGCTGCCGGTCCGAGGCCGCGTTCGTTTTTGCAGGAAGGCGGGCAAGTGAGGGGCTGGCCCTCGTATCGAAGCTACGCCAGCAACATCCTGGGCTGGGGATCTTTGTGGTGTCCGACGCACGAGACGCCGACCTCATAGTAAACGCGATTCGTGCGGGTGCCGATGACGTGTTCTCTCCGGAGTGCTCCACAGCTGATCTGCTGCGGCCCCTCGTGAAGCTCGCCGAAATGCGGCGCCGGACGCCAAGTCACAGCGGGCCGCATCGAATTCTCACCGCGTTCTCGCCTCATGGGGGTAGCGGCGTGACGACCTTCTCGATCAACCTGGCGATAACCCTCAGGCGCATGACGGGGCTCAAGGTCGTGTTGGTAGACCTCGATTTCCAGAACGGCGAGACGCCGGTGTTTCTCAATTTCCGCCATCCGTATTCGGTGCTCGACGTTATCGAGAGCGTCGAGACCCTGGACCCGGTCTTCCTGCAGGGGACACTTTATGAGCACCCCAGCGGCATGCGCGTATTGCCACCTCCGCCCATGCTCGAGGACAGCGAATCGATATCCGGGAACGACGTGGCAAGGATCCTCAAAGCCCTGCAGACTCAGTTCGATTACGTGGTGGTCGATACGCCGCCCTACCTGAGCGAGGTGGTTCTGCCGGCGTTAGAAAACGCTCAGTCGATCTATCTGCTGACGGACAACACCGTTCCCGCGGTGCGAGCGATGCAGAGGCTGCTCGGCACCTTCAAGCGCCTCGGGATAGCGCAGGATAACATACGGCTGATACTGAGCAGGGCGGTTGATCAAGCGGGGATCACGGCTGCCGAACTGGCAGAGGTGCTCAAGCTGAGCGTGTCCGGTCAGCTCCCAAACGACCACACCACCGCCACGGAAGCCGTGACACAGGGCAAGCCACTGTCGGAAGTCGATCCGGAGAGCGATCTCGTCGCTGCCATCGAATGCGTCGCTGGCCGGCTCTGCGCGCGCAAGGCAGAGAGTTCTCCGGTCAAGAGGAGTGGCCTACTGGCAAGGATGTTCTCGTGAACGGAGATCGGTAAGTGAGTCTTCTCGGAAGGATCAAGGAAAGAGAGCAGTCCTCACCGGCGGTCTCGAACGGCCGCGGAATGGGCGGCGATGGACAAGGTCCGGCTGCCAACGGAACCGCCGCTCCCCCGGGTGAGGGCGCACAGGAAGTCGCCGCGTCGATGCCGGACCGCAAAACGGGTACCAGCGCCCGCAGGCGAGTCAGTTCCTCGCAGGCCGACGGGTCTGCCGCTGTACGCGCGGAGACCCAGGGGGCCATTGCCGAACTCAAGCTCAGAATTCATACCGATCTCATCGATCGATTGGATCTCGCCGCGGTTGGCGAGATCGGTCTCGGCGGCATACGTGACGAGATTCGCTCCATAATCGGCGAGCTGCTCGACGAGTACGGTGTCCCTCTCTCTAGAGCGGACCGCAACCGGCTGACCGCGGAAGTGACGAGCGAGGTGCTGGGTTTTGGGCCCCTGGACGAACTGATCCGCGACCCGACCGTGTCCGACATTCTGGTGAACTCGAGCAGCCAGGTATACGTGGAAAGGAAGGGTAAGCTGGAGTTGGCCGAGGTGTCCTTTCGGGATGACGAGCACCTCATCCAGATTATCGATCGTATAGTATCCCAGGTTGGCCGTCGCATCGACGCGTCTTCTCCGATGGTTGACGCTCGTCTTCCCGATGGATCTCGTGTCAACGCGGTCATTCCTCCGGTAGCGCTTGATGGCCCTTCGTTGTCGATTCGTCGGTTCAGCGAAGACCCATTCAAAGTCGACGATCTCGTCGCGTTCGGTTCGTTCACACCCGACATGGCGCGCTTCATGGAAGCGGTCGTCCATGCGCGCATGAACATCATCGTGTCCGGCGGGACCGGTTCCGGGAAAACGACTCTGCTGAACTGTCTTTCCGGCTTCATTCCCGAGGACGAGCGCGTGGTCACCATCGAGGATGCGGCGGAACTTCAGCTCCAGCAGCCGCACGTTGTGCGCCTGGAAACCAGGCCACCCAACCTCGAGAATCGGGGCGAAGTCACCTCCCGGGACCTGGTTCGCAACTGTCTGCGAATGCGTCCGGACCGTATCGTCGTCGGTGAGGTGAGGAGCGGCGAAGCACTGGACATGTTACAGGCAATGAATACCGGCCACGATGGGTCGATCACGACCCTACACGCCAACACGCCGCGGGACTGCCTTATCCGACTCGAGATGATGATCCTGATGGCCGGTATCGAGCTACCGGTACGCGCGATGCGTCAGCAGATAAGCTCGGCGGTAAACATCGTAATCCAGCAGAACCGCCTGCGTGATGGAACCCGCAAAGTGATGAAGATCACCGAGATCGTGGGCATGGAAGGAGACATAATCACAAGTCAGGATCTCTTCGAGTACGTGATCACCGGCGTTGGCGAGGACGGTAAGGTAGAGGGGCATTTTCAATGCAGCGGCATCAGGCCGAAATGTGCGGAGTTGCTCGAAGCCACCGGCCACCATTTTGACAGCGACTTTTTCGCGTTCAGGCAACTACCATGCAACCCGTCCTGATTTCTCTGTTCATCTCGCTTGCCGTGGCGACTGTGTCCTTCGGCCTGCTTGTAAAGCTGCGGGGCAACCAGACACGAGAGACCGTGTTGTCGCGCCTCCGCGATGATCCGGTCCTTGGCAGCGACGAGGAGGCCGAACGGAGTATTCTCCGGGACGTTAGGCTCAGCAAAGTCAGCTTCATCAACGAGTTGCTCGAGCGCGTCTCGGTGGTTCGTGTGCTCGAAAAGTTGCTCGTTCAATCTCGCTCGGGGCTACGTCCAGATGACGTGATCATACGGTGTATGCTCATGGGCTTGGGCGGGGTAGTGGCTGTGCAGTACGCTTACGGTTCCACGATCTTCGGATTGCTGGCGGGTTCATTGCTGGCTGCTTTGCCTGTGGCGAGCCTCATGCGTAAGCGGAGCAAGCGTTTCGACGCGTTCGATAAACAACTGCCGGACGCGCTGACGATGATGAAGAACTCTCTTCAAGCCGGGTACACGCTGAACAGAGCAATGCAGGTCGTGGCTGAAGAAATGCCGGAGCCGATCTCGGAGGAATTTCGAGATACCGTCGAAGAACTCCGTCTGGGGTTGCCTGTGGCACAGGCGATGAACAACCTCAACAACCGTGTCGTGAATGATAACCTGGAAATCTTTATCGCGGCGGTACTCATCCAGTTCGAGATAGGTGGTAATCTCACCGAGCTTCTCGACAACATCAGTTCAACCATACGCGAGCGCTTCAAGGTGGAAGGGGAAGTCAAGTCTCTTACCGCTGAAGGCCGCATTTCCGGGGTCGTCATAGGTCTGTTGCCTATCGCGCTGGCGCTCATCATAAGCGTCATGCAGCCGAGTTACCTCAAGCCCTTGTTTGCGACCGAACAGGGGCACACCCTTCTCGGGTTCGCGGCCGTGTTCGAGGTGATAGGTTTCATCTGCATCCGCAAGGTAAGCCGCATTTCCTTCTGAGGTCTAACGATGGCGACTGTGTTAATTTCCCTTGGCGTTGCGGTGGCAAGCGCACTGCTGTTCTCGGGTGTGATGATGATCATCGGCTACCAGAGGGCTGCGGCCAGGCGTCTCGCCGTGGTATCGGGGTCCACGGCCGTGGCGCCAGGCGAGAATGACCAGGACGATCGAACCGTAGTCGCCAGGTTGGTCGCCGACGCGGGGGACTGGTTACAGGAAAGAATGAAGGGCGACAAGAACGGGAATGGCAGTACGGTGGCCCTGCTCTCGTCAGCGGGCTGGCGCGGAGAACGGGCGATCGCGCTGTACACTGGCGCGACTTACGCTGCTGGGGTCGCGGTGGGGGGCTGCGCCGCGTTGGTGATGTTCCTCCAGGGCGTCGAAGGGGGCAAGATTCTTTCGATGGCCTCGTCCTGCGCCATCTGTGGCTACCTGCTTCCGCGTATGGTGGTGTCGATGAGGGCTGCGAAGCGCAAGGAGGCCATCACCAAATCCATCCCCGATGTCATCGATATGCTCATTCTATGCGTAGAGGCGGGGTTGGGGTTGAACGCTGCGATCAAGAGGGTGGGCGATGAAAGATCACGGAACCGTGGTGACGTGATGGGCAGTGAACTGAAACTGATGAACTATCAGCTTCAGGCCGGGCGCAACCGTGAGGAGGCCTTTCAGAATCTCGCCGATCGCAACGGGGTCGAGGATCTCCGAGCCCTGGCTGCTTTCATGATCCAGAGCGACAAACTCGGTACCAACGTAGCCGACGCCCTTCGAATATACGCCGCCGAATCCCGGACCCAAAGGCGGCAGCGGGCGCAGGAGAGCGCCAACAAGGCTGCGGTGAAGCTCCTCTTTCCACTGGTGTTCTTCATATTTCCCACCATGTTTCTGGTGATTCTCGGGCCGGCGATCATGCAGCTGCGCTCGGCGATGCCGTAGTCTCGACACGCCAGCGGCGAACGCGCGATAATAGAGGCGCATGATCCGCCGCCTTCGAGTTGTTCTTTCCGTGGTCGTCCTCGTATCGGGGTTTACCGGCTCGGCCGCTCGGGCTTCCGAGCTCCGGGGCGTGGTGAGGGCGGGCGAGAACGTTGATCCGCTTCCCGCGCTGTCGGTGGCTGTCGACGCCTGGATATGCGGAAAAGGGGGGAGCACCCCCGATCCGCGTCTCGTCATCGGGTCGGATGGGGCGTTGGCCAACGCCATTGTCACGATTGTCGACCCGCCCGAGGCCCCGCCATTCGACGCAGCGCCGAGCGCGGTCATCGATCAGCTGGGCTGCGTGTTCCGGCCGCACGTGGTTTTGCTCGCACCCGGCCAGGAACTATCGGTGCTCAATTCCGACCGTCTGTTACACAGCTTCCGCACCCGCTCCCGGAAGAACCCGGTGCTGAACAAGGCCCAGACCCACGGAACCGTCATCCCTGTGCGTTTCGATCAACCCGAGATCATCAAGGTCGAGTGTGGCGTACACTACTGGATGAGCGCGGTGATCGCCATAGCCTCGCATGCGTTCACGGCGGTGACGTCGGATGATGGGGCCTTCGCTTTCTCCGGGTTGCCGGTCGGTACCTATACGCTCGAACTCTGGCACGAAACCCTGGGTGTCAAGCGGATGACTGCGCCGGTCTCAGATGACGGAAGGGTCGTTGAGATTCGGTGGGACGCGAAGCCGCTTCCCTGAGGCGAGCGTCTTCCGTTCGGCCCCAGCCACTCCGCGTCCTCCCGGGGTACGCCCTTATTGACTCACAACCACTTCTACCGAACTCTCCCACGCGGCCGAGTGGGTAGGCTCTTCGAGCACCCTGAGGGTCGCTGTTTCCTCCAGGGCCACGGTAAACGTCACCTTCGGGGAGGCCTGGACCGGGTGTAGGTAGGCGCGGACGAGTTCGACGTCGTTCTTGAGGAGCGTAATCGAGCGAACGTGGTGCTCGACGAGGGACGGGTGGCGTTCCCCATGGCCGATCTCGATGGTGACGTCGAACCACTCTCCGGCCTTTACTTTTTTGGGGGCGGTAATCTTGGGGGTGTGTTTGGGATCGTATGCTTTGCTAACCGATTTGAAAGCCGGGGTGATCAATTCGGTCTGACCCCCGGCCCACACCCCCTGGATGGGGAGGGAGAAAAAAATAGACAGTGTCGAGATGAAAAGGCTTGCGGCGGTAGTCTTCAAGGTCAGTCCTCCAGTTCGAGAGTCGGGGGGTACGCTAGCGGATTCTCCCGTCGCTGGCCAATTCCCGATTGGGTCAGAATTCGTGTAGCCTTCCTGTGGTGAGAAAAGACGGTAAGTTCGAGCTACGCACGGAATTCTCTCTACAAGGGCAACAGCCTGCCGCCGTAGCCGGCCTGGTCGAGGGAATCTCGCAGGGTCTTGGCAGCCAGGTTCTTCTAGGTGTTACCGGTTCAGGGAAGACCTTCACGATGGCGAACGTGGTCGAACGTCTCAATCGGCCGACGCTCGTAATCGCGCCCAACAAGACACTTGCTGCGCAGCTGTACAACGAGTTCAAACAGCTGTTTCCCGATAACGCCGTCCGCTACTTCGTGTCCTATTACGACTACTATCAGCCCGAGGCCTACGTGCCGAGTACCGACACCTACATCGAGAAGGATTCTTCGATCAACGACGACATCGATAAACTACGGCATTCGAGTACCCGTGCGCTGCTGGAACGCAACGATGTCCTCATCGTCGCTTCTATTTCTTGCATCTACGGACTCGGTTCTCCAGACGAGTACTTCGACATGATGGTCTTCGTCGAGGAAGGGGAACGCATCGAGCGAGACGAGGTGTTGCGCAAGCTCGTGGATATCCAGTATCGCCGCAGCGACATAGACTTTCATCGCGGAACTTTCCGCGTCCGGGGCGACGTGATTGAAATATTTCCGGTTTACGAGGACGCGCGGGCGATCCGCATCGAGTTCTTCGACGACGAGGTGGAGAAGATACGTGAAATCGATCCTCTGCGTGGAACCGTGTTGAGAACGATGGAGCGTTTGTGCCTTTACCCGGCCAGTCACTACGTCACTTCGTCGGAGAATATGAAGAAGGCGGTGGAGAGCATCAGACAGGAGCTGGGTGACAGGCTCAGGGAGCTCCGCGCGCAGGACAAGCTGCTTGAAGCGCAGCGACTCGAGCAACGAACCCTCTACGATCTGGAAATGCTTACCGAGATGGGTCTGTGTCCGGGCATCGAGAACTATTCGCGCCATCTCGCGCAGCGGGCTCCGGGGGAGACCCCTGCGACGTTGCTACACTATTTCCCGGAGGGGTTCCTGACCTTCATTGACGAAAGCCACATCACCGTTCCGCAAGCGGGCGGCATGTACCGGGGGGACCGCGCCCGTAAGGAGACTCTCGTGGAGTTTGGATTCCGTCTTCCCTCGGCTCTGGACAACCGGCCACTGAACTTTCAGGAGTTTGAGGCGGCGCTGGGTCCAACCGTCTACGTATCGGCGACACCGGGCGACTACGAACTCGAACGTTCGGGGGGAGTGGTCGTGGAACAACTCGTGCGGCCGACTGGGCTGACTGACCCTCCGGTAGAAATACGGCCCGCTGGGCAGCAGGTGGACGACCTGCTCGACGAGATCCGCGTGCGGGTAAGCCGAGGCGAACGCGTCTTGGTAACAACGCTGACCAAGAAGATGGCGGAGGATCTAACCGAGTACTATGGCGAGCTGGGGGTCAAGGTACGCTATCTCCATTCCGATATCGATACTCTCGAGAGGGTAGAGATTCTTCGCGAACTGCGCCGCGGCGAATTCGACGTGTTGGTAGGAATCAACCTCTTGCGCGAAGGACTCGATCTTCCCGAGGTATCCTTGGTAGCCATTCTAGATGCAGACAAGGAGGGCTTCCTCAGATCGGCGCGTTCGCTGATTCAGACGATGGGACGTGCGGCCCGACACATAAACGGTACCGCGATAATGTACGCAGACAACGTCACCGCTTCGATGGAAAAGGCGCTGGAGGAGACCCGGCGCCGGCGCGAGACCCAGGTCGCGTTCAACGAAGAACACGGAATCGAGCCCCGATCGATTGTCAAGGCGATCGATGATCCCATCGTTCGCATGTGTGAAGCGGATTACGCACCCATTCCGGTCGTCGCCGAGCCGGAGCATGAATACGGACGAGCCGGCATTCGAGCGGAGATCGATCTTCTACGTAAGAAGATGGAAGAGGCGGCGTCGAGGCTGGAGTTCGAGAAAGCTGCTGAACTTCGGGATCGTGCGAATCGCCTGGAACAGCGGGAACTCGGTCTCGATGCCTGAAGACGGTGGACCGGAGCGTTCGCCGCGCGCGGGAGCGGAAGAGGGGTCCGCCAGGGCCGCCGCGCGTGACCGCCTCGCGTCGAAGGTGCGGGCTCTGCCGCGCCGGCCCGGTGTGTACATGTTCAAAGACGCTTCGAAGAAGGTAATCTACGTGGGCAAGGCGAAGAGCCTCCAGACGCGTCTGCGTAGCTACCTCCAAGATGGAGGAGACGGTCGCTATCAGGTCCGTTTCCTGATGGAGAAGGCGGTTGATCTCGAAACGCTCGTTACGGAGAACGAAGCCGAAGCGTTGATTCTGGAAGCCAACCTCATTCACCAGTACAAGCCCCGGTACAAC
Source organism: Binatia bacterium (assembly GCA_046754245.1). GTDB lineage: Bacteria > Desulfobacterota > Binatia > UBA1149 > UBA1149 > JBHHVL01. The sequence continues at coordinate 55,606 of JBHHVL010000007.1, read as the reverse complement.
ATCCGCCTGAAGGACGACAAGACCTATCTGTCGGTGAAGATCACGACCCGGGAGGAGTGGCCGCGCATCACCGTCACGCGCAGGGTTTCGAAGGACGGGAACACCTACCTAGGCCCCTTCGTGTCGGCCGCTGGGCTCCGCGAGACGATTTCCACGATCCGCAAGGTCTTCCCGTTGAGAACCTGTTCAAACACGATCTTCCGCAACCGATCGCGTCCCTGTCTCGAATACCAGATCAAACGTTGCTTGGCGCCCTGTGTGCTTCCCGTCGATGGTGGTGAGTACCGACAGCATCTCGACGCGGCTACCCGTCTGCTGGAGGGAAAAACCGAAGAACTCGTCGCCGAACTTGAGGATCAAATGCGCGCGGCTTCGGAGGCCCAGCGATACGAGGAAGCGGCCCGTTTCCGTGACCGTGCCGCGGCCATAGCCAAGATGGCGTCCCGGCAGAAAGTGGTGGTGCACGGCGGCGGTGACCGAGACGTCTTCGGCATGTACCGGGAGGGGGGCTTTATCGAAGCCCAGGTCCTGCTCGTGCGAGCCGGCAAGCTGACCGGGCATCTTGCGTATCATTTTGACGACCACGAGTTTCCTGACGAAGAAGTGTTGTCGGCGTTTACGGCTCGCTTCTACGAGGGCCCACGCTACATCCCCGACGAGGTTCTGCTACCGGTCGAGATAGATACGATGGAGGGTCTTGCTTCTTACCTGACCGACAAGCGTGGAAGCCGGGTAAGGGTGAGCGCGCCTTCGCGGGGCGAGAAGAAACGTCTTGTCGAGATGGCGGTCGAGAACGCGGCGCACTCACTGGCCGAGCGAGACGACGAAGCGTTGCGGCGGGAGAAGATGAGCGCCGAACTCAAGGCGCGCTTGGGGCTTGCGAGTGTGCCCAAACGGATAGAGTGTTTCGACATATCCCACGTGCAGGGGGAGGCTGTGGTCGCGTCCATGGTCGCTTTCGACGAGGGACAGCCGGATCGATCCGGCTACCGGCGCTATCGCTTGAAAGGGGTGCAGCGGAACGACGATTTCGCGGCGATGAAAGAGGTTCTGGGACGCCGTCTCAAGCGCGGAATGCGCGAGGGTGGGCTCCCCGACCTACTCTTGGTCGATGGGGGCCGGGGGCAGCTTGCCATGGCGGTCGCGGTTGTCCGAGAACTCGGTGTCGAGGGTATGGAGCTGGCCGCGATTGCCAAGGACAGAGTCGCGGGAGACATGCGTGCGGCGAGCGTCGAGAGGAGCGACGAAAGGGTGTTTCGGCCGGGGCGCAGCAACCCCGTCAAGCTCAGACGCAACTCCAACGCCCTCTTCTTGCTTCAGCGCCTCAGGGACGAGGCCCATCGCTTTGCCATCGGTTTTCATCGCGAACTGAGATCGAAGAAACGCCTGCGCTCGGCTCTAGACGACGTACGAGGCGTCGGGCCTACGCGCCGGCGGGCGCTCCTATCGCGTTTCGGGAGCGTCAAGCGCCTGGCCGAGGCTTCGATCGAGGAGATAGCCCGGGTTCCTGGCATCGGCAGGGAGCTGGCGATCGGGATAAGCGACCACCTGAAAGGCTGATTACATATCAGTGATTGAAGGCCTGAGGGCTCTTGATACCGCCCTCCCGTTTAGCTTAGTGGTTGCGAATGGGGCTTCATACCCTCTGCGCTCTGGTTCTTTCGGTCTGTTGGTGTGCTTCATCCGCTGCGCCGACACCGGGCGACGTCCTACCGCTTCTCGCCTGCTCTGTCTGGCTGTTCCGGTGCTGGTGGAAGGAAGGGCGGCGTATGGGCCCCCTGGCTCTGCGGCTGCTGGCCGCGGGTCTGGCCGCCGTCTCGTCTCTGCCGCCGGAACTGCCCACCGACCCGTCGCACGTCGCTTCCCTTCTCGACGGTCAGTCGCGTTCGCCCCTCTCGCACAGGATCTCGGCGACGATCGGGTCGTTGTCGTCTACCGCCTCTGGATCCCTGCGCCTCACGCTTTCAGAACTGGAGCTGGAGAAGGGTCGTGGCCCGAAGCCTTGGGCCCCGCCCGACGGTGCTGGCCAACGACCTCGAGCAGCGAGGCTCGACGGAGCGTTGGCGCTGTATATTCGACACCCGGCCCGTGAGTGGACGGTTGGGGATCGGCTGTCGTTCAGCGCGCGGTTGAGGCCGATTACCAACTTTCACAACCCCGGTGAGAACGACTGGCGTGCTTGGAACGCCCGCCGGGGTGTGTTCGTCAGCTCGTGGCTCTGGGACGATGGTTCCGTGGACTTCCTCGGACGCAGCGGCGGGATCAGCGGTTGGCTCGCGGACGCGAGGGTGGCTGTCAGCGCAGCGGCCAGACGGCGGGGGGGAGAAGGGGGAAGGCTGGTCGCGGCGCTGATCAGCGGTGACCGTGCCAAGCTCGCCCAGGGGCAGCGACGATCCTTGAGGGACGCGGGGCTGGCCCACGTGCTTGCGATATCGGGACTGCACATGGGGCTCGTCTCCGGAGTGCTGTTCTGGCTCACGAGGCGCCTGGGTCTGCTGTTCCGCGCCTACGCGGCTTCGCACGACGTCAAGAGGCCGGCGGCGCTCGTAGCCGCGTCGGGGCTGTTCGCCTACGCGGCGCTCAGCGGAGGCGGGGTCTCGGTCGAGCGTTCGGTGCTGATGGTAGGCTGCTGGCTCGCGGCCGCTTGGTGGGGGATGAAGATCGCCGCCGCAGACAGCCTCGCGCTGGCGGCAATCGTGCTCGCGTTTTCTGCCGGGTCGGTGGTCAGAGAGGCCGCGTTCCAGCTCTCGTTTGCGGCGGTCGGCGGCTTGTTGCTGTTCGCGAGGCTGCGCGCGGATTCGGCGAAGAGACACGGGCAGCAACGGCGCCCGCTGATCTCGCTCGCTGTTAATGGCCTCGGGGTATCCTTGGTGGCTTGGTGTTCGACCCTTCCCCTGGCTGCGCAGCACTTTGGACGGGTGTCGCTGGTCGCGCCTCTGACGAACCTGGTCGGGCTGCCGATCGTGACGGGCACCGTGGTAAGCGGGCTGGCCGGGGCCGTTGCCCTGGCTCTGTGCCCCCCGCTAGCGCCACCGTTGTTCGGGATCGCTTCGATCTGCGCTGATGCGAGTCTAGGTATCGCCGGGTCGGCGGCGGTCCTGCCCGGCGCTGGCCTGAACGTGACAGCGCGGGGTTGGCATTTGTTCGGGCTGATATACGCCGTGGCCACTTGCGGGTTGCTAGGTCGCGGCGGGCCGCGACGATGGGCTCTGGCTGCACTAGGCCTGGCCCTTGCCGGGGTGCTGGGCCAGGGGATCCATGAAAGGTATCGAAGCGATCTGCTGCGAATCACCTTCGTTTCGGTGGGGCAAGGAGACTCCACCATTCTCAGGCTGCCGGGGGGCGGGGTCATGGTAGTCGACGGCGGTTCTCCCGGTCGCGGCAAGCTGGCGGTGGCGCCCCAACTGAGGAGAATGTGGGTACGCACCATCGACTATCTGGTCGCGAGCCACGTGCAAGACGACCACTGGCGCGGCCTGGAGGATCTCCTCGAAGGATTCACCATCAGGCAGTTCTGGTATTCTGGCGGGGACTGTCAGCACTGGCGCTTCCGCCGATTCCTAGACAAGCTCAGACAGAATGGTGTAGAAGTACTCGTAATTACACGAGAAACAATGACTCGACCCGAAGCGGAATGGACCCGTAGGCGGCTTGGCGTGGAGGTTCTCTGGCCGCCTGACGACGCTGGAGACTGCGCGGACAATGACCGCTCTCTGGTACTGCGGCTAGGTTTCATGGGCAAGACCGTGGTGCTCGGCGGTGACGCCGGGGAACGGGTCGAGGGCGAGCTGCTCGCGGCCGGAGCCTACCGCGGTGCGGACGTGCTCAAGGTTCCGCATCACGGGAGCCGCGGGTCCTCGTCGCCGGCTCTGGTGCGCGCGACCTGTCCGGCGATAGCGGTGGCGTCGGTGGGCCTCGCGAACCGCTACCACTTGCCCCATCCGGAGGTAGAAGCGAGGTACCTGGAAGCGGGATGCGCCTTCTACCGCAGCGACCGCGACGGGGCCGTTGAGCTCTCGCTGGGGCGCCGAATGGAGCTTTCGACCCGCTTCGGGAGCGCCACGCCCGGCGTTGACTATTCGCGGGATCGCCCCGATAAGTAGGCGCCCACGACGAACTCTCGGACCCGGTTCGTCGAGCTTCGATGAAAGTAACTTCTGTCAAAGGTTTCAGGGACGTTCTCCCGCCCGAGGCGACCCGCCGCCGACAACTACTGAGGGTTTCTGCGGCTCTGCTGGAAGCCTACGGCTTCAGGGAGATGGAGCTACCGCTCCTCGAAAAAGTCGAACTCTTCCGACGTTCCGTGGGGGCCGATTCCGACATCGTCGAGAAGGAGATGTACTGCTTCGAAGACAAAGACGGCAGCTGGCTCGCGTTGAGGCCGGAAGGGACGGCGTCGTTGGTTCGGGCTTATATAGAATCGGGCATGACGCGATCCCATCCCGAAGCGAAGCTCTACTACCTGGGCCCGATGTTTCGGCGTGAGAGGCCGCAGAAAGGGAGGTACAGGCAGTTCTCTCAGATCGGTGCCGAGTGCCTCGGACGGAACGACGCGGCCGCCGACGCCGAAACCATCACCCTGGTCGCCGATATCTGCGAAGCCGCCGGAATGCAGGACTACCGGATAGAAATCAACAGCCTGGGCGATTCGGCCTGTCGTCCGGCTTACCGCAAGGCTCTTGGCGCTTTTGCGCGTGAGAGGGTAGCGAAACTATGCACGGACTGCCGGTCGAGGCTCGAGCGTAACCCCCTGAGGCTGCTCGACTGCAAGTCGGAGGGTTGTCGCGAGGCCATGCAGGGCGCCCCCTTCATGGTCGATGGACTCTGCGGTGACTGCGCCGCTCACCATCGCCGCGTACTGGAGCTGCTAGAGGCCGGCGGGGTCAAGGTCTGTGCCAATCCCTACATGGTCAGGGGCCTGGACTATTACTGTCGTACGGCTTTTGAAATAAGATCCTCGCGTCTTGGTGCACAGGACTCGGTAGGGGGGGGCGGTCGTTACGACGGACTTGTCTCCGCGCTTGGCGGCGGTGAGGTTGCCGGGGTGGGTTTTGCCTTCGGGATCGAGAGAATGCTTCTCGCGCTGGAAGAACAAGTCGATCTGGGCGATTCGCCTGAACTGGTAGTCGCGCCTGTGGGAGAGGACGCGATGGTCGAGGCGATGCGGTTCGCCAGGAAGCTGCGACGCGACGGGGTTCGTGTCGAAATGGAGAACCCCAAGCGCAAGCTGAAGACCCAGATGAAACGAGCCGATCGGGTTGGTGCCCGCTACGTCGTCATTCTCGGTCAGGCGGAACTCGACGCGGGACGTGCGAGCCTGCGCGACATGAAGAACAAAACCGATTTCGAGTGTGCGGTTGCGCTGGACGCCGCCGCCGGGCAGATCATGGATACCATACGAGGGGCGGGTAAAGGTGGAGCGTAGTTGTTATTGTGGGGAGCCCCGCGATCAAGACGCGGGCAGGGACCTTCAGCTTGCGGGGTGGGTTCGCGCGCGCCGTGATCACGGAGGCGTCATTTTTGTTGACCTGCGCGACCACACGGGCGTTCTGCAGGTGGTGTTCAATCCTGAAGACGGACCCGAGGCTCACGAGACCGCGGGTGCTCTGAGAAACGAGTTCGTCGTTGCCGTACGGGGCAAGCTCAGGCTCAGAAGCGCTGAGACCGTAAATCCGGTGATGCCCACGGGTATGGTGGAACTAGTGGTCACGGAACTCGATATACTCAACCCCTCCAGGTCGAGCCCCTTCCAGGTAGAGGACGATGCGGTCATCACCGAGAACGTAAGGCTCAAACACCGCTACCTCGATCTGCGCCGTCCGGTCATGCAGCGTAACCTGAGACTCCGGCACCAGGTCTGTTCGCTTAGCCGTCGTTTTCTAGAGAGCGAGGGGTGCGTTGAGGTCGAGACCCCCATGCTTACGCGCAGCACCCCCGAGGGGGCCCGGGACTACCTGGTCCCGAGCCGCGTGTATCCTGGGGCCTTCTTCGCCCTTCCCCAGTCTCCGCAGCTCTTCAAACAGCTCCTGATGGTTTCCGGACTGGACAGGTACTACCAGATCGCTCGCTGTTTTCGTGACGAGGACCTGCGGGCGGATCGGCAACCGGAGTTCACGCAGATCGACCTGGAGCTGTCCTTCGTGAACGCCGAGCAGGTCATGTCGCTGGTCGAGGGGCTGTTGAAGAAGATCTTCGAGGAACTCGCGGGCAAGCGCTTCGACGGAAGCTTTCCCCGCATGTCCTGGGATGAGGCGATGGCACGTTACGGGTCAGACCGCCCCGACACCCGCTTCGAGATGGAGCTCGTGGATCTGACTTCCGCGTTTGCTGCCAGCGATTTCAAGGTATTCCGGGCGGCGGCCGACGGTGGTGGTGTGGTCAAGGCCTTGGTGGTCAAGGGCGGCGCGATGATGTCGAGAAAGGAGATTGATGATCTCGGTGACTTCGCGGTGGAGCTCGGAGCCAAAGGTCTGGCGTGGATCAAGGTCGCCGACGGCAAGTGGCAATCGCCGGTCGTAAAATTTTTCTCTGAAGGGGAACGGGAAGAAGTGGCCGGACGGCTTGGTCTGGAGGACGGGGATCTGGCGCTTTTCGGTGCCGACAGCTTCAAGGTCGTCAGTGAAGTGCTTGGCCATCTGCGCTGCCGGGTGGCGGAGACCCGCGGGCTAATTGACAAGGAAATGCTGAACTTCGTCTGGATAACCGACTTCCCTCTGCTCGAATACAACGCCGACGAGGGACGTTACCAGGCCCTGCACCACCCGTTTACCGCCCCTCTGGCCGGACAGATCGACAAGCTCGAAACCGAACCGGCTAGGGTGAAGGCCGACGCTTACGATATCGTGCTCAATGGGGTGGAACTCGGTGGGGGATCGATCCGTATTTGTCGCAGCGATCTCCAGCAAAGGGTTTTCAGGGTGCTCGGCATAGACGAGCGCGAAGCCGAGGCCAAGTTTGGGTTCTTGCTAGAGGCTCTTTCTTACGGAGCGCCACCTCACGGAGGTCTCGCGCTGGGGCTCGATCGTTTGGTGGCGATGCTGGTGGGCTGCGAGTCGATTCGGGACGTCATCGCTTTTCCCAAGACCCAACGGGCGGCCTGCCCACTCACCGATGCTCCGTCGCGGGTGGACTTGCAGCAGCTCCGTGGTCTGGGCCTGAGACTGGACGGATGAAGGTGAGAACCGCGGTCCTGGCCTCGCTACTGGCACTGTCGCTGGTCTCCTGCGCCAGCGGCGGCTCCGGCCGCCGGTTGACCTCTCAGGTGGCGGAGCGTTACACGGTCGCCATTCTGCCCTTCGCGTGGGCTGGCGCGGGAGGCGGGCGAGCATGTGAGCTTTGCCCGGAGGGGGTCGTCATGCAAGAGACCTCGCGGCACGATGCGCTGCTGGTGACGGCTTTCTTTTACGAACAGCTCACCCGCTATCCGCGTTTCGCTGTGCTCGACTACGCCGAGACGAAAGTGAGGCCCGGGGAGGGGATGAGGGCGCAGTTACAGCGGCTGTCGGCCGCGGGTAAAGCCGACGCCTTTCTGGTCGGCGGCTTGTTGGCCCTGCGGCACCGACGCGGGAACGCCCAGCGCGCGGTTTCTGGAGCCGGGGCGTCAATATACGCGGCGTTGATCGACGCGGACAACGGCCGTCGCCTGTGGAGCGAGTTGTTCGACGAGGTGCAGAGGCCTTCTCGCGCGTGGGCCAGCATCAAGAAGTTAACGGGCGTGCGAGCGACGCGGTGGCTGACGGCCCTGGAGTTCGCACGGCATGGGGTGCGAGAGATGGTGTCTTCTTTGGCGAGGCAGGTCGGAGCGTGATCCCGGCGGAGGAAGCCGGCGCTGCACTCATAGACGGCAAGGGCATCGCGGCTGATTTACGTGGGCGTATCCGAACGGAGGTCGGGGATCGTGTGGCCGCCGGACTGCGTGTTCCGGGTCTGGCGACGATTCTCGTGGGGGACGACGCCGCCTCTCGCATCTACGTAGGCCGCAAACGGCGCGAAGCGGCTGAGACGGGCATGCTTTCCGAGCACTGTGAGTTGCCGGCCTCCGTGTCCATGGATGATTTGCTGTCGGCAATAGGGAGCTACAACGATCGCGACGAGATAGACGGAATCATCGTGCAACTGCCTTTGCCTGATCACCTCGACCAGGACCTGGCGATAGCCGCCGTCGATCCGGCGAAGGACGTCGATGGTCTTCATCCGCTGAACCAGGGGGCCTTGTTCACGGGCCGCCCCGGGTTGAGGCCGTGTACGCCCATCAGTTGTATCCACCTCGTGGAAACCACGGGTGTAGACCCCAGCGGTCTCCACGCGGCGGTTATCGGGCGCTCGGCGCTGGTCGGGAAACCGGTCGCGATGCTTCTCCTGGAACGCCACGCGACGGTGGTACTCTGCCATTCCCGGACTCCCAACCTCGGCGACCAGGTCGCCACCGCCGACATCGTGGTTGCGGCGGTGGGGTCGCCGTCTCTCGTTCGGGGTGAGTGGATCAAGCCTGGCGCGGTCGTGATCGACGTCGGAATCAACCGCGTGGATGGCCGCCTGGTGGGCGACGTGGAGTTCGAGGCTGCGCGGCGACGGGCGGGGCACATCACCCCTGTTCCTGGAGGCGTCGGGCCGATGACGGTCGCCATGCTCCTCAGCAACACGCTCGAGGCCTGTCGGGCCCGAGAGGAAGGGCGGTCCCCCGCGTCGTGAGCTCGGAGGCGGGACGTTCGAGGCGTACCGTGCTTTATGACGAACACCGTGCGCTCGGGGCGCGGATGGTTGACTTCGGCGGCTGGGAAATGCCCGTGCAATATTCGGGCATCCTAGATGAGCACCGCACGGTGCGATCAGCGGCCGGGCTGTTCGACGTAAGCCACATGGGCGAGATCGAGATCAACGGCAAGGACGCGGAGGCATGCTGTCGGCGGATCTTTGTCAACGACGCCGCTGCGATCAGACCGGGGCAGGCGCAGTACAGCATGATGTGCAACGCGGAGGGCGGCGTCGTCGATGACGTGATCGTCTATCGGCTCGATACCGAGAGCTTTCTGGTGTGCGTCAACGCTGCCAACGCCGCTCGTGATTACAGGTGGATACTCGAACATTTCGAAGGCGACTGCGTGGTCGCTGACAGGAGCGATGATTACGGCCTGATCGCTGTTCAAGGACCCGTAGCTGTATCCATAGTACGTGCCCTGTTGAGCGAGGCGGAAGACCTCGCGCGTTTTTCTTTCGTTCTGGGGAGTATCGAGGGCATCGACGTCCTGTTGGCGCGTACCGGTTACACTGGTGAAGATGGTTTCGAGTGTTTCGTGGCTGCTCCACGTGCTGTGGAGCTCTGGCGTTTGCTGCTCGCTGCCGGTTCGGAGCGCGGACTCAAGCCCGTTGGCCTGGGCGCCCGCGATACCCTGAGACTCGAGGCGGCCCTGCCACTGTACGGTCACGAGCTCGGCGAAGACATCACGCCTTTTGAGGCGGGGCTGCGGTGGGTGGTAAAACTCAACAGACCAGAGATGGTAGGCTACGAGGCGCTCGAAAAGGCGTCGCGTCGCATCGCCCGCAAGCTCGTCGGGTTGGTCATCGAAGGCGGCATAGCGAGGAGCGGATACGCGGTGGCCACCGAGGAGGGCGAGGTGGGCACCGTTACGAGCGGTTCGCACTGTCCTACACTGGGGAAGTCTCTGGCGTTGGCGCTGGTATCATCCGATGCCCCCGGCGCTGGTTTGAGCGTCAACATACGGGGACGAATCCGGACCGCGCAGGTGACGGGCATCCCGTTTTATGTTAGGCAGCGCTGACACGACCATACGGAGGGGTTGAAATGGATTTCCCCGAGAACCTTCGGTACACGAAAGAACACGAGTGGGTGAGGTTGGAAAAAGACGGCAGCGTCGTTACCGGAATTACCGATTACGCCCAGGACCAGTTGGGCGACATTGTCTTCGTCCAGCTACCGGAGCCGAGTGAGGAGTACGTCGACAAGGACGAGCCCTTTGCCGAGGTGGAATCCGTCAAAGCGGTTTCTGACATCTACTGTCCGGTCGCTGGAAAGGTCGTGGAGGTGAATAGCGAACTTCCCCTTACGCCGGAAGTACTCAACGAAGATCCCTACGGCGACGGATGGTTGGTGAGGATAGAACCTGCGGAAGAAGACTTTCTTGACGAACTCATGGACGTAGAGTCCTACAGGGCGTTTGTCGATGAGCTGACCTGACCGGCCCCCGTCCATGCGTTTCAACCCCCACACGCCGGCCGACGTGGAAGCGATGCTCGCACGCGTCGGTGTCGAAAGCGTCGACGATATCCTGTCGGTTGTTCCCGATGGTTTACGGCGCCGCGCCTCCTTGAATCTTCCCAGAGGTCTGAGCGAACAGGAGATGGTCGAGCGCATGCGAACCATCGCGGCGGAGAATCACCGGCTTCGATCCTTCCAGGGGGCGGGGTGCTACCGCCACTTTATCCCGGCGGCGGTCGATCGCGTTCTCTCGCGGTCAGAGTTTGCTACCGCGTACACGCCTTACCAAGCCGAGGTCAGCCAGGGCACCCTTCTGGCTGGCTTCGAATTCCAGACCTACGTGGCGATCTTGACGGGGCTGGATCTTGCCAACGTGAGCCTCTACGACGGTGCTTCGGCTCTGGCAGAAGCGGTGCTGTTGTCGCTCAGGGTTGGCCCTAAACGCGACCTGGTGCTCGTTTCGGCGGGTGTCCATCCCGAGTATATCGCCGTGGTCCGAACCTATATCGAGGGGTATGGTCGGGGAAGGGTGGTTCTGGTTCCGCTGGCGGCCGATGGTCGCACGGATCTGGGCCGACTCGAAGGACTCTTGAGCGAGGACGTGGCGGCGGTGTGTACGGGCTACCCGAATTTCTACGGCGTCATCGACGACCTCAGCGGCGTATCGAAGCTCGCGAAAGGCTGCGGCGCTCTCTCCATCAGCGTCACCCAGGAAGCCCTGGCCTTGGCGCTTCTGCGTTCGCCTGGTAGCTGCGGTGCCGAGGTGGCGGTAGCCGAGGGCCAGAGCTTTGGCCTGCCGCTGTCTTGGGGCGGTCCGGGGGTGGGTCTGTTCGCGGTTCGCGGGGAGTACATCAGGCAGATGCCCGGGCGCTTGGTCGGAGAGACCGTGGACGAAGACGGAAGGCGCGGCTACGTCTTGACGCTGTCTACGCGGGAGCAGCACATACGCCGGGACAGGGCCACTTCCAACATCTGCACGAACCAGGGGCTCGCGGCACTCGCCGTTACCGTTTACCTCGGTCTTGCGGGGAGGTGCGGGCTGCGTCAACTTGCCGAACTCAACGCCGCAAGGGCCCACCAACTCGCGTCACGACTGTCGGTGGAGGTGGGTCTTGAGCCCGCGTTCTCGGGGCCGTTCTTCAACGAGTTTGCCGTAGACGTCGGCGGTCAAGGCTGGTTCGAAGACTCGGTCAGCAGGGGCATCGTTCCCGGGGTTCGGCTAGCCGCTCTCGCGGAGGCGGACCAGCGCTGCCCCGAGGATCGGATGCTGATCAGCGTTACCGAGTGCAACAGCGACTCGGATTTCGATGCGCTCATCGAAGAGCTGAAACGAGCGGCGCGGTGAGGGACACCGAAGCGTGCATATTTGACAAGGGGTGCCGGGGTCGCCACGCCGTGGATCTGCCTTCTGTGGGCCCGCTCGACCTCGACGAGAACCTGCTCAGGGGGGATCTCGCCGGCTTTCCCGAGCTCAGCGAACCAGAGGTGATACGGCACTACCTGCGTCTGTCCCACCTGAACTATTCGGCCGCCATGAATTTCTACCCGTTGGGGTCTTGCACGATGAAGTACAACCCCGTTGCCGACGACGCCGTAGCGTCACTGGAAGGAATAGTCGGTATACATCCCTACGCTCCCACTGAGACCGCCCAGGGAAATCTTCGTCTGATGGTGGAACTTGAGAGCTGGCTCTGCGAGATCAGCGGCTTGGACGCGGTTTCTCTTCAGCCCGCTGCCGGGGCACAGGGAGAGCTCACGGGTCTCAAGATCGTGCGTGCGTGGCACCAAAAGCAGGGTGACCCGCGCCGCAAGGTGCTCATTCCCGCTTCGGCCCACGGTACCAACCCGGCGAGCGCCGCTTTGTGCGGTTACGACTGCGTTACGGTTCCGATCGACGACTCCGGTCTCATGACCACCGAGGCTGTACGCGAACTCATCGACGAGGAGGTCGCGGCTCTGATGGTGACCAATCCCAACACCCTGGGCTTGTTCGAAGCCGAAATCGAGCAGATCGCCTCGCTGGTTCACGACGCCGGCGCGCTCGTCTACATGGACGGTGCCAACATGAACGCGTTGCTCGGCGTGGCCAAGCCCGCCCATATGGGCGTCGACGTCTTGCACTTCAACCTGCACAAGACCTTCTCGACGCCGCACGGAGGTGGTGGTCCCGGTGCTGGCCCGGTCGCAGTGCGAGCCGATCTCGCACCCTTTCTGCCGGTTCCACGTATCAGGGACGGCGCCGATGGCTTCGAGTGGGACTATGACAGACCGGATAGCGTCGGTCGGGTCCGCTCGTTTTACGGCAACTTCGGGGTCCTGGTCAGGGCCTTCGCCTACCTGCTCGCCTGCGGCGCGGGCGGGCTTGCCGAGGTTACGAGGATGGCCGTCCTCGCGGCCAACTATCTCCGAGCGGAGCTCTGCGAGGATTTCCATCTGCCCTACGAGGGGACCTGTATGCACGAGGTGGTTTTTTCGGATCGCCTGCAGAACGCCCAGGGCGTAAAGACCCTGGACATCGCCAAGAGTCTCCTCGACTACGGGTTTCATGCGCCCACCATATACTTCCCGCTGGTAGTGGAGGGGGCACTTATGGTGGAGCCTACCGAGAGCGAGAATCTCGAGACCCTGGATGAATTCGTTCGCGCGATGCGCGAGATCGCCGAGACCTGCAAGAAGGACCCAGACAGGCTACGGAACGCGCCACGATGCACCCCGGTTTCGCGGCTCGACGAGACCAGAGCCGCCCGCCACCCGGTCCTGGTGTGGCGGGCCGACCTAGCGGGCCGTTGAAAAAGGCCCATCTGCTGCGTTGGGCGCTGCCCGCTCACGCCGACGTACCGCCAAAGTACGCCTCCGTTCGCGGGTTTACGCGCCCGCCTTGCATTTGGACCTTTCTGAACGGCCTGCTACATGGACTTTTTCGACGGGCTAGGAGTGTGCGCGGTTGTCCGTTGGCGGAACTTTGGCGTATGATCTAGGGGCTTCGGGAGTAAGCTATGTTTGGACTCGGCGTAACCGAACTTATCATCATCCTCGTGATAATCCTGATCATCTTCGGTGCTGGCAAACTTCCGGAAATCGGCGAGGGGCTGGGGCGCGGGATAAAAAATTTCAGACGCGCGACCAAAGCACCCGACGAAATAGACGTCACTCCGGATAGTGAAAGCGCGGGGGAAGATGGCCCGGGAGAGGTTCCACCGAAACAATCCTGAAACTGACTTCTTCGATCTCTTCTTGGGCCCGCCGAAACGTTACCTGACAGTCCGCGCTCTGCCCGGGGAGCAGGGAAAACGACGGCGGAGGGGGCAGCTCGGCCAATACCTTGAGGTCCTCGGTAGAAAGGCGTCGTATCAGCCGTGCTGGGACGACTTTTCCGCAGAGTTCGGTCGCACTGGCAATCGAGCGTCCCCCTATCCACGCTTCGGCTCCGAGGACGATGTTGGTAACCGGTACCAGGGAGTCGTTGGTGACGGATGCCGCGAGTACGAGCGCGTGCTTGCGGTCGTTGATGGTGGTGGCGTAGGCGCTTCCGCCGCTGGTACGCATCTGGGCTAGTAGCGACGGATCGGCCGCCAGACTCGTCGCCGGGCCAAACATCGGTATGTGGGAGAGCAAGGCGTCGGTCCACGGGTGCATGTAGACGAGAACGAGAGTAGTGATGCCAAATGTCGTAACCAACGAGGCCAGGAGGATGGCGGCGGTCCAGACGGACGTGCGGTGTTTGTACTTCAGAAGTACTGTTTTCGAACGGGCAGCCACGCTTGTCTCCGGCAAGGGTATTGTAGCAGCTTAGGGGTGGGGAAGCGGAAGATGGTCGAGGAGGAGCGCGAGCTTTCGGTGGTTGTTCCGGCCTACAACGAAGCCGGTAACATCGCGGAAGTGCTGGAAAATGCGGTGCGATCGTTGGACGCTTCCGCCATCGATTTTGAAATCAACGTCGTCAACGACGGTAGTGACGACAGCACCGGGCGCATCCTCGAGGAGCTGCGGGCGGCGAACCGTCGAGTTCGGGTCCTGACCCACAACTGCAACCGAGGATACGGAGCTGCCCTGCGCAGTGGCATGGCCGCCGCGACCGGGACCCACGTCTTGGTGAGTGATGGTGACGGGCAGTTTCAGATGGACCAGTTCCAGGCCATCTGGCGGCGCCGACACGACGCAGACATGGTGCTCGGGTACCGTGATCCCAGGAAGGACCCTCTCCATCGACGGGTCGCTGGGTGGATCTACAACCACGCCGTGGTACCCCTGTTTTTCGGGGTCCGGCTCAGGGATGTAAACTGCGGATTCAAGCTAATATCGCGTAGGGTAATCGCGGACCTGCGGCTTCGTTCCACGGGTGCGCTCATCAGCGCGGAGCTATTGGCAGCCGCGAAACGTCGCGGCGCGACCCACGTCGAGGTCGGCGTTAAGCACTTTCCCCGCCGCAGCGGTAGGGCGACCGGCCTCATGCTGCGGGTGGTGCTCAAGGCCTTGCGGGAGCTTCCCGCTACCTGCGCGAGCGTTCTTCGACAGACCGCTGTCTAAATTTTCCTTGTGGCTTGCGGACGGCCCGAGTTGCTGTAGAATCTCGCCGCTTCCGATCGGGCGAAAGTGGCGGAATTGGTAGACGCGCAGGATTCAGGTTCCTGTGGCCGCAAGGTCGTGGGGGTTCAAGTCCCCCCTTTCGCACCATTCGGCTCGGCGCCGGCGCGACGCCTGGCTCCCTTCGGTCTCGGGCGCGTTCAACCCAGTGCTTCTACGACGTCGGCCGGCGCCTGTACCAGCTCGAGCAGTACGCCTTCTCCGCCTATCGGCGCGTCCTCGTTGCCCTTGGGATGGATGAAGCACACGTCGTAACCCGCGGCGCCCTTGCGAATTCCTCCCGGGGCGAAACGAACTCCACTGGCTCTCAGCCACTCGACCGCCGCCGGCAAGTCGTCGATCCACAGGCCGACGTGGTTGAGAGGGGGCAGGTGAACGGCGGGCCGTTTGTCGGGATCGATCGGTTGCATGAGGTCGACTTCCACGCTGAGAGGTCCGCAACCGGCGACCGCTATGTCTTCGTCCACGTTCTCCTTTTCGCTCCTGAACTGACCCGTCACCGTCAGGCCTAGCGTGTCTACCCACAGCTTCCTCAACGCGCCCTTGTCCAGCGCTCCCACCGCGATTTGCTGTATACCGAGCACCCTGAACGGCCGTTCGCTCATTACCATCCTCCCATAGCTATATGCGCGCTCCCGGCGGGAAGCGCTGGCGAGGCGAACTCTACCCAGCTAGAGGCGGTGTCTCAAACCGGGCCCGGCTTTGCACGGTTGACGGCCCTGTTATAGTCGAAAAATCCCGTGGCGGGGTACGATCCAAAGCAATTCGAGCAGCGCTGGTACCAGACCTGGGTCGAGGGGGGGGGCTTCGCGCCGGCGGAGACCGGCGAACCCTTCTCGATCGTCATACCACCGCCCAATATTACCGGCTCTCTTCACATGGGCCACGCGCTGAACAACACGCTGCAGGACATCCTGTGCCGCTATCAGCGCATGCTGGGAAAGGCGGTGCTCTGGGTCCCGGGTACCGATCACGCGGGCATAGCGACTCAAAACGTCGTGGAACGCCAGCTGCTTGCCGAAGGTCGCACGCGTGACGACCTCGGCAGGGAAGCTTTCGTCGAGCGGGTCTGGCGCTGGAGGAGCGAATCCGGCGGGACGATCACCGAGCAGCTAAGGCGCCTGGGGGTGTCGTGTGACTGGAACCGCGAACGCTTTACGATGGACGAGGGCCTTTCGAAGGCCGTGCGCGAGGTGTTCGTGTCGCTCTACGAAGAAGGCCTCATCACCCGGGACCGCTACCTCATAAACTGGTGTCCGCGCTGTGGGACGGCGCTTTCCGATATCGAGGTAGAGCACGAAGAGAAGGCGGGCCACCTCTGGCACCTCCGCTATCCGCTCGAAGACGGGAGCGGCAGCATTTCGGTGGCCACGACCAGGCCCGAGACCATGCTCGGGGATACCGCGGTCGCCGTGAATCCCGGCGACGAGCGTTACCGCGCCTTGGTCGGCAAGAACGTCGTGTTGCCGGTCGTCGGGCGTTTGATCCCGATCATCGCCGACGCCTACGTCGACATGGCGTTCGGATCCGGTGCGGTAAAGATTACGCCCGGTCACGATCCCAACGATTTTGAAATGGGTCAGAGGCACGCGCTGCAAATGATCTCGGTCATGAACCCCGACGCGACGATGTCGCCGGAAGCCGGCGAGTACGCGGGGTTGAGCACCCAAGAGTGCAGGGCGTCGTTGGTGGCTAGATTCGCCGCCGACGGCACCCTCGAGAGAACGGAGGAATACCGCCACTCGGTGGGCAGCTGCTATCGCTGCCATGAAGTCGTAGAGCCTTTGCTTTCGCTGCAGTGGTTCTTGCGGGTACGCGAGATGGCCGACGAGACCCTGCGTGTCCTCGATGAGGGAGGTACCCGATTCGTCCCCAGCCACTGGGAGAAGACCTACCGCGCGTGGATGGAAAACATTAGACCGTGGTGCATCTCTCGCCAGCTGTGGTGGGGCCACCGAATACCGGCGTGGTACTGCGACAGCTGCGATCGAACCGTGGTGAGTCGCGAAGAGCCGGGGGTCTGTAAGCGCTGCGAGGGCCGACTCAAGCAGGATGAAGACGTTCTCGATACCTGGTTCTCGTCCGCACTGTGGCCGTTTACGACCATGGGGTGGCCAGAGGAGAGCGAAGATCTGCGCCGCTTCTATCCTACCAGCGTACTGGTCACGGGGTTCGACATCATTTTTTTCTGGGTAGCTCGGATGATGATGATGGGCTTGCGGTTCATGGGTGAGGCCCCTTTTCGCGAGGTCTACATACACGCCCTCGTGCGTGACCAGCAGGGCCAGAAAATGTCGAAGTCGAAGGGCAACGTTATCGATCCCCTCGAGATCATCGACAAGTACGGCGCGGATGCGTTCAGGTTCACGCTGGCGGCGTTTGCCGCTATGGGACGAGACGTGCGTTTGTCCGAAGAGCGCATCGTGGGGTATCGTAATTTCATAAACAAGATATGGAACGCCGCCCGTTTCGCGGAAATCCAACGCGACGAAGCGCACGGCAGCTGCGCGATGCCGGAGCGCCTCGCGTTCCTCCCGAACCGTTGGATTCGGTCCCGTTTTGCCGACGTGGTCAGCGGGGTGAGCGCGGCCCTCAACGAGTACCGGTTCAACGAAGCCGCTTCTCGCCTCTACCAGTTTACGTGGCACGAGTTCTGTGACTGGTACATCGAGATGGCAAAAGTAGAACTGGTAGCGGGAATGCCTCATAGGCAAGAAACCCTTGCCACGCTCACGGCCGTATTCGAGAGCCTGCTGAGGGTGCTGCACCCCTTCATACCTTTCGTCACCGAGGAACTCTGGCAACAACTACCCCAGGAGGGCAGAAACGCCGGTTTGATAAATCACGCCCCGTGGCCCGATCCAGCCGGTGCGGGCTGGGTTGATTCGGATGCCGATCAGGAGGTGGCCACGCTGACCGAAGTTATCCGGGCGGTGCGTAACGTTCGGGCGGAGATGAACATTGGTCCGTCGGTGGAACTCGAGCTCTACGTGGCTCCGGGTGAGGTGGCGCGTGTGGTGCACAACAACGAACCGCTGTTGGTGAGGCTGGCGAAACTGGCGACCGTGCATTACGGTTTCGAGCCGCCGGAGGGTTGCGCTACTACGGTCGCCCAGCGTTGTGAGCTGTCCGTTCCGGTGGCCGAGCACGTCGATATAGTCGCGGAGGTTGCCCGCCTCAGCAAGGAAATTGGTCGCGTCGAGGGAGAGCTGAAAAAACTGGATGGCAAGTTGACGAACAGGTCGTTCCTTGACCGCGCGCCGGCCGAGGTGGTCGAGAGAAACCGCTCGAGAGCCGAGGCGGCTCGTGGAGAACGCGATACACTGCTGCGCAGTCTGGAGAGGGTGCAAGCCCTCGGGGTGAAGCCCTGAGCAAGCAGCCCCCCCTTGCCGACCCAGGCCTACGGGAGCTGCTGGGCTTGGCGATAGCCGAGGATGTCGGCGACGGCGATATCACCACCTTCGCCACGGTTGCGGCAGGGGTCGACGCGTCGGCAAGAATTCTGGCGCGCGAGCCCATCGTCTGCGCCGGGACGCCGCTGTTCGGCGCGCTGGTCGCGGCCTTCGTTGCTCGCGTTAGGGAGGCGGAAGAAGCCGCGTCTTTGCAGATGGTTAGCGCTGCTCAAGACGGCGCCCGTCTCGGGTTTCTCGAACCTCTTTGCTCCGTTCGGGGCACGGCCCGCGCCCTTCTTACCATCGAGCGGTGTCTGCTCAACCTGCTCGCCCGGCTCTGCGGAATAGCAACGCTGACCGCGTCGTTCGTCGACCGGGTCAACGCGATCAATCCAGAGTGCAGAGTTCTAGATACTCGCAAGACCGTGCCGGGCTGGCGTGTTCTCGACAAGTACGCGGTGCGGTGTGGCGGCGGCCACAATCACCGATTTGGTCTCTACGACGCGATTCTCATCAAGGACAACCACGTGGTCGCCGCCGGCGGCCTGGAGGCGGCGGTAAACGCGGCTCTGGCCACAGCTCCCGCCGGTGTGGAGATGGAAGTCGAGTGCGACGATCTGGAACAAGTCGAGCGGGCCTTGGCGTTGGGTGCGAAACGGATTCTGCTTGACAACTTCTCACCGAGGTCGGTGCGAGAGGCCGTCGACCTGGTGCGCGGACGGGCCCGCGTCGAGGTATCGGGGGGGGTGTCGTTGGAAAACGTCTGCGAATTCGTCCTCGCCGGTGCCGACGATATTTCCGTGGGCCGACTTACGCACTCGGCGCCGGCGGCCGACCTGAGCATGGAGCTCGAGCCGTTCGCGTGAGCCGACGAGCTGAAATCATCGCGGCTCTGAGGGAAGGCGACGGCTTTGTCTCCGGCCAGGACCTGGCTGGGCGATTGGGTCTATCGCGTGCCGCGGTGTGGAAGCAGGTCCAGATGCTGAGAAGGAGAGGGTTTCGCATCGAGAGCAAGCGTTCGTGTGGATACCGGCTAGTGTATTGCCCCGACGCGTTGATAGAAGAGGAGATCAGACCGCTTCTCCGTCCCCGCGGCCTATACACGCGCCTGGTCTGCTTCGCGCGCACTGCCTCTACGAATAAAGATGCGTTCGAATGCGGCCGCAGGGGGGAGGCCGAGGGCCTGGTCGTGATCGCAGACGAACAGAGCGCGGGACGCGGTCGGCTCGGCAGGCAGTGGGAATCCGTTCCTGGCGTGAACCTCTATCTTTCGGTTCTCTTGCGCCCCGACATACCTCCCGCGCACGCTCCCCAGCTTTCGCTGGTAGCGGCCGTCGCCGTCGCGTCCGCGCTCAGCGAGATCGGTCTGGAGCCGGCGATAAAATGGCCCAACGACGTGCTCCTCGGCGGCCGCAAGGTCTGCGGCGTGCTCACCGAGATAGAAGCCGAGACAGACAGGGTTGGCTTTGTGGTAGTCGGGATCGGGGTAAACCTCAATAGCGAGGCTGAACACTTCTCCGAGGATCTGCGGGACACGGCCACCTCGGTTCTCATCCATTCCGGGCGAAGCGTGGATCGCGTCGCGTTCGTGGCGTCGTTGCTGGGTCATCTCGAACGCCTATACGCGACCTACACGCACGAGGGCTTCTCGGCTATTGCCCCGCAGTGGGAGGCTCGCTCGTCGCTTCGAGGCCGGGCTGTCACGGTAGTCGTGGCGGGACGGCGACTCCGAGGACAGTGCGTAGGGATTGACACAGACGGTGCACTTCTGGTCAAAGAAGACTCTGCGGGGCGCAGCGTGCCTCCCACGCGAGTGCTCGCGGGAGACGTCACCCTCCCAGGGGGATACTGTCAGTGACGGGGCGAATCGAATCCGGCGATACACGTTTTCTGGTCGCCATGGACGTCGGTAACACCGATACAGTCATCGGCCTGTTCGCGGGACGCGACCTCATCAAACACTGGCGCGTTGTTACCGAACCGGGTCGCACCACTGACGAGTTCGGCATGCTGATGTGGAGCCTGTTTCATTCTTCGGAAATATCAGCGCGCGGGGTCACCGGCGTCGTGGTGTCGTGTGTGGTTCCGCCGATGTCGACCGTGATAGAGGGGATGTGCAGGAGTTACTTCAACGTAAAGCCCCTGATGGTCGGACCGGGAGTAAAGACCGGGATGTCTATTCTCTACGATAATCCCCGGGAGGTCGGTGCCGACCGCATCGTCAACGCCGTGGCGGCCTACGAGCGCAGCCGGGACGTGACGGTCGTGGTTGACTTCGGTACCGCTACCACGCTGGACTACATCTCGGCGGCCGGCGAATACGTGGGCGGTATCATTATTCCAGGCATAGGGATTTCGCTTGACGCGCTCTATACACGTACGGCCAAGCTGCCGCGCGTGGAACTCGTTCGTCCGAGTCGGGTGGTGGGTCGTAACACGGTGAACGCGATACAGGCGGGGGTTACCTACGGGTACGTGGAAATGGTCGACGGTTTGGTGCGCCAGATCCAGGACGAGGAAGGCGTGAAGGCTTACGTTATAGCTACCGGCGGATTGGCGTCCCTGATAGCTTCGGAGTCGGCCACGATTCAAGATGTCGACGAGTTTCTCACCCTGGAGGGGTTGAGGATTGTCAACGATCGCAACCAGGGCCCGGCCGCGACTTGAGGTTGGCCGCTGGTAGATGAGCAGAATGCAGATTTACCGATAAGCAAGGAGGCAACAGTGGCAGTAGGGTTGTCAGCCATCAGAACCCTGGCCGTAGCTGGCCAGGGTGGCGCGGGAAAGACCTCGGTCGCGGACGCGATGGTCTTTGCCGCCGGCGGGAACAATAGGCTCGGCCGGGTCGACGAGGGGAACTCCGTTTTCGATACCGAGCCGGAAGAGATCAGACACGGGTGTTCGGTCTCGACCTCGTTGTTCCACGTCACCTGGAAGAAGTACGACGTTACTATTCTCGACACGCCGGGCCAGGGTAACTTCGTGCAGGAGCTGCGTCCGGTTCTTCGAGGAGTGGCGGGCGTTATCATGGTGCTGGACGCTGCTTCGCAGCCGCGCGCGGAAGCAACCAAGGTGCGCTCCTGGACCCAGGCGGAGAAGCTTCCGACGCTCGGTTTCATCAACCGCCTCGACCGTAGCGACCAGGACTTCGCGACGATACTCGGGCAGGCCCGCGATATTCTTGGTCCCCACGCGGTGGCCCTCCAGCTTCCAATTCTCTCGGAGGGTCGCGTGGTGGGTCTCGTGGACCTCGTGAGCGAGAAGGCCTTGGTCTTCGAAGCTGCCAGCGGGAAGTTCAAGGTCGGCGAAATCCCGGGAGAAATGACGGAGAGCGTGGCGGAGTATCGCAATACACTCATGGAAGAAGCCGCTGAAGGCAGCGACGAACTGCTCGAGAAATACCTCGACCGCGGTGAGCTCGGTGCTGACGACATCGTCGAGGGCCTGAAGGCCGCCGTGCTCGGCGGTTCCACCGTTCCGCTTCTCTGTGGTTCGGCCGCAGAGAACGTGGGGGTTCCCCAGCTTCTCGACGCCGTTGTGGATTTCTTGCCGTCGCCCGAACAGGTCGACCCCGAGCAGGCGACCGACGAAGCCGGCGAGGCCGTCGAGGTCGCGCCTGACAAGGACGCTCCGTTCGTTGCTTTTGTTTTCAAGACCATCGTTGACCCGCACGCAGGCAAGCTCTCGCTGTTCAGGGTGGTTTCGGGCCAGGCTCGGGGGGATCTGCAAGTCGTTAACACGCGAACCCATAGCAAGGAGCGCATCGGTCACCTGTTCCGGCTGGAGGGGCGCAAGACCGTCGAGATCGAAAGCGCCTCGACGGGGGATATAGCGGGCGTCGCCAAGCTCAAGGACACCCACAGCGGCGATACCCTCGCCGATCCCAAGCGCAAGGTCGTCATCAGGTCGCTGGAGCCAGCGCATCCGGCGATATCTTTTGCCCTCGAGACGGAGAAACGAGGCGAAGAGGACAAGGCGATGCAGGGGCTATTGCGCGTCGCCGAAGAGGACCAGAGCCTGCAGGTCGAGCGTGACGAGGACTCGGGAGAAATACTCCTTTCCGGTTCCGGACAGCTTCACGTCGAAGTGGCCTGTGAAAAACTCGAGCGAAAGTACGGCGTCAAGGTAATTCTCAAGGCTCCCAAGGTCCCCTACAAGGAGACCATTCGCAAGGCCGTCAAGGCCCACGGTAGGCTAAAGAAGCAGACCGGCGGCCACGGCCAGTTCGCCGACTGCCGTATAGAGGTGGAACCCCAGCCCGCGGGCGCCGGGTTCGAATTCGTCAACAAAATCGTCGGTGGAGCGATTCCCAAGGGTTTCATTCCAGCCGTGAAAAAGGGCGTTGTCGAAGCCATGAAGAGCGGTGTGATAGCGGGCTATCCGGTGGTGGACGTCAAGGTGACCCTCTACGATGGCCAGTATCATGACGTCGATTCGTCAGAGATGGCCTTCAAGACAGCGGGGTCGATGGCGTTCAAGAACGCGATGGCTGAGGCTCACGCGGTGTTGCTGGAGCCCTACGTATCGCTCGAGGTGTCGGTTCCCGACGAGTGCATGGGCGACGTGATGGGCGACCTCAACGCTCGCCGAGCGAAAGTGGAAGGCATGGAACAGGTGGCGGACAAGGAAGTGATACGGGCCAAAGCGCCGCTCGCGGAGCTGCTGCGCTACCAGCCCGATCTTACCAGCCTGACGAGCGGTCGGGGATCCTTCGAGATGGGATTCTCCCACTACGAACGGCTCCCCGATCATCTGACGGCGGGGGTAGTGGAGGGCGCGAACAAGGAAAAAGGGTCATAAGTAACGCTTAAGGGCGCTGGCCGCTTTCGTAAGATCCGCTTCTTCGGTTTTGACTCCTCCGGCCCGCTTGGATAAGTATCGCTACTTGGCCGCGGCCTGTCCCGGTGACACGAGCAATGAGTGACTACGCGAAGGTGAGGGTGCCCGCCGAGGGAAGCAAGATTTCGGTTGCCGCCGACGGTGGGCTGGAGGTTCCCGATTTTCCGATCGTGCCGTTTATCGAAGGTGACGGTATCGGACCGGATATATGGGCGGCCGCGGTGCGGGTCTTTGACGCCGCCGTCGACGCCGCCTACGGTTCTCGGCGCAAGGTGGCCTGGATGGAGGTCTACGCTGGCGAGAAGGCCACCGAAGTATACGGGCCGGATTCGTGGCTACCCGAGGAGACCAATAGGGCGATCCGGGAGTTTCACGTCGCCATCAAGGGGCCGCTTACCACGCCGGTAGGCGGCGGCATCCGGTCGATAAACGTGGCGCTTCGCCAGATTCACGACCTGTTTTGTTGCGTGCGTCCGGTCCGCTATTTCGAGGGCGTCCCGGCGCCGGTCAAGGCTCCCGAGAAGCTCGACATCGTCATCTACCGCGAGAATACAGAGGACGTATACTCGGGTGTGGAGTATCGCGAGGGCAGCGAAGAGGCGGCGGCCTTCATGGACCTGGTCGCCCGTTTCAGTGACCGGCGTCTTCGCGCCGACTCGGGCATTGGGATCAAACCCATCTCGCGCACCGGAAGTCAGCGACTCGTTCGGGCGGCGATCGCATATGCGCTGTCGCACGGGCGTGAGTCGGTCACGCTCGTTCACAAAGGCAACATACAAAAATATACCGAAGGCGCCTTTCGGGACTGGGGGTACGAGGTCGCGCTCGCGGAATTTCGCGACCAGGTCGTTACCGAACAGGAACTATGGGACCAGCACGGGGGTCGCCTGCCGGCGGGCCGAGTACTAGTCAAGGATCGAATCGCGGACGCCATGTTTCAGCAGCTCCTCCTCAGGCCGGCCGAGTATGACGTGGTGGCGACGTCGAATCTCAACGGTGATTACATCTCCGATGCGGCGGCTGCCCAAGTAGGGGGACTGGGTCTGGCGCCGGGGGCCAACATAGGTCAAGGAGCAGCGATTTTCGAAGCTACCCACGGCACCGCGCCCAAGTACGCGGGACAGGACAAGGTCAACCCGGGGTCGGTGATACTCTCTGGTGCGCTCATGTTCGACCACCTCGGGTGGGGCGAGGTATCGCAGGCCATTGTGGTGGCGATGGAAAAGACGATCAGCGCGGGTCTCGTTACCTATGACCTCCATCGTCAGATGGAAGGCGCGACGCTGAAGAGCTGCTCGGGGTTTGGCGACGCGATAATCGCCAATCTGTAGAAGCGAGGAGCCTGGGTATAACGATGGGACGAAAAAAAATAGCTCTAATCGGATCGGGAAACATAGGGGGGACCCTGGCCCATCTTGCGCTGATACGCGGACTGGGTGACGTGGTACTCTTTGACGTGGTGGAGGGAATGCCGCAGGGCAAAGCCCTCGATCTAATGGAGGCCGCCCCGATCGAGCCCTTCGACGCTGAGGTGACCGGAACCAACAGTTACGAGGGGATAGCAGGCGCGGACCTATGCATAGTCACCGCGGGGCTGGCACGCAAGCCTGGGATGAGCCGCGATGATCTACTCGAGATCAACGCCAAGATCATGCAGCAGGTGGGAGAGGGCATTCGCGAACACGCCGGCGACGCGTTCGTGATCATCGTTTCCAACCCGCTCGATGCGATGGTGACTCTCGCCAAGCGTTCTACGGGCTTTGCGAAGAACCGGGTCGTGGGTATGGCCGGGGTGCTGGATTCGGCTCGCTACCGTAGTTTCATCGCGGCCGAGTTAGGGGTGTCGGTCGAGAGTGTCCAGGCGATGGTGCTCGGAGGCCACGGGGACGACATGGTGCCGCTGCGCTCGAGCTGTACGGTCGGTGGAACACCCGTTACCAGTTTTATCGACGAGTCTCGCTTGGCTGAGATCGAGCAGCGAGTTCGCGGTGCAGGTGGCGAAGTCGTCGCGCTGCTCAAGACCGGGTCCGCCTACTACTCTCCGGCTACCGCGGCGATGCGCATGGCCGAGTCCTATCTTCGGGACAAGAAAGAAATCCTGCCTTGCGCGGCCTATCTGGAAGGAGAGTATGGGTTTTCGGGCTTTTACCTGGGGGTTCCGGCACGAATTGGCGCGGGAGGGGTCGAAGAAGTCCTCGAGTACGAACTCTCCACAGAAGAAACCGCCCAGCTTGCGGAATCTGCCGGACACGTGCAGGAACTCGTGGCGGCGCTAGACAGGGTGCTCTAGGGGCGAGCTGGTAGGGGATATTCAATGGCGATGGACGCGGACGCGAAGCATTTTCTGCTTAGAAGGCTGCACTCGCTTTCGGGGATAGTACCGATCGGCGGCTTCCTGCTCTTCCACTTCTTCGAGAACGGGAAGATCCTGGCTGGGCCCCAGGCGTGGGCCGAAGGCGCCGAAGCGATTCAGGCGGTTCCACTACCGATACTCCTGACCCTGGAGATTACGGTACTGTACGTTCCCATCCTCTTCCACGCCTTCTACGGACTCTACATCGTGCGTACGGGCCGCCCGAACTTCGCGACCTATGGGTACCAGCGCAATTATTTCTATACCCTGCAGCGGCTAAGCGGCGTCATAGCTTTCTTCTTCATCGGCTTTCACGTGGCGTCTACACGCATACGGTACTACCTTACCGGTGTTGACGCCGATTTCTCGGAGATGCAATCCTGGATGGCGAACCCGCTCGTGCTCGCGGTTTACGTTGTCGGCGTTCTCGCGAGCGTCTTCCACTTTGCCAACGGTATCTGGGGTTTTTCTGTCTCCTGGGGGCTGACGGTTGGCCCGAGGGCGCAACGGGTGCTGCAGGCGGCCTGTCTTACGCTCTTTGTCGGCATGTCCGTGCTGGGGCTCAACATCATCCTGGCGTTCAGGCCGTAGGGGAACGATATGGACGGTGGGCGGAGACTGATCGTTGTCGGCGGGGGCCTTGCGGGCCTCATGGCCTCAATCAAGATCGCCGAACAGGGGGTCGGGGTAGATCTGTTTTCGATCGTCCCCGTCAAGCGCAGCCACTCGGTGTGCGCTCAGGGGGGAATCAACGCCGCGGTGAACCTCAAGGGAGAGGGGGATTCCCCAGCCATCCACTTCGACGACACCATCTACGGGGGGGATTTTCTCGCCAACCAGAGCCCGGTCAAGCGCATGTGTGAGAAGGCGCCGGAGGTCATATACCTTCTCGATCGGATGGGGGTTCCCTTCAGCCGCACGCCCGAAGGTAACCTCGATTTTCGCCGCTTCGGCGGAACCAAGCACAACCGCACCGCTTTCGCCGGAGCCACCACGGGGCAACAGATCCTCTACGCCCTGGACGAGCAGGTCCGCCGCTACGAGGCGGAGGGCCTCATTCGCAAGTTCGAAAACTGGGAGTTTCTTTCCGCGGTCATCGATTCGTCGGGATGCTGTCGCGGCATCACGGCGATGGACCTCCTGACCACCGAAATACGGGCCTTCGAAGCACCTGCCGTTCTGCTCGCCACGGGTGGGCCGGGGATCGTCTTCGGGCGTTCTACCAACTCGATGGTCAACACGGGCACGGCGGCGGCCGCTGTCTACATGCAGGGAGCGACCTACGCCAACGGTGAGTTCATTCAGGTGCATCCCACCGCGATTCCGGGGCAGGACAAGCTGAGGCTCATATCCGAGTCCGTTCGAGGTGAGGGTGGCCGCGTGTGGACCTACAAGAACGGCAAGCCCTGGTACTTTCTTGAAGAATGGTATCCGGCTTACGGCAACCTCGTTCCGCGCGACATCGCCAGCCGCGCCATACACAAGGTCGTGTTCGAGGAAGGGCTGAAGATCGACGAGCAAAACTGCGTCTTTCTCGACGTTACCCACCTCGATCCAGACATGCTGACGCGCAAACTGGGCGGCGTCCTGGAAATCTACGAGAAGTTCATGGGGGCCGACCCGCGGGAGGTGCCGATGAAGGTATTTCCGGCCATGCACTATTCTATGGGTGGCCTGTGGGTCGACTTTGATCAGGCGACCGACGTTCCCGGGCTGTTCGCGGCTGGAGAATGCGAGTACCAGTACCACGGTGCGAACCGTCTGGGGGCCAACTCCTTGTTGTCGTGCATCTACGGAGGCATGGTCGCCGGGCCCAACATGGTTGCCTTCGCGGAAGGGCTGAGCGCTTCGTCTTCTACCGGCGCTGCGGTCGCCGAGAGCGCCAGGCAGGAGGAGCGCTTCACGGAAATCCGGGCCATGCGGGGGAAGGAGAACGCCTACCTGCTCTGGCGGGAACTCGGGGACTGGATGACTCGTAACGTTACGGTGGAGCGGCACAACTCCAAGCTCGAGGAAACCGACGTCAAGATCAGGGAGCTCATGGATAGGTGGCGAGACATCGGGATGAACGACACCGGTCGTCGGGCCAATCAGGAACTGAGCTTTGTCGGTCAACTGTGGAACATGCTCGAGCTCGCACGCGTCATGACACTGGGCGCGCTGCGCCGTGACGAGAGCCGCGGTGCACACTACAAGCCGGACTTTCCCCAACGTGACGACGACAATTTTCTCAAGACCACGCGGGCCAGCTGGACCGCCTCGGGGCCTCAGCTCGCCTACGAGGATGTAGACACGGGGTTCATCCCTCCTCGCGAGCGGGTCTACAACGTGGATATCAGGTAAAGGGGCGCGGATGTCTCAGCGAGTCGACACCATAGAGGTCAAGGTCAGGCGGCAGGATGGTCCCGAGTCGGAACCCTACTGGGAGGAATTTTCCATTCCCTATAAGGCTCAACACAACGTGATTTCGGTTCTTATGGAGATCCAGGCGGCACCGGTTACGAGGCAAGGGGAGCGAACGCGCCCGGTGGTCTGGGAATCCAACTGCCTGGAGGAAGTCTGTGGGGCCTGCACGATGGTCATCAACGGCAGGGTGCGGCAGGCCTGTTCCACCCTAATCGACAACCTCGAGCAGCCCGTTACCCTTGAGCCGATGGCGAAGTTCCCCTTGGTCCGCGACCTGGTGGTGGACCGCAGCCGGATGTTCGAAAACCTGAAAAGGGTGAAGGCCTGGGTCGCGATCGACGGGACCTACGATCTCGGAGCCGGCCCGCGTCAGTCGCAGGACAGCCAAGCGGAAGCCTACGCTTTCTCTCGTTGCATGACCTGCGGCTGCTGTCTCGAAGCCTGTCCCCAGTACAGCGATTCCTTTGATTTCATCGGCGCGAACACGCTAGGGCAGGTCTACATGTTCAATACCCATCCCACGGCGGCGATGACGGCCGATGAGCGCTTGAGTACGATCATGGGCCGCGGCGGCCTGTCGGACTGCGGAAACGCGCAAAACTGTGTCGAGGTCTGCCCGAAGGAGATTCCGCTTACCAAGGCCATCGCCAAGCTGGGCCGGGACGTCACCCTCAAGTCCTTGCGGGATTTGCTCCTGCGCTAGATCCTACCGGAGAGGTAAGCCACATGAACGTCCACGAATACCAGGGCAAAGCCCAGCTCGCAGCATTCGGTCTGAGCGTGCCGCGCGGCATCGTCGTCGACGACCCGGAGAAAGCCGCCTCCGCGGTCGAGGAACTGGGGAGTGAGGTGGCCGTCGTCAAGGCTCAGATACACGCGGGGGGGCGGGGTGCGGGCGCGTTGGTGACCAGCGCCGAAGAGGCCGGAGGCCTGTTTCACGAGCATCTGGCCAGAGAGGGGTTGCCGCCTCACGGTATGCCGGGCGGAGTACGGCTCGTCCGGTCGGCCGAGGAAGCCCGGGCCGCTGTTGACGGGATGATCGGCAGTCTGCTGGTCACGCGCCAGACCGGTCCTCTGGGCCGTCGGGTTCGCCAGGTTTTGGTCGAAGAGGGTTGCGACATAGCCCGTGAGCTGTATCTCAGCATGCTTGTAGACCGCGCAGTGGGCCGCCCGGTGATGATGGCGAGTATCGAAGGTGGCGTGGAGATCGAGAGAGTCGCCGAGGAGACCCCCGAAAAAATACTGCGGGTGGAAATAGACCCCGCGGTTGGTCTTCTTGATTGTCAGGCCCGGCGGACGGCCTACTGGCTGGAACTCCCGGCACAGAGCTTGGCCAAGGCGGTAACCTTCATGAAACAGCTGAGCCGTGCCTTTACCGAACTCGACGCCTCCTTGGTGGAGATAAACCCCTTGGTGCTTACCGGCGATGGTGACATCGTCGCGCTCGACGCCAAGGTGTCCTTTGACGACAACGCGCTCTACCGTCATCCGGAAATCGCCGAGCTGCGGGATGAGAATGAGGAGGATTCCAAAGAAACCTGGGCGGCGAAGTACGATCTTAGCTACATAGCGCTAGACGGCAATATAGGCTGTATGGTCAACGGCGCCGGCCTCGCCATGGCGACGATGGACATCATCAATCACCACGGTGGCTCGCCGGCCAACTTTTGCGATGTGGGCGGCGGGGCGACGGCCGAGAAGGTTGCAGAAGCGTTCAAGATCATCCTTTCGGATGACAAGGTGAAGGCGGTTTTCATCAACATATTCGGCGGTATCATGCAGTGCGACGTGTTGGCTGCCGGAGTGGTCGAAGCGGCTAGGGATGTAGAGGTCGGGGTACCCTTGGTGGTCAGGTTGGAGGGGACCAACGTCGAGAAGGGCAAGGCCATCATCGCGGAGTCGGATCTGGCCATCATCACCGCTGAGGACATGGCCGACGGTGCGGCCAAGGCCGTCAAGGCGGCCGGGTTGTAGGGAGGCAAGGGCGGTAAGAACATGAGCATACTCCTCGATTCGGCGAGCAGGGTCGTGACGCAAGGACTCGGTGTGACCGGCAAGTTCCATCTGCTGGGCTGTCGGGATTACGGTACCAAGATGGTCTCCGCCGTTCGGCCCGGCAAGGGCGGATCCGAATACGAAGGCGTTCCGATCGTCGACACGGTTGCAGAGGCCGTGGAGAGAACGGGCGCGAATGTATCGGTCATCTACGTGCCGCCGCCGGGGGCGGCGGACGCGATCATGGAGGCCGCCGACGCGGGTATAGGCCTCATAGTCTGTATAACAGAAGG
Organism: Binatia bacterium; assembly: GCA_046754245.1. Lineage (GTDB taxonomy): Bacteria > Desulfobacterota > Binatia > UBA1149 > UBA1149 > JBHHVL01. Next base: position 25,528 of record JBHHVL010000007.1, on the reverse strand, counting down.
TATTCCCACGGCAGACATGGTACGCGTGAAGCGTTTTCTGGAAGGTCGTTGTTCGCGTCTCATCGGTCCTAATTGCCCGGGTATCATCACGCCGGGCGAGGCCAAGGTGGGGATCATGCCGGGCTACATTCACGCGGCGGGTCGCGTAGGGGTGATATCCCGCAGCGGGACCCTTACCTACGAGGCCGTGCATCAGCTTTCACGGCTCGGCATAGGGCAGTCCACCTGTATCGGAATCGGGGGGGACCCGATCATAGGAACCGGCTTTGTCGACGCCCTTGAGCTGTTCAACGAAGATCCCGATACGGACGCCGTCCTGATGATAGGCGAGATCGGTGGCAGTGCCGAAGAGTCGGCAGCCGAGTGGATCAAGGCCAACATGACCAAGCCCGTCGCCGCCTTCATCGCGGGCAAGACCGCACCTCCTGGCAAGCGAATGGGCCACGCCGGCGCAATAATATCTGGGGGTAAGGGCACCGCGGCCGAGAAGGTCGCCGCTCTGGAAGCCGCAGGACTGGCGGTAGCCGGCAGTCCCGCGGAACTGGGTGTTACGCTCGAAGCGGCGATGGCAAGGGGCACGTGATACCTTGAGAACGACGAGGAGAAGCTTGGAACATGGCGGAAAGAACGCTCTCGATCATTAAGCCCGACGCTGTCGCAAAGGACTCCATCGGTGCTGTACTGGACATCATCGAGAAGGGCGGGCTCAGGGTGATAGCGAGCCGGATGGTTCACCTGACCAAGGCGCAGGCTGAGTCTTTCTACCGGGTACACAGGGAGAGGCCGTTCTTCTCGGATCTGACAACCTTCATGTCCGAAGGACCGGTTCTGGTCTCAGTGCTGGAAGGTGAGAACGCGATCGCGCGCTACAGGGAACTGCTTGGCGCGACCAACCCGGCAGAGGCCGCCAAGGGGACCATCCGGGACCTCTGCGGTACCGACGTCGAGCGTAACGCGGCTCATGGTTCCGACGGACCAGAGACAGCGGCTTTTGAGATCGGATATTTTTTCAACGAACTCGACATCCATCCCCGCGCGGGTTGAGAAGCGGCGTCCCAATATCCGCTCGCTGTTTCTTGGCGAAATCGGCGAGTGGGTGGCGACCAAGGGCTTCGAACCGTATCGCGCCTCGCAACTAGCCGGTTGGTTCTACAACCGAGCGGTGACGGCTGTGGATAGCATGCACAATCTCCCCGCGGAACTGCGTTCGGAGCTCACGTTGGACTTCGAGTGCGACGCGCCGACTCGACTCGCGACCTACAATTCGGTCGATGGCACGAGCAAACTGCTCGTTGGCTTGCGTGATGGCGTGGCGGTGGAGAGTGTCCTCATTCCCCGGGAAACCCGTCTGGCCCTGTGCTTGTCGTCGCAGGTAGGCTGCGCGATGGGTTGTGACTACTGCGCGACCGCTACTCTCGGGCTGCGTCGCAACCTCGAGCCCTTCGAGATCGTCGTGCAGGTTCTTCGCGCCCGCGAGGTCGCCGGTGAACAGCCGATTACCAACTACGTGTTCATGGGGATGGGAGAACCACTGGCGAACTACGATCGTCTGGTTCGCGCGCTGGGGATCATGACCGCGCGATGGGGACTGGGGATTTCTCCCCGGCGGATTACCGTTTCTACCGTTGGCCTCCTACCGCAGCTCGAACGTTTGGTGAAAGAGGTGAACGTCAACGTCGCGGTTTCTCTGACGGCGGCGACCGACGACCTCCGCGACCGGCTCATGCCGGTCAATCTGCGCTATCCCTTGGCGGATCTCGTGCAGACCTGCCGCCGCCTGGAACTTCCGCAACGCAAACGGATTACCTTCGAGTACGTCATGCTCGATGGCGTCAACGACGGAGCCGCCGACGCCGGGGAGTTGATTCGACTTTTTCAGGCCTTGACCGTCAAGGTGAACCTCATCCCCTTCAACGCTTTTGCGGGTACGACTTACCGCTGCTCGACACCGGCCCGTGTGTCTGCGTTTCAGCGGCGACTGTTAGACGCGGGTATACACACGACCGTCAGGAGCAGCAGGGGGCAGGACATCATGGCTGCCTGCGGCCAGCTGGTGGCGGAGAGGCAGCGATGGCCGGTATCGGTGTGATCGTTAACCCGCACGCTCGGGGCAACCGCGAGCACGCGCAGAGGATGAAACGTTTTTCTGACCTGGTGGGCACCGACGGCGAAGTCGTCGCGACTGGCGACATCGCGGAGCTGGAACAGGCCCTGCTGCGATTTCATGATTGTGATATTGACATCCTCGCGGTATGTGGCGGCGACGGGAGCATGTACCGCACCCTCACACGGGCCCTGGCCTTGTGGGGGGAAGCCGAGATGCCGCTGTTGTTGCCTCTGCGGGGTGGGACGATCAACAACCTCTCTCGATCTATTGGGGCAAGACGTAGGAAGGCCGAATCGATGCTCTCTCACGTCGTGCGTGATTACCGCAGCGGGCACACCCATGAAGTGGTACTGCGCGAACTCCTCAAGGTCAACGAACATGACTACGGCTACCTGGTCGGTGCCGGTCTGGTCGTGAACTTCCTGAGGCAGTATTACAGCACCAAGAACCCGGGTCCGCTGAGCGCTTTCGGCTTGTTGGCACGTCTTTTCTTTTCCAACCTTGTTGGCACGTCTTTGATTACCGGGGTCGTGGCCAGTTTCGAGGCCGACGTGGAGTGTGACGGAGAAAGGGTTCCTCTGAGGTCGTTCAACATGCTTCTTGCGTCGACCATCAGTCACGTGGGATTGGGCATCAAGCCCTTCTACATGAGTTCGCGTAAGCGAGGCCACTTCCACCTGCTCGCCGGCTGTTGTACGGCGGGCGCCATGTTGGGCAAGCTGTGGCGTTTCTTTCGCGGGTTCCCCTCAGGGCTGGAGCAGATGTACGATAACATGGGTGCGCGGGTAGTCGTCCGGTTCGCGAGCCCACAAGCCTTCACCATCAACGGCGACATACTGGATCCCGTCGAAGAACTGCGCCTCGAGGGTGGTCCGAAACTGCGGTTCATTTCCGGGTAGGGAGTGGCAGTGAGACAAGAAGTGTTTCTCGGCGTTATCGGCGGCACCGGTCTCTACGACATGGAAGCGCTCGAACAACCCGAAGAGGTGACCGTCGACACGCCTTTTGGCCCTCCCTCGGACGCGATCGTCGTCGGACGTTTGTCCGGTACCTCCGTCGCTTTCCTGCCCCGTCATGGCCGGGGCCACGGCATCATCCCCGGTGAGTTGAACTTCAGGGCGAATATCTACGCTCTAAAGAAGCTTGGTGCTCGAGCGGTGATAGCCGTTTCCGCGGTAGGCAGTCTCAAGGAGAGCTTCGTGCCAGGCGACCTCGTGGTTCCGGACCAGTTCATCGATCGCACGATAGGCCGGCCCTCGACTTTCTTCGGCGACGGCCTGGTCGTGCACGTCTCCTTCGCTGATCCGGTATGCGCGCAGCTGTCGCGGCAGCTGGCCGCCGCCGCAGACAACTGCGGGGGCTCGGTTCACCGCGGGGGTACCTACGTATGCATCGAAGGACCTCAGTTTTCTACGCGGGCGGAATCGCGAATGTACCGCAGCTGGGGGGGCGAGGTCATCGGCATGACCAACCTTCCCGAGGCCCGACTCGCACGAGAGGCGGAGATGTGTTTCGCGACGCTCGCGCTGGTTACCGATTATGACTCGTGGCGTGATGGCGAGGAAGGGGTAGACGCGGAGCAGATAATACGGATATTATCAGCTAATTCGCAGATGGCACGCCGTGTTGTGAAGGAGGCCGCGGCAGTTGTTGAACGGTCTCGCGAATGCGCGTGCGGACGCGCGCTGGACAACGCGGTGGTTACTGACAGGAAACTTATACCGAGCGACCGACTGGAGAAACTCGCGCCTATACTCCAACGGGTACTCAACGTAGGAGGCGAGGATTGAGCAATCAGGTGTGCGTCGTAGGCTCTGTCGCGTTCGACTCCATCGAGACACCCGCCGGCAGCGCGACCGGTGTCTTGGGTGGATCCTGTTCGTACTTCGCCGTCGCGGCGAGTTTGTTCGCCCCCGTAAACATGGTCGCCGTCGTCGGGCAGGATTTTCCGGCCGCGGAACGCGAGTTCCTGGCGTCGCGGGGCATAGATCTGGACGGCCTTTCGGTAGTGGACGGCGAGACCTTTCGCTGGAGCGGGCGCTACCATCGCGACATGAACGTTCGCGATACGCTGGATCTTCAGCTCAACGTCTTCGAAAAATTCCGGCCGGTACTCCCGGCGGCTTATCGGGACAGTGAGTTCGTATTCCTGGCGAACATAATCCCTTCGCTCCAGGCGGACGTGCTGTCGCAGCTGGGTTCGGCGTCGTTCATCGGTGCTGACACGATGGATCACTGGATAGTCGAAGAGGGGAGTGGACTGGCGGCATTGCTCGGAAACGTCCATCTCCTGAGCATCAACGATTCAGAGGCTTTTCTACTTTCCGGCGAGACCAATTTGGTGCGGGCGGCGCGCGTGATTCTGGATATGGGACCGGAGATTCTGCTCGTCAAGCGCGGCGAGTATGGTGCCTTGCAGTTTACTCGAGACGATATTTTCGCCGTGCCGGCTTTCCCTCTCGAGACCGTCACCGATCCGACCGGCGCCGGGGACTGTTTCGCCGGGGGACTCTTCGGTTGCCTCGCCGAGACCGAGGAGTTGACAGGTAAGACCCTTCGGCGTGCGATAGTATACGGAAGCGTGGTCGCCTCTTTCGTCGTAGAGGATTTCGGCCTCAATCGGCTTCGCACGCTCGATAGGGAAGAAGTCGACGAACGCTTCAAGCAATTCATGGCTCTGACGGATTTCCATTCGGAGGAGGGCTAACCGTGGACTACTCACTGATCATTCCTGTTTATAACGAAAGAGAAAACCTCGAACCACTTCACGTCGAGATCACAGGCGTGATGAGGGAGCTGGGTGGCAGTTACGAGATCATCTACGTCGACGACGGCTCGTCCGACGGATCGATGGAACTGTTGAAAGACATTCACGCCGGCGATGCCCACGTGCGGGTTGTGCGTTTCAGACGTAATTTTGGTCAAACCGCGGCGATCGCCGCGGGCTTGCGCAACAGTAAGGGCGGCGTTGTCATTACCATGGACGCTGATCTTCAGAACGATCCTCGAGACATCCCTCGATTGCTCGAGAAGATGGAGGAAGGCTACGACGTCGTGAGTGGGTGGCGCAAGAAGCGTCAAGACACCCTGGTACTTCGCCGTATCCCTTCGCTCGTAGCTAACTACTTCATCCGCTTGGCCACGAACGTTCGCATTCATGACTACGGGTGTATGCTCAAGGTATACACGGGCGATATCGCGCGGAGCTTGCGGCTTTACGGTGAGATGCACAGATTCATTCCCGCGATCGCTTGGGATCTGGGCGCCTCGGTCGCAGAGGTAAAGGTCAACCATCGCCCCCGCGTGAGAGGAGAATCAAAATACGGTATCTCGAGAGCGGTCAGGGTCGTTCTGGACCTGATGACGGTGAAGTTCCTGTCGGTATTCGCTACCCGTCCTCTTCACGTGTTCGGCCTCGTAGGCCTTGTCATGGGTGTACCTGGTTCCCTGCTGCTGGGTTGGCTGGGTATCCAGAAGGTCTTCATGGGGGTGGAACTTGGCAGCCGTCCCATAGTCCTGTTCGCCATACTTCTCGTCGTTACCGGGGTCCAGTTCGTAACCATCGGCCTGTTGGCCGAGATGCTCGCTCGTACCTATCACGAGAGTCAGGACAAGCCGGTATACGTGGTTGCGGAGGATCTTCCACCGTCCCAGGACCGGAACGAGGCCGATGCCGGCAGGCTAGCCGTGGTAGCGGACTGACCGGGAATTCGGTGGAGAGGTGGACGCGCCTGGCCGAACGTATATTGTAAACGGTTACGGCTCTATCCTATGTCGAAGTGTAGATTGGAGGTCTCAGAGTGAAACTCGCGATCATTGGCACGGGTTACGTCGGCCTTGTCGCTGGCACCTGCTTCGCCGAAAGTGGCAACGACGTGATATGTGTCGACGTGGATCAGGCGAAGGTTGACGCGCTTCGACAGGGGCGTGTGCCTATCTACGAGCCTGGATTGGCAGAACTCATCAAGCGTAACGTATCCGAGGGAAGACTGTCGTTCTCTACCGACCTGCCCGGTGCCGTCCGCCACGCTATGGTCTGTTTCATAGCCGTGGGTACCCCGCAAGGGGAGGATGGTTCGTCTGACCTGCGATACGTCTGCAAGGTTGCCGAGGATATCGGCGACCTTATGGATGGCTATCGCGTAATCGTTTGCAAGAGCACGGTGCCGGTTGGCACCCACGCCAAGGTGCAGGAGATCATTGCGGCCCGATCGGACCATCCCTTTGACGTGGTGTCGAACCCCGAGTTCATGAAAGAGGGCGCGGCGATCGACGATTTTCTTAAACCTGATCGTGTCGTCCTGGGCTGCAGCAGTGAGAAGTCGGTCGAGGTCATGCGAGAGCTATACGCTCCGTTCGTGCGCAGCGGCGCTCCGGTACTCATCATGGACAACGCCAGCGCGGAGATGGTCAAGTACGCCGCTAACGCGCTGCTGGCGACCAAGATCTCGTTCATCAACGAGATCGCAAACCTCTGTGAAGCGGTGGGCGCCGACGTTTCATTCGTTAGACGGGGCGTCGGGTTGGATGCGAGGCTGGGGATGAGCTTTCTTTACGCCGGTCTCGGGTACGGCGGATCGTGCTTCCCTAAAGACGTGCGGTCCATCATTCACACGGCCCGTCAACAAGGACTCGATTTCCGCCTGCTTTCGGCGGTCGATGAGGTCAACGACAGGCAGAAACGCCGTCTGTTCGAGAAGGTGGCCGCCTACTACGATGGCGATCTCAGCGAGCGTCACTTCGCGATCTGGGGCCTCGCTTTCAAGGCTCGTACGGACGACATACGAGAGGCGCCGGCGTTGGGGCTGATCGAGGATCTGCTGGCTGCCGGCGCGACGGTGAGTGTTCACGACCCCGAAGCGATAGAAAACGCCGAACGGGTATTTGGCGACAGGGTGCAGTACCATCGCCATAACTACGAGGCCCTCGATGGAGCCGACGCCCTGTTGGTGGTAACCGAGTGGAACGAATTTCGCCGGCCGGACTTTGAAAGGGTGCGTCGAAAACTCAAAGAGCCGGTGATCTTTGACGGGCGAAACCTCTGGGAGCCGGGGGAGATGGCCAAGTTGGGATTCAACTACTTTGCGATCGGCCGCCCTCCGGTGACCCATTAGAGACAAGGGGGTGTGGGGCGATGGCGAGGATCCTGGTTACCGGGGGCGCGGGTTTCATAGGGTCGCACCTGTGCGAGCGGTTTCTGGCCGACGACCACGAAGTCGTCGCGGTGGACAATCTACTCACCGGCGACATCGAGAACATCGCTTCGCTTCTGGAGAACCCGAAGTTCACCTTTCTCGAGCAAGACATCACCAACTACGTCTACGTCGCTGGTCCGCTGGACGTCATCATGCACTTTGCCTCTCCGGCCAGTCCGGTGGATTATCTCGAGCTGCCGATTCAGACCCTCAAGGTTGGCTCGCTCGGCACCCACAAGGCCTTGGGGCTGGCGAAGGCGAAAGACGCGCGGATTCTGGTGGCGTCCACCTCCGAGGTGTACGGCGATCCCTTGATACATCCGCAGAGGGAAGAGTACTGGGGGAACGTCAACCCCGTCGGTCCGAGGGGCGTGTACGATGAGGCCAAGAGGTTCATGGAGGCGATGACGCTGGCCTACCATCGCAGCCATGGGGTAGACACCCGTATCGCCCGTATTTTCAATACCTACGGGCCGAGGATGCGGATGCGAGACGGACGGGTGGTGCCGAACTTCATCTGCCAGGCGCTCACCGGTGAGGACATTACGGTATACGGTGACGGCAGCCAGACTCGAAGCTTCTGTTTCGTGAGCGACCTCGTGGAAGGCCTCGTGAGGCTGTTGTGGTCGGATGACGGGGGCCCGGTGAACCTCGGGAACCCGCGAGAAATGACGATAGGACAATTCGCAGTCACCATCAGGGATCTGTCGGGTTCCGATTCGCGCATAGTCTACGAAGAGCTGCCAGAAGACGATCCGAAGGTGAGACAGCCCGATATCACCAGGGCCAAGCAGTCGCTGGGCTGGGAACCGCAGGTGCCTCTTGAACAGGGGCTGTCCGAGACGGTGGACTATTTCAGGAGACGCCTCGGTGTCTGAGTCGCGGCAGCCTACGTTGCCGTCCCAGAGAACACCGACGGGTAAGCGGGGTAATAGGATAGCGTGAAGATATTAGTCACGGGCGGTGCCGGATTCATCGGTTCCCATATCGCCCAGGCCTGCGTCGAAGCTGGTCACGAAGTGCTGGTCGTCGACGACCTCTCGAGCGGGCACCTTACGAACGTTCCTGAGGAAGCCAGTTTCGAAGAGCTCGACATCAGGTCGGAGGAGGTCGCCAACCTGATCGTGTCGGAGAAACCCGACTTCATCAGCCACCACGCCGCGCAGATCAACGTGCGGGTATCCGTGGAGCAGCCGATCTTCGACGCCAGCGTGAACGTCCTGGGTCTCGTAAACGTCGTCGAGGCCGCCCGCCGAGCGGGCACCAGGAGGGTTATATTCGCGTCGTCGGGAGGAACGGTCTACGGTGACCCCGAAGTCTTGCCCTGTGACGAGGGACAGCCTCTCCATCCCGTTTGTCCCTACGGCGTGAGCAAGCTCTCCGGGGAGCACTACCTACACTACTACGCGCTCTGCCGGGGGGTCGCGTACACCGCTCTTCGCTACGCGAACGTCTACGGACCGCGCCAAGATCCACACGGCGAAGCCGGCGTGATAGCGATATTCTGCGAAAAACTCCTCCGCGACGAGGACGTGATGATCTTTGGTGACGGTGAGCAAACCCGTGACTACGTGTTCGTTGGCGACGTGGTGAGGGCCAACATGGCCTGCCTGGAGGCGGGTTACGACGGGGGAGTCAACATCGGTACCGGCAAGGAGACCAACGTTCTCGAGTTGAGCGAACTGCTCAGGGGGCTCATAGGCGGTAAAGGGGTCGCGGTTCATGGCGAGGCTCGAGACGGCGAGGTAAGGCGCTCGGTACTTGATGCTTCTCTCGCCGCGAAGGTTTTGAATTGGGAGCCACGCACTTCGCTGACGGTGGGGCTCGCGGAGACGGTCGATTTTTTTCGATCTCGTATCTGAGCGCAACCAGTTTCCCGGGTTCCCGGCCCGGCTGCAGAGCCAGCCATGAACGATCCTCTTATTCGTAATTTTTGCATCATCGCGCACATTGACCACGGGAAATCCACCCTCGCCGATCGTATTCTTGAAACTACAGGGACGGTTTCCTCTCGGGACATGGCGGAGCAGTTGCTCGACGACATGGATCTGGAACGTGAACGGGGCATAACGATCAAGGCCCGGGCGGTTCGCCTCTATCACCGACACGCCGACGGGGAACGTTACGAGCTCAATCTCATCGACACGCCGGGACACGTGGATTTCAGTTACGAGGTGTCGCGTTCTCTGGCCGCCTGCGAAGGAGCCCTTCTGGTCGTTGACGCGACCCAGGGGGTGGAAGCCCAGACCCTCGCCAACGTCTATCTCGCACTGGATCACGATCTGGAGATCATTCCGGTGGTCAACAAGATCGACCTCGCCAGCGCGGACCCGGCGAGAGTAAGGGCCCAGATCGAAGAGCTGATCGGGCTCGACGCGTCCGACGCCCTCGAGATCAGCGCGAAAACCGGGCAGGGCGTGGACACGTTACTCGACGTTCTGGTAGAGCGTATTCCCCCGCCGAAACAGGAGGAGGGTCCTCTCAAAGCCCTGATCTTTGACAGCTGGTTTGATCCCTACCACGGGGTGGTAGTACTCGTCCGCGTGGTGGCCGGCGCCCTCAAGAAAGGCGACAAGATAAGGATGATGCAGTCCAAGCAGCAGTACGAGGTGACCAGGGTCGGCGCCTTTTCTCCGGCGCCCGTGGAGGTGCCGGGGCTGAGGGCCGGCGACGTCGGTTTCGTAGCGGCCGGAATAAAAAACATCGACGAGGCCGAAGTAGGGGATACCCTCACGCTGGGTGTGGGTGGTTGCGACGAGCCGTTGCCGGGTTTTCACGCCGTCAAACCGATGGTCTTTGCCGGACTGTACCCAATTGACAGCGGCCAGTACGAGGGGCTTCGGGATGCCATAGAGAAGCTGAAGCTGAACGACTCCTCTTTCTCTTACGAGCCCGAAAGTTCGCTCGCCCTCGGGTTTGGGTTTCGTTGCGGGTTTCTTGGACTTCTTCATATAGAGATTACTCAGGAACGCTTGGAACGAGAGTTCGGTCTGGAACTCATTACGACCGCGCCGACGGTGGCCTACCGGGTCAGACTCAAGGACGGGAGGGAAGAAGAGATAGACTGTCCCGCGCTGTTGCCGGATGCCGGCGATATAGAGAGCGTGTCTGAACCCTTCGTAGCCGCTACCATTCACGTCCCGACCGCCTATCTCGGCGGAGTGCTGGCGCTGTGTGAGGAGAAACGTGGAGAGCAGACCGGGCTGAGTTTTAGGGGGGAGGGCCGGGCGATAGTGAGCTACGACATACCGCTGGCCGAGATCGTCTACGACTACTACGACCGGTTGAAATCGGTGTCTCGTGGCTATGCCTCTCTGGACTACGAAGCGTTGGATTTTCGTGTGGCCAAACTCGTGAAGCTGGATCTCCTCATCAACGGTGACCGAGTAGACGCCCTCTCGGTGATCTGTCACGGTGACCGCGCCTATTACTTTGGTCGAGAACTCGCCTGCAAGATGAAGGAACTCATACCTCGTCAGATGTTCGAGGTAGTTATTCAGGCGGCGGTTGGCAGTCGCGTCATTGCCAGAGAGACGGTCAAGGCTATGCGCAAGAACGTTACCGCGAAGTGCTACGGCGGAGATATTACACGAAAACGTAAGTTGCTTGAGAAGCAGAAAGAAGGGAAAAAGAGGATGAAGCGGGTAGGGAGCGTAGAAATTCCCCAAGAGGCTTTCCGCGCGGTTCTCAAGGTGGGTGATTAGATGGAAGAGTCGAAGAAGCTGACAAGGAAAGGTGCGGCGGAGGGCAAGCAGGAGACGTCGACCTGGCGGGAGTACGCCGAGGCTCTCGCGGTCGCGATCCTACTCGCGTTATTCATCCGTGCGTTTGTCGTTCAAGCGTTCAAGATCCCGAGCGGCTCCATGCTGCCTACCCTCCAGATCGGCGACCACCTGCTGGTAAACAAGTTCCTCTACGGGCTTCGCGTTCCTTTTGTTGGTGGCAGGATACTTGATTTTCACACTCCCGAACGGGACGATGTGGTCGTATTCATCTACCCCAAAGACAAGTCCAAGGACTTCATCAAGCGTGTTATCGGACTGCCGGGTGAAACACTGGAGATTCGTGACAAGCAGGTCTACATCAACGGCGAGAAAATCCCGGACCCCTTCGCGTTCTACGGGGACCAGAGCCTCCCGCGGCGGCGTAGCCAGAGGGACAACTTCGGTCCCATCAAGATCCCCGAGGGGGAGGTGTTCGTAATGGGGGACAACCGGGATTCAAGCCACGACAGCCGCTTCTGGGGAACGGTTCCGATTGACCAGATTCTCGGCAAGGCCTTCGTACTCTACTGGTCCTGGGACGCCCACGCTTTTAGCCCGCGCTGGAAACGCATCGGCGATCGCGTTCTTTGACGGGCACGAGCCGGCGAGCGAACCGAGCCGAGGGGTCCCAAGGGGGTCAAGTCGCGGCTTGCGACGGTCGCCAAGGGGGTCAAGTCGCGGCTTGCGACTTGTTCTGCAGAGTGTCGGAACGTTGTCGATACTGGCGGCGGTATTCCCCGTGTCGGGACAGGTTGCACGAGCCCGCCTGACGGCCGTAGTTACGGGGGTCTTGGTGATACCGAACAGCTCGCTCGCTGTCGCATTGGTAGCGCTCGTGAAATCCCGGTACGCCAGCAGGGTGAACTCACGCTTACGGTGGGAAGGGGAGTTGTCGCAAGCCGCGACTTGACCCCTGTTACTGTTACCTGTTTAAGCGTCTTTCCTCTTGCTCGTCTCACTGAAAAGCGTGGCGCTGATCAAAAACGGTGACGAAGGCGATAGGGTCCGACTGCATCCGTATCCCCCCTGTGCCAATGTGACGTGAGACAGCGAGTCTGGTGAAATTAGTGAAGGGGCGGGGGATGGCTGAAGGAAATGACAGGTTCGGAGAGCCTCGACGGGATGATGATTGGCACGATGGATGTGGCTGTAGAGCCGACGACCGAGGTTGAGCCGCGGGCGACACGGCTGGGTATCTGCAATTGGACGATGACGACGATGATCTCGTCACGCCCCTGGTCTACTCGACAGAGCTGGGACGCAGCATCGACCTCGGCTTTGCGAAGAAACTCGAGGTGAAAGACACGGGCGGGAATATCATCAGCACCCTTTCGGGCAAGGCCTTGGACCGGGCGACCCTCCATATCGCCAAAGCCAAGAAGGACAAGGTCACGCTAGGGGAGGCAATGGTTGTCGGTGGCCTGATCTATGGGCTGGTGAATGTTCGAACCGACGGCAACAAGATCCTCTGCGCTACGCTGGACGAGAAGGACAACGACTGGCGGATCAAATCTTTCGATTCGAGATTCTGAACCAGTGAAGTGCCGATCCGTGGAGGACCAAGATGAGCATCGTCGATGTTACGTCGCTCGACAATGGATGGAATGGCTGGAGTTTCGGTCACTTGGACAATCTCGCAGTGCTCGCTGGGTGAGTATGCCTGACAAGTTGCATTCCAGGCGGTTCATTTTCGGCCTTAGAGGCTCCTTTTGGGGCTGGAGAACAGCTGTCTACGTATCGCAATCGAAGGACGCTGCCTGATCATTCACGTCGATCCGCGACGCTTGACGATAGCTCGCCCGCACTCGTCGAAGATGGCTCGTCGTCGATCAGCGGGTAAACGCCGTCTGCGTCGTGGACCTCTTTCCCGGTCAGCGGCGGGTCGAACACGCAGACCATGCGCAGCTCCGTGATGGCGCGCAGCACGTGACGCTCGTGGCCATCGAGCGCGTACATCGTGCCGGGTGTGATTGCATGACGACACCCCGTCTCGAGATCTTCGAGCTCCCCTTCGCCTTCGATGCAGTACACGGCCTCTACGTGGTTGCGATACCACATCTTCGTTACCGAGCCGGCATGCAGGATCGTGTCGTGGAGTGAGAACCCCATGCGGTCGCTGCGCAGCAGCAGCCGCCGGCTGTGAAAGGTGGGAGCCCGGACATCGCGTTCCGTGTCGACGATCTCGTCTAAGCTTCGAACGATCATGCGCACCTCTTAGGATTCTTCGGAGTGGAGCTTCTCGTCGGCGACCAGGACCGGGGCCGGCTCGAAATCGGGTGGCGCCTCCATCAGCTCCAGCTCAATCTGTTCCAGGCTCGTGAGCAGTGTGTCGCGAGCAGAGGGAGCAAGCGCCATCATGCCTTTCACGAACCGGTCCTGTGGCTGCTCGGGCACAGATTGCACTCGGCTCGCGCCGAGCTCGGTGAGCCGGACATACACCTTGCGGCGATCACTCGTGCTGCGGATGCGTTCCAGCATCGACAGACGTTCGAGGCGATCGGCGATCCCGGTCACGGTCGGCGAGCCGACCCCGATGTCACGTGCGACGTCCAAGACAGTGGCCTCGGGGGGATTCCGCGCGCGCAACGCTCGCAGGACGGCCAACTGGGGAAGGGTGAGCCCACTCTCGCGAGCCAGCTGCTTCGAGTGCAGCGTGATGCCGTACAGGACCCGGCGCAGGGCCCGCAGGATGTCTGAGGCCACGTGCGGTCGGGCGGCCCGGGACCCATGATCCTCGCTCACTTGCGCTGCCTCCAGGAATTTATTAGTATTCTAGTCATTTCTAGGCAAGTAATTACTACAGCACTGAGTGCGTCACAAGCTAACAGAGAGGGCCCCGTATGTTTCGACGACCCATCGACGACAAAGTCCCCGCCGGCGTTTGGGTGATTCGCCAGGCCTTTGTCGGTGAGCCGATCGGTGTCGTGGTTGTATGACCGTACTCGAAGCCGAAGTAGTCCAGCCTCCGGGCTTGCGCGCCACCAGGACCGCCGACGGTGCCGCCGTGTGGCGACTGGTGCGTGACGCGGGCGTTCTCGACCTGAACTCCTCGTACATGTATCTGCTGATGTGCGACCGCTTTCGCGACACGTGCGTCGTGGCGGAGCGCGACGGGGAGCTGACCGGGTTCGTCATCGGGGTCATCCTGCCGGACGCGCCCGACGTCGTGTTCGTCTGGCAGATCGGCGTGGCCCCGGCCGAACGCGGACGCGGGCTCGGTCGCACGCTGCTCGATCGCTTGGTCCACCTGCCGGCCTGCCGTCCGATTCGGTTCATGGAGACGACGGTGACGCCGTCCAACACGGCGTCGATCGCGATGTTCCGTTCGTTTGCGCGCGGCCTGGGTGCCCCCATCGAGGCCGTCTCCGGCCGTGGTTACGACGAGACACTCTTCCCGAACGGCAAGGAGAGGGAAGTGCTCTACCGAATCGGGCCGTTTCCCAAAGAGAGAGGATGATTCATGGATATATTCGAACGCTTGGAATCCGAAGTTCGCGGGTACTGTCGGTCGTGGCCGGTGGTGTTCGCGACGGCGCGCGGTTGCGAGCTTTTCGAGGAGAGCGGTCGCCGGTATCTGGACTTCTTCGCCGGAGCGGGTGTGCTCAACTACGGTCATAACGATCGACGGCTGCAAAAGGCCGCCACGGATTATCTACTCGGTGACGGTGTGGTGCACAGCCTCGACATGATGACCACGGCAAAGCGGCGGTTCCTCGAGCGATTCGACGAGGTCGTGCTGCGGCCGCGCGGGCTGCGCTACAGAGTCCAGTTCCCCGGCCCGACGGGGACCAACGCCGTCGAGGCGGCACTCAAGCTGGCGCGCAAAGTGAAGCAACGGCCGCTCGTCGCGGCGTTCACCAACGGGTTCCATGGCATGACGCTGGGTTCGCTGGCGTGCACGGGTAGCGAGAGCAAGCGTGCCGGTGCCGGCATCCCCCTGAGCAATGCCGTGTGGCTGCCGTTTTGCGGCGCGCTGGGCGACGACGTGGACACGCTCGACTACTTCGAGACCATGCTCACCAACGGTGGCAGCGGTATGGAAACTCCTGCTGCTGTCATCGTCGAGACCGTGCAGGCCGAGGGCGGCGTCAACGTGGCATCACTCGATTGGCTGCGCCGCCTGCGCACCATCACGCGTGCACACGATATCTTGCTGATCATCGACGACATCCAGGTCGGCTGCGGGCGCACTGGGTCGTTCTTCTCGTTTGAGCCCGCCGACATCGAGCCGGACATCGTGTGTCTGTCGAAGTCGCTCAGCGGGCTGGGCCTTCCGTTGGCGATCGTATTGCTTCGGCCGGAGCTGGACATGTGGTCACCCGGTGAGCACAATGGGACGTTTCGCGGCCACAACCCGGCGTTCGTCACTGCGGCGGAGTCGCTGGACGCGTTCTGGACCGACAACGCGCTCGCGGAGCAGGTGCAGCGGCGGGGTCGCACCGCGCGAGAGCGTCTGCTGGCGGTCGCGGAGGAGTATCCGGAACAGTGCGGCGACGTGCGCGGCCGCGGCCTGATTCAAGGCGTAGAGTGCCCGGGGATTGCCGAGCGTGTCGCGCGCGCGGCGTTCGAGCGCGGTCTCATCATCGAAACGGCTGGGCCCGACGACGAGGTACTGAAGCTGTTGCCGCCGCTCACGATTTCGGAGAACGAGCTGTCCGAGGGGTTGGACATTATCGAGGACAGCTTTCGTGTGGTGCTGGAGGGCCCGCGCGTGCCGGTACGTGGCCCGCTGCCGGCGGTCGAGAGCTCGATGAGCGACGTCGCATGAGCCACCGCTGCATGCGGGGCTCGCGCAGTCTGTCTCCTGCGACGGGACCGGTTCGTCCGGCGATGTGTCGCGTATGCAGAGAACGGTGAGTCGATATCTGATCCACGCGCCCGAGCGAGACTACCACCTCGACGAGCTGGTGCTCGCCGACGTCCTGCGAGAACGGGCGTCGACTCACCGAACCAAGCCGTTCTTGAGATTTGACGACGGCGAGATCACGTTCGGTGAAGTCCACGAGGTGTCGAGCCGACTGGCACGAGGTTTCGCTTCGCTGGGTGTCGGCCGGCGGGACCACGTGGCCGTGATGCTGCCCAACTCGCCAGATTTCGTTCATGTCATCTTTGCGCTGGCCAAGCTGGGCGCAGTCGTCGTGCCCGTGAACACGGCATACAAAGGGAACGTGCTCGAGCACGTCTTGAACACTGCCGACGTGAAGACGCTCGTTGTGGACGAATCTTTCTTGGATTGCGTCGCCGACGTGCTCCCTCGGGTCGGGGGTGTCAGCCGCGTCGTCATTCGTACCGCGGGCGATCCACCGTCACCCCATCCCGGTTCGGTCGAGCTCCGCCGGTTGCTCGACCATCGGGACGAGGATCCGCATGTCGACGTTGCGTTCAGCGACCTGCACGCGATCATGTATACGTCGGGCACAACGGGGCCGTCGAAGGGCGTGATGACACCGCACGCGTTGGCGCTGTCCTGTGCGCTCGACTCCCTGCGCTACGTGAACGGGTGGGGCAAGAACTACTTCTGTCCGCTCCCCCTCTTTCACGCAGCCGGATTGTGGGACGGAGTGATGGCCGCTCTGTTCTCGGGCACGCCGATCGGTATCGTCGAGAGGTTCAGTGCCTCGCGCTTCTGGGACGACGTGCGTCGGTTCAGCGCGAACGTGTCGATGAGCGTCTTTTCGATGATTCCGATTCTACTGAACCAGCCCCCGACGCCCGGCGACAAGGACCACCCGCTGGAGTCGTTCTATATGGGCAAGTCGGCTCTCGACGACCAGATGCGCGAACGTTTCGGTGTTCGGTCCGTAGAGACCTACACGAGCACGGAGGCGGGAATCCCGATCGCGAGCCCGTACGGGACCTGGCGTGTGGGCTCATGTGGACTGGAGCATTCGGAGCGCTTCGCGGTGGCTGTTGTCGACGAGCACGATCGCGAGGTCGAGCCCGGGGAGTCGGGAGAGATCGTCGTGCGGCCCAGGCAGCCCTTTGTCATGATGACAGGCTACTACGGCTTTTGGGAGGCGACGACTCACATTTTTCGCAACATGTGGTTTCACACCGGCGACCGTGCCTACCGCGACGAAGAGGGCTACTTCTACTTCCTCGACCGCATGAAGGACGCCATTCGCCGTCGCGGAGAAAACATCTCGGCCTTCGATCTCGAGTGCGCCGTCAACCTTCACCCTGCCGTTCTCGAGTCTGCCGCGATCGGGGTGCCCTCCGACCTCGAGGAAGAGGAGGTCAAGATGGTCGTCGTCCGCCGTCCCGGCGCGACGCTCGACCCTGAAGAGATCGTCGAGCACTGCGCCGAGCGCTTACCCGGTTTTATGGTGCCGAGATACGTCGAGATCACGGACGAGCTGTTGCCGCGGACCCACACGGACAAGGTCGCCAAACGCCGGCTGCGCGAGATGGGCCGGCGTGGGCTCACGTCGTCCACTTGGGATCGCGAAACGGTGCACACCGAGCCAACGCAGGCCAGCGGGCGCGCCGGCGCGCGAAGCGAGGCGATATGAACTGGAAGGACTCGCCGGAACAGGCGGCGTTTCGCGAGGAGATCCGCTCCTTCATTGCGGAGCGGTTCCCCGCCGAGTACACGCCGGACAGGGAAAGAGAGCACAGCCTCGAGCCGGAGGATGTTCGGGGATACAACTGGATCGCCGATGTTCGTTCGGGGGATGCCGGGCGGCGCCGGGCGGCAATGCAGTGGGCCGCCGCCCTCGCCGAGAAGGGCTGGACCGCTCCACACTGGCCCACGTCGTACGGGGGGGCCGGCCTCGATCCGATTGACGAGCTGGTACTCCAGGAGGAGATGATGCGGGCGCGCGCCCCTCAGGTGAACGGCATTGCCGTCAACCTGCTCGGCCCGACCCTGCTCGCGCACGGAACCGAAGAGCAGAAGCGACGCCACCTTCCGAAGATCGCCTCGGGCGAGGTCATTTGGGCACAGGGCTTCTCGGAGACGGAGGCCGGTTCTGACCTGGCGTCACTGCGGACCCGCGCGGTGCGCGACGGCGATCATTACGTCGTGAACGGCCAGAAGGTCTGGACGTCGCTCGGGCAGTTCGCTGATTGGTTGTTTGTCCTCGTGCGCACCGATCCCGAGGCACGCAAGCACCGCGGGATCACGTTCTTGCTGGTGGACGTCCAGACGCCGGGCGTGACCGTGCGTCCGATCGACGACATCCGGCGCGATGCGCCTTTCGCGGAGATCTTCTTCGACGATGCGCGTGTGCCGGTGGCCAACCGCGTGGGCGACGAGAACCGAGGTTGGTACGTGGCGATGTCGACGTTGACGTTCGAGCGTTCAGGTATCGGTGCGACGATCAAGTACGAGCAGGCGATTGGAGACCTGGTGCGCTTTGTTCGCAGCGACGAGGGCAGGCGTTACGTGCGCGACGACTGGCGCTCCTCGGTTCGTCTTGAGATCGCGCGACGCTACGTCGAAACGCGGGTTTTGTACAACCTGGCGCGCTACACGACGTCGATCCAGGCATCGGGCAAGGAACCTGGCTACGAAGCGTCGGCGAACCAGCTCTTCAGCGCCGAGCTGCATCAGCGGCTCGCGCGCACGGGCGCCAAGGTGTTCGGGGAGCTCAGCAAGCTGTGGCAACGGGAGGGCGCGCCATTGGGTGCGGCCTTCAGTCATCTATCGTTCGACGCGGTGGCCGCCACATTTCTCGCCGGTACCACGGAGATTCAGCGCAATGTGATCGCAACCCGGGGGCTCGGGCTCCCGCGCGAGTAGAACGTAACAAAGAGGAGGAAGCCATGTCCGAGTACCAGACTCTCATCCTGAAGATCGAGGACCGGGCTGCAACGTTGACGCTCAACCGGCCCGACAAGCTCAATGCAATCGACGAAACCATGATGACTGAGCTGCGCCAGGTCTTCACCGACCTGGATGCCGACGAAGGTGTCTGTGGCATTGTGCTTCGCGCGGCGGGCCGCGCTTTCTGCGCCGGCATGGACCTCGAGTGGTCCGAGCGGCTCACGAAGAAGGATCGCGTCGAGCAGGCGCGCATGGGCCAGCGAATCGTCGAGATGATGGAGCGCGCGAGCATCCCCGTGATTGCAGCCGTTCACGGCTACGCGCTCGGCGGTGGGCTCGAGTTTGCGCTCGGCGCCGACTTCATCGTCGCGCGTGAGGATGCCAAGCTCGGCCTGCCCGAGATCACACTCTCGGCCCAGTCGCCCTACCGCCCGAAGATCGCCGAGGACGGTGACCCGGATCAACCCGAGTTTGGCGGGAATGGCCCTGGTTGGGGCAGTCTCACGCGCCTCCCGGAACGGATCGGCAAGGCTCGCACCAAGGAGCTCATCTTCACCGGTGTCCGCATCGATGCGCAGCAGGCGTTGCAGATCGGCCTGGTCAACCACGTGTACTCCATGGAGAAGTTCGACGAAGAAGTCGCCGAGCTCGGCCGCAGAATCGGTGCGATGAACCGTTACAACCTGCGCCTGATGAAGGAGCTCCTGAACAAGGGGTACGACTGGATCGAGCCGCACCCGAGTTGATCTCGGGTTGCGAACAATCTCGGCGCATGCACGGTCGCGTCTGCAAGTAGGGCTTTTTCATGAAGGCACACGGAGAGGGATAAGCGATGCTGGAATTCTACCGATTGGATCACGTCAGTCAGGTCGTGCCCGACCTCGACCCGCAGGTCGAGCTCATGGTGGGGCTGTTCGGCTACCGGCGTATGCGCAGCTGGGAGAACCAAGAGGCGGGCTGCCGGGGTGTGCGGCTCGCAGTGCCCGGAACGTGGAATCAGCATTGGGAGGTGCTGGCCCCTCTCGGGGATGCCACTCCCCTCGCAAAGTGGCTCGAGGAGCGCGGCGGGCGCGGCGGTCTGCATCACGTCGCTTTCGAGGTGCCCGACGTCGCCTCTGTCGAGAAGGAGCTGGCGGTGCATGGTGTCACGGTGACCAACGGACAGGCCGGGAAGTGGGTCGAGGTGTCACTCTCGCCTCCCGACCAGGGGCTGGGCGTGCTCTTCCGGATCAACGGCCCGGGCAATCACTCGATGTGCGGCGACAATCCGAAGGAATGGCCGGACACCGTCGAGGTCAGCGAGGCGCCATCGCTCGGCATCGCCAACATCGACCACGTCTGTCAGGCCTTCCGGGACCGGGACGAGTTGGCAAGGTGGTACGAGGAGGTGGCCGGCTTCGTTCAGGTGTGGCGTACGCCCGACGACGAGCATCCGGATATGGCGGACCTCGTCATGAACGTGCCCGGTTCGTCGATCTGCTGGGAGATCATCATGCCGTGGGGAGACGAGGGCTCCTTCATCGCACGGTTCCTCCAGCGCAGTGGCCCGATCGCTCACCACGTCACACTGGAGGTGCGAAACTGGGACAAGGCCATGGAGGCGTGCCAGTACCACGGCGTCGAGCCGTTCGATGAGAACTCGGGTGAGACCGACGGCGCCAAGTGGCGCGACATCTTCTTGCATCCCAAGCAAACCGGTGGGGTGCTGACACAGCTCTTCTGGGAAGAGCGTCCGGGCGTCTGGGTGCGCTCCGACAAGATCCCCCCTAAGCGCTGATGGATCTCACCCTCACGTCCGAGCAAGAGCTCATCCAGCGCACTGCGCGCGAGCTCCTCGAGGCTCGCTCTCCCATGTCCCACATGCGGGAGATGGAGACGGATTCGAGAGGGTACGCCGCCGATCTGTGGAAGGAGATGGTCGAACTCGGCTGGATGGGGCTCGCGCTGCCCGAGGAACACGGCGGGCTGGGCCAAAGCTTTCTTGAGCTGTGTCTGCTGATCGAGGAGCTCGGGAGGCACCAGACGCCCAGCCCGTTTGTCGGCACCGTCGTGCACGGCGCGCTTCCGATCGCCCGCTTCGGAACCGAGGAGCAGAAGAAGGCCTTTCTCGGCCCGATCGCCGCGGGTACCAAGATCATGAGCTACGCGGACGGAAGAGGCTCTCTGGCGGCGCAACCGGACGGTGACGACTACGTGCTCGGCGGCGACGCGATGTTCGTCCCGTACGCCCATGCTGCAAACCAGCTGCTGATCGTGGCGCAGCATGGGGACCAGGCTATCGTGGGGCTGGTGGACGCGGACAGCCCTGGGATCGTCTGCGAGCGGCTCGACACCGTGCGGCCCGACCACGAGTACCGTATCCTTCTCGATGGGGTGCTCCTCTCCAAGAGCCGCATACTTGGCGACGTCCATTCTGCGCCTGCCGTCATCGAGACGATCGAGGCTCTCGGCGCTGCCGCGGCGTGCGCCGAGATGGTCGGCGGCGCCCAACGGGTCCTCGACATGACCGTCGGCTACGCGAGCGATCGCACGCAGTTCGGACGCCCGGTCGGTAGCTTCCAGGCTGTACAGCACCACTGCGCAAACATGGCGATCGACGTGCTGGGCTCGCGTTTCATCGCATACGAGGCGATCTGGAGCTTGAGCGAGGGGCTCGATGCATCGCTGGAGGTGTCGCTTGCCAAAGCCTGGGTCAGCGAGGCCTACCGTCGTGTCTGTGCGCTCGGCCACCAGGTGCACGGGGCCATCGGATTCACTCACGAGTATGATCTGCACTATTACTATCGGCACGCGATGTCGGCAGAGGTCACGTTCGGCGATACCGACGAGCACCTCGACCACGTCGCTCGGCAGATCGGGCTTTGATCGGCGTTTGGATAACGGATGGGTGGGGAGGGCGAAACCCTGGTTCGGATCACCGAGATGCGCTGGGCGAGAGGGTTGTTTGGTGCCATCACTCGTTTCGAGGAAGTCTGCCTTGCCGGCGGCATCCTGGGTATCGCCGCACTCACGATCGCCAACGTGCTGCTCCGGGCCACGCTCGGTTACAGCCTGCTCTTCGCCGAGGAAATCAACCGCTTCCTGATCGTGCTCGTAACCTTTGTCGGCATCGGCTACGCGGCGAGCCAGGGGCGCCACATTCGGATGACTGCGCTCTACGATCTATTGGGCGAGCGCTGGCGCAAGCTCGTCATGCTCCTGATCACCGGCAGCACCAGCGCCCTGCTGTTCGTGTTCACGTGGCTGGCGGTCGAGTACGTGCTTGGCACCGTGCGTGAGCTGGGCGCGGTGTCGCCCGTCCTGCGCATTCCGCTGTACCTCGTGTACCTCGCGGCGCCGATGGGTCTATTCCTGGCTGCGATTCAGTTTCTGCTCGCGCTGATCAAGAACCTGACGGCAGACGAAGTATACATCGCGTTCGATCGCCGCGATCAATACGACGAGCCGCCTCCGGCGGACGTGTAGCCGGGGCTCGGTAGATGATCAGATGATTGCGCTGTTTCTTCTCGCCATCATGCTGTCGCTACTTCTTTTCGGTTTCCCGATGAAGGTGCCGTTGCTCGTGGCGGCGCTGGCTCTGCTCTTGGTGTTCTTCCCGGGAGCGGACCCGTCGACACTGGTCCAGCAGATGATCGGTGGTGTGCAGCCGGCGGCCCTGATCGCCGTGCCAATGTTCATCTTCGCGGCTGATATCATGACGCGCGGGCAGGCGGCCGATCGTCTTCTCGACCTGGTGACGGGTTTCGTCGGTCACCTCCGGGGAGGGTTGCCGATCACCACGGCCGTCAGCTGCACGCTGTTCGGAGCCCTGAGCGGTTCGACTCAGGCGACTGTCGTGGCCGTCGGTGGTCCGTTGCGGCCCCGGTTGCTCCGGGCGGGCTACCCCGACAGCTTCAGTACGGCCCTCATCATCAATGCCAGCGACATCGCCCTGTTGATCCCCCCGAGCATCGGGATGATCGTCTACGGTGTCGTGTCGGGCACGTCGATCGGTGAGCTTTTCATCGCTGGGATCGGTCCGGGCTTGCTCATCCTGGTGTTGTTCTGCGGCTACTGTGTCGTCGCGACGCGCAGGCTGGCGATCGAACCGATCCCCAAGGCGACCTGGCCGGATCGGATCGCGGCGTGCAAGCGGGCGGCGCTGCCGCTTGGCTTCCCGGTGATCATCATCGGAGGGATCTACTCCGGCGTGTTCAGCCCGACCGAGGCGGCGGCTGTCTCGGTCCTATACGCTGTGGTTCTGGAGGTCTTCGTCTTCCGCGAGCTTTCGCCGCGCGACATTCCCGCGATTGCCCTGTCCACCGGAGTTGTGACGGCCGTCGTTTTCATCCTCGTCGGGGCTGGGGCGGCGTTCTCGTGGAGTATCGCCTATGCGGAGCTGCCTGCCCATCTGATCGCCGGCACGTTCGGCCTGAATGCCGACTCGAGCTACGCCGGCATCATGGCGACGATTGCGGTCGCCTATTTCATCGGCTGCATGTTCGTCGATCCGATCGTGGCCATCTTGATCCTTACGCCCCTGTTCCATCCGGTGGCGGTCAGTGCGGGGATCGATCCGGTGCTGGTCGGCACAGTGGTGACACTGCAGGTGGCGATCGGCTCCGCAACGCCGCCGTTCGGCTGTGACATCTTCACGGCGATCGCCATCTTTCGGCGACCGTATTTCGAGGTCATCCGCGGCACGCCGCCGTTCATCTTGATTCTGATCGGCGCGTCGATCCTCGTGATCGCCTTCCCTCAGATCGCCTTGCTGCTGCGAGATCTGGCCTTTGCGGACTGACCGATTCAAGAGCGTTTGCACCGTCGCGAGCCGGTTGCTGGCCATGGCCGTTGCGATGAGTTGCCTCGCCTGCGGCAAAGTCCAGACCGGTCGCGACGTCGAGATCTGGCGTTTCGCCATCGAAGAGGCGCGCGGCAGCGTACAGGACGCGTACGCACAGCGTTTCAGACGGCTGGTCGAGCAGCGAACGAAGGGGGCCGTTCGCGTCGTCGTCTATCCCTACGGAGCTTTGGGAACCTCCGACCACATTCTCGAACAGCTGCACAGCGGAACTTTGGACTTCGCGATGGCGTCGCCCGGGCATCTCGGCAAGTTGATTCCCGAGGTACAGGCCTTCCTGCTGCACTTCGTGCTGAGTGACGACGAGAGAGTGAATCGGTGCGCCCTGTCTGAGCCGAAGCTGCGCTCGACGCTCGATGCGCTCTATGCCGAGAAGGGGCTGCGGTTTCTGAGCGTATTCTCCGAAGGGTGGATGGTCTGGACCACGCAGAAGCCGGTGCGTCGCCCCGAGGACTTCGACGGCATGAAGTTCCGGGTGATGACGTCTCCGCTCCTCATCGCGGCGTATCAGGCCTACGGCGCCCACCCCACGCCGCTCTCGTACGGTGAGGTCTACAGCGCCCTGCAGCTGCACATGATCGACGGCCAGGTGAATCCGATTTTCGCCATCCAGGAGATGAGCTTTTATGAGGTGACCGACTGGCTCGTGTTTCCGCAGCATGCTCCGTTCGTGACCACCGTGGCGGCAAGCCCCGAGCTCTTCTCCGAGCTGGGCGAGGATCGCCGGCGAATGTTGCGCGACATTATCGGAGAGCTCGACGTCTACATCGACGGCGTGCAGCGGCGTTTCAACGAAGAGCGCCTGGAGGTCATTCGAAAGAAGAAACCCAGCATCAACGTGCTGCATCTCCAGGAGAGGGAACGGAAGCGTTTTCGCGCCGCCGCCCGCCCCGTTTTCGAAACGTACGTGGAGTTGGCCGGTCCGAGAGGAAAGGATCTTCTCACAACGCTCGAGGCTGCCGTGAAGCGAGCCCGCACTCGCTGCCGCGGGATGGAGGGGTAAGCGTGGGCCGTTCGCTGCGCCACGCCTATACCCTCATGAGGAGTCCTTTACGTCGCTTCCCGGCACGAGAACCGGCGCCGCGTCCAGATCCTCCGCCTCCATCAGCTGTGTGAGCCGACGCAGGGAGTCGAGGAGTGCGTCGCGCTCGTTGCGGTCGAGTTTCGCCAATCGCTGAACGAAAGTCTCCTGAAACGGCGTCGGTAGGGTTTGAAAGCGTTCGAGGCCGAGATCAGTGAGGGAGAGGCACACCTTGCGGCGATCCTTGGATCGCCGTTCTCGATTGACCATCCCGGCGTTGACGAGCCGTTCGACGATCCGCGAGACGGTGGCCGGCGCCAGGTGAACACGCTTCCCGACCATGACGACCGTCACCTCGTCCTCGGCTTCCTCCAGCTCTCCGATTGCCTTCAAGCAAAGCAGTTGGGGCAGGGTGATGCCCACGTCGCGGGACATCAGCCTGGATTGCTCGGAGATCCGCCGGACGATGCGGCGAATCGAGCGCAGGATTTCGTTGGCGGTGTCGATTTCGGCGTCTTGCGGCATGAGTCGTCTGTACCCCCGGCGGACCGTCCCTGGCAACCGCCCGCACTGGGATCTTTTCCTTCTTTGCGCAGCGTTTGCAAACACTCCGGCCGCCTGGAGGCTAGGAAATCCAAGCGGTCACCCTCAAGTACCGAGACGTCTGATAAGTACGTAGTTATGTCAACTCGTTCTTCGCCACACGCACGCAGCGCTACCGTGCAGCAGCCCTGGCGTCACCGCCGACGGTTGATCAATGCCCATGCCCTGCGAATTCAAGCTTTCCGGGCTGGTCGTATCCGTGACGGCGCAAACGGGTGCGCCGCCGGTGA